>MHRT01000012.1 GCA_001821055.1 Candidatus Taylorbacteria bacterium RIFCSPHIGHO2_12_FULL_45_16 | reverse complement strand
ATTTTTTTGATGGGCTTCCTCATAGGAAGCCCATTGATTTTGAGCCACGCCGCGCGCTTCGCGCGATTTTAGTGTGAGGTTGGAGCCGAAGATTTTTTGGAGGGAGATTTTTTTGGAGGGGAGGTCGTCCGTTTTTTGTATTTCATCAAGACGCGAAGCGTCGTTTATCCATTCTCGCATAGGTTGGAGCCAACCGGCGGCGTTCCGTTCAAGACGAGTTATCTGCTCCTCCGTGGTCTTCCGGTCGGACATAAGCGCGCGCTTCCTCAAAAGGTAAGCGTCGCGGTCTATGTCCTGTTCAATATAGAGGTCGGTAAGACGGCTAACTCCGCCGTCTATATCGGCCACCTTTGCCCGTAGGTCTTGGACGGACGCCGCCGCCACGCTTTGGGCTTCCTTCTCGTCTTTGTCGGCCATAAGCAACATAGCTTTGGCGTATTCTTTGGGAAGCACAAAGCGGGCAAGCAGATTTGATAACTGCCCGCTTAGTTCTTCTTCTCGGATATAGGGTTGGGAGCAACGGCCTTTTTTCTTGGTGCAACGATAATATATGTAGCGGTGGATATTGCCGTTCTTCTGCTGTTTGGTTATCGCTTCGGCGGTAATGGAACACCCGCACTCGCCGCATTTCAAAAGTCCGCAAAGGACTTGCGGGTCTTTGATTGCTTTTTGCCCTCTCCCCCGTATTTTTATGACTTCTTGAACGCGGTCAAATAATTGTTTGGAAACAATCGGCGTATGTATGCCGTGATAAATTTCTCCGCCGTATTGGTAGTCGCCGTAATAAAAGGTATTCGTGAGAATCTCTTTTATCGTATCTTTTTTAATGGGCTTATTGCCGTTGCTATTCCAACGCTTAATCTTTTTGGTTCGTATGCCCCGTTCGTATAGGAACATAGATATATCCTCCAAACGAGATTTATTCTCGGCGTATAGTTCATACGCCGCCCGTATAATCGGGGCTTTCTTTCTATCAACATCAATTCTCTTGGTTCGTGGGTTATTCTGATAACCGATTGGAGCGACACTCGGAAATTCTCCGCGTCGTGCTTTTTCGTGAAGTCCGCGTTTGGTGTTCGCGCTCAAATCAATAATATATTGATTAGCCATTCCGAACTCAACGGACATCATCAGAATGTTGTCCGTCGGTTTGTAGCTTCGTTCGTGAGTTTGGATATGAGCGATAATGCCACGCTGTAACATCCAACTTATTTGCCCGCCGTCCACCGGATTGCGAGCCAAGCGGTCAAGTTTCCAACAAACAATTCCCTGCGCTTCGCCCTTCTCCACGCGGGCGAGCATATCGTTAAAAATAGGACGGCCGGGAATCTTGGCCGATTGCTTTTCCACAAACTCCGCAATGATTGTTAGCCCCTGCTCTTTTGCTAACGCCCGCAAGACGGCAAGTTGGTCATCAATAGACCGGACTTGCTTGTCTTCAACATCGGTGCTTTTGCGGGCGTAGAGGAAATAATTCATAGAATTGATGAAAGGCGTTTTATTTGCTAATATTGCGGTATAAGTGATAACGCTATTATAGCACAATACTTATATTATAGTATAATATGTCCACGATAGGCAAAAACATAAAACGCTTACGCAAAGAGAAAGATATTTCTCAAGACAAGTTATCTAAACTTGCCGATTTGTCGCTTCAAACTATCGTCAAGATTGAAACTGACGAAAGCCCCAACCCGACTATTGAGACGGCTCAAAAAATCGCAAAGGCGTTGGATATTAGCCTTGATGATTTAATGAAATAATATGGACAAGAAACGCCAAGAAAAAATATATGAATTGCTGAAACGGGGCTTGAAGCTCACCGAGACCGGTGAGGAACTTCCGGCAGAGTGGGCGCGAGAATTTTTCCCGCCAGAACGCCGCGAATACGAACTTGTTTATAACGGCAAAGAAAACGAGGAGCAAATTCTCGCCGACACAATGGCAGTGCCGTTTCAAGAGGTTAGCACTTTCGGACAAAACGGCGTTGATTGGCACAATAAGCTTATTTTCGGCGACAACTTGCAAGCGATGAAAACACTTTTGCAAATGAAAGCGGACGGCAAATTGGTAAATGCCGACGGAACTCCGGGCGTTCGGCTGATTTATATTGATCCGCCATTTTCAACAAGACGAGATTTTAAGGGAAGTCAGGATCAAAAAGCATATCAGGATAAAATCGCAGGAGCCGAGTTTTTGGAATTTTTACGCAAACGGCTTGTGTTAATGAGGGACTTACTATCCTCCGACGGAAGCATTTATTTACATCTTGATTGGAAAAAATGTCATTACGCGAAAGTGTTAATGGATGAGATTTTTGGAGAGGGGCACATGGTCAATGAAAATATATGGCATTACAATCGTTGGACTGCGGCATCGGATAAATATCAGCAAATGCACGACACGATTTTTTGGTATGCAAAAAGTAATAGCAATTATATTTACAACAGACAGTACAAGCCATACTCAAAAAGCTCATTGGAAGCCCATGAGAAACAGGGATATATTCAGCGAGGAAGTTTCAAGAGTGTCCCAAATCCTTTGGGCGTTGCCGCCGATGATGTATGGAATATTCAACATATTGCAGGTATTTCTTCAGAGAGAATAGATTTCCCTACACAAAAACCCGAGCGGCTTTTGGAGAGGGTCATTAGGGGTTCTTCAAATGAAGGGGATATTATTCTTGACGCATTTGCCGGATCAGGCACAACGGTATCCGTTGCAGAAAAATTGAAACGCCGTTGGATTGCTATTGATATAGGCAAGCTCGCGATTTATACAATACAAAAACGCATGCTGACTTTGCAAAAAAATATCGGCAACACTGGTGAGCCGCTTGCCGCCAAATCGTTTACTCTTTACAACGCCGGTTTGTACGATTTTGAGAACTTGCGAAATTTACCGTGGGAAGATTGGCGATTTTTTGCGCTCCAGCTTTTTGAGTGCAAAGACGAGCCGCACAAAATTCATGGCTTTCAAATGGACGGCAAGCGGCAAGGTTCAAGTGTTCATGTTTTCAATCATTTTAAGGAAGGACAGATTAGCCAGCGGACAATCGCAGACCTGCACGCAAGCATTGGAAAAGCCGTTGGAGATCGTTGCTTTATTATTGCTCCGCGCGGTGCGTTCCTTTTCCAAGAGGACTATATCGAAATAGATGGAGTGCGATATTACGCGCTTCGTATTCCATATTCTTTCATCAACGAACTGCACCGACGACAATTTTCCGCGCTCGTCCAGCCGAACGACGAAATGGCTATCAACGAAACTGTTGAGGCAGTGGGTTTTGATTTTATCCAGCCGCCGGTTGTTGAGCTTGAACTTGCCGCAAAGACGCAAGCTATATCTGTTAAAATAAAGAAGTTTGAGAGCAAGGCGCGCCTGCGCGGAAAAGATAAAATCAGCAAGCACGATGCGCTTTCAATGGTGATGGTGGATTACGACTACAACGGGAAAGTGTTTGATTTGGATAAAGCGTTTTACGCGAGCGCGATAAAAGATAACAAGTGGAAAATAGAGCTACCAGTCAAAGAAATTAAAGGTGATGTCATGCTCGTATTTTTGGATATTTACGGCAACGAATCGCGCATTGTGATTACGCCGAAAGCGCGTCCTGCCAAAGCTAAAAAATAATTATGCCAAGAAGAACAAACGGAACAAAACGATTTCATAATGAAGACCTAGTGCTGGAAGTCAGCACTTCGGTTGATCGTCGCAAGTGGGACGAAAATAAGTACGAAGCGTTTATTGATGAGCTTTGCGAAAATAGAGAATACCAAAAGAACGCAATCCGCGCCGCTATGCGGTACTTACTCGGCGGTGAGTATCGGGATTTGCGCAATTTGGCTGGAAAGAATTTTGAGCATAATGAAATTTTGCGCGACAAGTACGGCTCAATTGGAAATATGGAGCGGTATTTGCAATTGCCGGACCAACTCGCCGCCTCGCTTGATTTGGCGACTGGTACTGGCAAAAGCTATGTGATGTACGGTATTGCGGCGATTATGCTTGCCGAGGGCGCTGTTGATAGAGTTTTAGTGTTATGTCCGTCCACAACGATTGAGACCGGATTGCTGGAAAAATTTGAGCTACTGGCCGGAAACGCCGATTTGCGCGACCTTTTACCCGCAAACGCAGTAGTGAACGCTCCGCGCGTCATAAACGCGAGCGAAAGCATTGTGTCCGGCAGTATTTGCATAGAAAACTATCACGCAATTCTCGCTCATGTGCGCTCGTCAATCCGCGACAGTTTGCAGGGCAAAGGAGACAGGACGCTTATTTTGAACGACGAGACGCACCATGTTGCAAACGAAGTAGCGAGCAAAGCGAAGCGTTGGAAGGAATTTTTGACCGATCCGGATTACGGCTTTCGTTACGTGATAGGCGTTTCCGGCACTTGCTATCTCGGCAACGAGTATTTTTCCGATGTGATTTATCGTTACTCGTTGCGGCAAGCGATGGAAGAAAAGTTTGTTAAGAAAGTACAATATGTAGCCGAAATGCCGCGGACTAGGCAACCGGAGACAGAAAAGTGGCAATTGGTACTCAATCGCCACGAAGAAATCCGGCGCAAGCTGAAAGCGCACAAACTGCGCCCGCTCACCATTGTTATTACAAAAGATATTCGCGGGTGTAAAGATGTAGCCGAGAAATTCAAAGCGTTTTTGAAAGAGGAAACTGGCAAAAGCCGAGAGCAGATTGACGAGCAGGTGCTTGTCATTCACAGCGACGCGCCGGATTTACCGCGTCTTGCGAGCGTAAACAACGCAAGCAATAAAGTTGAATGGATTTTTTCCGTTTCCATGCTAAACGAGGGTTGGGATGTAAAGCGCGTTTTTCAAATTGTCCCTCACGAAAAAAAAGCGTTTGAGAGTAAGTTGCTTATTGCTCAAGTGCTTGGGCGCGGCTTGCGCGTGCCGGACGGCTGGAAAGGCACACAGCCAGAGGTAACCGTTTTTAATCATGATAGATGGGCGGATGACATACGACACCTTGTCCATGAAGTTTTGGAATTTGAAAAACGAATACCAACATTTTCAGTTGCCTCATCCGAATTTAATTTCGAACTGCTGAACATTGAGTACAACCCGAAGCCACGCACCGAAACTTACAAAATGGAGAAGCCATATCAGTTGTTCAAAAAGGGTTATGTTGATCTTTCAACGGAACTTCCTGTGGAGGATATGACAGTTGAGTTTGAGGAAGCAGATACCGGCGTGCGAACGCAATGGAAAACAAAAATTAAACATAAGACCTATACCACGCGCGAGGTTGCCGAGATTATGTTCCAGCGGTTTGAGGATTTGGTGGACGGCGAAGACCGCAAATTTTACATAAAGCAATTTCCTGTTGAAAAACTGGAGGAAATTGTAAAAAAATCGCTGAAAGAAACGAACAACAAGGTTATTACTGAAAATATGCGGCAAAAGTTTTTGCAGTCGCTCGGAACGCTTCAAAGAAAAGCAGCGCAAGTGGTTCGCTATGATTTTGAGCCGACAAACTATTATCCGGTATCAACGACCGAGCGACCGCAGGAGAGCGCAAGCGCGTCCGACCTGAAAAATGGCAAAACGATTTTCTATACAAGCAAGACGAAAGAAAATATGCCGGATGAGTATAAAGAATTTTACGAAGAAGCCGTGGAGGAAGGAAGCGGGTTTAAGTGCGCAAAAGTCGCCAATCATTATGATTTCAAAACACCGCTCAATGCTGTTGTCTCGGATCATGATAATGAGCGTAGATTCGTTAAAGAGCTAGTAAAATCCGAAAACACACAACACATTGACGCATGGATTAAATCAACCTCGATGAGTTTCTACGAGATTGATTATTTTTGGAAGAAAGGCGAACATCCAAAGCGTGGAAAATTCAACCCCGATTTTTTCATCAAGACCGGCAAGTTGATTTTGGTTGTTGAGATTAAAGACGACGACGAGATTAGTGAGCCATCAGTTGAGAATAAAAAGAAAAACGAATATGCGCTCGCTCATTTTGAAAGGATAAACGCGTATTTACGAAAGAATAAAAAGCGCGTACAATACAAATTCAACTTTCTTACTCCGACAGATTTCAACGGATATTTTCAAAGTATCAGAGACAGCAAGGTGGTGAATTTCCGTTCTGCTTTGGATGTTGAATTAAGAAAATAGAATATGAAACTTAACCATTATGTATAATAATTCTTATAAAGCGGATAGCGAAAAACACAAGGTTTTTATCAGCTATTACCATAAGGGTAATCAGAAATATCGGGATGAATTTGAACGCCTATTCGGCCACCTATTTATAAACAAGTCCGTGGAGGAGGGTGATATTGATAGCGATAACAGTGATGACTATATCAAACATCTTATTCAAGACGATTATATAAGTGACGCTAGCGTTGTTGTGGTTTTATGTGGCCAGAATACATGGAAAAGAAAACATGTTGATTGGGAAATTTCTGCTGGCCTGAATAAAAAAGTTGGTGGTTATTCTGGACTACTCGGCATACACTTACCAACGCACTCCGATTATCAAAAAAACGAATATCATTCAAACAACATTCCGGCGAGGTTGGCTGATAATCTTAAAACTAAATTCGCAACAATAATTGATTGGACGGAAAGCGAAGAAACAATCAAAAAAACAATTCAAGTGGCGTTTGATAACAGAACTAATGACGATTTGATTGATAACTCGCGCGAGCAAATGGAAGATAATATAGCTTAATTTTTTACTATGGACTACGCCTTCAAACCACAACAGCCGGAGAAGCACAAAATTTTTGTGAGTTTTCATAATGAAGATCAAGAATATCGTCAGGCGTTTGATCAATTTTACGGCGATCATTTTATAAGTATGTCTGTTGATTTTGGTGATATAGAACCGGAAAGCGATGATGAGTATATTAAAAGGCTTATTCAAGAGGAACATATTGTAAACTCAAGTGTCGTGTTTGCTTTATATGGTGCGAATACTTATAAACGCAAGCATGTTGATTGGGAAATTTCTGCGGCATTAAATGAAAAAGTTGGAGGCCACAAAGGACTTGTCGTTTTATTACTTCCAACCTTTCCCGCTCGCCCTTACAATTCGCTCGGCCAATTTGATCTCTCTCTTATTTCCCAACATCTCCACCCGCGAACTGCGGCTCACCTACAGAACGGATACGCCGATTTATATTATTGGCCGGGCATGTATCCAACTCTGCCTTCCGTGCCGATTCCAAATATAATTCAGCAAGCAATCACCAAGCGGGAGAAATTTAGCCATCTTATTGATAACACTCGCCACCTTCAATATAGACAAAACCTACCATGAACTGGAATGAGTTACTACATATTTGGCTATCTGATAATTTTTCGCTCAATATTGAAGTCGGCATTTTTCTTATCGCTATTCTAGTTGTTGTTACAATTTTGATTTTTGTATTGAGGTGGGCAATGGATAAAAGTTTTATTTGGGGAGAAACTGAACTCAATATCTCGCTCGGAGGTATTGGTAGCGTAAAAATAAAACCAAGCCACGAAGTTGCTCAAATTGCACACAAGGCATGGGCTGAATTGATAACTCGCAAGGCGGGGCTTCAATTTGAACCAGATCATGATGTTATTGTAGAAGTTTACAATTCTTGGTATCAACTCTTTTCTGAAATGAGGTCATTAATAAAAGAAATTCCGGCGGGACATTTGAAAAAAGGAAACACAAAAAAACTTGTAGATATTTTGGTTGACTCACTTAATAAGGGAATGAGGCCTCATCTTACAAAGTGGCAAGCAAAATTTCGTAGATGGTATGAGGCTGAATTAAAAAAGGATGCAAATAATGACAAAACCCCGCAGGAGATTCAAAAACAGTATCCTCTTTACAATGACATGGTGCAAGACCTTATTCTTGTGAACCAACAACTCGTCGCTTATACTGCGGAGGTCAAAAAACTGATTTCTTAATAGGGAGTTGCCGATTTGAAAATCGGCAAAGTTTTCATAACCCGCGCACGGGAAGGGTGGGGCAAGGGTTATATCTTGCGTTACCGACCTCCCCTCCAAAAAAATCTTCTTCCAAAAAATCTTCGGCTTTGTATTTTCGTGAACCTCACCTTAAAAAACGCGGAGCGTTCGGAATTGCCCAAAACCATTGGCTTTCTTTGGCGAACGCCAAAGAAAAAATTTCTAAAACTGACCTTACTTTAATTCTGGTGTGTCTCTTAAAGGAGACTCGCACTTATTTTAGCAAAAATGGAGGCACTTTACCTAGTCACGCGGGTAGTCAGTCGCTCCTTGCCCGAATGACTAGGCAGAAAAGCTGAAAGCCCTATTAAACATTATCTTTTACAGAGCACCACCTCGCAAAATCGAAAGCCGACTTCACTCCGCTCCGTCCTGCTGGCCGTCGCTCCGTGAAATGTCGCGGGTTCGCGTTTGGTGGCTCGGCCTTCTCTCCTGTTCTGCTATTTCTTTTTGCTCGTTGGTGGGGGGGGAATAAATCGTGATTGAAAAAATAACTCAAGGCCGTATGGCCGAGAAAAGTTATTTTTCAAACCGCTAAGAAAATAATTAAGCTCAAGGCCGCAAGGCCAGAGCAATATACGAAAATGGGTTTAAAGTAAACTATTTTCGTTTTTATTTTTAGGCTTCTTCTTTTTAGTAGATTCTCCTTTGTCGGCATTCTCGTCGCCGGACTCCAAAAGTGGGATTGCTTCCATAGAAGAACCAATTAAACCTCGTAAGTCGCCGTGCATACCGGCGATTGAGCCGATCGCTTTTTCGAGATGCTTTTCTTGTTTTGCCCAGCGAGTTATTGAGGCGCGTTTTTCTTTATCAAGATCAGTTTTCATTACAACGAACGCGTCCGCGACGGCTTCCACTTTTTGTCTGAACTCCGACCCGGTGAGGTAACGAAACAGAATCTCAACTTTCTCGTCTTTACTCTCCGACATAAGTTTTGTCGTTGCTACTTGGATAAGAGTGTCGCGCAATAAGGTTGCCAAACCGAAGACGAATTCAGTTTTAGTAATCCATATATCGCCCCGATTGCCGAAGCTTACAATGTCTTTAGGCATAACCTCGGTTGCGATAGCGGCGATGTCCGCCTTTGCTTCCCGTTGATCGTCTTTCAATTTAGAAACCCACCCATCACTCCAACTCTTCGTCTGCTTCGATTCCCATAAAATGGTTCCGCAAATGTTGCCAGTGCGAGTTTTTACCTTCTGAATAACATCGGCACCCCGCACCCCTTTGGGGACGGGAATAATGTCATCGTAAGGGAAACTTTCTTTAAGAAATTTCTCCAGATCAAGCTCTTTCGCTTCACCCTGCAACTGTTGTGATCCTTGCTCCGCTTTCCGATGAGCGTCTTCAAGTTGGGTTTTCAAATCGTTTATAATCTTGTCCCGCTCCGCTTCTTTCAACCGATGTTGTTCGGATATCCGTTTTGCAATATCTTCCTCCATTTTCTTTTTCCCTTCGCCTAGCTTTCTCTCGGCTTCAAGTTCAAGCGTCTTCCCGCGTTCTTCAAGAGCACGTTCTCGTTTTCTCAATTCCAACTCCGTCTGTTCGGCCTTCTTTAGTTTTTCTTCCTTCTCCGAAACTTGATTTTTCAAATCTTGAACTTCAAGGGCGGCGTCCTCTTTCGCTTTTTCTTTCAGTTCCTCTTCGAGTTTCACTCGCTCCACTTTTACACCCTCCTCGACGGATTTATCAATATCCTTTTTGGCTTGGGCTAATTCCTTATCTCGTTTTTGCAGTTCTTTCTCGCGTTCGCGAATCTCATCTTCTTTCACTCCGATTTTCTCAGCCGACTCATACTCGATCCTTTCGGTAATTTGATGCTGAAGAGCTTCGCTTAAAGGGATAAGCTCGCCACACTTCGGGCACTTTATCTCATCGAGTTTTGAGGTCTGTTTCTTTGGCATAATGTTATTCTAACTCATTCAATATCTCATCGAGTTTTGAGGTCTGTTTCTTTGGCATAATGTTATTCTAACTCATTCAATAATCGAGCGCACAGTCTCGTCCTTCGGACACTTCCATACCGCCTTCAACAGTCCGTCCGGCGTAGCCGTGCCGTATGCCGTTTCGGAGAGAAATAAATACATACCACTGCCTTGTTTGCGGTCATCAGCGTCCTTTGCCGCACGGCACAGATTCTCCGCTCGCTTCTCGTTTGGAGTAATAGTAAGAACGCGGAAATGGGTAATGCCGAGCGACTGC
Organism: Candidatus Taylorbacteria bacterium RIFCSPHIGHO2_12_FULL_45_16; assembly: GCA_001821055.1. Classification (GTDB taxonomy): domain Bacteria; phylum Patescibacteriota; class Minisyncoccia; order Phycocordibacterales; family PALSA-1337; genus C7867-002. Next base: position 1,578 of record MHRT01000012.1, on the reverse strand, counting down.
TTGAAACGCTCCTCGCGGTTATGTTGCCAGTACATTCGGAGCTTTGATACAAACCGCTCTTGCGTCATCGTTCCTCGATCCGCTTCGAGAAAACACGGGTATTTGTATTCAGACGTTTCCAATACGAAAAAGGCATCTGGCACGAGTTCAGGATTTTCGCCGTGTCGCCGCAAGAGAACTTTCAAATCGTTGCCCTGCACCCAGCGTGTAAGTTTTACATCGGGACGATTTTTCAGCGCGAGTGTAAGGCAAACTCTGAACTGCGAAGTCATCGAGGCGTGGGCAATGAGGGGCGACGTGTGCTGAACCTCCCGGATGCGGCGCAAAATCCCTTCGCGCTCCTGCGCGTCCTTCGCCAATACCTCCGCACCCTTCCGGTCGAGAGAGTATACGATATGGGAGGAAATGAGGCGCGCCGCTTTTTGGACTTCGGGGCGATCAAGATAGCCGTGTTGGAAAAGAAGAGTTAAACGATTCCCGATGTTGCGGTCGCTTCCTTCGTGCAAAGACACAAGTTGCTCCGTATTCAGAAAGCGGAACTCTGCCACATCACGCAGGAGTGCGATGTCGCGGGGCTGCAATCGGAGGGGGTCGCTGGCCTCACCTCTGACAAACTTTTGACGACGTGGTTTAGACATGGCAATTACCCTAAATTATACAACTTGGCGACCCCCAATCGAGGCCTTCTCTCCTGTTCTATCCTTTTTTCTTCGTCTTACCCCCCACCAACGAGCAAAAAGAAATAGCAGAACAGGAGAGAAGGCCGAGCCACCCAAACGCGAACCCGCGACATTTCACGGAGCGACGACTAGCAAGGAGGAGCGGAGTGAAGTCGGACTTGGGATTTTCAAAGAGGAGGTGGCAAAAAGCTAGCGTTGAAGCGGATATCGAGACAAGATACCCCTACATTCCGGTACAGAGCAAATGTAGGGGTGAATGTAGGGGTAAATCAGCCCCGAATGACTACCCTAGAGGCTTCCTTTTCTGCTAAAATGAGTGCGAGCTGACCGATAAACATTCACCACGTAGGAAATTGCAAGTAGTTGATTTTTTGTGGTCAGGAATAATTTTTTCACCATCGCTTAAAAATTTCCACGACCCTGACTCAATTGTTTTGTTTACTAGCAAAACATGTCTCCGTCTCGCACTAGTGCAAAAAATCCTCGAGCAGTTGAGGATTTTTGCCTAGTGCGCCCACCAGGGGTCGAACCTGGGACATTCTCCTTAAGAGGGAGCTACTCTACCAACTGAGTTATGGGCGCGTCAATATATATTGATAACATTTTTTTTGTAATTTCTCAATCCAATCGGATTCTATTACATCACAATTCTGATATCTTACGATATATCGTAAGATATAGAACTATTTATGTTATACAAAATATGTTATAATTTCGCTTGTTTATTAATTGGGCAAGTGGCGTAATTGGTAGCCGCGCCAGTTTTAGGAACTGGTTCCGTAAGGATTGGGAGTTCGAGTCTCCCCTTGCCCACTTCGGAGTTTATCTATATTTATCAACATATTTTCCGTACCAAAAATAATTTTCCGAACTTACTTGACTTATGTTAGCGAGTTTT
>MHRT01000011.1 GCA_001821055.1 Candidatus Taylorbacteria bacterium RIFCSPHIGHO2_12_FULL_45_16 | reverse complement strand
ACCGCCAATTCGTTTTTGCCCCCAAAATTGAATACAAATTAGTCGCCGAGCGAAGCGAGGCGAACACATTTTCCTTGCAATTTCCTAAATGGTGCTGTATTCTAAAGATAGTTCGAACGGCTTTCGCCGCCTGCGGCGGCGAGGAAATCACCCCGCGAAAAAATTCAGAATTTGCGGCGGAGCCGCACCGATAAAAACTGCCGAAGAACCTGTTAAAAACATCGGCTCGAACCATATTTTTAATTTTGGGGGGAAGAAAATTTTTAATTCTATGAAACGGAGAAATGTATTCATCGCTCTTCTCATAATTCTTATCATCGGCGTAGCCGGATATTTTGTTTTTATTAAAAATCAACCGTCTACTTCTCTGATTGGCAACAATCCACCGCCTGTTACTTCCAATCAACCTGTTGTGCCAAGTTCGACCAAAGAAGAAAAAATTCTTGAGATTACTCTCGAAGTCAGTGCACCATTTTCGATAGCGAAGCTCTCTATCCTCGAAGACGGAAGTGCTCTTTACTCTGAGAAAATGGACGGGAAACCAGAACAACGGGGAATTTACGAAGAAGTAGACATTGAAACGAGAGACCGCCAGATGAAAAAATTTGTGGAGTTGGTAAGAAAAAATAATTTTTTCTCTATGAAGGATCGCCCCTACAAAGAATCTGATCCCTTGGACGGGTCTTCCTACACCCTTACAATCAAAATCCGACCGGCGGGACCTCCAGGACTTGTTGATGCCGCTGTCCATACAGTAAGTTGTTATGAATTTAGTTGCGAGCCGGGGTTCTTGGAAATTCAAAAAGAAATGAGGACATATTTTAAGTCGTATTGGAATAAAGAGGTTTTGGAAGTTGGTGTTTGAATTCATAATTTTAAGAATTTGCCGCCAAAGAAAAACTTGAAATTGTCAGCGGTGCGGCTCCGCCGCAAATTCTGAATTTTTTCGCGGGGTGATTTCCTCGCCGCCGCAGGCGGCGAAAGCCGTTCGAACTATCTTTAGAATACAGCACTACTTCGCAACCCCGTAACGCACGGGGTTGCTTCGTAGTGCAGACACATTGAACACCACGATATATATTGAAACAAATTGCAAAGTAGTCCTTCGTAGCTCCGAACGAAGTGAGGAGCGTAGAAGGACCACTTGCACTGCGTAGCCTTTTCGACCTCCGTAGCTTTAGCGTAGGAGGTTGGCGAAGCAGTGTGAATCACCTAACCTCCAAAGATAGTCGAGCGGGGGCGAATAACGACCGTGGTTAGCGAAGTGCCTTAACAGAGCCACGCAACAGACTAGACAGAGCTTGACTTCTGTATTGTAATATGCTAGACTTAGTGTAGGTCATAGATCATTGAGAAATGGTTTAAAGTAGTTCCGAAAAAGTGAGAAGTTCGCCTTTTTGGAGACTGCTTTAAACTTCAAACAAAAATAAACAACTGAAAGGACAATATTATGATGATCAACACTGCCAATGGACCCAAAAGTCCCGGTGAAGCGCTTGAGATTTTCAAGCGAGCGCAACTGCCGACGGGCTCTCTGCTCGGCATATACACCCAACTTTTGGAAAGCGAACGCGGCACGGAAGCGACATTGTTCGTGACCAAGAATCTTGGAAAGTTCAATGACAAGATCCAGCGTATGGCCAGGGAACAATCAACCGGCCGCCCGATCGGCATCAAGCGGATTACTTCGGCAACACAAGCCCTGGAGATTCTGCGTAGCGCTGGGTTACGGCCGACTATGCAGATCACCTTCCGCAAAGACCGTCCGCGCAACGTCACAAATGTGACCGCACTTCAGCCCAGACTGATCCGTTTCTTCGACACTAATGCCGAGATGTTCTTGGTGAGCTGTGTCAGACCAAGCGGCGAATGGCAGGGCATCACGCGGACTTACATCGTCACAGTGAATGCCACTACTGACCACGAGCTGGAAGAACTCGCCAGAGCTTTTGAGGCCGCGATTGAATCAGTCGAACTCAGGCACAATATGGTTGATCGAGTTTCGGCTGTCCAGGCCGGTGTCATGGAGAAAATGCTCCAAGACAGAACTGACCTGTTCTACGACGAGTCGGTCTTCAGGGCTACGTGCGGCAAGCTCAACCGCTCCAGCGAAGCGGACATGTGGATTGGCCAAATCACCGATAGTAATGCTCCTTTGAGCAAGGTGATTGAAGTCATTCCCGTTATGTCGCGCATTGTTTTCCTGGAACAATACATCGGATGCTTCGATGCCGCCATGGCATCAGCATAGTGCGCAAACACAGCACATTCTTTCACGAGGGCACTGGGAAACCGGTGCCCTTTTCTATACCTGTGCTAAACTTAACTCTGTTCTAATAACGTTCCAGACAGCGCACAGAAACGAACTAGACGGTTTTTTAGAAGCCAAAATGTGGGACGCGCGAAGCGCGTCCCACCTTATGACTTTGAAAAAGCCGATTCGTTCTGTATTGGTGTCTTTATTGTACCAAGCTCGAACATTTTTTCAAAATAAATGATGTCGCGCACTCCGCGCGCGTGGTGAAGCGAAACTAAATCGTACGTCCCACGAAAGCCCCGCCACCGCCTCGCTTCACTCGGCAACCCCAAAAAGAAAAATGTCCTTTCCATTTTAGAAAAAATCCACCCCCGCGAAAATCCAGAAAGGCGGCGCAGTTGACATATCTTATGTCTATATTATATAAATGTATTTAGTTCTTTGAATCTCTGCAACTACTATGAGTAGCATGCAGATCAACGTCGCTTGTGCGATCCCTCAGCTCACGGGTAGTGAGAATAAATCGGCTATGAGCCGAAGAAAGGTCCGTAATGAAAAGTAGTAGCAAGTATCCTGGTGTAAAAAACGGAAGAGTCGAAGCGGCAATTAACAAGATGGGTGGAATGTCCTTGCTCAAATGTTTTTTGTCCGGCAAGCTGAAACTGGATTGGGTGGTTTGGAAGACGATTACTTTCAATCCGAACACTCGGTCAGCGGATTACTTTGCCCGATTAAGGGAGATTCCCTGTTGGCTTGGTAACTCTAATGGTGGCATTAGAGGACAATACGTTCTTGAGGCTCTTGTCAAGATTGTAACTGCTCCCGTCGGAAAGGTAGACTTGGTAAAGCTCACGGGTGACGATCTCGGTTTTTCAGGGAGAGCTCCTCGGACGGATATTTGTGATCGAGCCATGAAGCTTGGTTTACAGATGTGTCCATGGGCAGTTGGTCCGGAGTTAGTCTTACAGTTTACAGACGAGGAAAAGGTCAGCGATTGGGAGGAGGAGCACGCATGTATTGCCATGGAACCAATTCTTGGCCAATGTGTGTTTCGTGCCTTAAATTGGTGGCGTTCAGTGCCACGCCGTCTTGAGCTCACACGAGGCGACGATGATTCATACTCCACCACGGTCCCCTGGGTTTTTGTAAAGCCTAAGGAGTAACAAACGCTCTTGAATTCCAAGCCTGCCGGTCTACAAAACTGGCGGCTTTTATTTTGAGATTTTAAAGAACAATTTGCCGCCAAGACTGAAATTCGTTAGAATTTCAGTAAATCCGAATCTCGCCAAAGAAAAACTTGAAATTGTCATTCGTGCGGCTCCGCCACCTTTCTGGATTTTCGCGGGGGACTTCCTCGCCGCCGCAGGCGGCGAAAGCGGTTCGGACTAATTCAAGTATTCTGTACCAGTGATTTATATAACCCAGAAATCCATGTCTAGGAGTAAGTCGCCTGCGCGCATCGCAGAGAGAGAAATCAGCATTGTATTTTATTGTCATTTAGGTAAAATTACCTCAATGGTTAAGTCTAAGCTATAATTTAGGAATGGATATTTTAATTATAGGGAGTGGTGGAAGAGAACATGCTCTTGCTTGGAAAATACAACAGTCATCCAAGGTCAAAAGTATTTTTATCGCACCGGGGAACGCGGGAACTTCTCAAATTGCCAAAAATATAGACATTACGACAACAGAAGAAATCATTGGATGGCTCAAGAAAAATCATATTGATCTTGTAGTTGTTGGACCGGATGAACATTTGGCCAATGGTTTGGTAGATAAATTGGAAATATTGGGTATACCTGTCTTTGGTCCCACAAAGATGGCAGCTGAAATAGAGTGGTCAAAAACTTTTGCAAAACAATTCATGAAAGAAGAAGGCATACCTACTGCAATGTATGAAGTTTTTGATGATCTAGAAAAAGCAAAATCATACATCAAAACCAGATCTTTTCCTTTGGTAATAAAAGCAAGTGGATTGGCTCTAGGTAAAGGAGTGACCATCGCTAATTCAATAAATGAGGCTAGGGAGACACTTGATGAAATCATGCTCACTAAGGTTTTTGGCAAAGCTGGCGATGAAGTAATAATCGAAGAATATCTATATGGCAAGGAAATTTCCATACATGCTTTCTGTGACGGTATAAATACCATTTTATTCCCTCCCGCCCAAGATCACAAAAGAATATTTGACGGTGATAAAGGTCCCAATACGGGTGGTATGGGAACCATCGTACCTGTACCTTATGTCACACAGGGACAGATGAAAATAATAAAAGAGAAAGTGATTATTCCAACTATTAGTGCCCTGAAAAGGCGTGGCAGACCTTTCAAGGGAATACTATTTCCTGGAATCATGCTTACTAAAAGTGGTCCAAAAGTAATAGAATTCAACGCTCGTTTTGGCGATCCAGAGACTCAATCATATATGAGGATTCTTGAAACAGATATTGTCGAGATCCTTATTTCCTGTATCAATGGTAATCTTAAAGAACAGAAGATAACTTGGTTACCAAGATCTGCATGTTGTATTGTCTGTGCTTCGAGCGGTTATCCTAAAGAATACCAAAAAGGAAAAACTATAGGTGGCCTAGATAATATTCAGAATGACGATATTGTAATATTCCATGCTGGTACAAAGCCAGACAAAAATAGAATCATTACCAATGGCGGTCGTGTCTTAGGGGTTACGGCAACTGGAGAAAATATTCAGGAGTCTTTGGTAGACGCTTATAAAGCTCTAGAATTGATATCCTTTGAGGGGATACAATATAGAAGAGATATTGGCCAAACTATAACAGATTGCCCATAAAACTTCTTCTGTGCACCTTGAGTATTCCATGTTTCTTTATGGTCGCATAATGCGCCCGCGTCCCATACCCTTTATGTTTTTCAAATCCGTATTTCGGGTGTTTTTTTGCCAACAAATTCATTTTTCTGTCACGCAAGACTTTGGCACAGATAGAAGCTAGGGCAATGATCATCTCCTTTTCATCGCCTTTGACAATGGTTTTTTGATTGGCATAATCGACAGGCGCTTTTAGACCGCCATCAAGGAGGATCAACACCTGGTTCGAGGAAATTTTATCGTGCTTTTTATTGATCGCAGTTTTCCGCGAAATAACTTTTCTTAGTGAATTGGTCAAAGCCGTTTTGATAGCACACGATAGCCCTTTGTCATCTATTACTCGCTCACTCTGAAAATCCACGCAAAAATCAACATGACCGTCTCTTCTGGCCTTCCCGATGCGCCCGAACCACTCTTCCCTTTTTTGTTCACTCAATTGTTTGGATTCCTTGACACCACGGAATAATTTTCGCGCCGCCGGTTTTAGAAAGATGAAAGCTCCGACCGCCACCGGGCCGGCGATCGGTCCGCGACCAACTTCATCAATGCCGATCAAATATTTTTGTTGTTTGGCGACAAATTTGGACATGCTTTTTATCAGATTCCTGATTAAAGTTGATTATATCCCAATCATACTACATCTCCGGCAAATCCGTTCAGTTTTCAAGCTAGGTACGCTATACTTCACTATATGAGCCGTTTCACCCACCTCCACACCCACTCCCATTATTCACTTCTTTCTGCCCTACCGAAAATCGACGAGCTTGTCAACGAAGCCAAGAAGTTCGGCCTGCAATCGCTGGCTTTGACCGACAACGGCAATCTCTATGGCACCATTGAATTTTACAAAGCTTGTCGCAAAAAAGAACTAAAACCGATTATTGGTGTTGATTTTTACGTGGCGATCCGCTCACGCAGAGACATGCAGGCAGGCATAGACAATCGTCGCACTCGATTGGTTTTATTGGCCATAAATGAAACTGGTTACCGAAACCTGATTCAACTCGTAACTCTGTCCCATCTCGAAGGTTTCTATTACAAACCCCGGATTGACCGTGAACTCTTGGAAAAATACAATGAAGGCTTGATCTGCATCTCCCCTTCATTTTCCGGTGAGATTGTCCAGTCGCTGAAGAGCAGGAGTCAAGATAAAGCCAAAGAGGTTGCGGAGTTTTATAAGCGCGTGTTTCAACAAGGTTCGACCTCAAGGTCGGACCTTGCTGAAAACCGACTTTTCGTAGAAATCACCCGCCACCCGGAGATAGACGGTCATGAGACCAATATGAAGACTTTATGCCAATTCGCCAAAAGCCAGAATATTCCGGTCATGGCCGCGCATGATGTCTACTATTTGAAACCAGAAGATCGCTTTGCGCGCGAAACATTGGTGCGTGTCAATTCACATAGCGATGTTTCAGACAAGATTTCGGACAGCGATGAAGATGATTTTTCATTCATTTCGCCTGAACGTGCGGAGGAATTGTTTCATGACATGCCGGAAGCTCTTGAGAACACCGAGAAGATTAGCGATCTTTGTAACCTTGATCTAGAGCTTGGTAAATGGGTTTTTCCCGAACTGAAAATAGAGAGCGGGCGCACACCCGATGACGAACTCTGTCAGATAGTCTTCGGGGGATTTGCCAAGAGAAATATCGCCCGAAGTGAAGCATTGACCAAGCGAGCCGATTATGAATTGAAAGTCATCAAAGACAAGGGTTACGCGCCATATTTCCTGGTAGTGGCCGATATGCTCCGTTTCGCTCGCGAGAATAAAATACTATCCAACATCCGCGGATCCGTTTCCGGATCCCTGATAACATATCTAGCCGGCATCACCAATATCAACCCTATAGAGTATGAAATACCTTTTGAACGATTCCTGAATCCTGATCGACCTTCGCCGCCGGATATTGATATGGATTACGCTGATGACCAGCGTGACGAGATTATCGAATACGTCCGCAAAAAATACGGCGCCGACAAAGTCGCCCAGATAGGCACGTTCGGTACCATGGCGGCACGCGGCTCCGTGCGCGATGTGGCACGCGCCATGGGATTCCCATATGAAGTCGGCGATCGAATATCCAAACTCATCCCAATGGGCTCGCAAGGCTTTCCCATGACCATTGAACGGGCCTTGGAAGAAACACCCGAGCTGAAAACCGCTTATCGCCAAGAAGAGGATACTCGACGAATCATTGACATGGCAAAGAAAATTGAAGGTTGCGCCCGTCATATTGGCGTGCACGCCGCCGGCGTGGTTATCGCCCCAACGGCGCTTACCAACTATACCCCTCTCCAGTTCGATCCCAAAGGCGAAGGAAAAATCATTACCCAGTACGATATGTATTCCATTGAGGAAGCCGGCCTCTTGAAATTTGATTTTCTCGGCCTCAAAAACCTCACTATCATTACCGATACGATCACTCGCGTCAAAAAAATTGATGGCATTGAAGTCGAAGTCGACACAATCCCGGTTGACGACAAAAAAACATTTGAGATGCTGGCTCGTGGCGAAACGGCCGATTTGTTCCAGTTGAACGGCGACGGCATGACACGATTTTTGAAGGATTTGAAGCCTAGCACCATTCATGATATCAACGCCATGGTGGCGCTTTATCGACCGGGTCCGATCCAGTTTATCCCCGAATATATCGCCCGAAAACACGACCATTCGCTTGTCAAATACCTTGACCCCGCGCTTGAGAAAATTCTCGAGAAAACCTATGGCATCCTGGTCTATCAGGATGACCTTCTGATGATGGCGCACAAAATCGCTGGATATAGTTGGGGCGAAGTGGACAAATTTCGCAAGGCGGTGGGCAAGAAGATTCCGGTGGAGATGGCCATGCAAAAAGAAAAGTTCATCAAAGGCTGTATTTCGCACAGCAAATGGTCGGAAAAAAAGGCCAAGGAAGTCTGGAAATGGATTGAGCCGTTCGCGGCCTATGGCTTCAACAAAGCGCACTCAGTATCGTACGGTCGAGTGGCATATATCACGGCGTATTTGAAAGCCCATTTTCCGGAGATTTATTTATCGGCAGTCTTGACTTCGGAACAAGGAGACACTGAAAAGGTAGCGGAGACTATCGCCGAGTGCAAGCGTATTGGGATTCCGGTTTTACCGCCCGATCTCAACGAAAGTTTCAGTCAGTTTACAGTCATCAAGGGTAGCAGTGAGAATTATGTTCCCGAACCTTCTTTTACAAAATACCGCATCCGTTTCGGACTGGTAACCATTAAAAATTTCGGTCAAGGAATTTCCACGGTCATAATCAACGAGCGCAAGCGCGGTGGCAGATTTACATCAATCACCAACTTTCTTGATCGCGTCAAAGACAAAAATCTCAACAAAAAATCCCTAGAATCTTTGATCAAAGCTGGAGCCATGGATTGTTTTGGCGAAGACCGCGGAGTCATGCTCGCTAACATTGATTTGATGCTGAAATACAACAAAGAAAACAACAGCCAACACACCGATCAGAATTCTCTTTTTGGCGCCATGGCCGACAATGCGAGCGTGCCCACACTTAGACTTATCAAAGTCCCGGACGCGGAAACACGCGACAAGCTGACGTGGGAAAAGGAATTACTTGGTCTCTATATTTCAGGTCATCCACTCGAACGGTATCGCGAAATAATCGCCAAAAACTCCATGGACATCAAAAAGGCATTTGAGACCATAAAAGAAGGTGCGACAACGATACTCGCGGGCATCATCACCGAAGTCCGGACCATCCAAACAAAAAATAATGAAGCAATGGCATTCATCACCATACAAGATTTTTCCGGGTCTTCTGAAGCGGTTGTATTCCCGCGAGTGTACAGAGAATTCCAAGCACTTATCGTGCCAGATAGGTGCGTCGCGATAAAAGCAATCGTCAACACCAGAAATGGCGAGAAAGGATTTATTATTGAACGAGTGAAAGGGTTATAAGTGACGCTAAGACATTCTGATTTGAAAATCGCACATTAAGAAAACCCCTATTCGGGGTTTTCTCGTTTCAAACCCTCGCAAACTATGCAGTCTGCGGAGGAGTCTGGACCGGCTGCGCAGGAGCAGGAGCCGGCGTACCTTCAGGCTTCTTTGCCATTATAGTGTGCGAGGGGGTTATGTCTCGCAATGTCACACTGCAACATATTAAAATGCGGAAGTGGACGAAGGCAATTATACTGCGTAAGCAAGTGTTTTTTCTGTTTCGTCATCAAATTGACTATATGTCAAAAATTATGATACAATAATGGCTTCAGTGCGAGCTCCAGTGATGTGGTCTAATTTAAGAAAAAATTACGACACAATAAAGATATTTTGAGGAGGACATTTTTACATGCTATACTCAACCTATGAAAAAACCCATCGTTCTCATCATCCTCGATGGCTGGGGATACCGAAAAGAAGCACAAGATAACGCCATCGCCACCGCCAAGAAGCCGTTTTTTGACAAATTGTGGAACACTTATCCTCATTCCCTACTCAAAGCATCCGGTAGCGCCGTCGGACTTCCAGATGGACAAATGGGCAATAGCGAAGTCGGACATATGACTATTGGAGCCGGCAAACCGGCGGATACCGACTTGGTGCGCATAGACAAAGCCATAGCATCCGGCGAATTTGATAGGAATCCAGCATTTATTGCCCTATTCAATCATGTGAAGGAAAACCATTCCGTCCTCCATGTCCAAGGATTGGTCAGTCCCGGTGGCGTCCATAGCCATCAAAATCATCTTTTCGCATTTCTGCGTCTGGCCAAGAAAAATCAGGTGGCAAGAGTAGCCATTCATGTTTTTACCGACGGTCGTGACACGGCACCACAAAGCGCTTCCGAATATGTCAGGGAACTGGAAAAAGTGCTGGCGGAACTTGACCCGGGTTTCTTTATCGCCACCATTTCCGGCCGTTACTACGCCATGGATCGCGACAACAACTGGGATCGTTTGGCGCAAGTGGAAAAAGCCTTGTTTGAAGGCAAGGGCAACACTTGTGAAGTAAAACCATCGGTATATTTAGAATTACAATATAAAAATGGAAAAAACGACGAACTGTTGGAGCCGGCGGTCTGCGTCACCTCGCAAGGCGTCGGTTGCGCCCTAAAAGATAACGACGCGATTTTCTTTTTCAATTTTCGTGCCGATCGTGCTCGAATGCTCTCGAAAAAAATACTGGGAATGCCCAAAAGCAGAAATATCCTTTTCGTGACGCTTACCGAGTACAGTGTTGACTTTCTCTGTATGATAGCGTTTCCCCCAAACAAGATGGAATCCACGCTTGGCCAGGAAATTTCCGCCGCCGATCTTTCCCAAGCCCGTATCGCCGAAACAGAAAAATTCGCCCATGTCACTTATTTTCTGAACGGTGGAAGAGAAAAGCCCTTTGAACGCGAGACTGATGTGCTGATTCCAAGCCGCAAAAACATAAAGACGCATGATCAGGCCCCAGAAATGCGTGCCGAGAGTATCGCCGACGCCGTCATTGAACAAATAAAAAAAGGCACAGACTTTATTTTCGTTAATTTCGCGAACGCCGATATGGTCGGCCACACCGCCAATGTGCCAGCGATCATTACCGCCGTTGAAACCATCGACGCACAATTGGAGAGAGTCGTCGAGGCGTTGGACTCAGCTGGCGGCATCGCTATCATCACCGCCGATCATGGCAATGCAGAGACAAATATCGATCCAGTTACCGGCGCGAAACACACAGCGCACACAACCAGTCCGGTTCCCTGCGTCATCACATGTCATGATTACACGGCACGAAGCGGAGCTTTGTTTGATCTGGCTCCGACCGTGCTTGATTTATTGGGCATTAAAAAGCCAAAGACCATGATCGGCAAGTCGCTTGTGACCATGATCGGAGATGAAATCCCAAATCAATAAAGATCTTGAGATCTTGTTCCACCTCAAATCTTAGGCTGAGCGGGAATAGCTGGCATGGTCGCGTATCGCACCAACAAGATAGAAGCCGTCGCCAAGAATATGCCAAGCAACCAACCCGCCACCACATCCGATACCCAATGGACATTGAGGATGACACGGCTCAAACCTATGGCAAGGGTGGCCAGAACACAACCAACAATGACCAGCTTTCGGACAACCACCGAATGAATGCGCCGAACGGCCAGATACGCCACAACCACAAAAAACGCGGCAGCCATGGCGGCATGACCACTGGGAAAACTCGGGTCATTGACTATCACCAATAGAGCATTGTCCGGACGAGCACGCATGAAAAATCCCTTCAATACTACCAGAGAAAATCCCGTGGAACCGACGGTCAAAAACGTAATTATCGCCAAACGCCATTCCTTTTGGGTTGCCAGCCATAGTGAAATTATGACCCCCAAGATCGCAACCACAGCCGTATCTCCGATCAGACTGACCCATCGCCCTATCTCCGTCAAGACGAGATGAGTATGGTTGAATGTATTCATAAATCCACTGACATAGACATCAAATTTGATCATGGAAAACATTGTACCACATCGAATTGCTTTTCTAAAAATGTGCTATAATAAAAGCTCTATTGGTTGATAAAATTATTTAATATTTATCCTATGAAAAACATTACCATCTACTCAACGCCAACTTGTGTCTATTGCAACATGGCCAAAAACTTCTTTAAATCAAATAACATCAACTATACCGAGTATAATGTCGCCTCAGATCTCGAACGACGTAAAGAAATGATTGACAAGACAGGTCAAATGGGCGTGCCGGTCATCGATACCGGCAGTGAAATCATTATTGGTTTTGACGAGGAAAAATTGAGGACAAGTCTAGAGATAAAGTAACAAAGAAATTTGGTGCGGGTTGTGGTACGAAGGACCGCTCTCATGATAAATATAATATAAAAAGTGACCCGCAGCTACTTAGCTACGGGTCTGTGTTGAAACCAACCTTGTAAGTACTAAAATCCGAACTCGAGGTGGTGACAGACCGAGTCGGACACTCCTGTGATGAAGACTTCGTACCCATCCCTTTTTAACTGCTGGAACTTACTGACCGCAGCAGTGAAGGAGGTGAATGGGATATTGAAGTTGTGGCATTCGAAGTCGTATCCGAACACACGGATCGGAGCGTCAGGTTTGACAACCTTTTTCTCGCATCCGCATTCTTCTCCCGAAACGCACAAGGCGTCTAGGAAACCCTCCTCAGCTCGTTTCTTTGCTTTCCACCACAGACGGCTTTGGGGAGTTGGCGTCCAAACGGAGTCGCAACTCCGACAAAAGACATTGTATTCTGTCTCTGTAGCATTCATTTGATCATTTGTTGTTTGGAACAGTTCAATACTGAGGCTGCTCCGAATCGTCATAACGATTGCCAGCAGCTTCAAGAATGCTCTGCTCTTGTTTCTCGGCATTGTGATAGCCAAGCATGAAAGACGATGAGAAACGATTCCAATAAGCATGATGGATTGGATGTCTCCAATCATACGCTTGGAACCCTTTTTTATACTCGGCCATTGCGGCCGATGACTGCGTCGGACAGGCGGCGGTATACTGCTCTTCGTGGCAGTATCCGCAGGTATTAGTTTTCGTCATAGCAGGAGATGGCCGAATTGTTTCAGCCGCTTTCTGCTATGACGAATCTACAAGAATTTATTGTAAAGAGCTAAACTCTCAGGATTCGCGATCACAAGATCGTAAATCCAGTTGAGTGGCCAATACTCCGCTGAAGTATTGACCGGGTTGCGCGTTTTTCATAGCGGCGCGGTTGCAGAGATCATCTCGGATTTCTGGTCCTTCTTTCTGAATGATGCCGTAGCGATCACCAGACAAAGAAGTGCCATCATTCCGGGATAAAATCTTTCTTCAATCGTCCAAATCTTTCCTCCGAAAAAAGAGAGGCTGTTCGCAAGCACATATCCGATATAGATCAATCCGATAGTCCGATCAGGTGTCCGCCACGAATCGCGGATCTGAGGACAACCAGAGATACATACAGCAATAGTGCTCGCAATCGTAGCCCATCTCGATCCGCTCAGACTCCAAACGACTAGGCAAACGATGACGAGGGACAAGACGAATGTCTCGAACCTGGTCCATTTGAATAGCCGCTTGTAGACGAGGGACAAGGTCACTAGCGTGCCACAGGTGCAATAGAACACCAGAAGCAGGTAGTTACCTTTTTGCAGGATAATGCTGACAAGGGCAATTGCATCCAATGAAACCCAGAGGATCCACGTGGCGACACTTTGTTTGATTTCGCCACGGAGAATTCCGGAGATCAGAGGATAGTAAAGGAGCAGAGCCAAAAGGCTGCTCGACCAGATAAGGATTTCATTCGTATTCACTCTATAACTCCTTCGTAAGGAGTTGACTCAATGAACTGAAGCTCTAAGTCTAGCATATTACACTACGAAAGTCAAGCTCTGTCTAGTCTATAACGTGGCTTTGTTAAGCCACTGCTAACCACGGCTGCTATTCGCCCCTGCTCGATAATCTTTGGAGGTTAGGTGATTCACACTGCTTCGCCAACCTCCTACGCTAAAGCTACGGAGGTCGAAAAGGCTACGCAGTGCAGGTGGTCCTACTACGCTCCTCGCTAAGCTCGGAGCTTCGAAGGACAGGTCGCGGACACTAGAAGGTGTGAATGTTTAAATCAAACGTTTCCTGCTAAAAGCGAAACCTGACCCTTTTTTTAGATATTTTTCGAACTGTAATGCTTTTGTCTTGTTTTCAAAACAACAATACCAAGAAATCTTGACTGGTCGACGATCTTTTGTACTATTAACTAGTCCCCTATTGTGGTAGTTAATTCGAGTCTTCAAATTGTCTGATGACCCAACATAATAGGAATTATCCGAACATTTTAGAATATATACGTAATGAGACATATTGCTATCTTATCAAAAAACCTGTACTTCATAACTTGAGCAAATCGAAAGTGAAGAATTGCCCTTCTACGCTCTCATTTCATTCGAGCTTCGAAGGACTGCTTTCCTGCTTCGCCAAAGGCTACGCAGGACAAGCGCAATATTTTTTCTTTCACTGTGCCTGCACTTCGAAGCAAATCAGCGATTAGCTGATTTGCGAAGTAGTGCGGGTAGCGAGAATCGGTCCTTACAGGACCAGTACGGGTTTCCCATTTTTTCGGAGCAGAGCTCCTCAAAAATATGGGAGAACCCTT
>MHRT01000010.1:54030-73311 GCA_001821055.1 Candidatus Taylorbacteria bacterium RIFCSPHIGHO2_12_FULL_45_16 | reverse complement strand
GGTATGACGGAAAAAAAGAAACAGTAGGAAGGCGGCACGGCATTCCTCCCCACACCCCTCCTGCCGTGCCGCCTGACTTCCTCAATTTTCGGGATTTTCTAAAAACCAAGTTCGAACTTCAAGCAAAAACTGCCGCTGATTTGTACCCCATAAAGTAGACACGAAGACTAAGTGTCTGCGGTTTTCTTTTATGATTTGTACCCCTGTGCATAACTCGCCAACACAAACTTATTTTTTGGGAGTACAATTATGGACGAAGTAGTAACAATCAACCGGAGGTTTTCATGAACTACATAGCGCGGGTGGTTGTCAGTTTCTCGATTTGGCTTGAGGCCAGACTGATGGCTCTACGTGGCTGGGGTTCGGTCAAACACTGGAAAGAAGATTGCAGAAATCATCCAAATCCGGCCGAACGCAATCGTTTGGTTCTAGATAGGATCTGTCGTGATCATCCTGAATTTTTGGACGTACTGGCGAGGTAGAGACTCGGCCACATAGTCGAAAAATCGGGTTATCTTAATCGACCGAACGAGAAATCGTCGGCCGATGGGGGAACAAGGCGGACTCGCGAGAGTCCGCCCGTTTTTTGTTTTGGTGTATAATTATCACAGTAGTGTTTTATTAGACTAATCATACTAAGATGCAACATCTCAATGTTCGTCGCACAGCGTTATCACTCGGCTTATTCGTAGGTTTCCTTCACCTCGTCTGGTCGATTATAGTCGCACTTGGTTGGGCCAAGCCGATTTCTGATTTTATTCTCGGACTCCATCATATCCAACTTTCATACACCATCGCTCCATTCTCACTAGGCACGGCCATTGCCCTCATTCTCGTCACTTTCATTAGTGGTTATGTTTTCGGTCTTATCTTTGCGGTTGGTTGGAATATGTGCAAGAAGCACTAGGTAATTTTTCTTTTCCTTCATTTCACGCTACTATAGTGGCATGAAGACAATCGTCGACAAGGCCCGCATAGAGGAAATGTTTGTCCGCGGAACAGTCATGGAGGCTTTTCCGTCCAAGGAAAAGCTGATGGACAGACTCCTTTCCGGAGAACGCATCAAGATTTATTATGGTCTCGATCCGACGCACACAGCTATCCATCTCGGTCACGCCAAAAATCTGATTTTCTTGGAGGAATTGCGCCAGCTCGGGCATGAGGTTGTCGTCCTGTTTGGCGATTTCACTGCCATGATCGGTGATCCGACCAGTAAAGCCGTTGCCCGCAAACAGTTGACTGCTGATGAAGTCAAAATGAACATGACCACTTGGGTTGGTCAGATCAGACCACTCATTGATTTTGACGACGCCGAGAATCCGGCGACCATTGCTCATAATTCCGAGTGGTTATCCAAGCTTTCATTCGCTGATGTCGTCAACCTAGCTTCGAATTTCACCGTTCAACAGATGCTGGAGCGCGACATGTTCGAGAAACGCCTCAAAGACAATGTTCCGATCCATGTTCATGAGTTCATGTACCCATTGATGCAGGGTTATGACAGTGTGGCTATGGATGTTGACGCTGAACTTTGCGGTACCGATCAGATCTTCAACGCCCTGGCCGGTCGGACTCTTCTCAAGCGCTTCAAAAACAAGGACAAATTTGTCATTGCTTTGAACCTGATCGCCAATCCCAAAACAGGGGAGTTGATGTCCAAATCCAACGGCACCGGTGTCTTCATCGACCAGGGCGCTAGCAAGCTTTTCGGAGCTATCATGGCCCTGCCCGACCCGATGATTGAACCCTTGTTCCTCAACTGCACTCGCATTCCAATGTCTGAAAAGGATGGGCTCATGGCCGCCGGGCCAAGGTCAGCCAAGGCTCGCGTGGCATTCGATATCGTCAAGCGTCTGCACGGTGAAAAATCCGCCAGCGATGCCGAAAAAGATTTCGAAAACACTTTTTCCAAAGGCGGTGTGCCCGAAGATATTCAGGAGGTTCATTTTTCGCAGATTGAGCCTTTGTCGGAGGCGCTGGTCAAAGCTGGGGTAATCCCCTCGAAAGCTGAATGGCGCCGTTTGATCGAGGGTGGAGGCATCAAAACAGAAGATGATACGAAGATCATCGATGTGAATTTCATGCCCAAGGAAACGATGGTACTCAAAATAGGGAAGCGGAGATTCGTGAGGGTGGTGTTGAATTAATTATTGCCATGAAAATATACGTTTCCCATTCCCGAAGTTTCGATTTCGTAAACGAACTGTATTTGCCGATTAGAAAATCAGCGTTGAATGAAAAACACACCTTCTTTCTTCCACACGAGAATGGAAGATCTCTCAATAGCAAAGAAGATATAAAAAATTCGGACTTGATACTGGCGGAAGTTTCATTTCCTTCAACTGGACAGGGCATTGAGCTTGGGTGGGCGGATTCATGTACCGTTCCGATTGTTTGTATATATAAGGATGGTTGTGATTTCTCACCTTCATTAAAATCTATAATCAAAGATTTTGTTACCTATAATGACTCGAATGATTTTATCTCAAAGCTGGAAGAGTTACTTGTCTCCATGAATTGATTGGTGGCTGGTCTTTTTTGGTGGAAATTAAAAGTGACGGAAAATCCGTCACTTTTCATTTAGTGCGCTAGTGACAACCCGTGCACATCGTCAAATCCGGCCTTTTTCAGCGTCTCCATGGCTTCAAACATTGTGCTTCCAGTCGTGATCACATCGTCGATGATTATCAAGGGAATATTTTTTAGTGGAATTTCATTGTCCTGTTCGTTATTCATGAATTGTCCGTGGCTGTTCTTACTTTTCAAGTTTTTCAACATCTGAATCCGTAGTTTGGCGATTGCTTTTTTATTTACCGCGAAAATACCTCGCGCGCTTTCCACGCGATCTTTGCGACCTTTCAACGTTTGTCGCGAGGCATGGTGAATCCTGACGAGTAAGTTCCTCTCTATTTGGAATTGACTACTATCATCTAGTCTTTCGATTTCATCCGCAAGCAATTCGCATTGGTTGTAGCCGCGTTCCCGTCGCCGTTTTTTTGTTATCGGAATCGGTATCACGACTAGAGGTAGAGAAAATCCCATCTGCTCAGTCGTGGTTGACACCAACTCTCGCCATAGCGCATACCCGCCAACCTTTATCGCCTGTGGCGACTTCTTGTATTTAATATTCCAAACCAACTTTGCCACCCGCTCGTCTTTGTAGGAAAATAACGATTTTGTCCATGGTAAATCAATCGCCAAACCTTCGTATCCGGGAGCAGGCGGCAATTGTCGGTATGCTTCCTCCGGAGATGACGAAAGAATCGTTTCCTCGACGACAGAAAGAGGGAAAAGTGCGTCCAAGACGATTCCGTATAGTAGAGAAATAATCGACATGAGCGTAGTTTATAAAGATGGAAGAGATTTGTATATGGATGATTCGTGTATAACCTGTGGAATATAGGGGACAAGATCCGGCGACATAGTGATTGCGCCGCGGATTTTTTTGAAAAAGGTTATCCAGGAACTTTGCAGAGACGCTTGTTTCGCTGTAAACTTATCTCATGAGTTTCCTTTCTTCATTCTTCAAAAAAGAATCAAGCGTTTTGGGCATTGATATAGGCTCTTCGGCCATAAAAGTCGTTCAGATAAAAAAGAAACGCGGTCGCGCCGTGCTCGAGACATATGGTGAGCTTGCGCTTGGTCCATACGCCGGCATTGAAGTTGGTCGCGCGGCCAGTGTTCCGGCCGACAAGATCATTGAAGCTATCAAAGATATTCTCAGGGAATCAAAAACCACAACTGGGCTTTGCGGGGTGGCGTTACCGTTGTCTTCCAGTCTAATCTCATTTATCTCCATTCCACCCGTTCCCGAAAAGCAGATGGCTGAAGTCATAGCCATTGAGGCGCGCAAATACATTCCGGTCCCCCTGAATGAAGTTTTGCTTGATTGGTCGGTTATTCCCAAGGAAGATTCATATGTGAATGAAGAAGAATCTGTCAAACCCGAAAAACAAGGAAGCGATGTGTTGGTGGTCGCCATTCACAATCAATACATCAATGATTATCAGAATATTATGGCTGGTAGTGGTCTTCAGCCGAGTTTTTATGAGATTGAGATTTTCAGCTCTATTCGCGCCGTGGTTGATCAGGGTATAAGCACGGTGATGATTGTGGATATGGGCGCGCGCTCAACCAAGCTATATATTGTTGAGCGCGGCATATTGCGCGCTTCGCATATTATCAACAAAGGTAGTCAAGATATCACTTTGGCGCTTTCAAAGGCCATGAGCATTACCGTCAATGAAGCCGAAAACATGAAACGCACTTATGGTCTCAAAGGTGGTCCGGAATATCGAGAACTCACGGAAATCATCACTGTTAATCTTGATTATATTTTTTATGAGGCGAACGCGTCATTATTGAACTATCAGAAAAAATTCGCAAAAAATGTCAGCAAGATTATATTAACTGGCGGGGGAGTGCTCCTAAAGGGGTTTACTGATTTGGCGAAGATAAGTTTCCAGACCAACGTCGTGTATGCCGACCCTTTCGGCAAGCTGGAAACCCCAGCATTTCTGACCGAAGAGTTTGCTCAAGCGGGACCTGAATTTGCCGTTGCTATTGGCGTGGCTTTGAGAAGATTGTCCGAATTGGAGTAAAAAATAACGTCATATTTATAACTGGGGATCCTCAATTCTAGCTCATCAAAACTAAGGGTTATACACAACCCCATATACCGTTATCTCTGTTATAATTGAGTGGAACATATGGAAACAAGATTCCAAACTTCGTTTATACCCAAAAAGCCTTTGGTACCCATAGGCGGACTCACTACACCTGCGCCTCATCACCCCACAAGCCTGTTCATGGTCGCGGCGGTCCTTCTTTTCATTATTTCTATTGCCGCGGCTGGAGGCATGTATTTTTGGAAATCATACCTCGAATCGTCACAAGTCAGATACAAAGAGCAGCTGGCTCAACGGGAAAAGCAGTTCAATCCAGATTTGATTGAAGAGCTCAAAAGCCAAAACGTCAGAATCGACATGGCTACGAGACTAATCGGCAATCATGTGGCTTTGTCGCAGATATTCGACATCATTGGCCGTTTGACTATTGAGAATGTCCGCTTTTTGAGCATGGATGTGACTACTGGGACCATGGAAGAGGGGAAAGAAACCATGGTCAACATGAAAGGATATGGCACAAGTCTGAGCGCGGTGGCCTGGCAGTCCGATGTGCTTGGACAGCTCGAGAAATACGGCCTTCGCAAGGTGGTGAAAAATCCAATCTTGTCTGATCCGGCTCTGGAAAACGACGGTCTTGTTTCATTTGGGTTTACTGCCACGATTGATCCAGCAAGTCTCTCGTATGAGCAAAGCTTGATTGGACCGACGGATAGTGCCAACGCGTCGACAACCCCCTAACCCATTTTCATGAATAACAACATCACCGCAATTATCTTGGTCGCTCTAGCTATTGGCACATACCTTACTTTTACGCGTGCCAAATTGGCGGAAGTCAATGAAGTACGCGTGGTCAACACCCAATATCTTTCGGCAATAGACAGCGCAGATCGCCTGATCAAAGTTCGAGATGCCGTATTGAAGGATTATAATGCTCTTTCCAGCGAAGACCGCGATCGTCTCGACAAGATGCTCCCCAACACGGTTGACAATATTCGTTTAATCATAGACCTAAACAGCGTCGCGCTCCGGCATGGATTTTCATTGCGTGACATCAAGGCGGCCGCCTCCAACGCGAATCAAGGCGGTTTACCAGCATCGCAAGGTTTTGGTTCCGAAATAGGAGACGCTGGGGCATCTATACCAACACCTACTCTCGACACGGTCAACATATCATTCAGCGTGATGGCACCCTATCAGCAATTTATAAATTTATTGAGAGATTTGGAGGCAAACCTACGCATCATGGACGTGACTCATTTGAGCGTGTCGGCGGGTACGAATCCAAATCTGTATGATTTTAGCGTCGAGCTCCAGACTTATTGGTTGCGTCAGCAATAATATATATTCATGAAACCACCATCAAGCTCAAAGAAAACTCTCATCACCGTCATTGTCGTTATTATTGTTTTAGCAGTCGCGTATTTCTATTTTTCTGGAGGATCGGCCCCCGATGACATGGGCACTTTGCAATCTCAATCGGCTACGGTGGTCGGCACGCGCGTTTTGAGCCTGCTAAATCAGATAGAATCCCTGCGCATTGACACGGAACTTTTCAAGACGCCGGCGTATCAAACTTTGGTCGACTATTCCATAGCGATTCCAGAACTTCCGGTCGGTCGACCAAATCCATTTGCTCCGTTGTCGGGAGCACCGACCAGTAACCAGTAATTTGTCAATTGGTGTGAGTGTTATATATTTATGTCCATTCTTGATATTCTCCTTCAAAAGAAAATCATAACGAAAGATGATGTTCACGAAGTGCGTAAACAGACATCAGCTGGTATTACGCTGGACGAAGCCTTGCTGGCTCGCGGCGTCAAACCGGATGATGTCATCGTCGCTCGCGGCGAGTTTCTCAATATTCCGGTTCGAGCCATAGCCGAAAATTCGGTTCCGTTTGAGGTGCTTGAATACATTCCCGAAGAATCAGCTGCTCATTACCGCTTTGTCCCGATCGCGGTACGTGAAAATACTTTGGAAGTCGGGGTAGTTGATCCGGATAATATGGAGGCTCGCGACGCCTTAAACTTTTTGGCCAGCAAAAAGAATATTCCATATAAGATATTTTTGATAACCATTGATGATTTCCAAAAAGTTCTGGAAATGTACAAAGGTATCACCGGAGAAGTTTCAAAGGCGCTTTCTGAATTGGAGACTGAACTTTCAGTTGATACTGCCGATACGATAAAAAAAGAAGAATTGAATTCTCAGGCGCCAACCAAACCCGGGCAGAAGCCAAACGAGGAGACCCTAATCATTGAAGACGCCCCTATTGTCAAAATCGTGGCTACGATTGTCCGTTACGCGGTGGAAGGAGAGGCGTCCGATGTGCACATTGAACACATGCGCGACCGCATTCGGGTGCGTTTTCGCGTGGATGGTATTTTGAACACATCTCTCATTTTGCCGCCGCAAGTGCATTCAGCCGTCGTCGCCCGTATCAAGGTTCTTTCCAACATGCGCCTTGATGAAAAACGCAAACCGCAGGACGGTCGTTTCTCGGCCCGCATCGACAGTCGTCGCATTGATTTTCGTGTGTCCACATTTCCATCGTACTATGGCGAAAAGGTTGAAATGCGTATTCTTGACCAGGCAAAGGGGGTCCGGCCGCTGGACGAGCTCGGTCTGTCCACGAAAAACTTGAGCATGCTTCGTGAGGCCATCAACAAGCCTTATGGCATGATTTTGATCACCGGTCCGACCGGCTCCGGAAAATCAACTACTTTGTATTCGGTGTTGGGAGAAGTCGATCGTGAGAGCTATAACGTCTTATCGTTGGAAGATCCGGTTGAATATCAAATGGAGGGAGTCAGCCAATCCCAAGTTCGTCCGGAAATTGGATACGACTTTGCCTCTGGTCTGCGCACCACTTTGCGACAAGATCCGGATATTATCATGGTAGGTGAGATTCGCGACAAAGAGACGGCCCAACTTGCTGTGCAAGCGGCCCTGACCGGACACTTGGTGTTTTCAACTCTGCACACCAACAATTCCGCCGGTGTGATTCCTCGATTGATTGACATGGGCGTCGATCCGTATCTTATCGCGCCGACTCTTATTTTGGCCGTAGCACAGCGTTTGGTCAGCGTCTTACCGAAAGGGGCGGGCGAGCTTGTGCTGGTCGATGGGAGCCTCAAAGCCATGATAGATCGTCAATTTGCAGATTTGCCGGCTGAATTCAAAAAGAGCATACCATTCGCCGATAGCGTGCGTAAAATCAAAACCACGCCGGAGTTGCCTAAAGGCACTCGCGGCCGCATGGCGGTCATGGAGATGTTCGCGATGGACAAGGAAATCGAGCAGGTTATCCTCAGGAATCCAACCGAAGCTGAAGTTTTGCGCATTACTCGCGCCAAAGGCATGATCACGCTTAGAGAGGATGCCTTGATCAAAGCTTTCAACCAGCAGATACCGATAGAGGAGGTGAATAAATTATGAGTAAAAATAGTCTTTGCTTATTTGTTTACTTGCTTATATAATGTTTTTATGTCAGACCAACCTATTTTATCCAATAAAAAAATACTGCTCATTGATGACGACAAATTCCTTCTCGACATGTATGCGGTCAAATTTTCCAAGGCGGGATATGAAGTTAAAGCTGTGGACTCGACCGACGGCGGACTCAAGCTGATGCGTCAAGGATACGCTCCACAAGTCATGCTGGTTGACATTGTCATGCCTGGCATGGATGGGCTTGATTTTGTCAATACCGTCCGCAAGGAAAATTTGGTCCCCAATATAGTTGTGATTATGCTCACAAACCAAGGTTCTTCGGATGATGTTTCTCGTGCCACAAAACTTGGCGTGGATGGATATATCGTCAAAGCGACAACTATTCCTTCGGAGGTTTTGAATGAAGTGGAGAGAATTATTAACAGCAAACAGAAAAGTAATTAGAAAATATGTGCGCATGTGATTTTTTGTGATCATCTAGTCACCAGTTACTAATCTCTTACTACAATGGACTATAAAAAAGAAATTGAAGATATCATTGACTTGATCCTCAAGGAGAACGCATCTGATTTGCATCTGTCGTCTGGCCGGCCGCCGATTATCCGCGTATCAGGCGGTCTCATACCATTGGTCAAGAAGCCAATACTCACTGACGCGGACATGAAGGGTTTTATCCGAGCGTTTTTGGGACAGGCCAATCAAGAACTGCTCGAAACCGCCAAGGATGTTGATTTTTCATATAGTTTAGCTCATGCCCGTTTCCGCGGAAACGCGTACTATCACCAGAATGTGCTTTCCATTGCCCTCCGACTCATTCCCAAGGCGATTCGCACGCTCTCCGAGCTGAATTTGCCACCGATCTTGGAATCATTTACTCGCAAACCGCAGGGATTTTTTTTGGTAGTCGGTCCGATCGGTCAGGGCAAGACGACAACGCTCGCCACATTGATTGAGATGATAAATCAGACGCGCACCGAGCACATATTGACTATCGAAGATCCGATTGAGTATTTATTTGAATCCAAAAAATCCATAATCGATCAGCGTGAAGTTCGTTTTGACACTCCTGATTTCCAAAGTGGACTTACATCCATGTTTCGTCAAGATATTGATGTCTGTATGGTGGGTGAAATGCGCGATATCAATACGATTGCCACGGCCGTTACCGCTGCCGAGACTGGCCACCTGATTTTTTCAACACTGCATACAAACAATGCCGCCCAAACTATCAATCGTATCATCGACTCGTTCCCGTCCGGCCAGCAGGATCAAATCCGCATTCAATTGGCGGGCTCGCTTTCGGGTGTGTTTTCACAGAGACTTATTCCGCGTATCTCCGGTGGACTCATCCCGGCCTACGAACTGCTCATCAACAATAACGCCGTAGCGAACCTTATTCGCGAAAAGCGCATTCACGAACTCAATTCTGTGGTTGAGACGAGTTCTCAAGAGGGTATGATTGACATGAATCGCTCGCTGGCGGAACTGGTGCGTTCAGGCGAGATTACCGTAGAGAGCGCGTATATGAATTCACTCAATCCGAAGACGCTGGAGAGAATGATCTGAAGTATTGAACTCCCCAATAGTTTAATGATATAATATAGCAATGCTCTTCAACTACGAAGCTGTCGATACTACCGGCGCGCAAAGAAATGGTTCCATTGACGCCGTTAATGTTGATGTGGCTATCGCTTCATTGCAGAGAAGAGGACTGGTTCTGACGACCATCAAGGACGCTGAAGCCTCTTCATCGGGATTTCTTTCAAAAAAAATCTCTTTTTTTGACCGCGTGTCAACCAAAGACGTGGTCATCCTGTCCCGTCAACTCTCAACACTTTTTGAAGCGCAGGTTTCGGCACTACGCATATTCCGTTTGTTGGGTGGCGAGACGGAGAATCATGTTCTAGGCGCAAAATTGACCATTATTGCCGATGATTTGCAGAGTGGCAGCTCTATCTCCATGGCTTTGGGGAAACACCCGAAGATATTCAATGAGTTTTATATCAGCATGGTCAAAGCCGGTGAAGAGTCAGGCAAGCTTGATGAAACATTCCAGTATCTGGCTGACTATCTTGACCGAACATACGAACTGACTTCCAAAGTGAAAGGCGCGCTTATTTATCCGGCATTCGTGGTGATTACGTTCGTGACCGTGATGATATTGATGTTTACCATGGTTATCCCTAAGATTAGTGGCATATTGGTCGAGTCTGGGGCGGAAATTCCTTCATACACCAAAGTTATTCTGGGGATCAGCAATTTCCTGGTTTCATACGGATTTATTCTTTTGGGATTGGCAATTGTTGGTGGTTTCTTTCTGATCCGCTTCATTCGCACACCGACCGGCGCGGAGGCATTCGATCGGTTCAAGCTCCATATTCCGTACATCAGCACACTTTATCGCAAATTATATTTGTCGCGTCTGGCCGACAATATGACGACTATGCTTCTCTCTGGCATCCCTATGGTTCGCTCGATTGAGCTTACTTCAAATGTCATAAATAACAAAATTTATCAAAATCTGCTTACTAACGCGGCTGATGCGGTCAAGGGTGGCAAGACCCTGTCAGAATCGCTGTCAAATGATCCTGATTCTATACCGGGCATCATGGTGCAAATGATGAAAGTCGGTGAGGAATCAGGGGAATTGGGTAATATTCTGAAGACCGTGGCTAAATTCTACAGTCGTGAAGTCACCACAGCCATTGATTCCCTGGTCTCTCTGATTGAGCCTCTGATGATAGTGCTTCTTGGCGGGGGAGTGGCGGTCTTGCTGGCCTCGGTGCTTGTGCCTATATACAATATTGCCAGCGCGCAGTAGGTGTTTGCCGAGGTGGAACCTCGGTACCGAGGTTCCACCTCGGGGGGTTATCCACAGTATGGATGCGGTAGGTCTTCCCAAGGGGGTGCTATAATAGGTACGTTAAACCTTCAATTTATTAACGAGGTTTTAAGTAATTATTAATTATTATTCGTAACTTTATACTATGAAAAAGTACACAAGAGGTTTTACTCTTATAGAATTGCTCGTCGTTATCGCGATTATTGGTATTTTGAGTTCAGTTGTGTTGGTTAGTTTGAATAGTGCGCGTGCCAAAGGCAAGGATGCAAAGCTTATGGTAGAAATGAATGGCCTTAGAACTGTTTTAGAGACAGGATATACTACTGCATATAACACAACATTGCTTACAACTACAGCTACTAGTATGGCGATTACAGCTGGTACTGGAGATGCTCTGCCATATGTGGCGTCAATATTACAGGCAGGGAACACCGCTGATAATGCCCTTCGTGGTGAGATTAGTGGTACGGCATTTATATTTTATGCTAGATTGCCTAGCAAGCCTGCTGCTGGAGTTGCTGCAGGTGATATATATTGTGTTGATAGTGTAGGATACTCTGGCCCTACCAAGACACCAGTTACTCTCGCATCTCACTTCTCGACAACAGCAGATCTTGCCACCTTTACTTGTCCATAGTCTAGTCTAGTCTAGTCTAGTCTAGTCTAGTCTAGTCTAGTCTAGTCTAGTCTAGTCTAGTCTAGTCTAGTCTAGTCTAGTCTATTTGAGTCTTACTTCCACCCCATCCTCTTGGGGTGGTTTGGCGTATGGGGTGGGGGTGCCGAGGTGGAACCTCGGTCATTTGACCGAGGTTCCACCTCGGCAGTTAGCTAGTATGCTCGCTTGAGGCCTCGTTTCTCCGAGGTAATCCTTGAAGCTAGAATAGTCGTAGTTTCTGGAGTAAGAGATAGCTTCGTCTAGATATTCGGTTTTTGCAAGCTTGTTCATATCAGGCTCTTTTATGCCAAATGGATTCAAGTGGATATATTGAATCAAATATCGGAGGTATTCATCATTTCCGACATGCTTCGATTTACAAGATCCTTGGAATATTGTCCCAGAATGATCATATTTATTGTTGTAATACATAGAATAACCCGTACATAATTTATGAACAAAACGATGCGTGCCACCCTCTATGGTCTCTCTGATTGCTAAGTGGAAGTGATTTGGCATCAAACAATAGGAGATGATGTCTACCGAGGTTCCACCTCGGTCTAGCCGGAACACCTGTTCCGAGGTGGAACCTCGGTATTGTGGCTGTTTTTGATTATTCATCACATATAAAAGTTGCAAAAACCGCATATAATCCCCCTGGTCTAGAAATATAGGCGCTTTATGAGCCCCGCGATTATAGAGATGATAATATTCTCCTGGAATGAATGCCATAGTCTTCCAAGGTGGAACCTCAAGGTTCCACCTTGGTACCGCCATCCTATCAGATGTCGATAAAGAAACGCTGAATAAGCGATAAAGTTTTACTGAAGATTTTGCCGAGGTGGAACCTCGGTACCGAGGTTCCACCTCCGTATCACCTATGCTACAATTATCATATGAAAAAATACTCTCCAAAAGTTCGTGGGTTTACGCTTATTGAATTATTGGTGGTTGTCGCTATTATTGGCATCTTGACCGGCATTGTAGTCGCCAGTCTTACGCCTGCCAAAAGTAAAGCGAGAGATGCCAAGAGAATATCTGATCTGGGAAACATTCAGTTGGCCATCTCGTTGTATTTTGATAGATGCAAACAGTACCCACCTACACCACTTAACCTGGATTCGGGTACTGGTACCGGCGACTGTACCGCTTCAGGCTCGGTAAAACTTGGTGATTATATCTCAACCATACCCACCCAACCCGGAGGGACGGCTTATACTTATGCAGTATCGGGTTCGCCGTCTAATGATTATATATTGCGCGTACAGCTCGAAAATGATAATGAGATTTTGAAAGATGATGTTGACCCGGCTTTCGGTAGTGTGGTTTGTACTGACAACGCTGATCCATATTATTACTGCCTCGGATCAAAATAGCCATGGCTCCATTTTCTTTGATTCTCTCGTTCGTCTTTGGTGCAATCGTGGGTAGTTTTCTCAATGTCGTGGCATTGCGCTTCAATACCGGCATCACACTTAGTGGGCGTTCAAAATGTCTGTCATGCGGCACGAGTCTGACTTGGAAAGAATTGGTGCCGATATTCAGCTTTGCTTTTCAGAAAGGTGCTTGTAAAAAATGTAAAAGCAAGATTTCTTGGCAATATCCGCTGGTTGAATTCATTGCGGGCGTGATTTTCGTGCTCTTGTTCATTGTTTTTCCACCAGTCACATATCAGGCCGGACTTCAGACATTGCTTTACATCATCACCACATGTCTGTTGCTTGTCATTTCCGTCTATGATATCAAACACAAAATAATTCCCGATCAATTTGTTTACGCGTTTGCGGTGATCGCGCTTCTCCTGCTTCTTGTCGGAGGTGATTCTTGGTGGCATGTTTCGGGATATTGGACTCTGATTGCTGGACCATTACTGGCCCTACCTTTTGCTTTTCTTTGGCTCGTTTCCGGCGGTCGCTGGATGGGCCTCGGCGATGCGAAACTAATGCTGGGTATTGGTTGGATATTGGGAATGTCTGACGGTATCAATGCAATGATACTGGCATTTTGGATGGCGGCGGCCGTCAGTGTCACCTGGCTCTTCATTACCTATAAAAAATTCAAACCAAGGACGGAAGTACCTTTTGGACCGTATCTCATTCTTGGCATGTATCTAGTCCTTCTTTTTCGTGTTCAAGTCATAGATCTCTATCTTCTCAGGGAAATCCTATTTCCATTTATGTGATGGCATCTTGCTGTGACTGATTATTCTGGTATTCTTAGGATATGACGAACAAGGCGCCAAAGGTCATGATAGACCGTCTTAGTAAGCTCAAAAATGCCATTGAGCGTCATTCTCATGCCTACCATACATTGGATAAACCGGAAATTAGTGATGAAGCCTACGACTCTCTTTTCAAGGAACTTGAAGCGATAGAGTCCGAATATCCGGAACTCAAGACGACTGATAGTCCGACTCGACGTGTGGGTGGTGAGCCACTGAAAGAATTCGTCAAAGTCAAACATGCCCATACTCAGTGGTCATTTGATGATGTCTTTGATGCAGAAGAATTGCGCAAATGGGATGAAAAAGTCCGGAACTTCATGGAAAAATCCGGAGTTGAAAATGAGAAGCTGGAATATTGTTGCGAGCTCAAGATTGACGGTCTCAAAATCATTTTGACCTATGAAAATGGCGTGCTCATCCGAGGCGCGACTCGAGGAGATGGGGAAGTGGGAGAAGAGGTGACGGAGAATGTGAGGACGATCAGGAGTGTGCCAATTAAAATTCACAATTCACAATTCACGATTCCTAATTCACTGGTTGTCGTCGGCGAGGCTTGGATTAGTACTGACAATTTGAAGAAGATCAATAAAGAACGCGTCAAGGAAGGCGAGGCGCAATTTGCCAACTCTAGAAATTTGGCGGCTGGTTCGATGCGTCAACTGGATCCAAAAATGACTGCATCCCGCAGGCTGGATTCTTTTCTGTATGATATAGACGAGATTTCGCCGAGGTTCCACCTCGGTACCGAGGTGGAACCTCGGTCACAGTCCGAAGAGCTTGAATTGCTGAGAGAGCTCGGTTTCAAGACAAATCCGCATTACAAAATCTGTAATAGTGTGCGAGAAATTCAGGCCTTTTATGATGAATGGACCAAGAAGCGACATGATTTGCCCTATGAACTAGATGGCATCGTCATCAAAGTCAATTCAGTGAAAATTCAACAGGCGCTTGGATATACGGCCAAATCTCCTCGCTGGGGAGTGGCCTACAAGTTTCCCGCAGAGCAGGTCACGACGGTCCTTGAAGACATTGTCTTTCAGGTTGGACGTACCGGCGTGGTGACTCCTGTGGCTATTTTGAAGCCGATATTAGTTGCTGGTTCAACCGTTTCGCGGGCCACTTTGCACAATGAAGACGAGATTAAAAGATTGGATTTGAGAATCGGCGACACGGTGATCATTCAAAAAGCCGGTGACGTGATTCCCGACATAGTGAGCGTGGTCAGGGAATTGCGTCCAACCGGAAAAAACGCGCCGAAACCGTTTGTTTGGCCGAAACACATTCAGGCTTGCGGAGGAGACGGCACCATCGAACGTATTCCCGGCGAAGCGGCCTGGAGATGTGTGGCCAAGGATTCATTCGTTCAGCAAAAGCGCAGGTTTTATTATTTTACTTCAAAAAAGTGTTTTGATATTGATGGCCTAGGTCCGAAAATCATTGATGTCTTGTTCGAAAATGGGTTGATTTCGACTTTTGACGACATCTTTACCTTGAAGAAAGGAGATTTGTTGGCTTTGCCTAGATTCGCGGAATTGTCAGCCGATAATTTAATCACAGCCATTCAAAAAGCCCGCAAAATCACACTGGCTCGGTTCTTGGCCTCACTTTCAATTCCACAGGTCGGTGAAGAGACGGCACATGATGTGGCGAGACACTTTACAAACTCTAAATCCGAAACTCTAAATTCTACCCGCTTCGCCAAAGCTCCAGCGAGGCGAGAACAAATCAGAAATTCAAAACCTGAAACAGTTCTTGAGTTGATTATGAGCGCCAAAAAAGAAGAATTCGAGTCGATCTACGGCGTTGGGGAAGTGGTCGCGCGGTCATTGGAAACATGGTTCAAGAATCCGGATAATAAAAAACTGGTGCGTAATTTGCTCAAACAGATTGAGATAGAAAAACCGTCGAAAGTTCAAACTGAAAATCTCAAACTCGCCGGAAAAACTTTTGTCTTTACCGGAACTATGCCGACGCTCGATCGTGACAC
Source organism: Candidatus Taylorbacteria bacterium RIFCSPHIGHO2_12_FULL_45_16 (assembly GCA_001821055.1). Classification (GTDB taxonomy): domain Bacteria; phylum Patescibacteriota; class Minisyncoccia; order Phycocordibacterales; family PALSA-1337; genus C7867-002. Next base: position 57,522 of record MHRT01000010.1, on the reverse strand, counting down.
CGCGCAGGATATGGTTCGCAGCCTCGGCGGGGAAGTTTCGAGTTCTGTGTCCAAAAAGACGACGTACGTTGTGGCTGGGGCGGAGGCGGGCTCAAAGCTGGAGAAGGCGAAGGAGTTGGGGGTTCGGGTGTTGGATGAGGATGGGTTTAGGGGGATGGTGAGTTAATTTACTTATAAACATCGTGGTCACCGATAGAGAGTAATCTAACTTGATTTTTGGAGATATATGAAAAAACTATTCGGTATTTATAATTAATAGAAAAACTATATCTGCCTCGGAGTCTGCCATGAAGTTTGTGAACTTTTAAATGTCTGTGATTTCGTGGATTTTTAAATAGTTCGATCTTTTCCAGTACCTCAGCTTGCAGATCTTTTTCGAGTCCATTATATTTATCGATGAAACTTGGTTTATAAATTATTTCAACCATGATTTTTGAATTTCTTCGCTAATTCCCTTAAGTCTCCATGTAAATCAGGCTCTCTCTCTGCTCTAAGTATTTCTTGAATAGCCTCTTCTTCTCTAAGTCTCGAGATCGCACGTCGGATGACGGAAGCTTTATTGTCGGCAAAGCCCATCTTGATCTGTTGATTTATAAACTCCAGCATTTGCTCTGTCACGGGAACTGATATTGTAGTCATATAATTGTATGATAAGTTAATATGATAATATCATACAATATAGTGTTTTGAATTGCGAGGAATTTTCTTATCCCAAATTCATTTTCATGCTAAACTTCCCCTATGATAACCACCGCTGAAATAGAAAAACTCGCCAAACTGGCCCGCATCAAGCTCGATCCGGCTGAAAAGGAAGGTCTGACCAAGGAAATAGACTCGATTTTGACCTACGTTGACCAGATAAAGAAGGCTACGGTTGATGTTGATTACACGCCTGTTCCTGGAGCAGTTCATAATGTATTCAGACCAGACATTGCTCGAACTATTTCTCCAGAAGATCGCGAGCGACTACTCAATGAAGCGCCCGACAGGGAAGGTGAATTTATCGCGGTCAAGAAGATAATCGCGCAGGAGTAAAGAAATTCAACCATTTAACTATTCGACAAAGGAACCATTAAACAATTATTATGAAAATTGATCTCTCGAGCATGACAATCACCAAGGCGCATGAAGCCATGAAAAATGGTGATTTTACCGCGGTTGATTTGGCACAGGCGTATTTGGATGAAGCAAAAAAAAGAAATCCTGAAATAAACGCATATTTGGAGATTTATGATGATGTTATTGAACAGGCGAAGGTGGCAGATGAAAAAATCGCAGAAGTAAAGAAGTCCTCCTACGCTAAAGCCTCGAAGGACAAGCAAAGAAGCAAAGATTTTCCGATGCTTTTGGGAATTCCTTTTGCGATCAAAGATAATATTTTAATAAAGGGTCGCATTGCCAGCTCAGCTTCGAAGATTTTGGAAAATTATCGAGCGACATATGACGCGACTGTCATTGAAAAGCTGAAAAAAGAAGGAGTAGTGTTCATTGGTCGGACAAATATGGATGAGTTTGCCATGGGCGGATCAACAGAAAACTCGGCGTATGGAGTGACAAAAAATCCTCACCATACTTCACGCGTTGCCGGTGGTTCATCTGGCGGTTCGGCGGCGGCACTTGCCATGGATGGGGCGTTAGCGGCACTTGGATCTGATACTGGCGGTTCTATCCGCCAGCCGGCGAGTTTCAACGGGCTTGTCGGATTGAAACCTACCTATGGCCGAGTTTCTCGTTCGGGCGTCATGTCCATGGGTTCATCGCTTGATCAAATCGGTCCTTTTGGCAAAACGGTTACTGATGCTGAAATTGTATATAACGCGATAAAAGGTCAAGATGCGCTTGATGGCACGACTATTTCTGATGCGACATATTCACCAAAAAGAGTCGGCCAGCAAAAACCAGTAATTGGAATTCCAAGACATTTTTTAACGGGGGATGGTATCGCGAAGGATGTTCTGGCTAATCTTGATGAATCTCTTGAACATTTTTATCAGCTTGGTTATGAGATCAAAGAGATAAAATTGCCGAATATTTCGCACGCTTTGCCGGCTTACTATGTCATTATGCCAGCCGAAGTCTCTTCCAACCTCTCGCGTTTTGACGGGGTGAAATATGGTTTGCACAAGGATGGGGTTGATGGCATTGACGATTATTTTGAGACGCGCGGCAGGGGATTTGGCAAGGAAGCGCGTCGAAGAATTCTCCTCGGAACTTATGTGCTCTCCTCGGGCTATTACGAGGCTTATTACAATCGCGCCAATGCCGTTCGGAGAATAATTACCCAAGATTTTCTCAAAGCCTTTGAAGATGTTGACGTTATCATAACTCCAACAACTCCAGCACCGGCATTTAAAATTGGGGAGAAGACAGCTGATCCTGTTGTTATGTATTTGGAGGATATTTTTACGGTCACGGCCAATCTAACTGGCTTGCCGGCCATGTCAGTTCCGTCCGGATTTTCCGAAATTGAAGGTAAAAAACTACCGCTCGGTCTGCAAATGATCGCGCGTCATGGCGATGAGAAGACTCTTTTTGAAGTAGGGAAGGAGTTTCAAGGAGAAATGATCAATTAAGACGATGATCAATATTCAACGAAGCGCTCTATGATTTATTGGTCATTGTGTCATTGATCATTGAATACTTTTTTCATTTTTCCTTGTATAATATCTCCATGCCTCCAGTCACTGACATAGATCCGATACCTGTTGTTTCGGTCGGTCCGCCGGAAATAGATCTTCTGGGTTTTCTTGAGAAAATATATCACCAGTTAGCTGACTGGTCTCCGGCCATATTTAGTGGGGCCAAAACCACTTTTGGTATACTTGTCGGCATATCCTTGCCTTTGTCACTTTTTTTCGTCATCGTCATCGTCTATTGTGTTGAACAGCTTAAATATATTCGTAAAAAAGAAGAATTGATTTATGACACCAAGGTGGAGCCGGCATATCAAGAGACTTCGGCCGGAGATCCGGCGCTTTCGCACCGCTTCGAAAACGTCATTCGCCACATTGAATCACCCAATCAGAATGACTGGAAGCAGGCAATACTGGAAGCCGACATGATCTTGGATGATATTCTGACGGGCATGGGTTACAAAGGTGAGAGTATCGGGGAAAAATTGAAGCGGGTGGTTTCCGGTGACTTCAAAACAATTCAAGACGCCTGGGAGGCGCACAAAGTCAGGAATCAGATCGCTCATGAACCTGGTTTCAATCTGACGCATCACGATGCTCTTCAGGCAGTGAATCTCTACAAGAAGGTGTTTGAGGAGTTTTATTATATTTAATTTTACTTGTTGCGGGGGCCGGAATCGCACCGACAATTTTCAGGTTATGAGCCTGACGGGTTACTGTTACCCTACCCCGCGATGATCTCGAACTGATTTGGATAGTTTGTCATAAAATAGAGCTTTGCGCAAGGGGTATTTGCGCAGAGTAGGTTTTTCGTTTATTGTTATCCGTATTGCCGACGTAGCTCAGGTGGCTAGAGCAT
>MHRT01000010.1:0-54015 GCA_001821055.1 Candidatus Taylorbacteria bacterium RIFCSPHIGHO2_12_FULL_45_16 | reverse complement strand
AAGGTCCCTGGTTCGAGTCCAGGCGTCGGCACAGATTTGAGTATGAAAGGGTGGTAGTTTCTGTATTTATTTGTATAGTGTATAATACTGTCATGCCTATACACAAAGAATTCAATAAAACATTTTTTAAGAAGTGGTCATCTGATATGGCATATATTCTTGGCTTTCTTTTTGCTGACGGTAACATCATTAAGACAAATAGAAACACTCATTTTGTTGCTATATATACGGCAGATCGTGATCTTCTAGTTTCAATGGCGCTTTCGATGAGATCAAATCATAAGATTTCAACTTGTATATATGAATCTGGTCCTGTGTATAAAATTCAAATCGGAAGTAAGGAACTTTTTGCTGATCTAATTACTTTGGGCTTAACCCCAAATAAGGCAAAGCGTATGAAGTTGCCAAAAATTCCTAAGAAACATGTCAACGATTTTATCAGAGGCTATTTTGATGGAGATGGATGTGTTTGGCAAGGAATGACTCACCCAAAAAGAAAAACTCCTACACCTGGAATTCTTGTTGTTTTTGTCAGCGCCTCCTTTGATTTTCTGAAAGGTCTTTTTGTGTTGTTAAAAGAACTAGGTGTTGTCGGCGGATCATTGTACAAATCGAAAAGTGGCACCTATGCAAGATTGTCATTCAGTACTCTCGATTCTTTGAAAATATACAAAATCATGTATAATAAGCCACACAGGCTTTTTCTTTCTAGAAAAAAGCTTGTTTTTGAAAAATTCATTCAAATGCGGTCGTAGCTCAACTGGATAGTAGCACTCCCCTGTCACGGGAGAGGTTGCGGGTTCGAATCCCGTCGACCGCGCATCAAATCGATTGAAAATATCTGATAAATAGTCTATTCTTATGGAGCTATCTTGATGCATGATCAAGTTTGCCGATGTAGCTCAGTTGGTAGAGCACGCCATTGGTAGGTCGTAAGACCCTGCCCACATCTGCGGTAACGCATATGTGAATCCCGAATAACGGTTAAAGTCCTTAAGGGATAAGACCGTGGCGCGATATTATTTGCGCCCGAACGACTGACAAGGGTCTCCATTGAATGATGGAGAAAGATACAGTCTAGTCCTCCCGCAAGGAGAGGTGTAAACGAATGGCGAGGTCTCCGGTTCAATCCCGGACATCGGCTCCACTACTTCGCCTTGCTTCGCAAGGCTTCGAAGTGCAGGCTTATTATTTTTTGTGCTTGCCCTACGAAGCTCTGTGTATACAGAGCGAAGTAGGGCCAAAGTAGCTCAGTTGGTAGAGCATCGCTTTCGTAAAGCGAGGGTCCCCGGTTCGATCCCGGGCTTTGGCTCCAGTTTTGTCGGTTCCTCGGAAAATTGATATACTTGATTGGTGGTCCCATGAATATCCGAAAGAAGGTCGTCATAGTTTTTGTCGTTTCTTTTCTCGCTTCCATTCTGGCGGGTGTGTTTATCTTTGTCGCCTTGATGCAGACTAAGGAAAATATTTTGGAACTGGGGTTAACTAGCAATATCCGCGCCGAAATTTTTCATCAGGCAAATCTAGTAGATGAATATCTGTTGCATCGCGACGAGAATTCTCACGCACAATGGATTTTGACCAGTCAGACTATAGATGAGTTGTTTGAAAAGGTGGGAAAATACCTCAATGAGTCCGCCGAGGCCGAGCTTCTAGTTCTGTTAAAGAAAGACAATGACATTACCAAACAAATTAGTGGACAACTCTTCAAAGATTTTCCGACACATCCGGAGATGCTAGAGTCGCGTGAGCTTGAGGCGCAACTGGTAAGCCGACTGCTCATCACTAGGACAGAAATGACGGAAAAGGCCGAACGGCTCGAAGTCATAGTCGGCGGTGAAATATTCGCTACACAAGAAAGATTGAGTATAGGTATCGGGGCGCTGACCATCTTGCTTTTTGTCATCGTTATGATCAATCTCACATGGGTCAGGACGGTCGTGGAAGAGCTCGAGGAGATGGTGGCAAAAGAGAAGGCCATGCTAGAGAGTATCGCCGACGGTATGGTCGCGGTCGATGACGCTGGGCGAATCATTGCCATGAGCCGAGTGGCCGAAAAGATGCTCGGAAAACGCTTTGATGAGATAAAAGGCAGAAGTCTGCACGAAACCATCCCGGTTGTGGATGATCATGGCAAGGCCATTCCGAAAGAGAAAAGGCCGATATATATAACATTGGCGACGGCCGGCATGAGTACCATGGTCGCATTTTTCACTAGAAACGATGGAACAAATTTTCCTGTCGTGATCACCTCCGCTGCCGTTATTCTTGACGGTAAAGTCATCGGCGCTATTGACAACTTTCACGATGTCACCAAAGAGAGGGAGATTGACCATGCTAAAAGTGAATTCGTCTCGCTGGCTTCGCATCAGTTGCGGACGCCGTCCACGAGCATGAAGTGGTTTTTGGAGATGCTTCTTTCGGGAGACGCCGGTCCATTGAATGAAAAACAGAGGGGATATTTCAATGAGATATACCTGAACAACCAAAGGATAATCTCTCTAGTCAATGCTCTTTTGGACATATCCAGGATAGAACTCGGAGTGTTTGTCGTAAATCCGGAACTGATGGAGATGACCGCCTTCACGAAAGACATATTGGAGGAGTTCAAAACACAAATACAGGAGAAGAAGATAATTATCAAAGAAAGTTTTGCTCCAGATTTGCGTCCGCTGATGATTGATCCCAAACTTCTACGCATCGCCATACAGAACATTGTCTCCAATGCCGTGAAATATACCCCGGAAAATGGAGTCGTCAGCATAGATATATCATTGGTGCGTGAGGGAGAGTCTGTCGGGAACCGAGAACTAAAAACGAAAAACCTGCTCGTCCGGGTGACCGACACGGGTTATGGCATCCCAAAGGCCCAATATGGAATGATTTTTACGAAACTGTTTCGTGCTGACAATGTCAAAGACAAGGACACGGACGGGACCGGATTGGGTCTATATCTCACCAAATCCATCATTGAACATGCCAAGGGGGATATTTGGTTTGAATCTGAACTGAACAAAGGCACCACATTTTATCTGGCTATTCCCATATCTTGATACGCAAAAAAATGACAAATAGGAAATCTCGGTGATTTCAGCGTCTCGAAAAGGGGATTTCCCGATAGACCACTTTGTGATATTATTTTGATCATGGCGGATTTGATGAACAAAAGAATACTTATAATAGATGATGAGTCGTCCCAACGGAAGGCTCTCGAAGACAAATTTATTCGTGAAGGATTTCGTATTCTGACGGCCGGAAACGGCGAAGAAGGACTCAAAATCGCCCTAAAGGAAAAGCCGGACATCATTCTTCTGGATATCGTGATGCCCAAAATGGACGGCATGACGATGCTCAGAAAACTGCGACGCGAGAATTCCTGGGGCAAAGGCGTTCCGGTCATACTGCTCACGAATCTAAGCGCCGATGATGAGAAGATAACAGCTATCGCTATAGACGAACCGGCGTATTATTTAGTAAAGTCAGATTGGACCATAGAGGACATCTTGGAAAAAGTCAGAGAAAGACTCTCTCGTCAGTTTTGAAGTATGACGACCAATCGAAAAGAGGAAATCGAAAAAAGAATCCGGCAATTGGAGACGGCTATGGACGTCGTTGGCTTTTGGGATGATAGGGACGGCGCACAGACAGCGATTAGAGAATTGCAGGGGTTGAAGGCGGATCTGGAAGGGGTCGGCAAATACGATAAGGGTGACGCCATCTTGACCATACTTTCGGGTGCCGGCGGGGATGATTCCGAAGATTTTTCGGCCATGCTTCTGCGGATGTATAGAAAATACGCGGAAAATAAAGGCTGGGGTTGGTTGGTCATTCATAGCAATGAAAACGATCATGGTGGTTATAGAAATATTACCGTGGAAATAAGTGGTAAAAATAGTGGCGTTTCGGTAGGCGCCGGCGGAACTCTGGGCGCTTATGGAACTTTGAAGAATGAGTCGGGTGTTCATCGTCTGGTCAGAATCTCACCTTTTGATTCCAATAAGAAGCGCCACACTTCTTTTTCTCTTGTTGAAGTGATCCCAAAATTAGAGAAAACTTCGGCAAGCGATCTGGTCATATCCGACAGTGATCTGGAGATTTCAATCGCCAAATCCGGAGGTCCCGGTGGACAAAACGTGAACAAACGCGAAACAGCGGTCCGGTTGGTTCACAAGCCGACGAACATTTCCATTCATGTGACTTCCGAACGCTCGCAAGCGCAGAACCGCGAGAAAGCTTTGGATATTCTTCGCGGAAAACTTTGGAAGAAGATGGAGGATGAGCGAGTCGCCAAAGAGCGTGGAATGCAGATTTCCTCGACTACTTCCATAGAATGGGGCAATCAGATTCGTTCATATGTCCTCCATCCATACAAAATGATCAAAGACCATCGGACTGACATTGAGACGGCGCAGGTTGATAAGGTCTTGGAAGGGGATCTGGATGAATTTATAGAGGCGGAGAAGGAATTATAGAAAGAAATTTTCTAATGTTCAGTGTTCAAGGATCAAGCTCCACCTTTCAAATTGATCATTGAACATTGAAAACTTGATGATTATACAATTAGGTTAATTAGATCAATTTTTGTATAATGAATCCATGATCTACTACGACAAAGTCACCAAAATCTACCCTGACAAATCTGTTGCTCTTGAGGGGGTCAGTTTCGGCGTGGAACCCAAAGAGTTTGTGACGATTGTTGGTCATTCCGGAGCTGGCAAGACTACGCTGATGAAAATGCTTATAGCCGAAGATCGTCCGACTGAAGGAGCGATTTTCTTTGAGTCAACAAACATCAATCATCTCAATAAACGCGAGATGAGCAAGTTGCGCCGGCGCATCGGCACGGTCTTCCAAGATTATCGTCTCATACCGAATAAGACCGTGTATGAAAATATCGCTTTTGCCATGGAGGCTTCCGGCCGCAAAGACAACGAAATTGCCGCCGATGTGCCTCATGTGCTTGAGCTTGTTGACATTGGCCACAAGATTTGGAATTTTCCGCATGAACTCTCGGGCGGCGAACGCCAACGGGTGGCTATAGCGCGAGCCATCGTCAATCAACCGGATATCGTGATTGCCGATGAACCGACAGGCAATCTTGATCCGGTCAACACTTACGAAATTATTCGGATTTTACAAAAAATTAATGAGCTTGGCACGACGATCCTATTGACGACTCACAACAAGGGGGTGGTGGACACGGTCAAGGGGAGAGTTATTACGATGGAGAAAGGGAAAGTGATTCGGGATGATAAAGGAGGAAAATATATTTTGTAAAACATGATTTTTACTACTTTCAAGAGAATAACTCGCACCGGTTTCGTCAACTTCTGGCGAAATGGGTTTTTGTCGTTTGCCGCCATTGTCGTCATCACATTGTCTCTTTGTTCGTTTGGCGCACTTATATTTGCTGGCGCGTTCGGACGTAGTTTGATCGCTGACGTAAAGGACAAAGTCGATGTCAATGTTTATTTCACGCTTGAGGCGCCGGAAGCTGACATTTTGGTCCTAAAAAAGGATGTTGAGCGTCTGATGGAAGTATCCCGAGTTGAATATTTGTCGCGCGATCAAGCGCTTGTGCAATTCAAGGCCAAGTGGCAGGACAACGCGCTTATCATGCGAGGATTGGACGAGATAGGCACCAACCCTTTCCCGGCATCGTTGAATGTCAAAGCGAAAGATCCTGGACAATATGCCAGCGTGGTTAATTTTCTTGAAAATAAAGTGCCGACGACCGCCGACGGCACGCCGCTCATAGAGAAGATAAATTATCAGCAGAATAAGTTGGTTATTGAACGCCTAGGACGGATTATCCCGGCCGTTGAACAAGCGGGTTTTGTCGCCGGCGTTATTTTCATAATCGTGGCTATCATCGTCATTTGGAATACAATCCGCTTGGTCGTCTACACCTCCAAAGACGAGATTTCGGTGATGAAATTGGTTGGTGCGAGCAATATTTATGTGCGCGGTCCGCTGGTCATTTCCGGTATCATGTATGGTATTGTCTCCGGCGTTATCACTCTCATCCTTATGGCGGCATTTGCTTATTGGAGCGATACGGTCGTGCTTAAGTTTGCCGGCGTGCAAGTCGCGGTCGATTTTGAACTGGCAGTCAATATTTTAGCTCGTTATTTCATGCAGAACTTCGGTCAGATTTTTGTGATTATTATGTCGGCCGGAATAGTGTTGGGGGGAGTTTCCAGCTATATCGCGGCTCGGAGGTATCTCAAAGTGTGACGATTGCCGTTAAGCGTCACGAGTGTTGTGTCTCTTTAATTAAGACACATTTTCTTGGTGTCTTTCAACTGGACAAAGTTATAGTGCTTGACTAGAATGGCTTTATGAAAAGGAAGCCTGGGAAGAGAGCCATTGCTGTAAGAAGTACGGTTTCCAAGCCGCGCAAGGTCAATTTGAACCACAAATATATCTTTGTCATCGGCGGTGTCATGTCGGGTGTGGGGAAGGGTGTTGCTACTTCTTCCATCGGCACCCTTCTTGCCACCAAAGGCTTCAAAGTCAATTTGGTCAAAGTTGATCCATATCTGAATGTGGACGCGGGCACAATGAATCCAACTGAACACGGCGAGGTCTTTGTGCTCAATTCCGGCATGGAGACGGATCAAGACATGGGAAATTACGAGCGATTTTTGAATCGCGATTTGACCGCTGACGACTATATTACCAGCGGTATGGTTTATAAACATGTCATAGAGAAAGAACGGGCGCTTGGCTATGGCGGCAAATGCGTCGAAGCGATTCCGCATATCCGCGATGAAATAGTTCATCGTTTTGAACACTCCGCGCGAGTCAATAAGTCAGATGTCTCAATTATAGAGATTGGCGGCACAGTCGGGGATTATCAGAACATCATGTTTATTGAAGCCGCCCGCGTGCTCAAAATTCGTCATCCACAGGATGTAGCATTTATCATGGTTTCGTATTTGCCAACCCCTGGGACTTTGGGCGAGATGAAGACTCGGCCGACGCAGAATGCCGTACACCAACTGGCTTCATATGGCGTGACGACTGACATCGTCATCGCTCGCGCCGAAGTGTCGCTTGACGAGCGACGTAAGGAAAAGATTGCCACGGCTTGTAACATTTTGTCTAAGCGTGTTATTTCAGCACCTGATATCCAGAGTATCTATGATGTGCCAATAAATTTTGATCATGACAAATTGACGGAGATTCTTCTGGAAGTCTTGCATGTCGATAAACAGACTGCCCGTCATCTATCGACCCATCCGATTATTTCGCTCGCGGATTGGAGAAAGATGGCTCGTGGCATCAAGAATCATGAACGCAAAACCCTGAATATTGCCATTGTCGGTAAATATTTCAATACCGGAGATTTCGTGCTGACTGACTCGTATTTATCGGTGCTGGAGGCGATCAAATTTTCCGGATATGCTGTGGGTGTGAAGCCGGTTATACATACCGTGAATTCAAGAGATTTTGAGGGGAATCAAGATTCGACCTCAAGGTCCGACCTCCTTTTTTATAAAAAATTGGATGAGATGGATGGCATCATCGTCCCAGGCGGATTTGGGGAATCGGGCATTGAAGGTAAATTGAATGTTATTCGTTATGCTCGCGAGAATCAGATACCATACTTCGGATTATGTTATGGCATGCAACTCATGATTATTGAATACGCGCGCAATATCGTGGACCTGAAGGACGCGCACACGACGGAGATAGATCCAAAGTCGCCGCACCCAGTCATAGATGTCATGCCTGATCAGAAAAAGAAGATTGCCGGAGGTAATTATGGCGGTTCAATGCGTCTCGGAGTTTATCTGGCCAGACTGATGAAAGGATCTATTGCTCAAGAAGCTTACTCATATTTTGCCGGGAAGAAGCTACCGAAACTGACGACCTTGATCGAAGAGCGACATCGTCATCGCTATGAGGTCAATCCGAAATATGTCGAGCGATTGGAGAAGGCCGGCTTGGTATTTTCCGGAAAATCACCTGACGGAAAGCTGATGGAAATCGCCGAATTGCCAAGATTTTCTGCGAAGTTCGAGAAAGACGACTCGAAAGCGAAGCGAACAGAATCGTCTTCGTTTTCTGGGGGTAGACCCACACACCCATTCTTCCTAGGCACGCAATTCCATCCTGAATTTTTGGCACGGCCACTCCAGCCACATCCATTGTTCACGGAGTTTATGAAAGCGGCAAAGGGGAGGGGAAAAATGAATGAGAAGAATGAGTTGAATAAAAAGAATATGAAGGATGAGGAGAATAAAGAAGAAAGGGAGAAAATCATTGATGAGGAAATCTCCACAGCGGGGATGGTAGAGGAAGACGAGTAGTCTGCTACAATGTTCCGACAATTAGCATGACCATCAAAGACCTCATCCAATTCAGCGAACTGTTAACGAAGTTGCAAAAAACAGAGAGGGTTATTCGCGTCTTCAAATCAGATCGCTGGGAAAACGATGTTGAGCACAGCTATATGCTGGCCATGCTCGCCTGGTATTTCATCCAGAAAGACAAGCTGGCTTTGGATGTAAGTAAAGTTATCAAATACGCGCTTGTTCATGATCTGGTGGAAGCATATGCAGGTGATGTCTATATATATGATAACGATCCATCCAAAAAGGCAGACAAACATAAAAAAGAAAAAGAAGCGGCTGAAAGGATTCAAAAGGAGTTTGCTGAATTTTACGAATTGCATGAGCTCATTGCTGCCTATGAAGCCCGCAACGACGCAGAAAGCAAATTCGTTTACGCGCTTGATAAGGTTCAGCCCGTAATTCAGATATTTATTGATGGTGGTAGGACGTGGAATGAGAAAGAAGTTACTTTGAAGATGCTAGTAGACATTAAAATAGACAAAGCCAAACTATCTCCGCCCGTTGAAAAAGTTTTCAAGGAATTTGTCAATTTTCTGAAAAAGAACGAAGAAGCCCTATTTACGAAGCTTTCATGAGGCTGAGATTTTCCCGTAATAATTTCAATACATGCACCATGAATTTGAAGTAAAAATTTTGAATATCGACGCCGCGAAAATCGAAGAGAAACTGAAGAAACTCGGCGCGGTCAAAGAAGGGGACTATTTGTACCGCTCGTGCGCTTTTGATTACCCAGGATTCACCCTGGACAAGCAGGCGGCTTGGGTCAGAGTACGCGATGAAGGGAATAAAGTCATGATGGCTTATAAGCGTCGTCTGGGAGTGAAGTCCAATAAAGGTGATGACGATGGGACCGAGGAAGTTGAGGTTGAAGTTAGCGATTTCGAAACTACCAAGCATTTCTTGATGAAAATTGGGATGATTGTGAAGTTTGAACAGGAGAAAAAGAGAACCAGATGGAAAAAGGGGGATGTTGAGTTTGATCTAGACACTTGGCCGAAGCTCAAAACATATCTGGAAATCGAATCAGCCAGTGACAAAAAAGTCTATGAAGCCATGAGCTGGCTGGGGATCGATAAGAAAGGCGCGTTCCTGTGTTCGACGACGCAGATCTATGAGATGAATGGGATTCGGGACAAAGACTACATTTCCATGACTTTTGATGAGTGGGTGAAGAGGGGAAATGAATGAGAAGGGATAATTTATCCCCACGCTACTCCCAACTTTATCACCTTTCATTTTTTGTCGGTGACCAATTTCATTGTATATTTGTCGCATACGCCTGCGAGATTTTTTACTACCTTAATTTTTAACCGAAATGAAAAAACTCAACAAAAATAAGCAGCAGAAGTTGTCAGGAGATAATATCGTTCTTTATGCAAATAAAAACGGAAAGGTTGAATTGCGCGCGGACATCAAGAAAGACACAATGTGGGCTTCTCAAACACAAATAGCAACCGTATTTCAAGTTGATGTACGGACTATTAACGAACATTTGAAAAATATTTTTAGAACTCGAGAATTAACAGAGGTTTCAGTTATCCGGAATTTCCGGATAACTGCCGCGGATGGCAAGAGATACAAGGTCAAATTCTACAACCTTGATGCCATCATAGCAGTCGGTTATCGTGTCAATTCCAAAAAAGCCACGAAGTTTCGTATCTGGGCCACAGGCATTCTCCGTGATTACTTGGTGAATGGTCACGCGCTAAACCAGCGAACTTTGGCCGCGTCGCCTGAAAAGATAGAAGGCCTCCACGAAGTCGTCGCCTTGCTCGAATCCTCGAAAAATCCCGGAAGATTGAAGGGAAAAGTAATCTTCAAGATGACTAAGGAGATGGTAAATCGGGAATAAAAATCCCATTCCACCGAGGAATGGGTTCATGGCGGCAGCAAAAGAATCCTTGAATCAGCGTAATCCAGTTGACCCAAATCCGCCAGGTCCTCGGGGCGTCAGGTCAAGGTGGTCATATCTTTTAACTCGCTTGATTTGAGGTATGACAGCATAGATGAACAAAATCTGGGCTATACGCATATTGCGGTAGAGATAGAACGACTCATCGCCTGTATTAAATAAAATTATCCCTGCTTCACCGCGGTAATCTGGATCAATCGTTCCTGGTCCATTGGCGACCATGATGTCATGTTTTGACGCTAATCCGCTTCGACACAAGGTCAGATAGCAGAGAGGAAAGGGCATCTCGGTAGCAAAACCGATTCCGCACAGAACCCTTCTTCCAGGTTCAAGACGATATACAGGCTCTGCTCGACAGCGTTTTTCACAGACACGCTTGTCAATGAATCTTTCCACTGACTGGTCGACAACATCACCAAAATTGAAAAGCATTTTTCTCAAATGTTGATTTTTTGGCTCCATTTCCCAAGGTGAAACTATACCCCTCACGTGCACATCATAGCCGATAGCTCCTAATGTCTGTCGTTTAGGCATCTTTCCACCTGGTAATACATGGATTTTTAACTCAGGACTTGAATCACTTTTCATAGGTTTCTGGGAGTTTTATACTCCTTTTCCTTTCATTACGCAAGTCGCGAAATTGTGCATTTTATAGAGGCATATTGCGGGGGATTGAACGCGGACCGACGATTTGCCGGCATCCAGTTCAAGAAGAGATCCGGCACGGGCAAAGCCTTCCCGAAGCTGTCAATCAAAGTCCGCAAAGAGATCGTCAGTCTGGGCTTGCCGGCCAAGCATGATGTGGATCCTCGGTTCACTCTACGTCTTCGATGAACGTGTGACAATGGCTTATGCTGCGCCTACCGAACGCGAGGTTATCGGGGTCTGTGAGTGTTGTGGCGCGCCATCAGAGATCTATGTCAATTGCGCGGATGACGAACGTCACAGGCATTTCATCACCTGCGAGGAGTGCAAATTTGAAGGGATGTTCTGTCGCAAGGGAATTCACAAAGGGAGGACGGCGAATGGGTATTCAGAGAAGATAGAAAGAGAGATTCTCAAGGAAGCAGAGTGGGCTAAAAAGCATGGGAAGAGATTTTCTTCAGCAAAAGAAATGATTGACGATATACTTCGCTGATCTTGAATAATCGCCTAAAATAGCGTATTTTGTAAGGATACAACTGAATAATAGAATTCCTTGCGGGATGGTGTAATGGTAGCACGTCGCTCTCTGAAAGCGAAAATTTTGGTTCGAATCCAAGTCCCGCAGCAAAGTATTAATATCACCTGTTTTGGGTGCTTTTGCCATGATGTCATACGGACTTCTGTAGCTTACTTGAGCGATATTTCCGTCTTTCATCGAAAGGTTCCAAAGTATCTTTGAAGCAATGGTACGCTTTTCGTCATCATTTCCGTCAACAAAATTTTTCATGGCTCTGTTTCCAAGCAGAAATGCTTCTCTGGTCGGTTCCAAAGTTAAAATGTCATTCTTGGTTTTGGCTTCGCTCATTTGTTTTTCAGCGCAGATCTTTTCGTTATGTATTTCAAGGACTTTAGCGTCGTAGATTTCCTTTGAGATTTGTCCATCGAGAAATGTATCGAGTAGGCGAGTTTCTTTTGCCTTGAGCGATTCTAGACGGCTTTGGCATGAAGTTACGATCGATTCTACATAGCTGTTGTCGTGAAGTTGACGCTCTTTGGCGGCGTTGTACATGATGTCAATAATTTCTTCATCGAATTTGATCTTATCGAGGACTGGAGCGATCAATTCGTATATCTTGGCTTCACGCATATATTTCAAATGAGCCTCACAGTGACCTTTGCCGTTTGTGCAGTAATAGTAATCATGGCCTTTCTTGATTGAAGCAGTATAGGCACAGCCACAGTTTTCGCATTTCAAGAATCCCCGGAGAGCAAAGAATTTCTTTTGAAGTCTTGGGCGGTTCCTGTTATGTAAAACTTTTTGGGCGTCATCGAATAATTGTTTGGAAATTAAGGGTTGATGCTTGCCCGGATAGTATTTACCCTCACGAAGCATGAGGCCACAGTAAAATGGTTGGCTGATGAAGCGATGAATGTGTCCGCGATATACTTTCTTACCGGATGATGTTCGTAGGCCTTCCTCGTAAAGGATTTTGGCAATCTCATTGAAGCCATAGCGACCAGTAGCGTAGAGTTGAAAGGCACGCACGACATACTTCGAGCGAATAGGGTCAATAGTGATCGTCTTTGTGGGTTTGTCATTCAAATATCCAAATGGTGCATGATTTGGCCATTCACCACGAGCTAGCTTCTCGCGATTACCACGCTTCACATTGACGCTTAGATCTCGGCTGTATTGGTTGGCCATACCGAATTGCATGGCTAGGATGAATGAAGTCTCGTTAGGTAAATGTATAGCCTCGTAAGTGTGTATTTCTTTGATTGTGCCTTTTTGAAGCATGTCCATGACTAAACCGCCGTCAATAAAATTACGAGCCAGACGATCCAGTTTCCAACAGAGAATAGCATCAGCTTTGCCGGCGTTGATCATTTGGATAACTTCATTGAAAATGGGACGACCTGCTTCTTTGGCTGTCCGGCTTTCCTTGAATACCTTTACGATCTTCAGATTCAGCTTTTCAGCGATAGCCAAAAGCTCTTTTTCTTGGGAATCAAGAGAAAGGACTTGGCGATCTTCGGTATCAGTGGATTTTCGACAGTAGAGAATATATTTCATGAAGTTAAAATAAATTAGGCGATAATGAGGCTCTTACAGAAATACTATTAGACAAACAATTTTCCAGTTAAGTAGTCACTGACCCTTTTCTGCTGTCGTTCGATCGCATCTGGCCGGTTTACAAATTCTTGAGGTGTCATGGTCAACCACTCTGTGCCTTCATTGCCAAACTTTACATCAGACTTAAGATAATTCAGTGGCTTTGTAACAAAAAAGAAAGAAATCATATTTGGATCATCATAGCTTGGAAATGGGCACGAAAACTGAATATCACTGGCCTGTATATCAAGGCCGACTTCTTCTTTAACTTCGCGCTTGAATGTCTCAAATGGCGACTCATCTCCATCTTTTCCGCCACCAATCATATCGAGACATCCAGGTGATTTTTTGGTTTTAAGATCTCGTCTATAAACCAGAATCTTATCACCAAGATAAATCAATCCTTTGGCGCCATTGAATTCAATTTTTTTGAAAGTGTTTTCGTGAATCATACGTTTTGAAATTGTACTCCTCAAATATATTTAAGACAAATTTTTGTCATCTTCATCGAGATTATAAACACGATACCGTGCCTTGCCGAGCCAATGTGTGTCATAAGTTTTGTCTACAGTAGGCTCTCCGGTTGCTCCAAGCTCTTGAGCAATTACATCGAGAGTAAAGTTATTCATGCCGCCGACAATCTGCGGTCTTAAAAGGTTGCGTGAGCAGGTGTAAGCTTTCTGATTTTTCAAACGATAATCTATGAATGATTTAGCCATGTATTTTGCGAGGTATGACGAGAGCTTTTCATTACCATCTGTCATTTTGACATAGACGAATCCATGTCCCCACATCCCCGCAACCAATCTGGTATGTCTCTCTGTTTCAGCCGTGGTTTCGGGTAACCCCCAGAACAGAGCGTGGAAATGAACGGCTCCACGCTTTTGAAATTCTGGTACTGCGATGTACCGGAAAAGTGGTCCGTATTTATAGCGGAGAGCTTGGACAAAAGCTGTGAAATCCGCGTATCCTTGCTTGATGTCAATTTGGTTCTCTTTGTATGTACAAGTAACGAGTATAGGTAATTCAGATCCTCCAAGGTTAGATAGGATAAGCCGTCTAAAAGCCATAGATGCGCGGGACGCGTTATCTTTGCGCTTTCCTTCGAATTCTTGGGGTGATAGTGAATTGCTTCCACCAGAAGCCACACCCGACAGACCATTTCTGCCTTTATGACCCCTGCGTTGTCCTTCACGAATTTGGATAGATCGTTCATATGAGTATATTTCTAATGTGTTACCGGATTTGATAAATTTGTTGTATCCCATTTCTTCATTATGATTATGTTAGTTAACTAGCAAGTCATACGGCGTCCCGTCCGCCGCGCTAAAGCGTTGGCTGGACGGGACGCTTCCTCTCCTCGACCTTTGCACAGGTTAGAAACAATTCGGCAAAAGAGTTAAGATATTCTTGTGCTGTAGCAGGCGAAATTTCCAAGCCATATTTATGCTTGAAATAATCGACGACCCTCTGCTCTAGTAATTGGCTAAACTGTTGCATGGGTGTATCGTAGAGGGTGAGTTTCGCGGAATCAGTCAGGCATAGATCGCGGATGGCTCAAATAAAGGATTTTGTGTGCGGATTTTTCATCAAAATGAAGGAGAAAACTATTAACAACCCGATTAAAATTGAACCCCTACCATTCTTCAAGAAAGGCAGTCTTGTGTATGAGAAATCAGGGCATGGATTGGAGCTGTCAGATGGCTATTACCGATGTGCTGAGCATTGCAAAGCTGATATCGGCGAGAAGCAGATCAAAGCTGAAAATCTGGAGAAGAATTTTACCTATTATGTTCAGAAATTCAGACTAGAACAGAAAGATGCCGGCAAAATTAGCGATGAGTTGATGAGGAAATATCTTATTGATCTACTTACTGATCCAGATATCGAGGGGAAGCAGGAAGTTTTGGACACAACGATACGAGCTATGGCTGAGGACTTGAAGAATATAAAGTCTGTTAAAGCCGAGGATGAATATTATGAAACTGGTAAATTCAAAGGTGGAGGTAAGATTTCAAAAGAGGATATAAAAACGTTTGAAGATGCGTTTCTCGCCAAGCAGAAAGAGATTTTGCCACAACATTTGTTCGCTGTACTCTTGAGTTATCTGAAAACACTGTCAGATCCGAATTATGCCAAATATCTTGGAAGAGGATTGGCACTTATTTCGAAGAAAATTTACATATCAAATGATGGCAAAATCTTGAAAATAGAATTTGAGCGATGGGGCTGGTACATCATGAAGTATTTTGATAGAAGGTTTCCGAATTATCTGAACAATCTAAAAGAGCAGGGAGTGATTATTTCAAATGGATATGATGAGATTACCGAGCTTGAAATCAGTGAAGCCGTAAGAGCTTTTAAAGGATCAAATTTCCAGGAAGTTATGAACTGGCTGGATGTCGATTCATTGTCTAAACTATTTGAAATCCTTAGAGGCGTAATCAATGCTATGAAAGGTAGCCCTGAAGACATTCAGGCCGCCACACTACAGGTGCTTGATTTTATGAATACTGATCCTATCGCGCAATTCGCCACTCAATTGCTTCCGGCAGTGGGGAAGGTAAAGATAAAGCGTAAAAAGTGGTAAGAGGCGCCTCCCGCTCCAACCGCCTTTTACGGGCAGGTCGTGCGCGGCCGCTTGTACTTGAGCGCATGGTAGGAGAGCGTACGGGCGCATACACCTCCGCCCTAATGGAGTATGTGGCGCGACTTACACCCACACCCGTATGTCTCCGCTTACCCGACAGTCTGTAACGCACAGACAGTCGGCCGCTCTCGACATACCGGTGCGGGTTAGTCGCGAATAGATTCTGTGGTGACGGGCGGAGGTCAACGCGCCCTTATCTGCCAAGCGTCTCGCACACCACCTACCCTCCAAAGTCGGTAGAACGGGAGGCGAATAATATCTGTGGCGAAAATTATAGGATTACCCTTGTTTGCTAAAGAAATGATATAATCGAAACACGATGACCAATAATATTACTTCACATTTTGATAAAACTAAGATTGATCCGTCATGGTCTTTCTCTGATAAGACACGCAAAGACACTGCGTATATTACTCATGGCTATCATCGTTATCCCGCAAAGTTTATTCCACAAGTTGTTTCTCGTCTGGTAGAAAGATATACAAAATTGGGAGATTTGGTTGTTGACCCTTTTGGTGGTTGTGGTACGACCCTCGTCGAATCTAAGGTTATGGGAAGATCATCAGTTGCGGTTGATATCAACCCTGTTGCCGTTTTAATAACGAAAGCCAAGATTACCCCGATCAATCCAGCAAAGATTGAAAAAGAGTTTGAAAATATCAAAATTAGATTAGAGGCTTATAATGAAAAGACAAAAGTAAAAGCTCCGGAACATGAGAGAATTGACTACTGGTTTAAGCCCGAAGAAAAGAGAAAGTTAGCGTTTATATTTGCTGAAATCTCAAGAATTAAAGATCAAGATGTTCAAGATTTTTTCTTCTGCGGATTTTCTAATATATTGAAAAATTGTTCGATATGGCTACAAAAAAGTAATAAACCAACGAGAGATTTTGAGAAAAAGCCATCAGATCCGGTTAAAACATTTTTGAAGCAAATAAAGATGATGTTGCGCGGCAATGAGAGATTGTTTGAAATGTTATCTGAAAGGAAATATCTGAAGGTGCCAAGTAAAGTTGTCTGTACTGACGCAAGGACGATTCCAACAAGGGATAACAGTGTAAATTTGATTGTTACTTCGCCGCCATATGTAACTTCGTACGAATATGCTGATTTACATCAGTTGACTGCCTTGTGGTTAGAATATACGAAGGATATAAGTGATTTTCGAAAGCGATTTATTGGCACCTCATATCACAGCAAGAAAAATCTGACATTGAATAGCTCAATTGCAGAGAATATTAGAAAAGAATTATTGGTTATAGATCGAAAGACGGCGGAGGAAGTTTCAACATATTTCAGTGAGATGAATCAGGTATTTACTGAAATGAAACGAATGTTGAAAAAAGGAGGGAAAACGTGTATTGTTGTCGGGAATACCAGTTTGCAGGGTGTAAAAATACTCAATGCAGAAGTTTTTGTTGAACAATTACAAAACCTAGGACTAAAAGTTGCCGATATTATAAAAAGAGAAATACCGTCAAAGAATTTGCCATCTGTTAGAGATAAAAAGACAGGTAAGTTTGCAAGCATAACTGATAAGAATAAAGTTTCGGCTTATCCAACCGAATATATACTAGTAATGGAAAAATAAAACAATGACAATCAAGGATCTGATCAAAATTTATGATACGAAAAAGAGCCAATATGGAGTAGAGGCGTATCGGCACATATCGAATGTTTTGCGCGAGGCCAAAGAACAACACGGGAAAGATTTTACAGGTGATGACCATGAGCAATCTTGGCGAGCATTCAAGGGAAAGAATCTGGAAAAATTGATTGAGTACATTATTACAGATGAAGTTCACGCTCTTAGTTTGCAGGTAGTAAATGGAAATACTCTTGAACGAACAAATGGCTCAAATTTGTCCAAAGAATTAAGCGAACTTAAAAGAAATCTTACTGTTGATTATGGTGAGTTTGGCTTGCATTTACCAGATGTTGACCTGATTATATTCGATCCAAAGACGAGTAAAGTTGTTGCTGTTTTATCCAGTAAAGTCACTCTACGAGAGAGGATTGCTCAAACAGGTTACTGGAAAATGAAATTGGCATCTGATAAAGCAACAAAGCATATCAAGGTATATTTCGTAACACCAGACGAAGATGGGACACTTACAATGAAGAAGCCGACAAAGAAAGGCAGAGCTATCGTTGAAGTTGATACAGATGGCAGTTATGTTTTGAGTGAAACCAATATTGAGGAAAGTGATAAGGTTAAAATGTTCGATAAGTTCATTGACGATCTGAAGAAATTACTAAAATAAGTTATGTTATCACAGATTGAATCCACAACATTGTGGGATTTTCCAAAACAAAATTATGGAGATACACCCCACGGAAATAACAAATATAACGGCGTTACGCCGGCTTTTGTCATATGGAATTTGTTGCAACGATACACCAAAGAGGGCGATCTAGTTGTAGATCCAATGTGTGGAAGTGGCACCACGATTGATGTGGCCAAAGAATTGAAAAGAAAAGTTATTGGCTACGATTTGAATATAGTTAGACCAGATATCATTAAGAATGATTCTAGGAAAATTCCTCTGCAGGAGAATAGTGTAGATTTTGTGTTTATCGACTCACCATATTCAGACAATATAAAATATTCCGATGATAAACAGTGTATCGGAAAAATCTCCTGCGAGAAAACAGAGTTTTATGATGAATTAGATAAGACTGCTGCAGAGATTAAGAGAATCCTAAAGCCAGGAAAGGCGATGGGTTGGGTTATTGCCGATCAATGGATAAAAAAGAAGTTTACAGCTACAGGATTTCTAATGTGGCAAAGACTTGAGAAACACTTTGAGCCTATTGATATTGTGTGTCTTACAAGACATAATCAAACCTCAAACACTGATATTTGGCATAGCAGGGCTAGACAATATAATTTCTATCTAAGAGGATTCAAATACCTCTTTATAATGAGAAAGATTGGATAATTTTATGAAGAGCAATAAATTAAAAAATCTCACTTATTTGATCATATTTGCAGGAGGATTATTTGCTCTCAAATTTTTATTGATAGATAGGATCTTTACAGGCCTAGGAAAGGACTCAGAGATTTGGTTCACAAGTGGCTTGTTATTGATAATACTTGGTGTCTTTGTTACAGAAAAATATTTCACTAAACCACTAGATGTAATAGTGAATGTAATAACACTGTTTGTCGTCTTATTAACACTTAACGATGTAAGTAAATTTCACCTCTATTGGCCACTCATTACATATTCACTACTAACGGCTGTTATAGCCCTTGTGTCTTTTGTCTTGGTTGACGAAGAGAAAGACAGAAATGTTCTATCACAAAAAATTGCTTATTCCTTAAATGTTATATCTGGCTTTTTGGGTAGTTCAAGACTTTTGTTTTCAATTGTTTTTATATTGTCAATTTTTAACTATTTTGTCTCATCCCTTGAAAGCAGTTCATTGATAAATAATGAGCAAATAGCAGTTATATTGCTCATTATTTTTTGGGGTGTGGTGATTCTCATTGAGCCTATTGATAGAAAACTGATTACTCCATTGCTTGAAAAAATGAAGGCTAAAAATAAGTCGAGATTGATTGGTAAAATTGTAAAGAGATTAAACCCAGATGTTATTTATGTTGAGCAATTACCAGGATCTCCAGTCTTAAAATCCGGGGATATTGTAGTCATTGATGACGTGAGACATCTACACACAGATGCTGATTTAATTTACGCAATGTTCATATATGAACTTGAAGCGGATAATAAGAAATATTTACATTTTCATTGCATAAATGCTAGGGCTATTGACATAGCAAAGCAGGTATATGTCTTTAGTACAGATTCAGGTATACCTAAAGAAATTGAATCTTCAGAGGTCTATAAAAATCGTGATAATATAATAGGCTTTGTTTATACCAATTCAGATATTGATGTTATCAAAGTTAAAATGATTGAAGGGGTTGATGAACGCAAGGACCTGAAGGAAGGTGATTTAATTGCCGTAAGTTTTTACAAGACTTCTACGAAATATCAAATAATTAATGTTGAGACTGATTCAGAAAGTGTAGATGGACATAGCAAGATTGGATCAAAGATCATAACTGCACAACAAATCGGTAATTGGCAGAGTGATAAACAGAAATTCACCGATACTGGTTGGGTGCCTAGCATAAATTCTCCCGTGTTTATTGAAACATCTACAGAAGAGATAAAAATATCTAATAATAATTGTTACAAAGTTGGGACAGTACCACGTTCGCAGTACCCGATTTTTATTGACCTTGAGGAAAGTGTCAGCCATCACATAGCCGTAATAGGAAAGACTGGTACGGGAAAATCTAGAATGGCAGCATGTATCCTAGAAAAAATGGCTTCTAGTTGTTTCAAAGTGGTAATCCTGGAAGTTGATAGGAAACATAAGCAATCACTTACTACATATATAGATTCTTCACTTATAGAAGAGCAGGATTCCAACACTTTTGATCTTTCAAAGGCAACGAAAAATGTAATTTCCATAAATTGGCAGACTGACGATAAGGACAAAAGTACAGGCACATTAAATTTGAGTGACATTACGGCCAATCTTATTGAGAAGGTAGTAGCTTATCAAACAAAGAATGAGGCCGAAAAAATCTGTATTGCAATGGAGGAGGCCTATGACTTTATTCCAGAGAGTACATTTGGTGATCAGGGGTTTGGTCAAAAGAAAGTGAGCAGAATATCTCAAGTTGTTCTAAAATGTCGAAAACATAATATTGGATTTCTTATCATTACTCAGCGTACAGCATTAGTGACAAAAACGATCCTTTATCAGTGTCACACTATTATTGCTCTACAGTCTTTCGACGAAACATCTAAAAACTTCATGAGTGCATATATAAATCAAAAGTATTTAGATAGTATGAGTATTTTGCCTAGGTATCGTGCGATTGTTGTTGGAAAAGGATCTAGTTGCGATAAGCCTGTAATTGTCGATTTCTTTGATAGTAAATTAGCAAATGGTAAGAAAGGTGTTCCTGTTAAAATTAACAATGGAAGTAAATAAATTTATAAACTATGAAAAAAGTTGAGAAGAAAGTATGGCCTGAATATTTCCAGCAGATAGTCGATAACAAGAAGACTTTTGAGCTTCGGTTGAATGATTTTGAGATTGAAGAAGGAGATACATTAGTGCTAAAGGAGTGGGATCCGAAAACAAAGAGTTATACTGGTCGGGAAATCGAAAAAGAGGTTGGATATGTAGGTAAATGGAAAATCGAAGAGCTAGAGAAATTCTGGCCTAAAAAGGACATCGATAGTAAAGGGATTCAGGTTATCTCGCTAAAATAACGGTTCCCACAGCGTCCCATCCGGCCAGCAATTTCGCAGAAAGCGCAAAATCGCCCGAAATCGCATCATCGCAAACCACAAGTGGAGGGCGGGGCGGAATTCCCCCCTGAAACCCCCCTTCCGCCCCGCCCGCTTCATTGCTGGATTTTTTTGGGATTTTTGTCACAAATGCAAAGGGCGCACGGGGCGAAAAAACGAGGGCGCGGTCGCGGACGAGTGGGTTCGAACCGACCTTTTGGAAGAATGAGCGAATTTTCGTCGTATCCGTGCTGTCTGCCAAAATAGCGGCTTGTTTACAGTCGTTAAAGAAATTTATGACTGGTTCGAACCGACTGGTCGAGACACGACCGAAGGAGGCGAGTTTGTCCTTTAAAACCTGCTTTTCAGAAATCAGTTTGTTCTTGGTTTGTTGATATTCTTCCAAAGTTAAGGCATTTTCAAGATATGCTGTCATCAATTTATCAAGTTTGGAATCAACAGAAGCAATTTCACCATTCACTTTCTGAATTTGAATCCCCGATAATTTATTATCATCTACTTTTTCTTTTTCAACCTCGGCAATTAACCAATTCGCAACAGCATCAGAAAGTGATACTTTCTTGAGCTCCTTTTGAATTAATGTAGTCATAGCTTCCTCACGAACATATTTCTGCGAGCAGGGTCCTTTGCGTTTTGTACATCGCAAATAGTTATGACCTTTCTTCGTCTCGTTCGTAATACAACAGCCACATTCGGCGCACTTGAATAGTCCACGATATACATATGGTTTCAATCCACCATCATGTTGTGGTTTACTTTTACGCGTCATGACCTCCTGAACTTGATCATAGAGTTTCTTCGTAATAATCGGCTCATGTTTACCTTCCCAGAATTCGCTGTGAAAAAATATGAGTCCGTAATAGAGATGATTTTTGAGTAAATACTGATAGTTGGAAATGGAAAGATCTCTGCCTTTATGCCCGGTTAAACCAAGCTCACCCATAGCCTTGCGTAATCCGGAAAGGGTATAGTTGCCTGTAGCATAAGCCTCGAAAGCTTTCTTGATGAGTGGAGCTTTTTCTGGATCAATAGTGATCAGTTTTGTCTTTTTGTCATTCAGATATCCAATCGGAGCCTTCTGCGGCCAGATGCCATTTTTCAATTTCTGACGAAAACCGCGCTTTACATTTTCTGATAAATTGTCCACATAGTATTTGCTCTGACCAAAAGCAATCGAAAGCATGAATTTTCCCTGCGGAGTTGCGTCAAACCAAAATGTTGGAAACTTTAAGTCAGTAATCATGCCTGTATCAACCAAATAGATTATCTTTCCACCATCAACCGAGTTACGAGCGAGCCTGTCTGGGTGCCAAGCTAAGATACCGGTGGCTTCTCCAGCTTCTATACGTTCATCGTCCCACACGGCCAGCCAATAAAATTTGATATCGTATGACCGAGGAGGGTCGAATACCCAAGTTTATTATAGGTTGCAATTAGGTTAAACTGTTCATATGATAACCATAGTATTTGAAGCACACGGCACTACATCCGATAACGAAGCTCATTTGTCGTCTGGTCACAATGATGTAGCTCTTTCGCCTCTTGGCATTCAGCAATCCAAAGAGATGGGTGAACGCTATAAGGATGATCACTTTGATGCAGTTTTCTGTTCTGATTTGCAACGTGCTTATGAGAGTGCGGAGATTGGCTTCGGAGATAAGTGGCAAATAATCAAAGATGCTAGATTGCGTGAATGTAATTATGGTGATTTAACACAAGCTTCTAGCGAGAAAGTTGACGTTGAAAAGCCAAAAAGAATTACTGTGCCATTTCCGAATGGTGAGAGCTATACCCAGACAACAGCTAGGATGAAATCGTTTCTTGAAGATTTACTCAAGAATTATGCTGGTAAACGAGTAATGATTATCGGTCATCGTGCCACGCAATACGGCTTAGAAAATCTAATCAACGGAGTATCCCTTGAAAAGCTGACCACGACTCATTTCAAGTGGCAACCGGGATGGAAATATGAATTAAACAAATTGTAATTTTACTCACATGCTTAACGACGAATTACAATGGCTATGTCACAGATCCAACAGTTACTGAAGCCGAGATAGATAAATCATTACGCGGAGCATTGAAACAGTTACCGGACGATATTATTCCAGTACGTGGACCGAAGAAGTTTGTTATTGAAAATTACACATATATCAATAAAATCACTGGCAAAATCGAAAGATTTGAGGGACGGGAAGAAGTTAAGAAGGATGGCAAGCTGATTTACTACGCAGTATTTCACGGTGGACTAATCAAATAATATGAGCAAGGATCACTGGTCAATTCCAGGTGGCGCGGTCGATGACAATGAATCACCAAAGCAGGCGTGTGCTAGAGAGATAAAAGATGAAGTATTGTGGCTGAAAAATAAAAACCCGTCTGTTCGCGCGAGTGCGTAAGAGACGGGTGTGACAGGCATGTTGTTCCGAGGTTACGACGTTCAGCTTCCCAGGAGATATCTCCTGACATCGGCCACTGAATACGAGCCGAACTCACTTGATTGACCATTTTCGTCTCGCATAAGATGCTTAAGAAAACTAGCGCCTTCCATCATGTTCCCAAGAGTAACTATTGGCTGTTCGGGCTTGTTTCCGTCGTGGTTTAATCCAGCGGTAGCCAGGAGCCCGTTACAAAGACATCGCATACTTACGGTGTCCTCAAGTTTACCGCCCTTGGCGACATAGTCTGTTTCCGGTTCGGCAGAGCAACGATATCCGATAGAGCCATTTGCTTTCTCATATAGAGTCACCAATGCTCCCTGATTACAGATTCGCTCCCTAGATTCGTAGACACCGCGATCGGAAACCGTGCCGTGCAAGCTGACTACTTTGAAGGGAAAACCCGTTGGTGACCACATACTGTTGAATATCTTTAATTGTCCGAGATAGCCGAGCCGGCGGACGGTCCTCTTTATATTGACCTCCAAACCAGACTCATTGGCCAACGCGAATATTGATCCAGCTTGAATCCCCTCGGCACCGACAGATTTCGCGAAAGCCAGACATTCCGGTGAGGCCATTGATCCTCCTATCCAAAATCTAGCTCCGTTTTTTCTGCAAAGTTCCGCGAGTTTTGGGTAATCCACATGATCTTTCGGACCATAGATTGGTTCCCCAAGATGGTTGAATTGTATTTGCCCACCAACTTTTCTCGGTGGTGCATTGTGTCCTCCAGCCGTATCCTCTTCGACTACAAAGCCGTATATACTGCTGGCAGGCAGTCTTTCCAAAAGAGCTTTTGCCAAGACTAGAGAAGAGATGATGGGTATAAATTTCGGGGCGATTAATCCTTTCGGATATTCGCCGAAATGTTCTTTCGGATCAAATACGATCTCTCGATAGTTTGGACCTTGTGATGAGTGATCAGGAACAACGTCCACTTTATATCTCACAGGTCTCTCGGCGACGATGTCCTCTAACATTTGAGGGAATGGAAGAGGTATGCCGGCGCCTACTGTCAGGACATCAACTCCCGCTAGCATTGCTCCAAAAAGAGCGTATGGATGGGGCATTTGGAGCTTTTCCAGAAAGTTGATGCTCACCAATCCGTTATGTTTCTCTTTAGCCAGCCAGATTGCCGCAAAATCGGCGCAAACTGTCAGGTCTATGAGAATACGTGATGGTTGCAGGGTGAACATTGGGCATGGACGCAGCGGACTCCTCTTTGACACCCCGCCTTCGACATAAAACTCTTTCATGATCCTTTCTACGGCCTGTTGGTAAGGAAAATGAGCGAGAGCTCGTCGAAAATGACCTCCAGGATCTCCATTCTGGAGAATTATCACTAGGATTCTTTCAAGTGCCACTCCGGAGACTGTCCCGAGCATGCCGAGCATAGAGACTGCACGGGCCAAGGACCAATTTGATACTGCTACTCCCATTCCGCCTTGGATAACCGAGGGGAAAGGAAGATCATTTGTTTTGTCTTTCATAACTTCGGCTTCCTTTGTCAAAAACCTTTTCGGTCATTTTGGTTGGTCAGATCATCAATTGTGAGACCATTTTTGTTCCACGTCCTATGATAGCACATATAATAAATCTTAAAATCAAAAAATAATTTTCTGGAGAAAAATATCTCCTGCAAAGATTTCTATAGCAGGTGGTGTGAATGGCGACCGTCATTTGCACCCCCCTATTCCTCTCTAACTCGTAAGATGCTATACTGCTAGCGTTATTAGATATAATTTATACATATGGCATCAAAACCAAATTCCGCATTTATGAAACCACTCGCAGTCAGTGCAGATCTCGCTGCAGTAGTGGGTGCCGGTCCGCTCCCTCGTTCAGAAGTCGTCAAGAAACTTTGGGTCTACATCAAAGGCAAAAATCTTCAAGATCCAAAAAATAAACGCAATATCAACGCTGATGAAGCTCTGAAGAAGGTTTTCGGGGGCAAGGATGTGGTCAACATGTTCGAGATGACCAAGCTTGTAAGCAAGCATTTATCTTAGCATCTTGCTTCGGCATCAAAAACGGTCTTCAGGCCCGTTTTATTGGTTTGTTATTCGAAGAAATTGACCAGATACTCATCGATCTTTCTTTGGTCAAGATCATAAAAAATTTTGTTCTGATTGTGGAGGTCAGTCGCCAACTTTACTCCGACGAAGCGCCAGTGCCATGGCTCAAAGACATAAAACGCATTATCTTTCGGATATGAAATGACGAAGCCGTATTGATAGGCATTGCTCAAGAGCCATGTGTATGCTTTGGTTTTGTCAAAACCATCCAATATGCCTCCAAGTCCGGTAGTGATCAAATCGACGGTTGTGCCCAGTTGATGTTCGGAATATCCTTGATCAGCGGAGAAAGAATTTGCCGAACCCGCGCCATAAATAATCTCGTAATCTTTTTTGAGAGTGCTTTGTTCGTTGAATGAACGATAGGCCGAAAAGACATACATGGTTATGCCGGCGTCTTTGGCGTCATCAAGCATTTGTTTCAAGTGCAACCAGATATCGGTCTGGAGTTTTAGCGTTTTTGAGTCGCTATACGAATAATCAGTCGGTATTTCGACGAGCCTGGCCGGAGCATAGTATTCATTGAGGAAAAAAACTTTTGAATATTTCTGCAACAATTGCGGATCTGTTTTGCTCAGTTTTTGCAGAGTCTCGACCGTTCCGGACACGGTGCTGACTTGTTGTTGGTAGTTCCCGAGTCGTTGCGCGATTGTCGCGGAGTTCTGTTTTTCCTGATTGAGGGCGTCAGAAAGAGAATCGCGCGTCCTCGTGATGTTTTCTTTGAGATCGGCGGTGGTTGAGGCCAGGATAATTTCTAGGACAGTGAGGCGTTGAGAAAGGTCTCCCACATCATCCGAAATGGCGCTAAATTGGTTGCCTGTGTACCACGCGCCGGCGATCAAAGCCAATACGATCAAAACAAAGGCAATAATCATGGCGCGATGTCCAGATTTTAGAAATGGGATCATTACTTTTGGTATTTTTTTATAAAAGACGTTCATTATCATTCACAAGTATAACGCAATTGACGAAAATATAGTATACAGATTGAAAGCTGTTATGGTAGGCTATGGCTTATGGAAGGGGATCCAAAGGAAGAAAGTAAAATAACAAAGGATGGTCTTTACACTGGATTCAAGGTATTGTTAAAATATCTTGGCCAGTATCGCCGATCTATAGTTGTTTTGAGCGTGATGGGAATATTTTCGGCCGTTGGTAACGGCGTCATCCCGTACATTGCCGGACGTTTTTTTGACTCCATCATCAGTCCGGGCACACTTGAAGTATTTGGATATATTTTACCGCTTTATATGGGGTTGCTCATTTTGTGGGCGATTGTTCAAAGTGTCACATACATCTTGGATTGGCGCAGCACTATTTTGAGCGAGTATCTCTCCAACACGATTTGGCTGGATTATCTGGCGAACGGTTTTAGTTACTTGCTCATGTTGCCGATGTCATTCCACAAAAAGAACAAGATTGGCGAAATCGGAAACAACATCAACACGGCTGCGGGATCTCTGGAAACGATTGCTGGCAGAATTGTCATTGATCTTGCGCCGCAGATTCTCTCCATCTTGATCGCCCTTGGCATTGCGTTCTATGTCAAACCGTTCCTCGCCCTTTTTCTCGTGATTGGATTGGTCATCTATATTTTCGTGCTTTTGCGGAAAGTTAGCCCGCTCGGCGAGATTCAAAAAAAATATTGGAATGTCTTGATGAAAGGATTTTGGGGTGATAGTTACGACGCTATCGGCAATGCTCTGGCGGTGAAGCAGGCAACCGCCGAAGAATATGAACGCGAGAAACTATTCAAGAATAGTCGACAGGCAATACCGCTTTGGATGAAAATGACCAATATTTGGGGATCGCTTACACTATATCAGCGTTTTATCATTCTCGGCACGCAGGTGGTAATTTTTATCCTTTCGGTCGTCTATATCCAAAATGGTTCGATGACTCTGGGCGAGCTTCTAGCCTTCAACGCCTACGCAGCCATGATTTTTGGCCCATTTGTGACCATCGCTCGACAGTGGCAGACCATTCAAAATGGCATCGTCAATATTCAGCAGACGGAGAAAGTATTGCGTACCGAAACGGAAAAGTATCTGCCAGAAAACGCCATCTCGGAGCCAATAAAAGGTGATATTACATTCAAAGATGTGTCTTTTCATTATGACGAAGGCAAACCGGTTCTGCAGAATATTTCATTTGAGGTCCGCGCCGGCGATGTCGTCGCGCTGGTCGGTGAATCGGGTGTCGGCAAAAGCACGCTCATTGATCTTATTTCAGCTTATAATTTTCCGACCGCAGGCGAAGTTCTGATCGATGGGCACCTGATTCAACGACTGGACTTGAAAAGATTTCGCCAACAAATCGCAGTCGTGCCACAAGAGGTTGTTTTGTTTAATGACAAAATTATGACCAATATAAAATATGGCAATTTTCACGCCACTGATATTGAAATGAAAGAAGCCGCACGCAAGGCTCACGCCGCCGATTTCATAGAAAAATTTCCTGACAAATGGGAACAGATCGTCGGTGAACGCGGGGTTAAACTTTCGGTCGGACAAAAACAACGTGTGGCTATTGCTCGGGCTATTTTGCGCAACCCGCGCATTTTGATACTTGACGAGCCGACATCGGCGCTGGATGCCGGTTCGGAAAAAATCATCACGCAATCTCTGAACGAATTGATGAAAGGCAGGACGACTTTCATTATTGCACACAGATTGAGCACTGTCCGCAGGGCCGATTCTATCCTTGTCTTCAAAGATGGAAAAATCATTGAATCAGGAAAACACGATGAACTCCTGAAAATTGAAGGCGGCGAATATCGTCGGCTATATGAACTGCAGATTGGGTTACATAGATAGCCGATATTTTCCCCAGCTACTTTTATCACATAGTAGTATGATAGACTTACATTCATGCCCATACTCATCTCAATTCTCGCTTCAGTCGCCGCGTTTGCTGGCGGTGTGATTGCTCTTAGATTTCGCGATAAGCTTCATATCATTCTCGGACTCTCAGCCGGTGCCGTCATAGGGGCGGCACTTTTTGATCTCATACCAGAAGCAATCAAGCTCGGCTCATCTGTATTTCAACCGGAACAAATTACTGCGCTTACCGCCGTCGGTTTTCTCAGTTATCTTATTCTGGACAGGCTATTTTCATTCCACGTCCATACAATTGAACATCATTCAACGGAAAATATTCACGACTACCCTAGCTCATCTCTCTACTGCAGACGAGGATCATTCGGCGCGGCCAGTTTTTGCCTCCATAGCCTGATTGACGGTTTTGTTATCGGTTTGGCATTTCAAGCTTCAGTGGCGATAGGGGCGGTTGTCACTATCGCCGTCATTGCGCACAGATTTTCCGATGGAATAAATACCATAGGAATTATCCTCAAATATCACGGTGATCATAAATACGCCTTTAGTTGGCTTACCGCCGTAGCTTTGGCGCCGATTGTCGGCACCGCCCTCACATTTACCATCTCCGTTTCCAACAACATAATTGCCGTAATTCTGGCGATTTTCGCTGGCTTCTTTCTTTATATTAGCGCCAGCGATCTTATTCCCGAAGGTCATCACAGCCACTCAAAGACGCTTACCACGATTATGACTATTCTTGGAGCGGTAATTTTATATATCATCGTGAATGTCGTCGCTATTTAATGTTAAAATAATGACATGTTGAAACCCCACATTGTTATTTTGGGCGCAGGGTTTGGCGGTACCTATGTCGCCAAAAAACTGGCAAAGCATGTGAAGAAGGGCAGAATTGAAATTACCATCATAAATCGCACTAATTATTTTCTCTTCACACCTCTTTTACATGAAGTTGCCACCGGTTCATTGACGCCGACCAGCATAGCCGAACCACTCCGCGAGATATTCGTTGATTCGGGAATACGAATCGTTCAAGGAATCGTTGAATCCATAAACAGAAGCGCGAAAACCGTCAAAATCTCCAACCAAGGCTCTTTGAGCACGATTTCGTATGATTATCTTGTTATAGCCACGGGTGCTGAGACAAATTATTATGACATTCTAGGAGCGGAGAAGTTCACCTATCCTTTG
The DNA here is from genome assembly GCA_001821055.1 of Candidatus Taylorbacteria bacterium RIFCSPHIGHO2_12_FULL_45_16. GTDB lineage: Bacteria > Patescibacteriota > Minisyncoccia > Phycocordibacterales > PALSA-1337 > C7867-002. The sequence continues at coordinate 24,449 of MHRT01000010.1, read as the reverse complement.
AAGAATCTTTCGGACGCGGCGCGCATCCGCTCGGTGATTGTCGACTCACTGGAACGCGCGTTTTTGACCCTAGACAAAGACGAACGTGTCAGACTGCTTTCTTTCATTGTCGTCGGAGGCGGCGCGACCGGTGTTGAGACAGCCGCCGAACTCGCCGGATTTATTCAAGAAATAATTGGTCGTTACTATAGTCAGACGAAAGATTGCGATTTGAATGATTATCGGATTTGTAAACCGCAAGAATCATCAGTAACTCTGATACATGCCGGTCCGGAATTGCTCCAAACATTTGGACCATCTCTGCGCGCGGCCGCAGAAAAGCGGTTGCGAGATAATAACATTATTGTCAGACTGAACAGTACTGTTTCCGAAGTGACTGGACGAGGCATAAAGCTTTCTTCTGGGATCTCAGTCGCGTCCGCCACTATTATCTGGACCGCTGGAGTAAAACCGGTCATACCTCATTTTGAAGGGGACATGCCGACGTTGACGACCGGGAGATTGGCGGTTGACGAATATTTTCGGGTCAATCATGATTCATGTGTTTTTGCTTTGGGTGACGCGGCCGGATATGTCAATCGAGATATTTTAAATAAGGATCCGACCAAAACCTTGACGCTTCCGTTATTGGCGCAAGTAGCCGAAGGCCAAGCCAAAATTTTGGCCCGGAATGTGATTTCTTCAATTCGCGGTAAAAAACTCGTGGAATTTCACTATCATTCAAAAGGTAATATGGTATCGGTGGGGCAACGATTCGCCGTGGGCGAGATCTTCTCTTTATTTCTTTCCGGCCGTTTAACATGGTGGTTATGGCGCACGATTTATCTGTTCAAATTTGCTTCATGGAAAAAGCGTGTTCATATTGTCTTTGAGTGGACATTGAACATATTTTTTCAGAGGGATATGACGAAATTGACTTGAGCAAAAAAGCGCGGAACTAGATGTCCCGCGCTCGCCCCACAAAATGATGTTCAATTCCGGCTGTCAAATGCCGGTCACCAGTTGAATGATATCCCGATAATACCTAATCGTTCATACCCATTTATGTATGCCGAGGCGTATAGGACATTCCCGCTATTGGCATAACCGATTTCACGCGTGAATCTGGTGGTAAGCGCTGGCTGTGAATCCGATTCGTCCATCATCGTCGGGTAAAATCTACAACCGATCGAAAATTGAGTTTCGGGATTGACCGGAAACAGCAACTCCTCGTCGATTCGTGGCGTGCCGATCTTTGATGACGAGAGCATCACTCTGGCCCTAGTGTTTGAGACCAAAAACGGCATGTGATTTCTATTTCTGCCGAATGCTACCGAGAGATATCCATATGGATTGGAATTTAATAGTTTTAGACCATACCTAGTACGGTCTTTTTTCACGAAGCCGTGAATCCATTCATGGAACCAACCAATCTCGACTGGTTCGACTGAACTTTGTCCAAGATGCGGTTCGGTCGTATTCAATGAACCTTCGACGAATTTGGCACCAAATGCCAGAGCCGTCTTTCTGTCTTCTTTCAGGCCATGGAAATCAATCCCGGCGGTGAGAGCGTCAAGTGCACTGTCGGAGAAAATGCTACCAAATAAGTCCTCACCTTCTGATTCAATTTTCCGCCGGCCATATCCTTCATGCATTGATTGTCGCGCCCACTTGAATGTCGAAGGGTATCCGAATTTTTGAATCGTAATACGTGGACCATTCCGTCCAATCTCCGACTTGAATCGTTCCCAAAACGAGGATTGCGGTTCCAGAGGATTGTCCATATACCGCAGGGCTTTGATTGGAGCTGCCAACCTTACCGTGTCGTTTGTGTTTGTGCCCGCCCCCAAAACTGTCATTACTTCGAAAAGCATGGCTATGATTAGGCATGCCACCACGCAAGGGTGATTCGCCGTCCGATGTGGTTTCATATTTCTTTTTCGTGAACTGTGTTGGAACTGAAAACTTCAGACATAATAGTAACGCAATTGGCATCCTTGTCTAATATGGACATTGTTGTTGAGTCGTGATGTATAATTCGCTCTGAATGTTTATCACCTGGCTCATAATCAACCTTCTATCCACAATCCATCCGCGGTTTTTGGATAGGTCACATACTTTTTTCTGCTATACTCTGATTTATGACCCAAACTCAAGCCCTAGATATCCTAAAAATGGGTCGGAATGTATTCATCACCGGACCGGCTGGTTCAGGCAAGACGCATGTTCTCAATCAGTATATTAATTATTTGAAATACCACCGCGTCTCGGTCGGTATTACCGCTTCAACCGGAATCGCGGCGACGCATATGGGCGGCGTGACGATACATTCATGGTCCGGCATGGGGATAAAAAATAATCTAAGCCGATATGATTTGTCGCAACTCGCGGAAAAATCAAAGGCGGCACGGCGTGTCAAAGAAGCGTCGGTTTTGATTATTGATGAAGTCTCTATGCTTCACCATTTCCGTCTGGACACATTGAATACAATCACGCAATATCTTCGAAAAAATGAAGAACCGTTTGGTGGTCTGCAGATAGTTTTGTGCGGTGATTTTTTCCAACTTCCGCCGGTCTCAAAATACGGCGAGCCGGATACGCATTTTATCTATAGATCGGAAGCTTGGCGTGACGGGAAGTTCACAGTTTGCTATTTGCATGAAAATTTTCGGCAAATCTCAGACCCGATTCTTTCGGTCCTGAATGAGATTAGGAGTGGGGAAGTCTCAGCGGAGGCGCGAGGACAGTTGAAAAGTAGGTATCAGGCGAAACAAAATCAAGATTTAAGGTCTGATCTTGATTTTGTTTCGCCCACCCGTCTCTACACTCATAACATTGATGTCGATTCGGTCAATGAAACGGAGCTTGATAAAATCGTCGGTTACGAATCAGCGTACGAAATGACTTTCAAGGGTCGCAAGTCGCTAATTGAAGTCCTGAAAAAATCTTGCCTAGCGCCTGAAAGGTTGCGATTAAAAAAAGGCGCACGAGTAATGTGCGTCAAGAATAATTTTGACGAAGGATATGTCAATGGTACGCTGGGTGTTGTCGTGTCATGCGGTTTTGGCATTGATCCAGTTATTCATACCGCCGGTACGCCAGATTTTCCCAATGGTCGGAGGGTGACGATTGGACTTGCCGATTGGACCATTGAAGATGACGATAAGGTCTTGGCTCAAATTACCCAATACCCGTTGCGTTTGGCATGGGCCATTACCGTGCACAAGAGTCAAGGCATGTCATTGGACGCTATTGAAGTCGATCTTTCCAAAGCATTTGAGCCGGGCATGGGCTATGTGGCATTATCCCGCGTACGCACTTTGGCCGGACTTTCCATCATAGGCATGAATGAAAACGCTCTGCAGGTGCATCCGGAAGTTCTGGAATATGATCGCCATTTACGGGAATTATCGGACAAGGCGGAAAGTATCATTGAATACACTGATAGAAAGAAAATCATCGCCGTTCAGGAACGATTTTTGGCAAAGATCGCTCCATTGCACAATATGGGCAAAGGTAAAAAGCAAAGCAACAAGGCTGGACGATCCGTGGGCTTGACTTTTCAAGGCACAGCGGCTTTGATTGGAAAACAAAAATCAATACTCGAAATGGCTAAAGAAAGGAACAAGGCAATTGAGACAATTATCAATCATATTGAAGAACTTATTGAAATGGGTCCGGAGTCGGGTGGGATTGCGCTTGACGAAATCATCTATCTTAAAAAAGAGATTTCCCCGATTCATTTTCTCAAAATTGAAAAAGCACTGGAAGAAGTCGCGGTCGCCGATGAATTTCAACGATCAAAAATGGTGGAGTCGGCCGAGGATAGAGATTATAAACCGCCGCTACTTTCGCCGGTTAAGAGCAAGGTGGGGCCCAACATTTCGTTTAGGGATATTCAATTGGCAAGGGTGTTGCTTGGGTATGTTAGGAGAAAGTCAAAAAAATAAATCATCTATATTGTCGAGCTGGCACCTCCAAATTTTTATAGACTAAATCCGCAAAAAAATTGACTTATTTCATCAAATAGTATATAGTGTTTATCTATTAACTCTCATTGTTCGCCTTTGAAATCTATAGGCCTTCTGATGGGATAATGCCCATTGGGCCGTCGTATAGACAATAAGTCATGTATCAAAAGCATTTTAGGGGCGGAAGCCATAGCAGTGTCTCCAGACAATTCAATTACCGTAAACCGGCCGGTCGTCATGGAACTTCTCATGTTGGTGGCTCACGGGGCGGTTTTCGTGGTAACAGTGGTGGAAGTCGTGGCGGTAGAGGAGGCGGTCGCGGACCGGGAGGCGGATTTGCCAAGCATATTGACGTCTCCAAATTCATCAATAAGGCCGTGATCACGGAAAAGACAGAACACTTTGTGCCGGATCATACTTTTACCGATTTTCAGGTGGATACACGTCTCAAAACAAATATCGCCACCAAGGGATATTTTGTGCCAACCCCTATTCAGGACAAAGCCATCCCGCACATAATTCGCGGGGCTGACCTAGTCGGCATAGCGAACACCGGTACCGGTAAAACGGCTGCGTTCCTTATTCCGCTTATCAATAAAGTTTTACTGAATCAAAAAGAAAAAATACTGATTATCGTGCCGACTCGCGAACTTGCCCAACAGATTGAACAGGAATTTGTGGGCTTCGCGAAACATCTGGCCATGTGGGCCGTCTGTTGTGTCGGTGGCGCAAGCATTGTGTCGCAAATGAAGGCGCTGGCTCGCCCTTTCAATTTTCTTATCGGTACGCCTGGACGCTTGCGTGATCTGATTGAGCGTAACAAAATTCGTTTGAATGAATATTCGACCGTGGTGATCGACGAAGCCGACCGCATGCTCGACATGGGATTCATCAATGACGTCAAATTCATGGTTGGCGCCATGGCCAAACAGCGCCATACGCTTTTCTTTTCCGCGACCATATCTCGTGAGATTGAAGTCCTCATCAAACAATTTCTAACTGATCCGGTCATGATTTCAGTCAAGACCGGCGATACGGCTCAAGGCGTCGATCAAGATATAGTCCGTGTTCCTCTTGGCAAGAACAAGCTTGATGTTTTGCAAGAACTGCTCGGCCAGCCGGGATTCACCAAAGTTCTCATTTTTGGCAAGACCAAACATGGCGTGCAGAGGCTTGCCGAAGACCTTTCTCGTCGTGGAATCATCTCCGAAGCTATTCATGGAAACAAAAGTCAAAGTCAACGCGTGCGTGCTCTCAAATCATTCAAAGATCATAAAGTGAAGGTCCTGGTGGCGACCGATGTGGCGGCTCGCGGTTTGGATATTTCCGGCATAACCCATGTCATCAATTATGATGTCCCAGCGACCTATGAAGATTATGTCCATCGTATTGGTCGTACCGGCCGTGCCGGCAAGAAAGGTCAGGCGCTGACTTTCGTGTAGCGCGTTAGCTGGGTCTGTTTTGTGTTTTTTGGCACAAGTGCTAAAATAAGTCTATAAAATAATATTTCCATGTCCAACCAATACGAACTCATTTTCATTTTTGCGTCAGTGATTATCGGCGTCGTTTCAGCTTCATACTTCTATATTTCTGCCGGGGTGTTTGATCGCCTAAACCTTCTCCAGCGCCCTCTCAAATGGATTGCCGCGGGCATGTTCATAATTGCGATCGGCGTTTTGATGGCGGCCTTCATCTCTTACGAAGCCAAGCTTGGCTTTGAACTGATCTTCTATGGCCTTCCTCTACAGGTGCTTTTCTATATACTTTATATCATCGGGTCGCTCATGATACTTATTGGTGCGCGACGTTTTACTCACAGGTCGCTTAAGGACAATGTAGTTGATGTTTCGTTGCAAAGTCGGTAAATACTGATGCTACCACGGATGCTTTTCTCCCTTGAACCAGAACTGCCCGGTTTCGGGTTGTGAAATGGCGAGTCTATAAATGTCTTCGGCTGCTTCGACTGGAAGCATCGGTGCGCCATCTCCGCCCATGCTGGTCTTGACCCAGCCGGGGTGGACTGAGGATACTACAACGGGCGTTTTTTCGTTTATGAACCGTGCCGCCAAAGTCCGCGTATACATATTGAGCGCCGCTTTTGAAATCTTGTAGGCTGGATAGTGGAAAGGAAAATGGGATGATTTAGCAAATTCAATTTCCGTCAAAGATTTCCCGCCGAGTGATCCGGCTGACGAAGACACATTTACGATGTGCCCATCTTTGTTTATGGCATGGATGATGTGCTCGGTAAAATCAATCGTGCCGATAAGATTGACCTCAAGCGTTTGACGTAATTTGTCAATGATGACATTCGTTTCTTCTTCATCAAAAAGAGCGCCGGCGTTATTGACGAGGATATCTATTTTGGTGTCGGATTTTTTGATTGCTTCCGTGCAGACCCGTATTGATTGAGAAGAAGTTAAGTCAAGTTGATGCACTGTCAGTTTTTCATGAGAAAAATCAACAGTTCCTGAGAGAGAAGTTCCGATTACGACATGACCTTCAGTCAAAAATTTTTCAGCCAAAGCTTTGCCAATGCCACGACTGATGCCGGTGATGAGGGCGGTCTTCATGACTAGTATAATAACATATAAAGGTTATACACAGTTTTGTGAAAATTATTCTCGCTATTACACACACATGTTCTATAATGAGCATTGGTCGAGCAATTTTGGTAGCAGTAACTCCAAGCTCAACACTCCAATGGCAAAAAGAGCATCAGTGCAAAAGAAAGCTTCACGATCAAGAAAGACGAGGAAGCGTCTCGCGGCAAAGCGTGCGCGAAGAGCGGGCAAAAAGCGTCGACGATAAAATAACGAGGTCTACCATCGCTGACGAGAAAGTTTGACTTATCTAGAGTTTGATGTAGTCTTTGACTTGGATGAAAGGAAAACCGTTCTATGATAGAAACTGAAGCAGTATTGGAATTTTGGCGTAAACATAGAGGTGGGGTAAGAGTTTATCCCAAAAGTGCGGTGGGAGACCTCGTCATCATCAAACTTCACCATCCGCCTGACTATTCGATTGGTGTTTACGCGTTATTGGTCAATGAGATCAATCCGCGCGTACAATGCTCCACGCTTATTTTTACTTTGGTCAGTGGAAATCTTCAATTGAATAAGATCGACAGGCATGGTGTGTTGAACAGACACACAATGTCTGGGTCCAGTCGTGTGACGACAATATTCCCATATGATGTCTACGCTGCCAAAAATGTGGGCGATGGTTACGCGGAGATGATTGCTATTTCTTTACCCTATGATTTTTTGGGCAATCTAGACCGAACCGTAGGTCAAGATTTTCTTGCGAGGTTGACGCAAATACAGGCGTATATTGGACGACGCTGAACATCATCTTTCAAGCAAGACAAGAAACTTTGCGCCGCGCCGACTCGCGGCTTTTTTATTTTTTTTCTACCAATCCCAATTCCCTGAGTTGTTTTTCGGAGACATCGCTCGGTGCCCCCATCATCAAGTCTTTGCCTTCACCGGTTTTGGCAAAAGCGATGACTTCACGGATGTTCGGCTCGTTTTGCAATATCATGACGATACGATCGATACCCGGGGCAAATCCGCCGTGAGGAGGCGTACCATATCTGAACGCCTCAAGCATATGGCCGAACTTGGTTATTTGTTCCTCAGGGGAAATCCCTAGATATTCAAAAACCTTTTTTTGCATTTCAGCTTTGTGAATACGGATACTGCCAGAGCTCAATTCATATCCATTTAGTACAAGATCATACGAATTGGCGCGAATCGATAGTAGATCCTTACCGGACATGAATTTTTCCACGTCCTCTTCTTTGATGGAACAGAATGGATGATGGGCTGCGGCCAAAGTCCCGTCTTCGTTCTTTTCAAACATCGGAAAGTCAGTGACCCAGGCAAAGGCGAGCTCATTTAGATTGCTTTTGTCCTTGCGCATATCTGGTTTGTCGGACCCGTACTTTTTCAGACACTCTCCATGCGTCAACCGCGGAAACGGTATCGTCGTGATGGATTTTCCGGGATACAAAGTCCTGATCAGATTTATGAACATGGTCTCAGTGTACTTCAGGACATCTTCTTGTGTCACGAACGACATTTCATAATCCAATTGGGTGAATTCCGGCTGGCGGTCGCCGCGGGTGTCTTCGTCGCGGAAACATCGGGCAATCTGGAAATATTTTTCAAAACCGGCGACCATGGAAAGCTGTTTGAACTGCTGGGGCGATTGCGGAAGTACGTAAAATTTACCATTCTCCAATCGGGACGGAATGACGTATTCGCGCGAACCTTCGGGCGTGCCTCTCATCATGATTGGCGTTTCGATCTCCACGAAATTGTTTTTGTGCATATAATCTCTGAAGAAGGAAATTATCTTGTCACGATTGCGGATGTTATTTTGCATTCTTGGACGGCGCAAATCCAAGTAGCGATACTTTAGACGAACTTCTTCGCTGATATCCAATCCTTCACTACGAACATCAAATGGAGGCGTTTCGGCTTCATTCAATATTTCCAATTTTTTCAATTCCAGTTCAATCTCGCCATTTGGCTCGATTTCACCAGTTTCCTTATTCTTGGAGATCATTTTATCTGGTCTTTTGTTGACCATACCAGTGGCGTGCACGACCCATTCTGGACGAACTTTGCCGGCAGCTTCGTGGGCCCCTATATTATTTGGCAGAGCGACTGTCTGAACTTTTCCCGTCATATCTCGGATGTCAATAAAAATAAGTTTGCCATGATCGCGACGGATGTCTACCCAGCCGGAAATGCTGATTTCTTTGCCTATGTGGTCTTTGAGGTCGCGGATATAGGTGCGGTTCATGATTCGTAAACTATAACATATTTTTTGGCACGCGCTAACTCTCTTTTATGGTATTATTTACTATATGCGAGCCAATAATTTTCTATTATTACTTATTGTCGTTGCTCTGTTTTTGAGCTTTTTGTGGTACGTGAATAGTTAAAATTTTTATAAAAATGGGCTCTTATGTACCGACTGCTCACTCGATCAGACGAGAATTACTGAGACATGCCAATCCAGTCAAGGCCAAACTACTGGCCGGTTTTTTCAAAACCGGAAAGGGTCAATATGGCGAGGGAGATTCTTTTTTGGGTATTATGGTGCCGACGCAGAGAAGGATTGCTCATAGATTCAAGCGGATTCAATTGAAAGAAATTGGCCGTCTTCTCAAAGAACCCATTCATGAATGTCGTTTTACGGCTCTGGAAATTTTGGTTGACCGATTTGAAGAAGCTCTGAAAAACGATAATAAAATTCTATGTGATGGAATCATTGACTTTTACCTTTCTCATACAAAGTATATAAATAACTGGGATCTGGTTGATGCCTCAGCCCCGTACATTCTCGGCGCTTATTTAGCTGAATTCAAAAAAAGCCCGGCAATTTTATATAAACTGGCACATTCTGACAATCTTTGGGAACGACGCATTGCCATCGTTTCAACATTTTACTTTATCGCCAGAGACGATTTCAGAAAATCCATCAAAATCACCAAAATCATCTTGCAAGATGAACACGACTTGATCCATAAAGCCGCGGGCTGGATGCTCCGTGAAGTGGGGAAGCGGGACAAGAAAGTTTTAATTGGTTTTTTGCAAAAATATGCCATGGTCATGCCAAGGACGATGTTGCGATATGCTATAGAGAAGTTTGATACGCGACAAAGGCAGAAGTATTTGAATATGGCAAAAATATGATATAGTCATAACTCCATGAACGCCGACATTTCCCCTATTACAAAAGAAAAAGCGCCTCTTATTTTGGCTGAAATCAAAAAGGCGACGTCTGTCCTTTTGCACTGTCATCCACTACCGGATCCTGATAGTACAGGATCAGCCATGGCGATGAAATTTGCGCTTGAACAGATGGGTAAAAAAGCGACTGTTATACAAGGCGATTCGGCTATTCCACGAGCTTTCCAACATTTTCCGGGAGTTTTGGGTATTGTCAAGAAAAAATTTTCGGAGGTTGATCTTAAGGATTTCGATCTTTTCATAAGCATCGACAGCGGTTCACTGAATATGATTTCTCAAGAACATCCCCCGAATCTTCCCATGCCGATTGAGACGATTGTGATCGATCATCATGCCACAAACGATCAGTATGGAGACATAAATCTTGTCGACGTCTCAGCGCCGGCAGCGGCGTTCATTTTGTTCCAACTGTTTGATATGTGGGATGTTTCGATTACTTACGATATGGCCGTTAACCTATTTATGGGGATATATACGGATACTGGAGGATTCAAATATGCTCCAACTGATTATCGTGTCATTGGCGCGGCCGCCGAGTTAGCCAGACTGGCCCCTAATTTTACTGAAGTAATATTTTCAATGGAGAATAGTCGTACTAAAGAGGCATTATATTTCCAGGCAATGGCATTGAGTTCGATTGAAACTTTTCTGGAGGATAATATTGCTATTGCCACGGTTTCGTATAGAAATCTTGTCGACAAAAAAATACCCGAAGAATGTATTCGTGGGATAAGTATTTCGGACATCCTCAAATCGGTCGTCGGATGGAATGTCGGAATTTCATTGATCGAACGTCAACCGCACGAGATTAAGGTTAGTTTACGCACTCGCGACAAGGATATATTTGATGTTTCAAGATTGGCCGCCGTGCTTGGGGGCGGAGGACATCGAGCCGCCGCCGCGGCTGTACTCAAAATGTCAATGACTGACGCAAAAAAATTGGTGGTTGAAAAGGCCAAAGAGTTGTATAATCTATGACGCCTTATTTTTTAAGTGCATCTTAATCTTATTAATCAAAAATTTCGTATGGAAAATGTCCAAGAAAGAAAATTTCCGTGGCTGATCGTCATTATCGCAATATTGATCGTTGCTGCCGGCCTGCACTGGTGGCTGACCAAAGTGCCGACAGATTCAGCCGAAACTTCGACTGATGAAACATCGTCGATTTCTACCAGTCCAGTGACCGATTCACCGGATTTGGCAAATAATCAGACCACAACCAATAATTCATCAACAACATTAACCAAAAATCTTATGCATATCATCACACTTGAGACGAATAAAGGAACGATTGTCTTTGAGACCTATGATGCCGACGCGCCGAAGACCGTAGAAAATTTCATTACTCTCGCCAGTAAGGGTTTCTATGATAACCTCATCTTTCATCGCGTGATTGAAGGCTTTATGATCCAGGGTGGCGATCCGAGCGGCAATGGTATGGGTGGCCCGGGATATAAATTTGCCGATGAATTGAACCCAAACACCGAGTCATACAAGGCTGGATATGTCCGCGGCATCGTGGCTATGGCCAATGCCGGACCGAATACAAATGGCAGTCAGTTTTTCATTATGCACAAGGATACGCCTCTGCCGCATAACTACACGATATTCGGAAAAGTTGTGAAGGGGATGGAAACCGTTGACGCTATTGCTACTTCTCTAGTCGGCCCGGGAGACAAGCCGACTGAGAATATGATTATCAAGAATGTGATTGTGACCGAAAGACCATAAGATTTGTCGCCCAATCTTCTTGACGGTAGTTGGCGGGAAACTCTGATTGGTACGAGATTCGGAACCGGCTTTTTGTTATATGTGCAAATAAAAAGCGCCCAACGAAAGACGGAGCGCCCAGAATACCAAAAAAAGTGGGTCGTGTTTTCATATTTCCGGAACCCATACAAGTTTTTGATGGATTCGTTTCGTAAGAAATTCATGGCACCAGGAAATGGTAATCTCTCCAAAGACGCAATGGCTACTTGCCGTTCTTGTACCGAGAGATGGTCTTCCGGAAACTTGAAAAAACCAATATTGGAAATGATTGTGATTTCCCGGTGTGCGTCCCACTAATTGATACAGTTCCGTGCGCTTTCTTAGGATGTTATCCTTCCCTGTCGATCCGTTGATCTTGACTATCGTGCCGAGCAAGTCGCTTTCCGCGAAGGCTCCGTCACAGGCCCGTCGTCTGATCGCGACAATCAATTCACTGATTGTTTGGTTCGGAAAGTGTGCCAGAACTAATTCCATATCTCTTTTGCAGGCTTTTTTCAATTCTGGAGAAAAGTAAGGCGCAAATGTATTTTTCGGGTCCGGACCATGGATGTTATTTGTTTGCATAAGTTATGTGAGTCAATGTTGCCTGGTATCTGCTAACATCTAAGCATAGATTAGATAAATTTCAAAGATCGGGACATAGCGACGATTGCCTTTTTCAGAAAATATTTTCAATAAATAAAAATGTCTAGCATTTACCTTTGCAGTGATGCTCTTTTCGCTGTAAACTTGATTCATGTCCGACTACTACAATTCCCGCCGAACCCGAAATATTTTTGACCCAAAAAACGCTGAACCATTCAAGATCAGTCGTTCAAAGATTGATTTGTTTTTGAATTGCCCACTCTGCTTCTATCTGGATTGTCGGCTTGGTGTTGCCAGACCGCCTGGGTATCCTTTCACACTCAATTCCGCCGTGGACGCATTACTCAAAAAAGAATTTGACATTCACCGTGCCAAGAAGCGACCTCATCCGTTGATGCATGCTTACGGACTCAAAGATGTGGTGCCATTTCAGCATGAAGATCTGGACATCTGGCGAAGCAATTTCAAAGGCATCAGGTACATTCATGAGTCAAGTAATTTATTGGTGACTGGAGCTATAGATGATGTCTGGGTGACGAGTAAGGGCGAAATAATTGTTGTTGACTACAAATCAACCAGCAAGGAAGAGAAAGTTTCGTTGGACAAAGAGTGGCAGATTGGCTACAAGCGCCAGATGGAGGTGTATCAGTGGTTGTTCAGGCAAAACGGATTCAAAGTTTCTCATACAAGCTACTTCGTCTATTGTAACGGCAAGACTGATCGTGAAGCTTTTGATGCCAAACTTGAGTTTGACATAGACATTATTCCGTATACCGGAGATGACGGTTGGATTCCCAAGGCGTTGGCCGACATCAGGGCATGTTTGATGAATGAAAAAGCACCAGCGGTCGTGAAGGAGTGCGATTATTGTGCTTACCGCAAAGCGGCTAGGGATGTTCAGAGCAAAAAATGAGCAATACGCGTGTTGTGCAGGCGAATCTACTCATAATCCCATGCGTTTCTACCAAGCGCCAATGATTGCTCCGCCGACCACGAGACTCAAAAGCATGTTGACGGTGTTTATGAGGACCAGTTTGAACGGTTGTCGTTCCCAGATAACCACTCCGACGCTTATAGGGAAGATGAAACCTAACCAAGCCAGAACCCCGACAATAGCTCCATCACTGGCGGTTTGTGTTTCGATGGCGCTCATGGCGAAACCGAGGATACAGAATGTTATGAATGTGACGACAAGCTGAATGATGTAAAATTTGACGATGCCTTTTCTTTTGGTCTCGTCTATCTCTTTGTCATTATATCCGATGAGATTGGCCCATTCTTTGCCGAAAAGAATCGGCGAATACCAGATCGCTCCTATGATAAACGCGACAACCGTCGCGACGACTACAGACCAAATATTGATTTCCATAAGCTAAATATAATTAGATTAATATGCTAGAATGCTAACACAAGGAGTAAATTTTACAATGCGCTTTATTATCACAATTTGTGCCATCATTATCGGTATCGGCGTACTCTGGTATGTCGCACGCAAAGGCATGTCAGTCGACGCGGTTCCGACATTACAGGAATATGTCGCTTCAACCACCATCAAGATTTCGCGCCCCGTAGACAATCAAGCTTCGGTGGCATGGTTAGCGTCTTCAACTATTCTAGATTCATTGTTGTTGGGTGAATCGACAGTTTCTTCTGCAAAAAATGTCGCCTCGTCAACAAAGACAACTCAGACAATCACAAAAAACACCCAATCTGACTTAGCCGTGAAAAATACTTCCTCTCTGATGCCGATCAAAACTCCTAAAGGAATCATTTACGCCATTGTGGCCAAGACTCCGGCTACGCGCCAACGTGGTTTAAGTGGACATGAGGCGCTGGATGATGATCAAGGTATGCTTTTTATATTTCCAACTCCTCAGACGCCGGATTTCTGGATGAAAGACATGAATTTTCCCATAGATATTGTCTGGATCAACAGCGATAGAAAAATCATTGGAGTAGATTCCGATGTTTCCCAAAAGACATACCCAAAAACCTTCGCCCCGCCGGCAGAAATCCAATTTGTGCTTGAGGTTAATGCCGGGGTCGCGGAAAAGCTCGGTCTAAAGACTGGAATCAGGGTCGTTTTCTAGGATATTCATAGACAAGAATAAATTTTGTGCTCTAAATCATTATCCACAGCTTTTTTTATTGGCCAGTAGGATGTACAATGAAACGAAACAATAACTTCTTGACTACTCGGGGGAATATTTTCAGTTAAGAATGACAGCACACCATTAGATTATTAAAAATATTTACCAGCAAAAAGCTGTTTACATATCAGTATGCCAAAAAATAAAAAGACTGCCACAAAAACGGCGGCTAAGGCCGTTTCCATCCCCACGATTATTAAACGCGATGGTCGGATCGTGCCTTTTGATTTATCCAAGATCACCAATGCTGTCTGGAAGGGGATGAATACAGTCAAAGAAGGGACTATGGATGAGGCGGAGCTGGTAGCCAAACAGGTTTTTGCCGAACTGATTCGGATTAAGCGTAAATTTTCCAACTTTTTGCCCACAGTTGAAGGCGTGCAAGATATTGTCGAACAGGAACTGATGCGCGCCGACTATGTCAAAACTGCCAAGCACTATGTCCTATATCGTGAAGAGCGCGCCAAGCTCCGTGCCATCGGTTTTGAAGTGCCTCAACATGTTCGCAAACTTTCTACTGATTCCAAAAAATATTTTCGGAATGCTTTGGGTGAATTTGTCTACTATCGGACATATTCACGCTGGATTGAACAAGAAAATCGTCGCGAGACTTGGATTGAGACCGTCGATCGTTATATCGGTTTCATGCGCGAGAACCTCGGCAGTAAACTCAAAGAAAGCGAATACAAAGAAATCCGTGAATCCATCTTGACTCAGAGCTCGATTCCATCTATGCGCCTCTTGCAGTTCGCTGGAGCGGCCGCTCGCCGAACCAATGTCTGCGCTTACAACTGTTCATATATCGCTCCAGAATCTTTCCAAGATATTTCCGAAATTATGTACATATCCATGAACGGTGTTGGCGTCGGTTTTTCTGCCGAGAGTGCCAATGTCCAGAAATTTCCACAGATTCTGATGCAGATCGGAGAAAAAATCAAGACGCACACCGTCGCCGATTCCAAAGAAGGCTGGTGTGAGGCCTTTGTCAAAGGCGCCACGACTTGGGCTAGTGGCAAAGATATAGATTTTGATTTCTCACTCATCCGTCCACTCGGTTCTCGTCTCAAAGTCATGGGCGGTAAGGCCTCCGGTCCGGCTCCTCTCCAGCGTCTCTTGGAATTTACCCGCCGGGTCATGATGGATCGTCAAGGCAAACGCCTGCGCAACATTGATATCCACGATATTATCTGCATGATTGGCGAATGCATCGTCGCCGGCGGCGTCCGTCGTAGCGCCCTCATTTCTCTCTCGGACCTCGATGATCAGGAAATCCGGGATGCCAAGAAGGGCGCTTTTTATATGACCCACCCGCACCGTTCTTTAGCCAACAATTCCGCTGTATACATAAACAAGCCGACAAACGAAGAGTTTTTGAGGGAATGGATGGCTTTGATTGAGAGTCGTTCCGGCGAGAGAGGCATCTTCAATCGTGGCTCGTTGGCCAAGTCACTTCCGGAGCGCCGCGTCAAAGTTTTGAAGGAGTACAAGGGTTACTTGGATCCATCTGGAGAGCATGTAATCGGGATGATTGGGGTCAATCCTTGTGGCGAGATTATCTTGCAATCAAAACAATTTTGCAATCTATCTGAAGTTGTCGCCAGATCTGAAGACACCGAAAAAACTTTGATGAAAAAGATTCGCGTGGCGACCATCCTCGGAACATATCAGTCCATGCTCACCAATTTTCAATATCTTTCCAAAGAATGGCGGGAACATTGCGATCGTGAGCGTCTTTTGGGCGTATCCATCACCGGTCAGTGGGATTGTCCGGCAGTTCGCAATGAATCAGTCATGAGAAAACTCCGTGATGAAGCTGTCAAAGTAAACAAAGAATTCGCCAAAAGATTTGGCATCGGCGAATCCACCGCGGTTACATGCGTCAAACCTTCCGGCAACGGTTCGCAGACATTTGATTGTTCATCGGGCATGCATCCACGCCACTCACAGTATTATATTCGCCGCGCGCGCATCGCCTCTACTGATTCATTGTTTCGGATGCTCAAAGATCAGGGCGTGCCATATTTTCCTGAAGTCGGACAAACCATGGAGAACGCCACGACTTTCGTCCTGGAGTTTCCGGTCAAAGCTCCAGACGGGACAAAGACTTTCAAAAATGATTTGAGTGCCATCGAACAGCTTGAGTATTGGAAGATGGTTAAAGTTAATTTTACCGAGCACAATCCGTCCGTGACTATTTCGATTGGTAACGACGAATGGATCGCGGTCGCCAATTGGGTTTACGCCAACTGGGATATCGTTGGCGGTCTGTCATTCTTGCCGCGCGAGGACCATATTTACAAGTTGGCTCCATACGAAGCGATTGATGAGAAAAAATACAAAGAACTCTCCAAACGGCTTGAGCATATTGATTATTCAAAGATCATCACTTATGAGAAACAAAATGAGACGGATCTCAAAAAAGAGTTGGCTTGTGCCAGTGGGGTTTGTGAGGTGTTGTAATAGATGGGCATCTAAACATACCAAAATTCGCTACTTGTCAAGACAGGTCAATTGGTGTATATTATAGAGAGTTGTACCAGACAATCGCTCCACCTTTGTCCACAAAGGGAGGGGAGGAAAGTCCGAACACTGCCAGTCGTGAGAATGAGCGATCGCTTTCATGACGGGAGACAGGTAGCAGGTAACGCCTGCCAGGGTAACGCCCAGAGGTGCGAACAGTGACGCCCGAGCCGAAAGGTAGAGGCATCCCGAACATTCCATGAGGAATAAAGGGATGAATCTCATGGCAACATGAGGGTGCAACGGCAAAATCCTTACTTCAGTGCAAGACCGTATTCTAGTAACTAGATAACTAGTAACTTGTAGTCGCATCTGCGATTAACCAGTTACCAGTCACCAGTTACCAGTTTGAGTCGCTCGAGGTGTGCAGTGATGCGCATCCCAGATAAATGGTTGTCAAGCCCATCGTTGCTTGTTTTGCAAGCCATGACGGGTGATACAGAATTCGGCTTACGGTACGGCAAAAGAAAATGCTCTCGGAAAACCGGGGGCATTTTCTTATAAAAATGATTTTTGAAGCGCTCATCTGGCGGAGTCATAGTTGGATGTTTTGCGGTATTAAACAGCACGATTTTGAAATTATGAACAGATTGGCATTTTTTGCACAGTTGTTATAATGGGAAGTGTCATATTAATCATAAGTTTTATTTTCATGAATCAAAATTCTTTTCCTATCAATATTCGTACGAATACAGCTTCAAATCCATCGCCAACACCGCCGTCTGTCTTGGTCGCGCAAGCGAAGCCAGCTATGCCGACGATGCAACAAAAACAAGCCGTAAAGCCAACGCCAATTCCACCGACCGCAATAGCCACGCCGCAGGCGCCAATCAAGACATCTCCGAAACATGGTGTGTCGCGACTAGAATCGGCCGCTTTCTATGTTCTTTTAATAACCGTCTTCTTGGCTCCATTGGCATTTTTGCCGACGCCTTATATTATACTTGATGCCACCAAATCAATATTAATTTCTCTCGGCATTCTTATCACGGCTATTTTATATGGCCTTGTGGCATACAAAGAACACTCGATTATTCTTCCGCCACGAAGCATAATTCGGACGAGCATTCTTGTCGGGCTTTCACTGGTTATTTCTTCATTTACCAGCGTACATATCGGCAAATCATTCTTTGGTCAAGGTTTTGAACTCACGACGGCAAGCTTTACATTGATATTGTTTCTTGCGGCTTTAGTCGTGTTCACCGTCGTATACCGTAAAATTGAACGAGTTTCCCTCATATATGTCAGCATGATTATACCGTTTATCATTTTGGCAATATTACATGGAGCGCGATTTCTTGCTGGACCATCATTTATGTCCCTTGGGATTTTGTCAGAAGTCACCAATACGCTCGTGGGTACATGGTATGACTTGGCTGCGTATGCCATGGTTATCGCAATCATCAGTTTGGCCGCACTTGTTTTTCTCCCACTATCCCGCCGCGCGAAGATACTTTATTGGGCAGTGTTGATTGTCTCTTTTCTTGGGACTTTCATTATCAACAGTTTATTAGTTTGGACAATTGGCGCCTTGACAATGCTTGCATTCACGATAGCTACCAGTATCGCTCGTCCACGACCAATGTCGGCTGGTTTTTCTGGTTTCTTAAAACGCGTTGCATGGTTGCCTCTAGCATTGTTCATCATAGCCGGAGTGTTTGTATTCTGGGGTACGCCAATCGCAAAACCAGTTATTGAAAAATTTAACGCCTCATACAGCGCGCTTACGCTACCATGGCAACTTACGCTGGATGTTGACGCTGATGTTATAAAAGGCGCTCCAGTGTTTGGAGTTGGACCCAATCATTTTGGACAGGCGTATATTTCCTATAAGCCGGTTATTGTCAACCAGACATACGCGTGGAATGCCGAATTCAACTACGCGTTCAGTTTGCTGAGCACATTCGTCGCGACCCAAGGAATATTCGGCGTCATTGCCTGGATACTTTTCCTGATCTTTTTCAGTATTTTGTCGGTTCGCGCGCTCCGTCGATTACCAAATGATTCTCAAGCCCGGTTCGCGATTACTTCTTCAGTGTTCATTTCTGCGTTCATGTGGGTTATGTCCGCCCTGTCGGTTCCGTCCCACGCGATGATTTTCTATACCTTTATCGTGACTGCTATTGCCGTTGCCGTTATAGTCAAATATGGCATTGTCGCTCCGTACACTATAGCGCCGCGTATCGGTCTTCGTTCACGCACTGTCCTCTCCATTGTTACCGTGATTTTAGTTATTGTCGGCGTAGTGTGGGGAGTGTTGTATGTGAAAGACTATATCGCTCTTACATATTTTGGTTCAGGAGTCAAAATCCTGACGGCTGGCGGTGACGCCGATGTTGCCGATTCCGCGTTTTCTAGCGCGTATTCATTGAACAAATCCGATGTGTATTTACAGGCTCGTGCGGAAGCTGGGTTGGCGAAAGCCAATAAGATCATCTCGACTGTCCAATCAGGCATGTCGGCCTCCACTTCGCAGGAGATTGTCTCCAATGTATTTGAGGTCATCAATTCCACCATCAAATATTCTCAAGCTGCGATTACCTACGACCCTACCAATTATTACAACTTTGTCTCTGAAGCTCGAGTCTCGGAATTAGCGACGAATATGCGTATGGACAAAGCGTATGATAATGCTGTCAATTCCTACACTGAAGCAATCAAGCGCAACTCATTGAATCCAGCTTTGTATCTTAATCTGGCAAGACTGCAAGCGTCCCAAAATAAACTTGATGATGCCCTAAAAACCCTTGGTCTGGCCTTGCAAATCAAGAATAATTATCTTGATGCCATATTCGTGCTTTCACAAGTGACTGCCGCCCAAGGCAATCTGAAAGACGCCATTATCGCCGCCCAAGTCGCCACACAGCTCAATCCGCAGAACCCCGTTCTGTTCTTCCAACTAGGCCTGTTGCAATATAACAATAAAGACTATGCTGTTGCCGCGAAATCACTTGAGACGGCTGTTCAGCTTCAACCTGATTACGCCAACGCTCAGTATTTCCTCGGCCTCTCGTATACGCGTCTCGACAATGTATCCGAGGCGATTACCCAGTTCAGGTCATTGGCAAAGACCAATCCGGACAATCAAGAAATAGCCTTCATTCTGAACAATCTGGAGGCGGGCAAATCTCCATTTGCGGACGCGGAACCCCCAGTAACGCCATCTCCAGAAAAACGGCCTTCACTTCCTATCAACGAAAAAAAGAAGTAATTAGTTTACACACAGATATTCAATGGTTAAAAGGCTGTTTGCGGTTATTGGTAGAGAGATAAACGGTCTTCATGAGGCTGCATATCTTTTGGCTGGTTTTGCGCTTTTGTCGCAGTTATTGGCGCTAGTGCGTGATAAACTGCTGGCCTATAACTTCGGCGCTGGACATGACTTGGATATATATTATGCGGCATTCCGTATACCGGATTTGATATTCGTCTCGGTTGGTTCTCTTGTTTCCGCGTCAATCCTTCTACCGTTCTTTATTGAACGATTCGAAAAAGGGCGCGACGAAGGTAAAAAATTTTCCAACTCCATCTTTACAGTGTTTTTTGGTTTGATGATTGTCGCCAGCGCTATCGCGTTTTTCTTGGTACCGTATCTTATTCCATTTTTATTACCCGGTTTTGCGGACGATTCATCATTGCCCGACCTGATCCTTTCCTCACGCATTATGCTCTTGTCACCGTTTTTGCTCGGTCTGTCAAATTTATTTTCAAGTGTGACGCAAATGCACCGGAGATTTTTGGTCTATGCCGCTAGCCCGTTGTTTTATAACATCAGCATCATCGTTGGTATCGTGGCTCTTTACCCGATTTTTGGCATTGCCGGTTTGGCTGTCGGGGTGGCTTTGGGGGCATTCTTCCACATGGCTATCCAAATACCGTTCATGACTGAGACCCGTCTTCTGCCGAGATTTACCCGGACAATCCAGTGGCCCAATGTCAAAAAAGTCATTTTTCTTTCTTTACCACGAACAATCACCTTATCGGCGAGCCAACTGGCCACATTTTTTTTGACCGCGCTCGCGTCTTTGATGAGCAAGGGTTCTATCGCTGTTTTTAGCCTTTCTTTCAACTTGCAATCGGTGCCATTGACCATAATCGGCTCGAGCTATTCGTCCGCGATTTTTCCCGATCTGTCGCGATTGTATGTGCAAGGTAACCGTCAAGAATTTTTGGAGAAAATGATTGCGGCGGCGCGACATATCATATTTTGGTCAACGCCGATAATGGTTCTATTCATTGTGCTCCGTGCTCAGATTGTCCGTACTGTCTTGGGTGCAGGTGCTTTTGATTGGGCTGACACACGTCTGACTGCCGCTTCGTTGGCGATTTTTATGATTTCGGTCATCGGCCAAAGTTTGATCGTGCTTTTTGTTCGCGCGTTCTACGCCGAGGGCAAAACCACCAAACCTTTGTTGATCAATATTATATCCGCCGCCGTCATCGTCATACTCGGTTATGTTCTGACCAAATTGTTTTTCGCTTATCCGATATTCAGATTTTTCTTGGAAGATTTGTTGAAAGTCAGTGGCCAACAGGGAACTAGCGCCTTAGTTTTGGCCACAGCCTATTCGATTGGGGTGATGTTGAATACGGTGTTGCATTGGTGGATCTTCCATAAGAAGTTTCCTCTTTTTTCACGTCCAGTTTTCTCCACCCTTTTTCACATTTTTTCGGCTTCGATCATCATGGGTTACGCGGCGTTTTTGAGTTTGCGTTTGTTCGTTTTGGTATTTCCTTTGACCAAAGTCTGGGGGGTGTTCCTCCAAGGTTTTTGCGCCGGCTTGGTCGGATTGGTGGTCGGGGTTATTGTGCTTCGCATTTTGAAGAATCCGGAACTGCAAGAGGTCTGGGTCACGCTTCACCGTAAGATCTGGAAGGCGAAGGTTCCTCCGGCGGAAGTGGAGCATATATAATTGGTAATTCCTTCTTTTTCTGCTATATTCTCTAGGCAATGAGTCCAGCCAATATCCGTAATTTTTCCATCATCGCCCACATTGATCACGGCAAATCAACTCTTGCCGATCGTTTGCTTGAGACAACCGGCACTATCGAAAAACGCAAAATGCAGGAACAAGTGCTGGATAGCATGGAATTGGAGCGTGAACGGGGCATCACCATAAAGATGCAACCGGTCAGGATGAAGTGGCGATTCAATTCTGCCAAGCCTGATGCAAATACCGGTGAGGAGACTATGCGAAGCGCGACGGCGCGAGCGAAGGAATTTTCTAGCAGAAAAATATCCGTGTCTCCGGATCAGGTGTTTGCGGAAGGTGAAAGCGAGGAATACATCCTAAACCTCATCGACACTCCGGGCCACATCGATTTTTCTTATGAAGTCTCACGCTCGCTTCGAGCTGTCGAAGGTTCCATTCTTCTCGTTGATGCCACCCAAGGCGTGCAAGCGCAGACGCTAACGACCTTGAATATGGCGCGTGAAGCCGGATTGAAGATTATTCCGACAGTCAGCAAGATTGATTCACCACTGGCGCGTACCGAAGAAGTTATTGCCGAGGTTTGTCAATTGCTTGATTGCAAATCAGGAGACGTCTTGAAAGTTTCCGGCAAAACAGGTGAAGGAGTTGAACATCTATTGAATGAAGTCATTCGTCGTGTTCCGGCCCCAAGCTCACCGGATGACACCAAGGAATTTCGTTCACTTATTTTTGATTTTCAATATTCAAATCATACCGGAGTTATCGTCTATACCCGGGTCATGAATGGCAGTGTCGGTCGTCATCAAAAATTAAAATTCAAAATAGCCGCCAAAATATTCGAACCAATCGAGGTCGGCATCTTCGCCCCAGACAATACGCCGACGCAATCATTGGGTGCCGGCGAAATTGGCTATATTGTCACCGGAATAAAAGAACCAGGCATCGCCTCGGTTGGTGACACCATTTCTTCGTTGAAGGATGAATTGCCACCTCTTGCCGGCTACAGGAGCCCCAGTCCGGTCGTCTGGGCGTCAATTTATCCTGAAAGCCAGGATGATCTGGCGCTCCTTCGCCAAGCACTCGGCCGTCTGCGTCTGTCAGATTCTTCTTTTACCTATGAGGAAGAAGCGTCGGGAACTCTTGGAAAAGGATATCGCTGTGGTTTCTTGGGAATGTTGCATATGGAAATAGTCACAGAACGCCTGCGTCGCGAATTTGATCTTGAATTGATCGTCACGCATCCAAGCATAACCTACGACGTCGAGCTAAAAGGTGGCACGAAGAAGACTGTCTATTCACCGTCGCTTTTTCCCGATGAACACGATGTGGTTGGCGTTTCAGAACCGATTGTGACAATGAAGATAATCACTCCGCCGGCCTATCTGAGTGGCCTGATGAAGTCTCTCTACGAACATGAAGCTGAAGTTATTGGGACTGAAAATTTCGGGGATAATCGGACGATGCTCACTATGCTCATGCCACTCCGCGAATTGATGCGTAATTTCTTTGATGAAGTCAAAAGCATTTCATCGGGATACGCTTCGATTTCGTATGATATTACTGAAAATCGCCCGGCAGATGTGGTTCGTCTGGATGTTTTAGTGGCTGATGAAGTCGTCCCGGCTTTTTCTCGAGTGGTCTCGCGTCGGCGGGTCGAACAGGATGCGGAAACGGTAGTGGAAAAATTATATGAAATAATGCCGCGTGAATTATTCACCTACAAGATCCAATCCAGGGCACTAGGCCGGATCATCTCCTCGCGATCAATTTCCGGCAGGAAAAAAGACGCCGCCGGCACGCTCTCCGGTGGAGATATCACCCGAAAGATGAAACTTCGTGAGAAGCAGAAAGAAGGTCGCAAACGGCTCAAAGAGCACGGTTCAGTGATCATCCCGCAGGATGTTTTCGTCAAGATGATGAGGGCGGGGGAGTAAGGCGAAAAGGCTTGTCTGGGTAGATGCTGGATGGATTTACCAATCTCTTTTTCTTACCTAGGAGACTCTATACGCAGTGGGACGGTTGTGAAGAGAAGAGTAATCAATAATTCCAAATCGGTATATAAAGCAATACCATGCTAATAATCATGAGTATACCGACGACAATCATCGCTTTGCGCATGATTTTTTGCGAGCTTTGGTGAAATAACATAGTGAATCTAGTATACTGTGAAGTATGAAATACGGCAACCGTTCGCTCTGGCAGAAACTTGTATCGTCTCCATTCTCCGTGATTGCCATGGTGATTGTGGTTTTCGTGTTGGCGCGCGCGAGTTTCAATATTTATGGCAAGGTTGAGACGAGTGCCGCGAAGTTAAATCAGGCTCAGACAAATTTAGCCAAGATTATCGAATACCAAGCGGATATTTCCCGCAAAGTTGGCTATTTGTCCACTGATCAGGGCATAGAGACGGAGATACGTACCAAGTATCATGCCGTCAAAGACGGCGAAGAAGTGGCGGTCGTCGTGGATGATCCCCAATCAGCCAAAACCATTCAGGCGACCTCAAGTGTGGTAGCAACACCTCCGCTTGGATTTTGGGCAAGACTGTTGCGCCGATTGCGATTTTGAGGTTAATATATATTTTATGGAAGTACGGTTTTTGGCGAGTTATCATGACCGACAATGCAAAGCGGGTATGGTTTAGTGGTAGAATGCGACCTTCCCAAGGTTGAGACGCGAGTTCGATTCTCGCTACCCGCACTTGAACGAACGAAGTGAGTGAAAGTGCGGGTAAGCGTCCGCCTGCGCGGACGCGCGCGAGAATCGAAAGGGTTC
>MHRT01000009.1 GCA_001821055.1 Candidatus Taylorbacteria bacterium RIFCSPHIGHO2_12_FULL_45_16 | reverse complement strand
ATCGTCATGTTTGATGTCCCTGAAAAACACAAAAGGGCGCGCGATGCGCTTTCGCGCTCGCTCAAACGGATGGGTTTTGCACAACTTCAAAAAAGCGTTTTTGTGCATCCCTTTGAATGCTCAAAAGAAACTATGTTCGTCGCGGAATTTTTTAACGTTCGCCAATATATCTGCCACGTTCTCGCGGACCATATTGATAACGAACCAACACTCAAAAAAAAATTTAATCTTACATAATTCGCGAATCTCTAGATCCACGAATTCAATTATCCAGTTATCGTGCTATAGCTAAATAATTGGATTTTTGTCTTTTTAATCCGGCCAAGCGCATTTTGAATAGATCTTGACAAAACCATCAGCTATTGTTACCTTTCCTCCAAAGGGAGGTAAAAATATGAACATTTTGTTGATTGAAAGCGATGAGAAATTGCTTGATATTTATGCGGGGATGTTGGGATCTATGGCTGAAATCTCAACTCTAGGTCTAACCGAATTCCAAATCCGAACCGATTCTGGAAAACTCGAGAAAACCTTGCAGGAGTTTAAGCCAGATTTGGTCATCATGAGCATCAAGAATCTCGCGAAAGCCTTTGTGACCATAATTGAACACAGGCGATGCTATTTCCAGCGCTTCCCAATATGGGTGTTAAGTGGCTTTAAAACGAGTGAGCTGCACGAGCAGTTTAGAAGTGCCGACTTAATCCTCAACAAGGGTGAACATTGCAGCGCAGAGGTCATCCAGGCCCTGGTAAAGATTCAGCTATCCTACGCTAGGGCAAGAAAGTGAGAACGACACCAATTTGTACTCGAGGAAAATTAACCATGGAAGTGTAGATGTAATACTTACGCTTCCACGGTCACTGGGAGAGGGCTTGTAGTTCCTCTCCCTTTTTTATTTTTTCAGGCTCCGTGGCTTTTCTATATTTCGGGGTCACCCAAAAACCCATATACTTGCCGAGCATTAAGCGGGTTTGGGCATCGAGAGCCGGGAGCGAGCCAAAAATGATTAAGATTGCGGGCATCAGGAGCCACTGCAAAATCATATAAATTGATTTTCTCTTTGGAGTTTTCTCCGGAGGCGGAGGGAGAAGCGAAGTTGAAATTAAAATTGAAGTGACGATTCCGACCATAGCGAAAGTCATGATAATCCTCGTCGCGCGTGGAAGATTGAAAGCTAGTATCGACGAGTTAAAAATTTCTCCGCCGAGCGCGAGCGGAAGCCAGCCCAAAAAAAACATCAAGATCGCGTTCGTCGCCCAAGACCAAAGCCCTTCGATCATTATCATCGTGAAATAAAGTTTTTTTCTAAGAGAAATCTCCGGAATTTTAATAAAGCCGAAGACGGCGTATGGAAAGTTTTCAGCGCCCCAAGCCCAACGCCTCTGTTGCTTATAAACATTCTTGACAGTCTCCCATAAATTTTTCCCTACATTCGCATCCATATAGACAGGGAACGAAAGAGGCTCTGATTTATAATCGCCGCCATATCTCAAGAGTCCCTGCCAAAATATTCTTGAGTCTTCCGAAACCATATTTTTCTGCCAAAAATCTACGTCAATCAGAGCTTTAAAACTCATTGAATGCGAAGAAAAGGTTGCCAAGCGTTCCGGGCGCTCCTGCTGCATCATCTGCCAAAAGCTCCCGGAGTTGGCAACTACACGCGAAAACGCCGGGGCTTCCCAAATATTATTGTGATAAAGCGGGACCGGCTGATAAGAAGTATGGACCGGATCTTCCACCGTCAGAAAATGATAAGTTATCACCAAGAAATATTGTTTCGGTACTTGCGTATCTATATCAAGAGAGGAAACCAAAATATTTTCGTATGGAACTTTTAAGCCGTCAATATATTCCTTGGTTTTGCGCCCGGCCCAGGCTGTATTCGACCCCTTTCCAGGAATCTCCCCCGAAAGATTTGATGGGTGCTCGGTTTCCAGAATATGCGGGAAAATATTTTTGTATTTATCGCGGAGTTTTTGTGAAACTTCTTTCGCTTTCTGGCCCACTCTTTCCTCGCGTGCAAGAACTATTATCATCCGATCTTTAGGCCAGTCAGCGGTCGCAACGCTAGACAAAAGGCCGTCCGATACTTCGAAGGATTCCTTATAAAAAGGCAGGATTACAATCTGCCAGACGTGATCCCATTTCAGCTTATCTACACGCTCTCTCCAATCAATTTTTAAATTATGCATCACTCTTTTCCAGTTTCCGCGAAGGTGAACGGAAAGATAGACGGTCTTGATAAGCCAGTATAAATCAAAAAGTATTATAAAAATCGCGGCCGCAATCGGAGCGAGCCAAGAAGCCAAAATCATTCCCAAAAGCGTGGTCCAGGCTACAGCGCCCGGGATAATTTCCAAAATCCGAAAAATTATCCGATCTTTCCCGGTAAGTTCCTTAGCGTTCGCGGTGTGGAGATAGGGATACATATTAAACCTTATAATACTCCCTAATTCTACGAGCAACCTTCCTCGCAGAAAGTTTCGTATTATCAATAATTAGATGTCTGGCCACGGGAATTGTCGCATCTAAATCATGTTTTGCCCGAATAGATTTAAAACTTTTTACATGTTGCACTTTACCAAATTTCTTTCGCGAAGGATGTTGTATGCGCTTGTATAATTCTTTTTCAGCAGCACTAAGTTTTACAAAAAGCACTTTACCATTTTGCTTTTTAACAATTCTGACGACTTTTTTTACAAATTCGTAATCAGTATCTTTAGCTCCGGTTTCCACGCCATATACAAAAGTAAAAATCAGGCCTTTTATTTTACTCTCTGCCACAGATTCAAATAAATGAATGCGAATTTTATTAACTAAATTTATATATTCTTTTGTTCCAAATGGAAAAAGTGACACTCCAAGATCAACTGTAAGGTGGTTATGGAAAAGTTTAAATTTTGTAATCTTGCCTAGTTCTTTGGCAACTGTCAGCTTTCCAACTCCAGGTGGCCCATAAATAAATATGAGTTTCATATGTTGGTCGGCCCGGTAGGACTCGAACCTACAACCCCAGAGGTATAAGCTCTGTGCTCCGCCATTGAGCTACGGGCCGAAAACTATGCACTAGTAATCAATACTATTAATTTACTGATTATTTCTTTAAAGTTCTCGGTAGCAAGCTTAGAAATAAATTTTGGGTTTCTTATTTTCCAATCAAGACTTCGAACGTGATCGGCTAAAGCAACTCCGTTAATTTTTTTCTCTCTTACTTCTACTTCAAAATTATATCCTTTAGCTATTGATGTTATTGGACATACGAGCGCAAGTCCTGACCGTTCATTATAAATTTTTGAAGAAATTACGACTGCCGGCCTTTTGCCACGCTGTTCGCGTCCGAGCGTAGGCGAAAAATCCAACCAAACAATATCTCCTCTCTCTGGTATGTAATCCCTGTCTACCATATCTCCCGACCCATAGGTTTTCCCCAGTCCGTCTCTTCGTGCCTATTTTCAGGAGTAATACCAGCTACCAATTCTTCAAGAGTATATTTCTGTTTTTTTGCAGGCTTAATAACAATTCCGTAATCTTCAGATTTTATCTCAACAGTCGTGCCTTCGCCAAGCTTAAATTTCTCCGCTACCTCTCGAGGCAGTCTTACCGCTAAACTATTTCCCCATTTCTGTACTTTAGTTGCCATAATGTATATCCGCAGTATACACAACTGACAAAGAGAGTCAAATTTTATTGTTAGACTGCCTCGGCTTGCTTTCCAATAACCTGCGCGAGGCCGAACGTGGCCAAAATCGAATCGAATTCTTCCCGTTCTATGGTTTCATTTTTAATTAAATGCGAGGCCAGGGAATCGAGCACCTTGCGGTATTTCTTCAAAACATCGTTGGCCCGCTTGAAAGCGTTGCGCATAATATGCGCTACTTCGGAATCCACTAATTGAGCCGTTGCTTCAGAATAATTTTTCTCCACGCCAAGTTCCTTGCCCAAAAATACGAGTTCATCTCTTTCTCCCAAAGTTATGGGTCCGATTTTCTCGGACATGCCATAGCGGGTAACTAAATCCCTGGCAATCAGCGTGGCTTTTTTTATATCATCCGAGGATCCGGTCGTGAGTTCTCCAAAAACCAGTTTTTCCGAAGCATATCCTCCTAAAGCCGCCGCGAGCTCATCCAAGAAATTTTTTCTTGAATATAGATGCCTGTCTTCGGAAGGAAGCTTGAGTGTGTACCCGGCCGCGCGCCCCCGAGAAACGATGGTAGTTTTATGCACCGGATCGGCATTCGGCAGAATCGCGGCCACCAATGCATGCCCCGCTTCATGGTAAGCCGAGATTTTTTTCTCCGCCGTCGACAATATATGGCTTTTCCTTTCGGGGCCTAGAAGAACTTTTTCAATCGAACGAAAGAGGTCTAATTGCTCGATTGTCTTCCTATTATCGCGAGCGGCGACAATAGCCGCCTCGTTCATCAAGTTCGCGAGATCCGCCCCAGAAAACCCAGGCGTTCTCTCTGCAATAACCCTTAAATCAACTTCTTTCTCAAGAGGCTTTTTCTGCGCATGTAATTTTAAAATAGCTTCGCGGTCGTTAATGTCCGGATTGTCCAAAATAACTCTTCTGTCGAATCTCCCAGGGCGCAAAAGCGCCGGGTCCAAAACATCTGGGCGGTTTGTCCCGGCCATCACTATAACGGATTCCTGCTGTTCAAAACCATCCATCTCCACCAAAATTTGATTGAGTGTTTGTTCTCGTTCATCATGTCCTCCTCCCATTCCTGCTCCCCTGTGTCTTCCGACGGCATCTATCTCATCTATAAAAATTATAGCCGGAGCCGAGCGCTTTGCCATCTTAAATAGATCGCGCACCCTCGATGCCCCAACGCCGACAAACATCTCGACAAATTCCGATCCGGACATATGGAAAAAAGGAACTCCTGCCTCTCCGGCAACTGCGCGAGCAAGTAAAGTTTTTCCAGTTCCCGGAGCACCCATAAGCAGAACCCCTTTCGGGATCCTCGCTCCGATATCCAAAAACTTCCGCGGGCTCCTTAAAAATTCAACGATTTCCTGAAGCTCTTCTTTGGCTTCCTTAACTCCAGCTACGTCCTTAAAAGTGACTCTCTCTTTTTTTGAATCCGGCTGAACTACGCGGGCTCTCGATTGGCCGAAAGTAAAAGCCTGCACGTTTGATCTCTGCACCTGCCTGGCGGCAAGCCAGAAAAAAAGCACAATCAGCAAGAACGGCAATAGAAACGGGAGAATTGCGGATAGCCAGAATACGAGCCCTGATGGGGAATCTATATTGATCGCAACTTTATCCAAAGCTTCTTTCGAAACACCGTAATTGGAAAGCGTCTGCAATAGGGAGCTTTCGGACTCTTTTTTCGCGATAAAAGCGGATTCATCGCCGAGAGTTACGTTAAGATCGTCGCCGTTGATAGAAATGCTTTTGACCTCTCCCGCGTTTATTTTCTTCACCAAATCGGAAAGGGAAAGAGACGGCACTTCCTTAAAACTCTCGAGAAACACCGAATAAGCCCCTGCAAGAAGCATCAGTATTAAAAAGCCTATGATTAAATTCCTCGAGAGAAGT
>MHRT01000008.1 GCA_001821055.1 Candidatus Taylorbacteria bacterium RIFCSPHIGHO2_12_FULL_45_16 | reverse complement strand
CATAATTATTGTTAAAAATTAGTTGTTAATTGTAGTTAAAATCTATTTGTTTCGTTATTTTATTCGACCTTTTTTGCTTGCATAAATTATAGCATCAACTGTGCAAATTGCCAAATAAATCCAGCACCTTCATGTTGGGGTATTGCACCCCGCAGGAAGATTGTATTAAGCCATTAATCGCCGCAGCAAGCTGCGGGGTATTCTGGAAGGTGCTGGATAAATCAGTTGTTTATAGTCATTCTTACCTGCACTGTTACTGTTTTAGCTTGATCCTGGACAGAGTTGATTGTTACCGTGTACAATGCTTCGCTTTTCGCCTCGGAAGCGACTCCCAAAATCTCCAATGCCCGGCCATCTATGTTCCAGCGAAGCCCAACCGGCAAACGGGCGTTTTGACCAAATACGCTGTACAAATCTCGGGCTATCGCCATTTGCGACTCCGAGCCGGAGACTGCACTGCGTATTGACTGTACAGGACAGGTTTGTTGCTGAACCTGGAACGAAAGTTAAACCCTGGCTGGAAACAACTCTGACCGCTGGCTGAGGTGACTGAGGTGTTGTGGCTTGCTGCTGCGCTGCGCCAGTTACTGTGAGTGTAAAGATGACGCGGCGCGTCTGGGGCGGATTGCTGCTGTCGCTGACAGTCACTGAAAAATTGAAATTGCCAGGATTTGGCACATTGCGGCGCTGACTCGTGATAGTCAAAAAACTCTCGCCTGCTCCGCTATCGATTACTGGCACAAGACCATTTTGAGCTGCTCCCCCGGCTGTAATGCGATATGGGGCTGTGCCACCGGCTATGGAAGCAATCCCATGTTCGCATGCCTGTCCAGTCTGACAGCTGAAAGCGCTTCCGAGCAAATTAACATTAAATCCATTTTGACCCGCTTGCTGCTGTAGATTGACTGCCCCAGTGCCGTTTGGTTGGTTCTGGGTCAAAATGTTGTTCACTATTGTAACGATCGCAAATGACATGATTATCAGCGCAAGGCCGATGACTGCTCCAGTAATGGTTTTTTTGGCTTTCTCGGTAGCTTCCTCGTTTCCTCTAGCCATAACGTATTGGAAACCACCAATCACGAGGAAGATGAGCGCTATGGCGGCCGCGAACGCTAGGAGGATTTGCAAAATACGCTTTAGCAAATCTTGAAACGTACGGAACTCTACGAGGCTACCTTCGGCTGGATTTATAATTACGCATTTACCATTTTCCCATTTCGATATTGATGGATCACAATTATCTTCCAACTCTCCCGGTCGACTGCTTTGCGCTTGTACCGATTGAGGAAGTATTAAACTAAACGCAAAAAGTAATATTAGGATTTTGAAAAAAAATTTTGTTTTTCGTTTCATAAGTTTAGTTTTCTACTCCAAAGAACAATAGCCTTTGAACAATAGAGATCACTGCATAAGACATCATGGCGATAACGAGGCCTATGATAGACCATTTGAGTCCTGTCTTGGC
The DNA here is from genome assembly GCA_001821055.1 of Candidatus Taylorbacteria bacterium RIFCSPHIGHO2_12_FULL_45_16. Lineage (GTDB taxonomy): Bacteria > Patescibacteriota > Minisyncoccia > Phycocordibacterales > PALSA-1337 > C7867-002. The sequence goes on along the minus strand of MHRT01000008.1, from coordinate 4,207 downwards.
CTTCTCAATGCTTTCTTCGTTGCCAGCCGCAGTAATGTACCTATAGCCATAATAAACAATCATCAAAAGTGTGACAACAGCAATGAGGGCCAGGATATTGACCATAATGTAATTCAAAACCCCGATAAAGGTATCCGAACCGCGAAAAACTAAAGGGTTCACAAAACGATCCCCATCTGACCTTGGCTGAAAACCAATCAGATTTGCCGCGCCTGAGATAATAGTAAAGGCCAAGAGAGCTACTACAAAACCTCCGACTGACCACGTTATCGAATCCTTGGCTGATTTGATGGCTTCTTCATCCGACGCGACGATGAGTTTAAAACCGCTAAACACCAAAAACGCTACTGCAATGATACCCATAATCGCGGTAAACCCGGCAATAACTTTGGTCACCAGCTCGGCTGGCGTGCATATTCCCAGGAAACCCAAAGGATTTTTAATCGTAGTCACCTTATCGTTGTTATTTTCCAGCCCAGGACATACCCGCTCCTGCGCAAAAGAAATCTGCGGAGCCAGAATCAAAATGAATATGCTGAGATAAATCAAACTTCGCTTATAGTTAAATTTTGTTGTAATTTTCATTTTTCTTTCGGTGGCGCCAAATACTAAACATTATTATAGCAGCTACAAGCACTGCACCGGCAATAATAACAAAACTCCAGGGAAAACCGCCGGCAGGCGCGGTTTCCACTGGAGCTGATGCTTGCGGTTGAACTTGTTTTAAGAGATCAACCTCTTCTTTGCTTCTGATCGGGTCGGTTACACCGGCCTCGCGGGTGAACGGCAGTTTATCGAGCGTACTCGAGAAAACCTCGCTGCCTCCCTTGAAAACTTTGATCGTGTACTGATCTGTTGTTCCACCTGCCGCGGAAAGCGAGAGCATCAAATTTTGCATAGTGCTTTTTTGCTTCACAACCGCAGACGGTTTATCGTCTTCCAGGGGATGAACCACCATTTCATCTAATCTCAAAGAAAATGATTGTTCAGAAACCCTTTTTCCGTCTCGCTGAATCTCAATTCGGTATTCTGGATTTGCGTATTGGGGAAGCTCTTGATCAGTAGGGGGTCCTTGTGTCACGCTTATCACTGACACCTTGCCAGTATCATCCAGCTGAACCGTGGTCACGAGTATATCGCCTGCTGCAGAAGCCGAGCACGCAATACTTAAAAAAGAAGCTGCGAAAAGTAGAACGACTCCGATCCTATTCATTATCTCCTCCTAATGTCCATTTGGAACGACTAAATATAGCAAATTCTGGCAGTTGTGTCAACCACACGGCTGCAGGGCCATTCATGCCCAATGGGGAATTGGAGATAAACTCATATTGTAGTAGAAGGTTTAATTTCTGCTTATAGCGGAGATCTGACCTTATTTCAGAATCATTGAATTTAGATCGTTGAAAAACAGCCTCTTCAGTCATGGTTGCTATGTCCTCTGCATAGCAGCTGCCATCCATAAAGTTACAAAGGCTTTTTATAACAGCCGAGTCTAATGTGTCACTCGCACCGTAAGCTCTGATAAAACCGCAGTGAGCAGTATCCCACGTACCGTCTTTCCAATGAGAGACATCTTTTAGTGGGAGATAAGGGCAATTACTAATATTTCCGACGGCCGAAACCCACTTTGTAGGAAAACTGCTCGCTAAGGGATTGAGTTTATAGTATATCCCCCCATAGTAAGCATGCAGCTTATGAGCTGATTCATGTAGAACTATACCTGCCGTGTCACTGCTTTCTGAAACGTCAATAATATTATCTCTCCAGCCTGCGCACCCTGCAGCCAACTCCGTTGAGCAGACGCTTGTTTTAACCTTGTCCCAAAGTGATTGTTCCCATACATTCATCCAGATGTCTAACTTTTTGTATTGATCAGACGAGGTAAACTGCTTTCCCTTATTTATCTGATCCATCAAATTCTGTCCTCGCTCGTTTGGCGCAATTTCGCTCCAATGACCAAAAAAAGTGATTCGTTTTTGGGTTTTAGGAAAATGCCTTTGAAGCCACTGAGTACCCGTGAGCTGAATATTGAAATTAGTTGTTATAGTCTTTCCGTGTTTATTTCTGATGGCAAAAATTATTTGGCCGTCCCTTGTTCCGGGCGCAATAGACAAATCAGCTTCGACTTTATCATCAGTAGCGGTATCAGAAATCATTCTTACTGCGGTGACAATTAGTCCTGTGCCGCCCGAGATATCTGCGGCATTGCTGGTTATGACCGCGCCTTCCAGATTTTGGCCTGTAATAGTGAGAGTTAAGTTGTTATTTTTGAAAGCTGCTTCCGAGTTAACGAGTTTATCAAATGTTCCGGCGAGAGCCGTTGCCGGCGACAGACGAATATTTGCTGGTGCTGCACCTGACGAAGATGAAGTGACTGGCGCAACATAATCCGTAAGACATTGCTGGTCGCTCAATCCAGATCCAGCGCGCAAAATAAAATGCGGTTCGTCGCCCGCAATGTTGTGACACAGTCCTGAGTCAAACCCAGCTTTGATCCATCTACTGTACTCGGCCTTTGTGGTAGAAAAATCCGAGGGAACCGGGTAGACATCCATCGCGATTCCACTCTCATGATCAGATTGGCATGCCGGCGGCGTACCATTCGCCTGAAAAGCATGCTTGCTCGCCTCCGCACTGATCCATGATTTCTGCGCGGCGGTATATTTATCCACTATGGCTTTAGTTAGAAACTTTGCTCCTGAACAGGCATACCCAGATCCAGCGCCATTACCATCGTTGTTTTGCAGACGCCACGCTTCCCAAATGCTTCTAATGTGGTTTGTGTATTCTATTGGTCGAAATGCCTGGCGCGCTGTGAGCTGGCTTCCCCATTTGGTACCGAAAGCGCTCAGGGCAGCCTTTAGCTCAGTTTCTCTTGAGCCCCAGATTAGGCCAAGCGGATCCTCTCCAGACCAGACCTGAATGCCGGGGGGCACACCATTGTCAGTATCAGCAGGAACAATAGCTGTTTCTACATCAGTCTCATTACTAGCCGCGGGGGCGGTTGCTGCACTACTTGAGTTAAACCTGGCATAGCAGTATTCGACCTGGGGCGCGTATCTTCTCGTTTCGCTAAAATTACCAGCACGGTTCGCGTTGCACTGTTGATGCGCGCTGTCATCCCATAGACATTCCCAGCGTCTGGTTGCACGATTCTGATTTTGGCAAACGCTGCACTGGCCACTGCCCGCAGATGGCCCGCAGTCCTCGCTGACTGCGCATGCTCCGGCACCGCCGTTATAGCCAGCGGCCAGTTGCCTGACATCAGAACCGCAGACACCAACGAGGCTGCGCAAATAAGCAGCGGCGATGCATGCTTGGGCGGTGGCGTTATTTTCGCTTAGCAGCCATGCCTCATCAATATTTGCCGTTGTGCAGCCAGCTTTGAAACTATTAGCAGTCCCAACTTTCAGCTGAAAAAGTCCTAGGGACGGCGGGTCGGAGCGCGAGGTTTTGCCTTCGACTCCATTTGATTCTCGAGCCATGATTGCTTTCAACATTTTTACCGCGTCGATACCCGAAGCAATTTGTGTATTGCTTCCAACGCCCTGGACGATCTGATTATTCCAGCGGTTTACCGCGCTTTCATAGCAACCGTCGCCTGGGGCAACAGGACTGCAGATATTCAATGCAGAATCAGAGCATTGCACTCCTGAACACGTCCCGCCTGCAACTGCTGTGCCTGGAATTGCTGCTTGCTGCGCCATAGGTCCGAAAAACCTGAGTTGTGGACATTCATTTCTGATATTAGTAATGTCATACAAACATCCTGGTTCCCACCATTGCCTGGTTCCTTTTGTAGTGTCCCCCAGAATCCCATTAATAAGTAAATTAACAAAGACAAACGCCATCATAATAATCGCAAAACCAATCACGGCGTGAGAAATCGATTCTTTGCTCGATTGAATTTTTTCCGCGTTCCCAAGCGCGGTTACCATGCCAAACCCAGCGGTGACAATGAAATACATCGCCACCAGCGCAGCCATCGAGATCAAATAATTGATCGTGCGAATTATCAAAACAAACAAATGCCCGAGCTGGCAGTCAGCATGAGGATAATCTGCTAAAGTTTTCCCTGCTGGCAGCTGTAGGCGGCCTTGCGCATCTCGCGGGGGCTGATGAGCTGAAGTGCCACATGGCACAAGCGTTATCGCCTGCGCCTGAAGCGGCAAAAGGCTGACAAAGCTGACCACGATTAGCGCCGCAA
>MHRT01000007.1:85149-87023 GCA_001821055.1 Candidatus Taylorbacteria bacterium RIFCSPHIGHO2_12_FULL_45_16 | reverse complement strand
CATTAAGCTTTAGACCTTCGTTTATCCACTCGCGCAGAGGTTGGAGCCAAGCAGTAAAGTCCCGTTTCAATCGGGCTATCTGCTCCTCCGCAGTTTTCCGTTCTGACATAAGCGATTGCTTCCGTTCAAGGTAAGCGTCGCGGTCAATGTCCTGACTAACATAGAGGTCGGTAAGGCGACTTTCTCGCTCGTTCAGATCGGCAATTTTCGCCCGAAGTTCTTGGACGGATATTCCCGCAATATGTTCGGCTTCCAGTTCATCTTTGTCGGCCATGTGGGATAACTCCCGCGCCCACTCCGGCGGCAAAGCATAGTGCGATAGCAAATCAGATAATTGAGCGGTTAGAACTTCCTCGCGAACGTAAGATTGCGAGCAGGGGCCGCGTTTCTTAGTACACCGATAGTAAACGTATCGGTGGACATTGCCGTTTTTCTGGTACTTCGTTATTTCCTCGGCGGTTATAAAACAGCCACAATTAGCGCAATGCAGAAGGCCGCAGAAAACTTGCGGGTCTTGTTTTGCTTTCTGGCCTCTACCGCGAATTTCTATGGTGTCTTGCACTTTATCAAAAAGAGATTTGGAAACAATCGGAGTATGATTGCCCCTCCATATATCACCGCCGTAGCTGAAATGTCCGTAGTAAAACGGGTCGGTGAGAATACGCTTAACATGGTCGTCTGATATTTTTCTGCCGCCTTCTCCACCTTTGCGTCGTTGAGTTTTAATTCCTTTGTCGTAAATAAAATATGCGATGTCTGTGAGACGTGATTTGCCTTCGGCGTAGAGTTCAAAAGCGGCTTTGACGATAGGTGCTTTTCGCCGATCCAACATAACTGTTTTGGTACGCGGATTATTAAGGTAGCCCATAGGAGCGGGGCCGGGAAAATCTCCCCGCCGCGCTTTCTCCCGCAAGCCCCGTTTCGTGTTCGCACTCAAGTCGCGTATGTATTGATTAGCCATGCCAAACTCGACAGACATCATAAGGACGTTATCGCCGGGCAGATAGCTCCGGTCGTGCGTCCGTATGTGTTGGATCACTCCTTGTTGGAGTAGCCAGCTAATCTGTCCGCCGTCTACCGGGTTGCGAGCCAAGCGGTCAATCTTCCAGCAGATAATGCCCTGCGCTTCACCGCGTCCCACGCGAAGGAGCATGTCGTTAAATATCGGGCGACCGGGCATTTTTGCCGTCCGCTTTTCAACAAACTCCGCCGCAATCTCTAACCCATCACGCTGGGCGAGCGAACGAAGCTCGTTTAGTTGCGCATCTATGGAGAGGACTTGCTTGTCCTCGACATCGGTGCTTTTGCGGGCATAGAGGAAGTAAGAGTTATCCATATATGGTATTATCATATATAGTAATACTACCTGTATAATATAACAAGCGATATACTACCTAGTAATGAAAATCGAGGCCGTTAAGTTAGGCAAGAATCTACGGCGTATCCGTAAAGGAAAAGGTATGTCGCAGGGAGATATTGTTCGTGCACTTGGTATGGGGCGCGGTTTTGTGAGTAATATTGAGAACGGGAAAGGAAATCCCACACTTACGACTATAACGAAATTGGCAAAAGCCCTTGGGGTATCAGCCGATGAGTTATTGAAATAAATTTATGGCCACCAAATCAAATTCAAGCCTCAATAAAGCAGCCAAAGTAAAGAATGACGAGTTCTACACTCAACTTGCTGACATTGAAAAAGAATTAAAGCGCTACAAAGATCAGTTTCGCGGCAAAGTTTTGTACTGCAACTGCGATGACCCTTTTGAGAGCAACTTCTTTAAATATTTCGCGGCCAATTTCAACGCTCTTGGGTTGAAGAAACTCATTACCACAAGCTACACAAAATCACCCATTGCTGGCGGACAGTTGCCGTT
>MHRT01000007.1:806-85139 GCA_001821055.1 Candidatus Taylorbacteria bacterium RIFCSPHIGHO2_12_FULL_45_16 | reverse complement strand
GTGAAGTTCTTGCTAAAGCACAACAAGAACACCGCGACTCCTCTGCGCGACATCGGTGATTTTCGGAGCGATGAATGTATAGAGTTTCTCAAGGAAGCAGATATTGTTTGCACCAATCCTCCATTCTCCCTCTTCCGCGAGTATGTTGCACAGCTCATGGAGTACAGGAAGAAATTTTTGATAATCGGCAACGATAATGCCATTGCGTACAAGGAATTTTTCGTGTTTATAAAAGCGAATAAGGTATGGACTGGTTACAGCAAAGTAAAAGAATTTAAACAACCGGACGGCACGATTAAGAAATTTGGCAACGTTGGCTGGTATACGAATCTTGATACGACTAAACGGCATGAAAAACTGACTCTTTATAAAAAATTCAACCCAAGCGAATATCCAAAATACGTAAACTACGACGCAATTTCGGTTTCCAAAGTTACGGAGATACCGACGGATTATGAGGGGGAAATGGGCGTCCCCATTACCTTTCTAGACAAATACAACCCCAGTCAGTTTGAGATTATCGGTTCGAGTTTGTTTCTCGGAAAACCGATGAAAGATTTTGCTCCAAAAGGTTCGTTTGTTCAAGGCGGTCCTAGGTTTTATTTAGAAAATGGTAACGGAACATATAGACGACTTTATGATCGCCTCATTATAAAAAATAAAAAAGTGAAAAAATAATATGAAAATTGATCTACACAAAATTCAAATCCGTAAAGTAATAGCCGACTACAAAGATAGCGCCGAGGAAGGCGTGGTGGCCTATGGTGGCAAGCTTGATATTCGCCCAAAATATCAGCGCGAATTCGTTTATAAAGACAAACAGCGAGATGCGGTGATCGAAACCGTCAAGCAAGATTTTCCGCTCAATGTGATGTACTGGATGGTGCGCGAAGATGGCGGCTACGAAGTGCTGGACGGCCAACAGCGCACTATTAGCATCGGGCAATATGTTAATGGCGATTTTTCGCTGAACGACCGCTTTTTTCATAATCTGACTAAAGAGGAACAGAATGAAATTTTAGATTATGAACTGATGATTTACTTCTGCGAAGGCACGGATAAAGAACGGTTGGATTGGTTTAGGATTATCAACATTGCCGGGGAAAAATTGACCGACCAAGAAATTCGTAACGCAGTTTATACTGGGCCGTGGCTCTCTGACGCAAAACTGAAATTCAGCAAATCAAATTGCGCGGCTTATCTTTTGGCAAATGATGGTGGGCAATTAGTGAGTGGCTCACCAATCCGACAGGAATATCTGGAAACATCGCTTTCGTGGATCAACGACGGCAAAATAGAAGATTACATGGCTAAGCATCAGCATAAAAAGAATGCCGAGGAATTGTGGGATTATTTCCAAAATGTAATTGCGTGGGTGCGGGCAAATTTTACAAACTATCGTCGAGAAATGAGTAGTGTTCAATGGGGCGAGTTGTATAACAAATTCAGAGACGAAAAACTAAACTCTGGTAAACTAGAAGCCGAAATCAAAGAGTTGATGCAAGATGAAGATGTAACGAAAAAATCTGGTATTTATCCCTATGTTCTAACGAGACAAGAAAATCACCTTTCCATCCGTGCGTTTAATGACAAAATGAAGCGCGAATCCTACGAAAGACAAAAAGGTAAATGCGTGTGGTGTAAAAAAACTTTTGAATTCGAAGAAATGGAGGCCGATCATATAACCCCTTGGCACGAGGGTGGAAAAACAACTGCAAAGAATTGTCAGATGTTGTGTAAAGACGATAATCGAAAAAAATCAGGAAAATAAAGATATTCTCTTCTCGGGAGTTTGCTGATTCAGTAATCGGCAAAAAATAAATCTCTGCATAACACGCGCACGGGAGGGTGGGGCAAGTGTTATGTTCCCGTGCATTTCGACCTTCCCTCTAAAAAAATCTCTCTCCAAAAAATCTTTGGCTTCGTCTTTTCAACCTCACACTACAATCGCGCGAAGCGCGCGGCGTTCCCAGAAATCAATGGTTTTCTTTGGCAACCGCCAAAGAAAATTCTGAAAAATTAGATGTCTCTACTCTCTTGGTGCGCGATGAGGGATTCGAACCCCCGACCTTCGCTGTGTAAAAGCGCTGCTCTACCAACTGAGCTAATCGCGCATAATTTCTTGTGAACTCCCCTAGATTAGCGTATATTCATCATATGAGCAACAAAAGCACGAAAACACCGAAAGTGGAGATTCTCTACGAAGACAAGAATTGTATCGTGGTCAACAAACCGGCCGGTCTGATGGTTCATCCTGATGGCCGTGCACCGGGGCCCTTTTTGAGTGATTGGGTATTAGAGAATTATTCAAAGTCAAAAAATGTCGGCGAGCCGGCTCGGGGTGTTGATGGTTCAACCATTGCTCGTCCGGGCATTGTCCATCGCCTTGATCGGGAAACTTCGGGCGTGCTGATCATCGCAAAAACAAAAAAAGGCCACGCTCAACTCAAAAAACAATTTCAAGACAGAACCATAAAGAAAAAATATCTGGTATTCGTTTGGGGGGATATGATGGAAGAATTTGGGACCATTACCCGACCGATTGGCCGTAACAATTCTGATTTTCGCAAATGGTCGGCCCAACGCGGAGCCAGAGGAGAAATGCGCGATGCCGAGACATATTGGACGAGGATTGCGAATGGTGTCACGCCAGTAGCAGAGCGGATGGAGAAGTTTACATTGCTTGAAGTTGAGCCGAAAACGGGACGAACCCATCAGATTCGCGTACACCTATTAGCCGTCTATCATCCCGTTGTGGGTGATACTCTGTATGCTCCAAAACGACCAATGGCTCTTGGTTTTGCAAGGACAGCGCTCCATGCGAGATCTATAGAATTCACTACGCTGGATGACAAAAGAGTCAAAGTTGAGGCGCCATTACCTAAGGATTTTGATGAGGCTTTCAAGGAATTGGGGATTGCAGTACCGAAGCATAAGTAGTAGCATTATATTAGCCACTAGGAAGTTTGGCGCATTGAGTCTGTGCGGACTAGATGTCCGCGCATGCCGCCCGCGATTGGGGTATGCCAACATTGTATTGTTAGGCTAACCAACCCTAAACTCTTCCTGGTGGCTTTTTGCTATCTCAAATCAGGTCGAAAACTTGAACATTTTCTCTTCGTGTGATAATGTACCTCCACTATGGCGACCAAGATAATTTCAACCATACCTCTCGCAGACCGCAAGAAATTGGACATCCGCTCGGGTGATCAGGTTCGTGTCTGGCAGAAGATTGAAGAAGACACGGCCAAAGGCCTAGGCAAGTTCCGTCTCCAAGCTTTTGAAGGTTTGGTCTTGGCTCGTAAACATGGTAGTGAAGCGGGGGCGACATTTACGGTTCGTAAAGTTGTAGACGGTGTCGGCGTGGAGCGCATTTTTCCGCTTTTTTCTCCAATGATTGATGAAATTGAACTTGTTCGTCGTTCCAAGGTTCGCCACGCCAAACTCTATTTCATCCGTGAAAAGGCTACCAAGGAGATCAGGAAGCAGATGCGCCGGATCCTTTCGGTTCGAGATCCGGGACAAAATACTGATACGAAACATGGCATTGCGGCAGAAGTTGCAGTGACTTCAGCGACTTTGGCGGTAGAGAATAAAGAAGAGGCGGTTAAATAATATTTCCGCTATAATAAACTAACGCGCGGGTGGCGAAACTGGTAGACGTTTACGCTTGAGGTGCGTAAGCCCTTACGGGCGTGGAGGTTCGATTCCTCTCCCGCGCACAGAAAACTTCAATGAAAATAATTAAGATATGCATCGTGGCGGTTTCGATAACAGCACTTCTCGTAGCAAGTTATTTTGCGAGTTTATCAGGCGGAATTCCTTTTTGGCAGATACTGATCGTGCTTGCAGGAATGATTTTTGTGGTAGTATGTTTTCTCTATTTTTTATTTGACACGAAAAATCATACTTCTAAAAAAGACTTTGAGGAAGATATGATGGTATTGAAGGATCTTAATGTAGCAAAACAAGGAAAATCTGCCGCAAAAACTACAGCAGGAAAATGGTACCAGCTCTCAATATACTTCTGCTTTATTTTTTTGATCTTTAGCTTCATAATAAATAATTTTGTTGATAATCTGGATACAAGAATATCGGTGCTGTCGAATGCTGGAATGCTTATGATTTTAGTTTTCATTGGTTCAGTTTGGAGATCAAGAAAGAAATGAAGTTTTTATTACTTATTGGAATGCTTTTGTCTAACTGTAATATTTGCGCCAGAAAGGTTCCATTGTCCCAGACGGCGCACAGATTATTTTTATCGTCAATATTGATTTTCACTTTTTCAAGTGAGAAAATTGTGTCATGGATGCAAATAAAAAACTTATTTTACAACTCAAGAAACTAAGAGCAACAGAAGCGGATGGTTGGGATCACGTCCGGAATAATTCTTGTTGTCCAGGTGATGATTGGGCAGATGGGTACAACCAAGCAATTAAGGATGCTGTTAAATTAATAGGAAGCGCTGGTAAACAGCTAGAATAATTCTGCGAAGGCGGGGACGCGATCGTGAACCGCCTGTCGCGAACGAACAGCCTACAGGGCGTGGATTAACAAAGCTACACTAAAAACTGGACAGAGCTTGACTTATGTATCGTAATATGCTAAACTTGCCATAGTTAAAGATCATTGATATGAGAGTTTAAGGTAGCTCCGAAAAGCTGCAAATTCGGCCTTTCAGGGCTGCTTTAACTCAAAACAAAGGAAGGCTGATTATGCTTAATGATACGCAGAAAAACAGACTTGGTGAAATCGCTAAAATGGAGAACGAATACCTTCGTGGCTGGCGGTTCGCCGAGTTTACAGTCAGTATCGAAATCGAGGAGTTGAAAGAACTCCTGCAGTGTCCTGAAATCACTTCCGTGGAAAAACTGAAGGATGTGCAGGATGAGATCGTCATCCGGAAGAAATGGGCTCAGGCCGCCAGACAGATCACCGATGAATGGTTCAAGCAGTATCCCTGCATGAGCAAACTCGTCACTGGTATGGCACACCGGGTCGCTCTTCTTCGCATGGCTGAGTTCTGCAACTGTTCGCCAGAATTCCTCGCTCGCATGACCGAAGACATACTGCAGGAACATGAGGCGGGCGCTCAGGTTGTTACTCGACATACTCATGCTCGCCACTACACGCACTGGTCTAATTGGGAAGACCGTCCTCGGGACCAGTATTGCTTGGTTCTGGCGATACTGAGTCATTACACCCAACGCCCTGCATGGGTCTACCGATATCTGTTTCTTCCGGGACGGAAGAGTTCTGGTAGTAACACTGGTCAGGTGAATTTCAAGTGGGTGTCGGACGCCGAGGCCATGGCGACAGTCAAGTAATTGACCAATTGGAATGGTGGCTTCCTGAGATAAAATAGTCACATGAGGAGCAAGGTTCAATCCCAAGCTCTACCGCAGAAAGCCATTCTGCGGTTTTCTTTTGCCTAAATTCAGGCTATGCTATTCAACGCCAGAAAGGTTCCAAACATTGTTCCAGACGGCGCACATTCTGTTAACTTGTTGCTGGTTACTAGTAACTAGTTTCCAGGAACCAGTTACTTGCTCCCATAGTTTAATGGATAGAATGCGAGCCTCCGAAGTTCGCGGTCCAGGTTCGATTCCTGGTGGGAGTACCTGAAATTATCTTTTTCTTCAAAAATGAATTACAGTATCGTCGTGCAAAATTTTCTGAAAGAAACTCTTATTTTCCTGAAGAAACAAGCCTCATCGGCGTTGTTTGGCGGATTGATGCTGTTTTTTCTGCTGATAAGTCAATATATACATATACCCGGAATATATCGTTACGATCTGCTTTTTATCGGCGCTTTAGTCATTCAAGCAGTTTTGATTTGGACGAGAATGGAGCGTCCTAGGGAAATTTTGGCAATAGTGATTTTTCATATTTTTGCCATAGGTATGGAAATATACAAGACTTCGGCCGCCATTGGCTCGTGGTCTTATCCTGAACCGTCCGTTTTGGCCATTGCCACCGTTCCTTTGTTCACGGGCTTTATGTACTCCTCTGTTGGTTCGTACATAGCCAGAGCCTGGAGGATCAACAATTTTTTATTCAAAAATCTGCCGCACAAGGCCGTGCTAATTTCGGTAGCTGTCCTGATCTATGTCAATTTTTTCACCAATCATTTTACCTATGATGTTAGATGGATTATTTTCGGATTGCTCATAATTATTTTCTGGAAAACAAAGTTTTATGTTACGCTGACTCACAAGACATACAGGATGCACCCACTGATTTCCAATGGATTATTAGCGCTTTTTGTCTGGCTGGCCGAGCAGGTCGGAACCTTCGCCCGGGTTTGGATATATCCCAATCAGGCACTGCAATGGACGCCGGTCTCATTTCAAATGTTTACATCTTGGTATATGCTTTTGATTTTTTCTTTTATTATCATTAGTTTGTTACAGCCGAAAGAGGCTCATGGCCAATAAAAGGCCTTTGTCATATTCTTCTGAATTCGTACACTTAACTCGACTTTGCACTTTGCATCCCTGCCTTTGCAGGGACATGCTTTGCACTGTAAACTTATCGCATGCTCTATACTCGCAAAGGCGACTCTGGCACAACCAAAGCCTTCAACTCAAAGCCGGGCGAACGCGTGCCGAAGAGTTCCTGTCAAACAGAAGCTCTAGGTGCTCTTGATGAATTGAATTCATTTATTGGACTTTTGAAGGTGAAACTAGCTGATACTTCATGGACTATCCAAGTCTCGGCTAGCATGGCCGAAGCAGTGTCGAATGAAACGACTGCGATTGATTCCACTCATTCCATCGATTCCGCCAAAAAACCCACTGAAATAATCCAATGGATCCAAGGATGTTTATTCATTATCCAAGCTGAAGTTGCTGGGGCTGACAAAAAGATGGAACGAGCCAAAGTCGATCGTCTCGAATTTATGATTGATTGGATTGAAAAAGAAATGCCACCCATAAAAACATTCTTTATCTCTGGCGGAACGGAATTGGCCGTGCTTTTTGATATCTCCCGGACCTTGGCGCGCAAAGCTGAACGACGGGTGATCGCCGGTATTGAAAACGGGGAAGTCACGGTTGGGCCTATCACCCTGGCATTCTTGAATCGACTGTCGTCGTTGTTCTACGCGCTCACTCGAATAAGTAACCACAGATCTGGTATAAAGGAGCAAGCGCCGACGTATCGGTAAAATTCTAGAAATATTATATTGATCAAAATTGCCATTGTCTCATACATCATGATAAGCTGGAAAAGCTAAGGTTTGCAGGCCTTTTAAAAACCTAGCATACATGGTGCCTATGGTGTAATAGTAGCACTAGGGTTTGTGGAACCCTCAGATTCGGAGCATAACCGAATAGGCACCCATTCCAAAGCCACGACGATTAGCGATTTCACCGCTTCGACGATTTTTCGCTCCTTGGCCAGAAATGATACCAGAAAAGCGCATACCGGGGCAAACAGGTAGCAAGAAGGTGCTGATATTTCGAGCATCTTACTGATGGGCGTGCGGCCGACTTCGTCGCGAGATATGGCTGCTGTGATAAGCACGCAACGCTGTTCGCGACAGTGACTGCACATCATCTGATGATCAATCGCAACGCCATGTTCTGGGGTGGTATGAATTCCGGTCACTACTGCAAGCCGGTGCCGAAGCGCGAGTCGCATCGGCAACGTGTCCGGAAATATGTCACATCGGGACACAAGCGCTTCGGGGCTGGGACAGAGTCTGCTCCGCACGATGAACAGGCGAAGTCGCGTTGTTACGGATGTGCCACCGGGATCTTCACTGCTCCTGCGGCCGTTGAAATGTACACGACAGTTTTCGATGAAGACAATGCCTTGGAACATCTCGGCGCGTTTCTCTCCGAAAACTTCCTCGGTACGTGCAGCATGGCGGTGAGCAGAGAGACGATGACAATTGAGCGAACGCCTTTCGCGGTCCCAGTCAAGGCAGGGACCGTGCAAGTCTTCAGGGGAGGCACAGAGCTCCCATGGAAACTCGTCGGTTAATTCAGGTTCAAACTACGAACGGCTCGCACGCTTAGGTGTGCGAGTCATTTTTTGCATTTTTTTCAAAACATTGACTTTGTTCAAAATGCTTGTAATCTGGTTGCAGATAGGTTTGAAAACAAAATGACGGAAAACTGGAATGAAAGCTATGAAAAAAGTTGGAAATTCACACTGGCTTGCTCCGTGGGAGCAGGAAGAAGTCATCAAGGCGTTGGTGGAATCCGATGCTGAATTGGTGAAGTACGACAACAATCGGAGTCTGCCTCTGGAAAGTGGCGGCACGACCGATATTTACATGAACCTCCGCAATGCGAGGAATGACCCGAAGGCTATTGAGCTCTTGGCCGGACTCTACACGATCCCGCTCTTGCGTGTCAAGGTCAAACGGTTCGGCGAGGTTCCCGACGCGGTTTCTTGTTTCGCGGGACCGCTCTCGCTCAAAATTGGTCTGCCGTACACGACGATTCGTGAGCAGGCCAAGGAAGGACGCGTCTCAAAGGCCAACACTATCGGCCGTTTGGTCCGTGAAGAGCCGTTTGTTCTCATCGACGACGTCGTTACGGACGGCGCTTCGAAGATCATCCCGGCGCGGACATGCCTCTCGGCTGAAGTGGACCTCGGTCCTCTCATTGTCCTCGTTGACCGGCAGCAAGGTTGGCGGAAGAAGTTCTCCGACGAGAAGCTCGACCTCGAAGTCTGGTCTGGCATGACGCTCCACGATGTTCGTCGGTACCTCATCGGCCACGGCATTATGGAACGGTGCAAGAAGGACGTTGAAGCCAAGAACCCGATCATCGTTGCCCTCGACGGCAAGAGCTGGTCTGATGTGTTGCCGCTCATCGACCAACTCCGCACCACCGGTTGCATTCTCAAGGTGAACGACCTGTTCTTCTGGGAAGGCTATAGCAACCTGGTGCCGGACTTGCAGGTGTACGGCCGCGTCATGGTCAATCTCAAAGGACATGACATCCCGAACACACTGGAGAACATCGCCAAGCGCTTCGCCACCAATCCGCCCTGGGCCGTGACAGTTCACGCTTCCGGCGGGGAAGCGATGATAAAGGCCGTGGTCAAAGCCTTTGAAGGCACCCCGACCAAGATTCTCGCCGTGACGGTTCTGACCTCCATGGATCAAGCCAATTGCGAAGAAGTCTATAGCCGGCTACCCTTGGAACAGGTGAAGAAACTCGCAGCCATAGCCAATCGCGCCGGTGCCCATGGTCTCGTCTGTTCGCCCCAAGAAGCGGCGGCTCTCAAGGCCGAATATCCGAAATTCGAATTAGTCACTCCGGGTGTTCGTTCTCCGGGTGCTGACAAGGGGGACCAAGAGCGAATCGGAACACCACAAGGTGCTCTGGAGGCGGGCGCTTCGTTTCTCGTCATGGGCAGGCAAGTCCTCGGTGCGGCCGATCCGGTTGCCGAAGTCCGGCGGCTTCTTAAGGAAGAGGTCAAGGTCGCCTAATCTGTCCATTACTAAAATGTCATCACACTGACTCCGTCTAATCCACGGAGTCATTTTTTGTAGAATAATTATTTTTAACTTTTATAAAATATCTCCTATCTTGACTTACCTATGCTTCAGGAGTAGTTTTTGACATAGGTTTGGGAATTCTTCCCAATGTTCAAAGAAAGGAAAACATCATATGAGGACGACAGAAATGCAGCCAATGAGCGAAGGGAAGACCAAACGAATCTTCTCTATCCCCGGCAGTCCTGCCAGAGTCAGGATTGAATCAAAAGACGACATCACGGCCGGTGACGGCGCCAAACATGACATCATTAACGGCAAGGCCGCCTTAGCCACACGTACGACCTGTAACGTGTTCAGACTTCTCCAGGCATGTGGTATCCCCGTTGCATTTGAAGGTCAAGACGGAGCCACAGAATTCCTTGCAGACAGGTGCACTATGTTGCCGTACGAAGTGGTGGTTAGACGCGAAGCGCATGGCTCGTATCTCGACCGAAAACCGCACCTTATGAAAGGACAAGTATTACCAAGACTTGTCCTTGAGTTATTCCTCAAAACTCATAGCCAGACCTGGAAAGGTGTCAAAAGCACCAACGAATACGATTTAGTCAAGGACGACCCTATGATTGTGTTCGATCACGAACACAGACGAGCCCTGTTGTTTTATCCAGGTCACACATCTGAGGAAAGGAAAACCGCACCGAAAGGTATGCTTGTCGGCCAGGAACCGTTTTTAGTTCTTGATACCGATGAGATTTTCACTCATTCTGATGAAGAACAACTCATCGAACAGATGGGTAATATTGCTCGTCAGACCTTCCTGGTTCTCGAAAAGGCCTGGCAGCTCCAAGGGTGCAAGCTCGTGGACTTCAAGGTCGAGTTCGGCATCAATACCGAAGGTAAGCTTCGATTGGCCGATGTTATCGACAATGATTCGTGGCGGGTCGTCGATCGTTCCGGTGGGTACATTGACAAACAGGGTTATCGCGATGGTGGCGATCTCGATACGGTCACGGCCAAATATCGCGAAGTTGCAGACGCAACGGACCGATTTGGAATCCCTTTCCAGCGCCTCATCGTTTGGTGTGGCTCGGAAAAGGATCACTTTACAGCTGTCGAAGATCTTCTCATGAAGCTTGAGCTGAAGCCGAAGTTCCAACTGCTACCAGTCACCTGTCCGGTGCACAAACAACCGGTGCTGGCGTACAAACTTCTGCAGCAGCATTTACAGGAGGAGCCATGCGACTCGGTCATCATCGCCTACATCGGGTGCAGCAATGGTGCCGGTCCGGTCTTGGCAGCGAATTCCACAGTTCCAGTCATCACAGTTCCAGTGGAATATAAGGAATTCCCTCAAGATGTCTGGTCGTTATTACACACGCCCAGCAACGTGCCGGTCATGACTGTACTTGAGCCGGGGAATGCCGTGCTTGCGGCGTTGCAAATCTTAGCCATACGCAATCCGAGCATCTATGCCGCCTTGCGTTTTGACCAGGAGAAACGCCTGACAGGCATGAGCTGGTGACAGTACATTCAGTTAGACGCTCCGAGAGGGTTACACCTCCCGGAGTTTTTTGTTGCCTTTTTGAGATTTTTAAGTAGTATTGGCTAGAGAAGTGCAGAAAACAAAAAACAATAGAAAGGGCCATATATGTCTAACTTAACATTGCCGGGCAATCCCCGGTATCAACCGAAAGACCTGCAAGCGTATTTCGGCTACGACAACCTTTTCAGGTATGTGGCTGAAGTTGAAATCGCAACCATGAGAACGTTGGCCGACATAGGAATCATTCCGCCGGCTGACATCGCCCTCCTCACGCCGGAAGTCGAACAAAAACTTCTCTCTATCACAACGAGCGAAGTTGATGAAGTTGAGCGAAAGATTACCAAACACGACATCCGTGCCTGGGTTCGCTTGGCTCAAGAGCGTTCACCCCTCGGCCTTCGCCGATGGATTCATGTTCCGCTCACAAGCTATGACGTCCTCGATACGGCGCGGTCGCTTCAATTCCTCCGCGCTCACACCGAGGTCGTCAAACCTTTGGCGGACAAGGTCATCGGGCATTTCATTGAGCGGACCCGGACATTCGCCTCACAGAAGCAGATCGGTCGTACTCATGGCCAGCATGCGCTGCCAATCACGGTCGGTTTCTGGTTTGCCACGATCTTGAGCAGGATTCTCCGGAATCTCGAGAGTGCCAATGCGGCAGCCTATGGACTCGTGGGAAATATCTCCGGCGCGGTCGGCGCATACAATGCACAGAAAGCAGTTGGAATTCTCGACTATGCCAAGCGTGCTATCAAGAAAGAAGAGAGTGAAGAGATCGGTTACGCTGTGCCCCAGACATTTGAAGGGCTTGTGTTGAGAAGACTCGGCTTGAAGCCGGCTCCAATCAGCACCCAGATTCTGCCACCCGAACCACTCGCCGATTATCTGTTTGCTTGTGTGAAGCTATCGGCTTCTCTCGGTCAATTCGGTCGGGATGGCCGACATCTCATGCGAAGCGAAATCGCAGAGCTCGGTGAACCATTCGACAAAGGCCAAGTCGGCTCATCAACCATGGCGCAAAAGAGGAACCCGATCAACTTCGAGAACCTTGAGAGCACATGGCTGAAGACCAAGAGCGAATTCGGCAAGGTCATGGACGTGCTCATAAGCGAGCATCAACGGGACTTGGTGAACAGCGCTATCGCTCGGGATTTTCCGACAATCGTTGTGAATCTGGTCTCACAGTTGAACACCCTCTTGCGCGGCGACTCGCCGTTCATTGCGCGGATCTTGGTTGATCCGGAAGCTTGCAAGCGCAATCTGGAGCTTCAGGGTGCGGAGATACTTGCTGAGCCGGTGTATATCGCACTTCAGATGGCCGGCTACACAGGAGACGCTCATAGGGTTGTTAATGAGCTAGCACTTCCACTCGTCAAGCAAGGCAGTTCCTGGTTGTATACCATCAAAAAGATCGGTGAAGATGGGCACGATCAGGAATTACTGGATGCCCGTTCGAAACTACCGGGAGATGTCATGTCGCTTATCAGCAAGGTCGGCGGCAATTCCGACCAGTATGCCGGTCTGGCAGCTGAGAAAGCGCTGGAGATTGCCAAGATTGCCGAGGGGTATCTGGCCGCTCCGGCAGTCATGGCATCGTTTCTCGGTGTCTGATCGCCAACGCAGATTCAGTAGACTCACTTTGTGAAAGCAGGGCGAGTCTTTTTTGTGCAATAAAAAAGTGCCACACCCTTGAGGGGAGTGGCATGTGAATGGTGGGGTCAATTTAATGACCGAAGAAACCTCGCCCGATGAGATCGGGGATCATATACAACGCGACATTGTTTTTGACACAGACGTCGATTGTCGCCTGATCTTTGACCGAGCCGCTTGAGGTCAGGATTGCTTTAACTCCGGCGTCGATAAGGGTCTGCGGACCGTCAGGGAACGGGAAGAACGAATCGCTGTAGGCTACGGCACCGTTGATGTCGTGTTTTGAGCGAGTCGCCCTTTCGATCGCCAGTTTGGCTGCACCGACACGATCTTGTTGGCCGACACCGTTTCCGATCAGCATGCTGTTTTTGACGAGAGTGATCGTGTTGCTGTTGCTGGTCGAACCAATGGCCCAGGCCAGAAGCATGTCGATGAGTTGTCGCTCAGAAGCGTTGCCAATCTTTTTGAGATTAGCATGGTTGAAGTCCATCATCGATGTGTAATTCGGCTGACGAAGGAAACCTCCACGAACGTAGCGGAATCGCGGCATCGCGTCCAGCCCTATCTCGGATGACAGAGCTTTGTTCTCGATGAACCGGCATTTATCGCCTCGGCGCCGGAGCTTAGCGATGGACTCTACGGAGAAACCGGGGGCGATGATACCGTCGAGCATCTTACCGGAGAGAGATTCAGCGAGCCTCTCATCTATCGGGAAGTTCGTCATCACCAGTCCTCCGAAGATGGCCAGCGGATCACCATTCATTGCACAACGCAGCGCATCTTCATCGTTGTAACTGGTACATGCGCCACATGCATTGCCGTGTTTTCCTCCGATCGCAATTTTGCTGTCTTTTCTTCCGCTCATGTTGCGAAAGGCGATCGCAATATGTGTCATCGTCTGTAACAGCCGGTCCAAGTCGCAGTAGTTGTTGTAGCTGGGAGGCGTACCTTCAACCACAGTGAATTTATCGAGCCCCAGCGGATCGTCGATCCCCGAAGAGAACAACGCTGCCGGTGTTTGGTGGGCGTTCTCGCCGTATTTACATTCAGCGACACTCTCGCCGGAAAGGCCACGGTACCATCCCGCACTACGGTATGTAGCGGATGCCATGCAATAGTTTGCGACGACGAATTCAGCCTTTGCACACAATCTGCCAAGCAGGCCTGGGTCTTTTTGCCCATCTGATTTCAGCCACTCGATTACAGGCAGGCGGTCTGCTGGATCACAGACGATGACGCGGCAGCCTTTTGCCGCCAAACGGATCATGGTCGGTCCGCCGATGTCGGTCATTTCGATGACTGACGATTCTGTGCTGTCCGGTTTGGCGATCTCCTGTTCGAGCGGATAGAGGTCAACGCACACGAGGTCGATGCACGGAATATTAAGGCGTTCAAGCTCAGCCATGTCTTCCGGGACATCATAGCGGGCTAAAAGTCCGGCGTGCACTTCACGGGAGAGGGTAACAACCCGGTGCCCGAGAATTGCTTCGCCGCCGACTAGGGTCGCGACGTCGAGGACCTTGATGCCGGCTTTTGTGAGATGCTTGGCGGTGCCGCCAGAAGCATATATGGTGAATCCGAATTTTACGAGTTCGAGCGCGAAATCAGTGATACCGTCTTTGTGGTACACCGAGATCAACGCAGTTTTCATTGTTTTCATAGATCAATTTTTCCTTTCGTTGTCTGGAATTAAAGACTAGTCGTTTTCAGGATATTGTCAATCGCCTGTGAATCAGGTGGCAGTCGGTGCAAATTTCGCAGTCACCGGCGCCAAGTGCAAAATCTGGCATTTTTCTGCTCAAACCGCAACCGCTTTTTCATCCCTCTGAAACTGCTGAATAAGCCTTATTTTTTCTCGTACCCCGCACAAATATTCGTGGTCGCAAAGGACCGTCATAAATACATACCTGTCGCGACTCCTGAAGTTTGTATTTATGAAATAAGTTTTTGCCTATTGTGGATCAATAAGTAGGTTATAATACACCCATGCGTTGCAGACAAGCTCGCCATCAGCTGACCAGAGATCTTTTTTATGTCATTTTTGGCATATGCATCGCCATAGTTCTTTCCTGGAGCGGATTTTTTGATTTGATTCTGGATAATCTCGGTAATGGAGTGTTCGCCAGCTTTATCGCCGGTGTCTTTTTTACATCTGCGTTCACGATTGCGCCGTCTTCGGTCGCCCTAGTACATCTCATAGAAACAACGCCAATGTTCACGGTCATATTATGGGGAGCACTCGGTGCCTTGTCTGGTGACATCATTCTCTTCTTTTTTATACGAGATCGGTTTGCCGATGATCTCAAGAATTCCCTGAAACCCTCATTTGTCAGACATATTGCCCGGTCATTTCATTTTGGGTTCTTAAAATGGTTGGCGCCGATTCTGGGAGCCGTCGTCATCGCTTCACCATTGCCGGATGAGCTTGGACTCACGCTCCTGGGATTGTCAAAAACACGTCTTGCTTTCTTGGTACCAATCTCATTTGTCATGAACGCTCTTGGCATATATCTGCTTGCGCGTCTAGTGTCAATACTATAAAGTGCCGCGAACATATTATGTTCCCAGAGTAGAAAATACCTCTACTTTGTGTAATACTATCTTCCATGAATACAAAACGCCTTATTTTTTGGGCCAGTTTTATCATTATCTTGGGACTTATCATTTGGGGTCTGTTTGTGGCTATGAACAAACCGCTAGATACAACACCTACGCTTGGCACTCCAGCTGATGTTAGTTCCACTGACCATGCCCGAGGCTCCGCCGATGCGTCCGTCACGATCATCGAGTACAGCGATTTCCAGTGTCCGGCCTGTGCGACTTATTATCCGTTGGCCGAACGCTTGTTAAATGAGTCTTCAACGACGGTACGTTTTGTCTATCGTCATTTTCCTTTGTATCCGGTGCCACATAAAAATGCTCTTATGGCCTCAGAGGCTTCCGAAGCCGCGGCTCTGCAAGGCAAGTTCTGGGAGATGCATGATATTTTATTTGATAATCAGAAATTATGGGAAACATCCAGCACGGCCGGCACCATCTTTGAAACATATGCCGAGCGTATTGGTTTGGATGTTGAGACATACAAGAAAGACGTTGTTTCCGACGTAGTCAAGGCCCGGGTACAAAAAGATTGGGATGAAGCCAGGACTCTCGGAATCAACTCCACTCCAACATTTTTCGTCAATGGCAAAGCGATAGTTAATCCAAACGGCTATGAAGCATTTAAAGCGATCATTGACTCTGCCATTCGCTGAAGCTAGTAGCGTCGCCGTGATTATTTTATTAATCGTGGCCATGCTTGGTTTTGCCGATGCCACATATCTCACGATTGAACACTATCGTGGAGTCATTCCTCCATGCTCGATTATAAAGGGCTGTGAGATTGTTCTTACTAGTCCTTATTCTGTTTTGTTCGGCGTACCGGTATCATTGCTCGGCGCGCTTTATTATTTGTTGGTTTCCTTGGGAGCTTTCATATATTTGGAATCCAAACACGGCAAAGGTGAAATTGCCACCCATCATTCGTCCATATTGAAATGGACGCTGATCATCACAGTCTTCGGTTTCGGCATGTCCTTGTGGTTTGTTTATATTCAGCTGTTTGTTTTACATTCTATCTGTACATACTGCATAGGGTCGGCTTTGACTTCGACGATATTGTTCATCACTGCCATTGTCATGCTTCGTCACAGTTCGATAAAACAGACGGAACATATGAGGAATGATTCTGCTCTCCCGCCGGAATTGCCTCAATCAATCTAAAAACGACAATGACCACTTCAAAAATTCTTGTAACTAAATCAACCGCCGATTACGCCCTTTTAGATTCCGGCGATGGTGAGAAGCTGGAGCGGTTCGGCAAAGTAGTTTTGTCGCGTCCTGACCCTCAAGCCTTGTGGACAAAAAAACTTTCTCCGGCGGAATGGAAAAAAGTCGATGGACATTTTGTTCATGAAGAAAGCGGCGGTAAATGGTCGCTCAAATCAGGCCTTCCGGCAAAATGGGCGGTTTCTTTTAGTGGTCTAAAGTTTTGGATAAAGCTGACGGCCTTCAAACACACGGGATTATTTCCGGAGCAAGCAACGAATTGGGGGTGGGTTAAAAAACAAATTGAAGAATGGAAGAGGGGAAAATCTGCTCAGGAAAACAAGGTTTCTCGGGACACGCCGTCAACCTCTGGTGAAGTTGCGGCTGGTTCTCGCTCGCTTTCACTCGCCCCGAAGCGTCCCTCAAACCCTCTTTTCTTCGCCGACTCACAAATCGAAGTTCTCAATTTATTCGGCTACACGGGCGGGGCGACGCTTGCTTGCGCTCAAGCTGGGGCGAAAGTGGTCCATATAGATAGTTCAAAGACGGCGGTTGCTTGGGCGCGCGAAAACGCTGAGATTTCCGGTCTTACGGATAAACCGATCCGCTGGATTGTTGAAGACGCTCGCGTGTTCGTGGAGCGCGAGATCAAGCGTGGCAGAAAATATGACGCCGTCATCATGGATCCTCCGGCCTTCGGTCACGGGGCTGACGATGAGCTTTGGAAGATAGAGGAACATTTTTTACCGTTGGTTGGAAACTGTTTCAAACTACTCTCCGACAAGCCGCTTTTCTTTTTGATAAATGGCTATTCGGCGGGCTATTCGGCGCTGTCATACCAGAATGTTTTGCTTCCGCTCATGGAAAAATTTAGTGGAGAGATTGAGGTGGGGGAGTTGACGATTGAAGAGGAAGGAACAAATACGGAAGTCAGATTGTTGCCGGCTGGTATTTTCGCAAGGTGGTTTTTGAAGTAAATTACACGGCTTTTTTAAAGTTTTCTTCGGCCACGCTCCAATTGAGGTTCACGAAAAAATCTTCAATATAATTCTTTTTGCCTGATGGTTGGTAATCGGCGACATACGAATGTTCCCACATGTCAAGTCCGAGGATGAGCGCGCAATTTTGAAGTTGTCCAAGATGCTGTTCATCAATCCAAGCGTTCAAGAGGCGTTTGTCGGCACGATCATAATAAAGCATGGCCCAACCGATGCCGCGAGTGAGGGCGATCGCTTTGAATTCTAGAAGCCAGGCGTCAAATGAACCCCATTCGGCAGTGATGGTTTGTTTGAGCGGACTTGAATCAATTAAGGCCCGCGCGCCGCCACCTAGGGACGCGAAATATATCTCATGGTTTCGCATACCGTTGTACTCAAAGCCAAAACGACGATTGATTTCGCCGAGCGCATAGGCGTTTTTTTCAATGTTAGCCTTTAGCTCTGGTATTTTTTCAAGAATAAGGTTGCTGTTCTTCACATAGCCGACATATAGCTTGAGATGTTCCTCGATAGTCTTCGTTGATATGCCGGTGAGTGGAGGGATGTCAAATATTTTTGGGATGAATTGTTTCATGGGTTGATTGTAGCATGGGTGATACCGAGGTGGAACCTCGGTACCGAGGTTCCACCTCGGTAAACTTCAGCGAAACTTTATCACTTCTTCAGCATTTCTTTATCGCGATCGATTACAATGATCCCAAATGAAACGGGGAGTTGCCATTTTTTGGTCATTATTTATTGGATTGGCGGTGATACGCGTGTTATTTTCGCTACAACAAGACGCGAAGGACATCGGAGCGTGCGATAGGCAACTAGTCACGGGTGTCGGGACGGTTGTTCAAGAGCCGGAAAGGAAAGAGGGCGGACAGATACTCTCGGTGTTAGTGGATGAATTATTCTTGGCGACAACCAGTACAGGCGCTATCACTGCGTCCATGAATAGTCCTTGCATATCCTCAGTCTTGATTCGGATGAAGACCAGACTTCATCCACGTTTTGTGTTTGACGACAGGATTTCATTTTCCGGAAAAGTTTCAGAGCCCTATAATTTTAGGAGTGATGCCGGGCGCGTGTTTGATTATATCGGATATTTGGCTAAAGACAATATTTTTTATGAAATAAAAAGTGCGAAAGTTGAAAATCTCCCGATTGGTTCTCCGGCTGAAAGCATGGAAAATGTCATGTCTACGGTGCGGGCAAACCACTATATTCTTGGCGCACTTTTCCATTTGAAGCGGAGATTTGTCTCTCATTTGGAAGAAGTGCTTGGAGAACCGCATGCCGCTTTGGCCGCTGGTCTTGTCGTCGGTGAAAAGAACGCTCTTGGCGCGGATTTGCTTGATGATTTTCGCGTTGTCGGCCTGATCCACATCGTTGTTTTATCAGGTTTCAATATTACCATCGTCGGCGATGCCATGCGCCGGTTATTTTCGTTTATGCCACGCGTTTGGGGCATTACAGTCGGCGGTATTGGCATCGGTTTATTTGGAATCATGGTTGGCGGTGGAGCTACGGTCGTGCGCTCGTGTTTTATGGCCGGTATCGCTCTGTCGGCCGACCTTATTCGTCGTGATTATGATGTGACTCGCGCACTTGTTTTTGCCGGTCTAATAATGCTTATTCAAAATCCGATGATCTTGTTGCACGATCCATCGTTTCAACTTTCATTTTTGGCGACGCTTGGTTTGATTCTCCTCGCGAGTCCCATTGAAAGTAAACTGTCATTTATTCCAGAAAAATTTGGCTTGCGCGGCATCGTGGCCTCCACCATTGCCACGCAAATATTTGTCTCACCCTTTATCCTCTATATGATGGGTCAGATTTCCATCATCGGTCTAGTTGTGAATATTTTGGTGTTGCCGATAATTCCAATTACCATGTTGGTCGTGTTTTTGACTGGTGCAAGCGGCTTTTTATCCATGGTCTGCGCTCATATTTTTGGTTGGATAGCGCATTTGTTGCTTACTTATGAGTTGTATCTGGTTGAATTGTTCGCCAATATTCCGTTTGCCTCGGTGACATTGCCAGCTTTTTCCGGTTGGTGGGTGGTTGGATTTTATGTGTTGTTCACTGGTCTTTTTTGGAGCAGAAAGCTTCTTCTATTTTAGGGAAATGTTTGTTGTCATGTAAAAAATGCGGCTGTAAATATTGATATTTTCGTGATTAATTTGTAAGCGCAGGTATGCTATGCTCTTCCTATGTCAGCAACTATTCTTTCAGGTCTTGTCGCCCGCGCCGCGCGCGTGTCCAGACTTGTTGAAAAAGTCAAAAAACTTTCTTATATTCCGCAGCTCGCCATCATACAAATTGGCGATAGATCCGATTCTACGGCCTATATCAAGGCTAAAATGGCCTTTGCAAAAAAAATTGGCGTGGATATAAAATACACTAATTTCAAAGAGACAATTTCACAACCGGAAGTTCTTGCTGCAGTTAAAAACCTCAACGTGGATCATTCCATTCAAGGCATCATCATCCAGTTGCCTCTACCGGCCGATATTGATCGGGCGACAATCATAGAAGCTATTGATCCAACGAAGGATGTTGATGGATTGACTTCAACCAATTACGATAAATTACTGTCAGGCGATACCTTTGCCATAGTTCCAGCAACGGCGCGCGGGGTGAAAGAACTACTCGCGTATTATCTGATTTCCCTCAAAGGGAAAAGAGTGGCAGTCGTCGGTCGTTCCAGATTGGTTGGGGCTCCAATAGCCGTATTGTGTAGAAATGACGGAGCTGAAGTGATGGTTTGTCACAGCAAGACAGTCAATCTGGCCGATGAAACGAAAAAAGCCGATATTGTCATTGTGGCCGTCGGCAAACCGGGGTTGATCGGCGCGGATCATATCAAAAAAGGTGCCATAGTCATAGATATCGGCATATCCAAAATGCCCGACGCCAGTTTAAAAGGGGATGTTGATTTTGAGGCCGTAAAGGATATAGCTTCGGCGATTAGTCCAGTGCCAGGCGGCGTCGGTCCGATGACGGTTCTCGGTTTATTTGAAAATATCATTGACGCGTCTCTCTGATGCATCGTGATTATTCGCGTAGTCCACACTTGCATTTACTATGGCAGAGGAGATATTATATCCACATAAAGATGATTAATAATTATATAAAAGAAATATCATGAATATCCCATCAAATTTTTGGAAAATTCTTATTGGAGCGGTCGGGGCCCTGACGATTTTTCTCGTGGTTGTTTCAATCAAAGAAATCAAATCAATTGGCTATATCGGCAAAGACAGTCCTGTCTATAACACTATTTCCGTAAACGGAAAAGGGGAAGTAGTCTCAATCCCTGATGTCGCGACATTCTCATTTGGTGTGACTGAAACCGCGAAGACTGTTGCCGAAGCTCAAGCTCAAGCCACCAACAAGACCAATGCTGCCCTCAAAGCGGTAAAAGACGCTGGCGTGGCGGAAAAAGATATCAAGACGACGTCATATTCCATCAATCCGCATTATGATTACCAAGACAGCGTATGCACTACCGGATATTGCAAACCAGGCAAGTCAGTTCTTACTGGTTATGATGTAAGTCAATCAGTTGAGATCAAAATCCGTGATCTTTCGAAGGCCGGAGCCATCTTTACATCTATTGGCGCCCTTGATGTGCAAGATGTCAATGGACTTTCATTTTCAATTGATGATATTGAAAAGGTGAAAGCGGAGGCTCGTTCAAAAGCTATCACAGATGCCAAAACCAAAGCCAAGGAATTGGCGAAACAACTAGAAGTCCGCATAATCAAAATTACGAGCTTCTACGATTCAACAGATCAGCCGATGTATTATGGTCGTGGCGAAGGAATGGTTTCCGATGTAATGTCAATAAAGTCATCTGCGCCTATGCCCCCGCAAATTCCCGTTGGAGAAGACAAAGTGACGAGCAATGTGACTATTACTTACGAGATAAAATAATTGGAGAATACACAGGCAAGATTTTTCTGAATGCGCCTAAAAGCATTGACTTTGTTTTACTTATGCTATATTATACCAGGGTAATCCCCAGCGGGATTTTTTAATACACAATCGAATCATTTATGAAATTCACTGAATATGTCAAAGAAACGCGCGCGGAGATGACCCATGTCAATTGGCCGACCCGTGAACAGACGATACGCTTTACCTTGATGGTAATCATTGTTTCTCTAGTTGTTGCGGCTTTGCTTGGTTTGTCCGATTTTGTTTTTTCGAAGCTACTTACGCTACTTTTTTAATAAATTCATATGTCCAAACAACAAACCACTGGCGAACGCAACTGGTATGCTATCCATACTTACGCCGGATATGAGAATGCTGTCGCTCGCAATCTGAAGCAACGCATTGAGTCGCTCGGCATGGAGGATAAAATTTTTGCGGTAATTGTTCCGACCGAAAAAAAGATCAAGATTAAAGGTGGCAAACGCGTGGAAGAAGAAGAGAAAATATATCCCGGCTATGTGCTGGTAGACATGATTGTCACTGATGATTCATGGTATGTCGTGCGCAATACGCCCCGTGTGACCGGTTTCGTCGGCGCCGGAGTGTCTCCGGTTCCACTTGAACCAAAAGAGGTGGAGACTCTGTTCATGCGCATGCAACAAGGCAATACGCAGCACTCCATTGATCTTTCGGTGGGAGACCTAATAAAAGTTGCCGACGGTCCGTTCAAGGATTTTGAAGGCAAAGTTTCCGAAGTGGATACAGAGCGCGGGAAGGTCAAAGTTCTTGTGTCGATGTTTGGCCGTGATACTCCCGTGGAGCTGGATTTCTTGCAAATCAAGAAAATGTAAGAAAATAATCAAATACCAATAACCGATTAGGTCATTGAATTGATGTTTGATTATTAATGTTAACTATAGTAGGATACCCAAACTAATTCTATGGCAAAAAAGATTGTAAAAAAAGTAAAAGTTATTGCTCCGGCGGGCAAAGCCACTCCTGCTCCACCGCTCGGGCCGACACTGGGACAGGCTGGTGTCAATATCGGTGATTTTACCAAGAAGTTCAATGAGGCCACCAAGAGCATGATGGGGGATATGATTCCAGTGGTTATAACGGTTTACGAGGATCGCTCGTATGATTTTGTGCTCAAGACTCCACCGGCATCAAGTTTGATTTTGAAAGTCATTGGTAAAGAGAAGGGTTCAGGCAAACCGAACACAGTTAAGGTTGGCACGATTACCAAGTCGCAAATCAAGGATATTGCCGTCAAAAAAATGCAGGATCTCAATGCCGGAGACGCGGACGCGGCTTCAAGGATCATCGCCGGGACCGCACGATCAATGGGAGTTGAAGTGAAATAAACAGCCAAGAGACTCGGCGCAAAACAACGCATCGTCGAATGTCCAATTTCAATTGAGCTTCATACTTCCTGAATAATCAACTTTGTATTCCAAGAGTAAAGCGCCGTGTTCCGCTTGGACAACGCTTTTCAATTCCAGATGGTAGTGCATATCTTCCCTAAAAAGACGGAGACCGTTGCCGAAGATCAGTGGTTCAATTGTCAAATACAGCCGGTCGACGACTCCGGCCTTCATGAACATAGTGTAAATTTGTGATCCTCCACATATCGCGACCTCCTTTATACCTCGGCCGTCTAACTCGTCAAGTAGTTCTTTTGGTTCCTTGGCCGTAGTCTCAATGCCCTCTATTTTATCCGGTGAATAGACGATATTGATGCGCTCTTTTAACGGACGAGGAAGAGTATGAAAAGTATTCAGACCCATAATCACCACCCCGGCCTGCTTGGTCAGTTCCACGAAACGCTTTTTGTCTTCCTTACTGGTCCAAAAAGCCGCATGCTTGACTTCTTTGGCTATGTAACCGTCGGCCGTCATGGCGGCGATGATGAAACATTTGGTCATAAAAATTTAATTCGGCCGTTTGATAATTGAACCATCAAGAGCGGGTTCGTAAACCACCGGTACACAATTTGATATTCTAAATCTTGAAATTTTCTTTAAGACTTTTGATGTCTCCGCGGGCAATCAAATCAACCTCAGTCTTTTTCTCTGGCAATACACCCTCTATGATGTCTTTTTGATGGTACTTGCTGGGACGTGGCGTGACTTCTGATTTGAGCTCCTCAAACACAACCTGGCAGAGTCGTTCACCGGGATAAAGGCGTATCGCTTGTGAACGGGTGTTGTTGCGAATGGGAAGGACGAGCTGACCTTCATATCCGGCGTCAATAATTCCGGTCAGGTCCAAAGATAGTCCTTTGCGATTTGTTGATGAACGCGGATATAGCACGCCCATCAGATCGGTTGGCATTTTTATGGATTCAAGAGTTGAGACGAGGATATATTCTTGCGGCAAAAGCTCGAAATACTGTCCTTGTTCAAGCTCAATAACCTCAAAATACTCATGATTGCGTTTGTCGAAGTGGGTAATGTCCAGAGATTCACGCCCGCGTGGAGTCACATGCCACATTTTGGGAATCATGAAGGTAAAACCGAGACGCAAGTCTACCGAATGTTCCTGAAGCTGGAATTGATCAAGGACTGGTTTGAAAGAAAGCGATCCGGATTGGACGCGTCCAAGTATGTCTTTTTTGGTGATGATGGACATGTAGTTGAACAATTCGGGGCCTAACTGTTAAAAGATTGAGATGAAATTAAGAAAAAAGAAATGGCGCGACTGAACAATTATAGATTAGTATAGCATTAATTAATAGGGGACAATCTTGATACCTGTAATAGCTTCCGATGGATGATACTGTTCCGTGAGGTTATTTATTATGGCGTCCACAACCTCGTATTTTCTTTGCTCTATTTTTCGGAAGGCATTTTCAGGTAGATTCAAGACAATTTTCTTGTGGTCGTTTTGTCTCTTGGTCAATTCTTCCGCCGCCCGGTAATGGGAGTCATATATATGGGCATTGGAAATAGAGTGGCTGTATATTCCGGGCTTAACTCCTAATTCTTGGGCAAGAAGACATTGGAGGAGGGCAAAACCCAGAACATCAAAAGGCAAACCGAGAATAACATCATTTGAACGAATCATGAGATGCAGATGAAGCCTGCCACCTATGATGTTGGCCGTGAAAGTATATGGACATGGGACATTCTTCTTTTTTTGTAAAGACAGACCATCTTGGGATGGATCCCAAGCGACAACCACTCCATGTCTTGATCCGGGCTCATTTTTTAGCAAATCAATCAAAAGTTGAAGCTGGTCGCGACCAAAATGTTTTCTCCACCTATATCCATAAGCTACTGTGACTACATCGCCAGGATTTGTGAAGTCATCCCAAATTTTTGTGTAGTTCCTTAGGAAATCTTCTGGTTTTCTCAACCCCAAAATGAACCAAGCCTGTTCGGCGACCGGCGCTTTGATTGGAATTTTTCGTAAAGTCAAGAGAGGGAAACCGTCATTTTCTATGTCAGTGGAAAAATGTATCCCAGGCATTGCCCTTGTATAATATGTTGCACGCTCACTTCCAGCTTGTTTGCTTTTGTTGAGTTCATCGATCCCTTCCGTCATGATTTTTTTGATCATGTTCTGGTATATCTCGTCAAACTTGGTCATAGTCTCTTTATTATATATAATCAACAGACGATTGGACAACCTTGCGGTTTGCCAATTGACATACGCAAATGCTAAATGACTATCCATATATTCCAGAGGGGAGAAAATTTATTTATGTGCCGATCGCGAATTTTTTTATGGCGGCGGCCAAAAGGATGGCGTTGGAGGGGTCGACAGATAGGCTTTGGCCAACGGGTGCCGTTATTGTCGTGAGTGGAAAAATTATCGGCTCAGCGGCCAATCAATCGGCTCTGAAGAGCAAGAGATTGATGAAATTTCACCGGGAAGTTTTTTGCGTTCGCAGATTCCTCAAAATTCCGACTGGACAGAAGTACTGGATCTGTCGAGGCTGTGCTTCTCCAAGATTGCACTCAGAACCTCGTGCCATTAAAGCGGCCCAAAAAGCTTACGGTGACATTACAGGCGCGGATCTGTATCATTGGGGGCACTGGTGGTGTTGCAAGTCTTGCTGGGATGCCATGATCGTGGCTGGGATAAAGGATGTATACTTGGTTGAAGGGGCGAAAGGACAGTTTCAGAGAGGGGCTGGTACAGATTCGCACAAATAACGATAAGCGAGCTGACAGATACTTCCAGAGGAATGAGGTTTCGGCAGTACTGGAAAGTAATAATCCGCGTAGGATAGGCCTACGCATTACAAGACCAACATGATTTCCCCATTTATTTCAAAAAAGAAAAGACCGCCGTTCATTGTCATTGAAGGCGGAGAGGGCTCTGGCAAGTCTTCATTGCTGATTGTGCTCAAAGACGAGTTGGGCGACGCGATTTTCACGACTCGAGAACCGGGAGGATCTCCTTACGCGGAAGCGATACGCGAGGCTACTTTGAAAAATCCACTAGCCAAAGACGCGCCCGTGGAGACAACCCTGTGTCTGATGTTCGCGGCGCGTTTTGATAATACCAAGAACGCTATTATACCAGCCATAGAAACGGGCAAGCCCGTAATCGCCGATCGTTACGACGCTTCTTCTTATGCCTATAATGTTTGGGCGCAATCTGGCGACAGTCTTGCAAAAATTTTTTGGGATCTCCGTGAACGCCTGGCGATCAAACCGGACCTTTACATTTTCGTCGATGTTGATTCAAAAGAAGGAGTGCGACGAGCACATTCGCGCAACCAGTCGCTTCTTCAAGGAAAACAATATGATCATTTTGATAACAGGGAAATAAAATTTCACGAAAAAGTGCGTCAGGGGTATTTAAAATTTTTTGCCAAAGTTCCACACATCGTGATTGACGCAAATAGGCCGCTGGAAGAGGTGAAAAAAGATTTTATCGCGGAGATTAGGAAAAGGATTTGAACGATGGTAAACCTCACTCAAAAAACAACCTGGGGATAAGTACTTGACAGGCTACTTGACAAATTTTACTAGGGGAGTAGTATCGTTAATTGGAATGCTAGTAGGGGTTCCGATGGCTGCAGGAGATACCTGAAAAGGTCTTCTTGTCAGTCAATCTACAAAGATGAAACATAAGCGCGATCCCACCTGACAGGTGGATTGTGGCTCGTTTCCTAGCCTCTTGACAAGAGGCACTTGGGAACCCTCCGGGTTCCATCGAATCGTCCGGCGATCATAAGGATGGGGGTTGTGTTGGTTGTTTCTCAGAAGCAAAGCGTCTGGAGAAATTCCAAAATCGCACGCTCTGCAAAGAGACCTGACATCACCCAATTCATATGAGTTTAAGAACGATTCCCCCGAAGCCGGCACCGAAAGGTTTAAGGGCCGACATTAGTCAACCTCCGCTTTCAGGAGTCCTTGATAGTTAGGCGTGTAATTTAGGTCAAGGATTTTTGTTGGTATAGGCTGGCAGATTCCGCCACCGGCTTCCACTTTCTTCAGTTTCAGTTTGCTTTTTTCACAACTTCGGTCTTCCTCGAGGACTGGGACGGGTCAGTGGACGGGGTCACACGTGGGTGCGTGTGGCCCCCTTTTTTATTTCTGCGACTACTTTTTCTCGTGCTAGAATGACTATATTCATATGAAAGATATTCAAATAAAAAAACTTATTTCAGCCGAAAAGAAACGCCAGAAAAAAGTTATCAATCTGATTGCTTCGGAAAATTATGTTTCAAAAGATGTGCTTGAGGCATTAGGTTCAGAACTGACCAACAAATACGCCGAAGGGTATTCAAGATTCCGTTATTATGGTGGTAATGAGAATGTGGACAAAATCGAAGATCTTTGCAAGGCTCGGGCGCTTAAACTCTTTGGTCTCAAGCCGGAAAAATGGCATGTCAATGTCCAGTCACTTTCTGGCTCACCAGCCAACACCGCTGTGTATTTGGCTCTTGTGCCACCAATCGTCAGAGAGGGCAGGCTGGTCCAACAGAAGATTATGGGCATGTCTCTGGATCAAGGTGGGCATCTTACCCATGGTCACAAAGTCTCAGCCACGGGAAAGTTTTGGATTCAAGTTCCTTACGGCGTTGATAAAGATACTGAAGTTTTGGATTACGCCAATTTAAAAGAGATTGCTTTGCGCGAGAAACCGGCCATCATTGTCTCGGGTTATACCGCCTATCCCAGAATTATAGATTGGAAAAAAATGCGGGAGATTGCCGATGCTTGCGGAGCCATCTTGATGGTTGACATGTCCCACATTGCTGGATTGGTGGCTGGTCGGGCATATCTTTCACCGTTTGAATATGCCGATGTCGTGACGACTACCGTGCACAAGACTCTTCGTGGTCCTCGGGCGGCTTTGATTTTTGTCCGATCTGACAAAAAAGACGCTTCGGGTAAGTTGCTTGATTGGCACAAGAAAATTGACAAGGCAGTCTTCCCAGGATTGCAAGGCGGTCCGCATGTCAATCAGATTGCGGCGGTCGCTGTTGCTCTCAAAGAGGCTTCCACTCCGGCATTCAGAAGATACGCCGCCCAAATCAATAAAAACGCGAAAGTTTTGGCTGATGGATTGGCTAACATGGGCTGGAAGGTTATTTCCGGAGGAACGGATTCCCATCTGATTCTCATTGATACTTGGATGAGTGGTCAAAAGAACTCAAAAGGCGCCGGAGCCGTTCCAGGAAAAATCGCCAGTGACAAGCTTGAAAAGATGGGTATTATTGTGAATAAAAACGCCATCCCATTTGACACAAGACCACCAACTGATCCATCGGGGATTCGGCTGGGTACCGCGGCTGAAACGACGAGAGGGAAGAGAGAAAAAGATTTCAAGATAATCGCGAAAAAGATCGATGAGATTTTGAGGGAGGCGCAATCATACCCAGTATAAATAAAAGGGGTGCGGCCCGCTCGAAGCGAACCGCACCGTAAAGGTGGTGCCTTCTCGTTTTTTGCGAGGAAGGCAGGCGTGTCAATCGCGTTTTCAACCGTTCACGACGCTCTCGGCGGAGCGGGGGACGAGCAACCTTTTGGTTGTTGGCCTTTCGCCTTGTCGGCATGAGGAACCAAACGCAATTTGTTGGAGTACCTTTGACGAGCGTCATCGTGGCGACGCTATTCCACTCCCGTCAGCAGGGTCCGGTTGGGAATGACACACCCAATTCCCCGGCGTTGCTTGTCTGCGTCGTAGTATAACCCCAATTTTATGTTTGTCAAGGCGTGATTTGTGGCCTGATTTGCTACAATAGGCCTATGAATATGAAAGTCGAACTGGGACAAGCTGTGGATAAGATTTTGGTCGGATTGGGCATCGACATGCCATCTTTCAAGCTGGAATATCCCGAAAACCCAGCACATGGTGATTTTTCCTGCAATGTGGCGATGATTTATGCCAAACAGCTCGACATGGCACCGAAAATTCTGGCGGAGAAAATAATTACCGAACTAAAAAAATATTTGGGCGAGAAATTAAGCTTTGTCGAATCGATTTCTGTTGATGGTCCCGGATTTATCAATTTTAAAATCAAGGATAAAGTTTTCGTGGAAGAGATTGTTGCCACGGCTCTATCTGTGGGTCGGATCCACAGATCTGGAGGTCGGACCTCCAAAAAAGTGATGGTTGAGTATACTGATCCAAATCCATTCAAGGCTTTTCATATTGGGCATCTGATGTCAAATGCAATCGGCGAGTCGATTTCTCGGTTGACTGAAGGCTCCGGTGCGGAGGTCATCCGCGCCTGTTATCAAGGTGATGTGGGTTTGCATGTGGCCAAGACGATTTGGGCGATACAAAAAGAAAAGGAAAGAAGCAAAAATGAGAAGCGTGGGGAAAATCTCGGTTCTGTTACGGAAAAAGTCAAATGGCTTGGGGAGATGTATGTTTCTGGGGCAAAATTTGACGATGATGAGGCGGTTCAAAAAGAAATCGCGGTGATAAACAAGAAAATCTTTGAAAAATCGGATAAAGATATTAATGAAATATATGTCCAGGGTAGAAAATGGAGCCTGGAATATTTTGATATTATTTACGCCAGCCTCGGTACCAAGTTCAATGAATTCTTTTTTGAAAGTGAGGTTGCTGACAATGGAATCAAGGTCGTCCGTGAGTTTCTCAAGAAAGGCGTATTCACCGAAAGTGAAGGAGCCGTAATCTTCAAAGGAGAGGATTATGGACTGCATACCCGCGTCTTCATCACTTCGCAGGGACTGCCCACCTATGAGGCCAAAGAGATCGGTTTGAATATCGAAAAATTCAAAAAATATCCCGATCTGACTGAATCGATAATCATTACAGCCAATGAACAAAATGATTATTTCAAAGTCCTTTTGAAAGCATTCTCACTGATTGACCAAAACATATTCACCAAAACAAAACATATTTCACACGGCATGCTTCGTTTCGCTTCGGGGAAGATGGCTTCGCGGAAAGGCAATGTTATTTCAGCTGAATCATTGCTTGGCGAGATCAAATCTTTGGTGATGGATAAAATCTCCGATCGCGAATTGAGTCCGGCTGAAAAAGAGGAAATCTCCGATATTGTGGCGGTCGGGGCGATAAAATACACGATTCTACGCCAAACCATCGGCAGTGATGTTATTTTTGATTCAGCGGCGTCTATCTCATTTGAAGGGGATTCCGGGCCTTATTTGCAATACGCGGCGGTGAGGGCGGGAGCAGTATTGGAAAAAGGAAAAAAGTCCTCCTATGCTAAAGTATCGAAAGACAAGCAAAGAAACAAAGAAGGAAATAATCAAAATTCGCAAACTGAAAGTCAGGCGCAGATCATCCCAAGGCCCGACCTTGTTGGGATACTTCCAGAGTCGGTTACATTATTAGAAAAATTAATATCAAGATTTCCGGATATTGTTGAACACGCCAGGATGGAATACGCACCACAACATGTCGCCAATTATTTGATCACTCTGGCCGGGGCTTTCAACGTCTACTATGCGACTAATAAGATTATTGTCGAAAATGATCCGCTGACTTCATATCGCCTGAATCTGACGCAAGCATTCCTTATAACAATGACGGATGGTTTGTGGCTGTTGGGGATAAAAGTGCCGAAGAGGATGTGATATTCTGTTGGAACCAATTGATTTGTGTGGACATTATGGCTGAATTAAATAATCAACAAAAAAATAACCAAACCAAATCTCCCCACGCCGAGCGTGAAGAGAAGATCTTGACTTTCTGGAAAGAGAGAGGGATTTTTGAGAAGTCGCTTAAAAAGACCGAGGGCGGCAAAGAGTTCGTATTTTTTGAAGGTCCACCGACGGCCAATGGACTTCCGGGCATTCACCATCTTGAAGCCCGAGCTTTCAAGGATGCTATTCCGCGTTACAAAACAATGTGTGGTTTTCATGTGAGGCGCAAAGGTGGCTGGGATACTCATGGTCTGCCGGTTGAGTTGCAGGTTGAAAAAGAGTTGGGCCTGAAATCCAAGAAAGAGATAGAAGCCTACGGCATTGGCGCGTTCAACGAAAAATGCAAGGAAAGTGTCTGGAAACATGTACATGAGTGGGCTGATTTCACTAACCGGATGGGATATTGGGTTGATTTAAAGGATCCGTACATCACTTATAAGTCTTCATATATTGAGTCTCTCTGGAATATCGTGAAGACGATTGACGAGAAGAAACTCTTGTACAAAGATTACAAGGTTGTGCCTTGGTGTCCGCGTTGCGGAACGGGGCTGTCTTCGCATGAATTGGCGCAGGGTTACCAGGATGTGAAAGATTTGGCTGTGACAGTGAAGTTTCGAATCACAAACATTGAGAAGATTTTTCCGAAAACATCTGACAGTAAAGAAGTGTATTTATTGGCTTGGACAACCACACCGTGGACATTGCCGGGGAATGTCGCCCTGGCGGTGAATCCGAACATTGAGTACGTACAAGTGGCTGTGCAAAGTCCAACCTTGGATTTGGAATACTATGTTCTTGCTAAGGATCGCACAAGTGTCCTTGGGGAACGATTCAAAGACGCCAAAATTCTTGAAACAATAAAAGGGAAAGAACTTATCGGTCTTGAATATGAACCTCTTTACTCCTTTCTACAAGATTCTATCTCCGGTGCTGAAAAGGAAAAACTTTCGAATGCTTACAAAGTATATGCCGCTGATTTCGTCACAACTACGGACGGCACTGGTATCGTACACACGGCCGTCATGTACGGTCAGGACGATTTTGAACTTGGGACCAAAGTAGGTTTGCCAAGATATCATTTGGTCAATGAAGATGGAACTTTCAAAAAGGTGGCTGGGTTTTTGGCGGGAAAATTCGTCAGAGATGAGGCCACCGATGTTGAGATAATAAAGGATCTAGCCAATCGCCCGGACGGTAGCCTTCTATTTCACAAAGAAAAGCACCAGCATAGCTATCCATTTTGTTGGCGCTGTAAAACTTCTCTAATCTACTTTGCTCGCGACTCTTGGTACATCAGAATGTCTTCTTTACGAAAGGAACTAATCAAAGAAAACGAAGGTATTCACTGGGAACCGGCATATATCAAGGATGGCAGATTTGGCGAATGGCTTCGTGAGATCAAAGACTGGGCTATTTCCCGCGAACGATATTGGGGCACGCCATTGCCTGTTTGGATCTGTGGTACTTGTCAAAAGAGTAAAGTTGTTGGTTCGGTGCAGGAGATTGCCCAGAAGTCGCGAAATACCTATCATATTATGCGCCACGGGGAAGCGGAAAATAATACTGAAGGAATCTTAAATTCCCAAGACCGTGAACTGTTTGATCTCACTTCTGTCGGCGAAGAAGATGTAAATAAAACAGCTATCTCTCTCAAAGGCAAAGGCATTGATCTCATCTATCACTCCTCGTTTTTGCGAGCGCGCCGGACTGCGGCCATTATTCAAGAGGCGCTCGGTTTTTCAGATGATAAGGTCATTATCGACGAACGACTGAATGAACTTGATTTTGGCGACTATGATGGCAAGAAAGTCAAGGATTTGTCTGAAACATTTCCGTTTGAGTCTCGCTTCGAACATGTACCACCTGGCGCCGAAAGATACGGCGATGTCAAAAAACGCACCGGGGATTTTCTCTATGAAATTGACGGAAAATATGTTAACAAGACGATACTCATCATTACTCATGCGACACCGGCCATGATGTTGCTCTCCTCTGCCAAGGGTCTTGACCGCGTCTGCTCCATCGAATTGGAAAAAAGCCAATACATAAACAATTCAGAGATTCGTCTGGTTGATTTTTCGGTGATTCCGCACAACGCCGAATACGAGCTTGATCTACATCGCCCGCATATCGACGAAGTTAAATTGTCTTGTGCCTGTGGCGGCACGATGTCGCGTGTCAAAGAAGTCATGGACGTCTGGTTTGATTCTGGATCTATGCCGTTCGCGCAGGACCATTACCCATTTGTAAAAGGAGGAAATACATTCAGCCGTTTTTTTTCCGAAAAACAAGATCTAGCCTACCCAGCAGACTTCATCTCCGAAGCCATAGATCAGACGCGTGGTTGGTTTTATACATTGCACGCAGTCGGCATACTCATGGGCAAGGGTAAAGCATTCAAAAATGTCATCTGTTTGGGCCATATCCTAGATGCCCATGGCAAAAAAATGTCCAAGTCGGTTGGTAATGTCATCTCTCCTTGGGAGATGATGGATAAATATGGAGCTGACGCCCTGCGCTACTGGATGTATTCGGTCAATCAGCCCGGTGACTCAAAGAATTTTGAGGAGAAAACAGTAGATGAAATAGTCAAGAAAGTCTTCAATCTAGCGGGGAATGTATTGTCGTTTTACAAGATGTATGGGGGAGAAAAGAAGCAGAGAAGCGGAGGGATAAAGGTTAGTGTCAATATCCTTGATTGCTGGATAATAACCCGACTCAATCAGATCACAGAGATTGTGACTAGAGGATTGGATGCTTACACATTTCAAGAACCAACTCGTTCAATTCGGGACTTTGTCGGTGATTTGTCGCAATGGTATATCCGTCGCTCGCGTGATCGGTTCAAGGGAAGCGATTTAGTTGACAAAGAAATGGCTATTTTGACCACGCGATATGTGCTTATTACTTTGGCAAAAATCATGGCGCCGTTTTCACCATTCTTCGCTGATTATTTGTATCAAGAAGTCGGTGGAGGATTGGAGAGTGTGCATCTTGAAACATGGCCGGCGGCGGAGAAAATTGACTCGGATCTAATCGCCAACATGGAGACGGTCCGCACTCTTTGTTCAAAAGGCCTGGAAGCGCGCATGGCGGCCAAGATCAATATCAGACAGCCCTTGAGCAAGTTAAAAGTTAAAAATCAAAAATCAAAGTCATTGGCGGATAATTTTGTGGGACTGATCAAGGATGAAGTGAATGTGAAGGAGGTCGTCTTTGGAGTTACAATCGAGAAAGATGTCGAATTGGATACGACCATCACCCCCACACTCAAAGAGGAGGGTATGACCCGCGAACTTATCCGTGCCATTCAGGATCTGCGTAAAGAAAAAGGATTGAGTATGAATGACAAAGCTGTGCTTATTTTGGATACCAATGGCGCTGGACGGAAATTTGTTGAGGATAATGAAAAACAAGTGAAGGCGGCGTGCACTATTTCTGAAGTTAGATTTGGGAGTGTGGTTGGAGAACCAGTGGTGACAGGGGATGTTGAGTTTAAAGTAACTCTTACTGAGGTTCCACCTCGGTAAAAGCTATCATGCACATAATCCACACCACTCCAGGATTCATCATTAAATCTCGCCCTAGAGGTGAATCGGGAAAATTGCTGTCAATTTTTACTCGTGACCTTGGATTGGTCTTGGCAACTGCGCAGGGAATACGGCTGGAAAAGTCAAAACTGCGCTATCATTCGCAGGAATATTCGTTTGGCGAATTTTCGTTCGTGCGTGGAAAAGAGTTTTGGCGGCTGACGAATGCTGATTCAGTGAGGCCCGACCTTGATATATCAAGGTCTAGCCTCACTGGACGCGTCGCTTTTCTTCTATGTCGCTTGCTTCATGGGGAGGAGGCTCATGTCGAATTATTTGGGCATATCGAACGGTCTTTTCTATTTTTGGAAGATTCAACCGATTCCAATAAGCTATCAGCAGAACAAATGCAAACTCTAGAATCAATAATCGTCTTCAGGATTTTACATCTGCTTGGCTATATCGGAACCGATAAAAAACTTGATGCTAGAATTATCGGCGAACCACTAAGCACCAGTTTGATTGATGAGGCAATGAAACAGAGAACTAACATGAATCGGCACATCAATAAGGCCTTGAAGGAGTCGCATCTGTAAGTCGCCAATGTTCAATAATGCAATGATCAATAGACTAACATAGACAATTAATTAGTTAGTTAGTTGGTTATTGGGCGTTGATCATTGTATAATTACTCCTGTGCCCCCTTCTGACGAGAAAAACCGGATTGAAGAATTGAAAAAGTCGCTGTATTCGCGGAATGCGCCTGATGTGCGGACGCGACGCAAACTCAGATTCACTCCGGCCGAAAGCACAATTCAGACTGATTGGAAAAATCCAGACGAAGCCGGAGACAATCAACCGGTCGCAGTTCTCAATAAACAATACGAAGATCACTCCATGTCATTTTTTATAAAGTTTCTCATAGCCTCGCTTGTTTTTTGTGTTGTCGCCATTGGCATCGGTGCCTATCTATTTTTCAATGGTTCCAATCTGATTTCAGCTAACAACATTGCCATAAGCATCAACGGACCGATTTCCATCCCCGGGGGAGCGCCGGTTTCATTTGATATTCAAGTCGTCAACAAGAATAATGTTGACCTTGAATCCGCGGATTTGGCCGTCGATTTTCCAGCGGGGACGACAAACCCTATTGACTCGACGCAAGAACTCAAAACATTTCGTGAACTTTTGGGTGACATACCGGCCGGCGGTTCAGCGCAAAAGACCGTGAGTGCCATCATGTTTGGCGAAGAAAATCTCCAAAAACAAATTGCCATCAGTGTGACTTACAAAGTAAAAGGCTCGACCACGCTCTTTACCAAAAAAACCTCATATGAAGTACTGATCAATTCGTCGCCGTTATTGTTGACGGTTTCCTCGTTCAAAGAAATCACCTCGGGGCAGGAGTTCGAAACTAAAGTCAGTCTAAAATCGAACTCTGCAGACATTCTCAAAAATGTCATCCTCAAAGCCAGTTATCCGTTCGGATTTACCTTCATCTCATCAGATATCAGGCCTTTGAATGATAATGTGACATGGAAAATAGGTGATATCCCTCCCGCTGCGGAACGCACAATAATCATCAAAGGAAAGATTCAAGGAGAAGACAGTGAAACCCGCGTTTTCCATTTTACAGCGGGAGCACAAAGTTCGACTGATCCAAAGATTATCGGCACGCAATATATGTCCGTCGATCAGACTATGACCATACAAAGACCGTTCATATCTCTGGTTATCGGCATTGACGGTGACACATCACCAAATGATTTTATCGGTCAATTCAACCAAAACGAGCGCGTGACGATATCTTGGTTCAACAATCTTCCGACTTCAGTCTCAAATATGGTCATTACGGCGAAGTTCGGCGGTTCGGCGTATGACAAGACGGCCATACAACCGGATCAAGGATATTTTGATTCCGCCAATAATCAGATTGTCTGGAATCAAAAAACGACGCCAGAATTTGCTTCTGTGAGGGCTGGTGATAGTGGTACCATCTCATTTGGTTTGATTCCAAAGGACACGAGTATGGCTTCAAACCCGGTGGTGAATCCGACCGTCGTCGTGACCGTCGGAGTGTCGGGAGATCGCACACAAGAGTCAAATGTTCCAGAGAGTCTTTCTGCGGCGGTTTCGCGGACGACAAGGGTCTCATCCAATATCTCATTGACGGGTCGTATTGTCCGGACGACCGGTCCGTTCATCAACACCGGTCCGATTCCGCCAAAAGTGGAACAGCCTACATCGTATACGATTGTTTGGACAGTTGATAATACGACGAGTGCTGTTGGCGACGCGCAAGTGACAGCAACCTTGCCTCCTTATGTAAAATGGCTGAAGGCTACAAGTCCAGCCAATGAAGTCGTGACCTATGATGAAGATAGCGGGCTTATCACCTGGAACATCGGCAATGTCAGTACTTATACGGTCGATTCGTCACGCCGACGGGAAGTCAATTTCCAGATTTCATTCCAGCCGAGCGTCAATCAAGTGGATCAGTCGCCGACTCTGCTCAATCAAGCGACTCTGACGGCAATGGATAATTTTACAGGTGCGCAGTTACAGAGTCGGCAGGATTATTTGACGACAAGATTTAGCACGGATCCGAATTATCAAGAAGGCCAGGCGACGGTAACAAAGTAGTCGAAAGCCAGAAAGTCATGGAGTCGTAAAGTTGCAAGCCAAGGGCGTTCGAAAGATCAAGAAGTATCTGGCCTCAAAGAAGGAGGCATGACGAAATCTGTTTTGATTGTTAGCTGTTTTTGATATAGAATAGCAAAATGAGTAAAAAGGAAGCAACGAAAGAAAACAGCATGGAAAACCTGATCGCTTTGTGCAAGAGGCGAGGGTTTGTCTATCAGGGTTCGGAGATTTATGGTGGACTAGCTGGCGTTTATGACTTCGGTCCACGGGGAGTAGAACTTTTGAATAACATCAAAGCGTCATGGTGGAAAGCGAACGTATACGATAAGGAAAATTATTACGGTCTTGATTCGGGCATGTTCAAGCATCCTCGTGTCTGGGAAGCCAGCGGACATACAAAAGGCTTTGTGGATCCTATGGCTGAATGTCGCAAATGCAACACACGTATCCGCGTAGACAAGGAACTCGCAAAAATTGGCGTCGCCGCAGACGAAAAGATGTCAGAAAAGGATCTGAATGACCTTTTTGATGCGCATCGCAACGAAATGGTTTGTCCTAGTTGCGGTAAGAAAGATTTTACTGCAGTACGAGCTTTCAATCTTTTGGTAAAGACCAATCTAGGTGATTTCACTTCAGCAGGCAGTGAGCCTGTATATTTGCCCGGTGAAGCATGTCAGGGTATCTACCTTAATTTCAAGAATATAGTTGATACGCTCCAACCGTCAATTCCATTTGGAGTTGCTCAAATGGGTAAGGCCTTCCGAAATGAAATCTCTCCACGTAACTTCCTTTTCAGAACACGCGAGTTCGAGCAGGCTGACACTCAGTTTTTTGTCCGCCCAAATGAGAACAAAGAAGCATATGAAGCAATAAAGAAGGATCGATGGCAGTGGTATCTATCGTTGGGCATCGATGAAGAGAAGTTGCGTTTCAAACAGCATGAACATCTCGTATTTTATGCGAAAGATGCATGGGATATTGAATATGATTTTCCAACATTCGGCTTTGATGAAATTGAAGGCATTCATGATCGTACGGACTATGACCTAACACAGCACATGAAGTTCTCTGGAATAGATTTGCGCTATACGGATCCAAAGACTGTTGAAAAATATATACCATGGATACTCGAAACATCCATGGGACTAGGCCGTGTATTTCTCGCAGTAATGGCAGATGCTTACCACGAGGACGAGCTTGGAGGAAAAACTAGAGTAGTTTTGAGACTATCGCCGAAGCTGGCGCCTGTGAAAATCGCCGTCTTTCCATTGCTGAAAAATAAACCACAGCTTGTTGAAAAAGCCAGCGAAATTTACACCACACTCAAAAAAGAATTCGGAGCGGTCGTTTTTGATGACAATGGCAACATTGGCAAGCGCTACCGCAGACAAGACGAGATCGGTACGCCATTCTGTGTCACTGTTGATTTTGAGACTATCGAAAAACACGCAGGGGTGACTGTGAGGGATAGGGATACGGGTGGGCAGGAGAGGGTTTCAGAGAAGGAGCTGGTTGACAAACTTAGAGTGAGTATGGTCTGACACGTCTGTAAGTTCGTAGTAGGTGCATATACCGGCGGTCATGACTTCCGGATTTGGTACGAAATGATTCGCTCATTCGTGATTTTTCTGTTACATTATCTCCATGCAATTCACCAAAACCACTCTCCCGAACGGTTTGCGCGTTATCACCATACCCATGGCAGACAATCCTTCGGTCACCGTGCTTGTCATGGTTGAAACCGGATCAAAATACGAGACTAAGAAAATCAGCGGCATTTCGCATTTTCTGGAGCATATGATGTTCAAGGGCACATCACGCAGACCGAATGCCACGGATATTTCACGCGAATTGGATGGTTTGGGGGCTCATTACAACGCCTTTACCAGTCAAGAATACACAGGATATTACGCTAAAGTCAGTGCCGATCGTTTTGGTCAGGTGCTTGATATTATTTCCGACCTTTATGTCAATCCCATATTCAAAACAGAGGATATGGAAAAAGAGAAGGGCGTGATTATTGAAGAAATACGCATGTATCAGGATCTGCCGCAACGAGATGTCCAGGATATCTTTGCCTCACTTCTCTTTGGAGATCAACCGGCAGGATGGAATGTTCTGGGCACCGAAAATCATGTCCGTTCATACACCCGTGAACAACTTGT
The DNA here is from genome assembly GCA_001821055.1 of Candidatus Taylorbacteria bacterium RIFCSPHIGHO2_12_FULL_45_16. Taxonomy (GTDB): domain Bacteria; phylum Patescibacteriota; class Minisyncoccia; order Phycocordibacterales; family PALSA-1337; genus C7867-002. The sequence continues at coordinate 46,306 of MHRT01000007.1, read as the reverse complement.
AAAATATAGGACCGAGCACTATGTCAGCAAAGCCACGACAGTGGTGGTTTCTGGCTCCTTTGACCAAACTAGCGTCATACAGAAAATCACCCAGGCATTTTCCGGTATTTCCGTGTCAGGGAAAAAGGAAAAGATTCCTGTCATAGAATCGCAGATTGCCCCGGCTGTCAAACTGAAATACAAAGAAACGGACCAGACGCATTTGGTCGTTGGGTTTCGCACATTTCCAATTTTGGACAAACGCATACCAACTATGCAAGTTTTGTCAACCATACTCGGTGGAGGAATGAGTTCACGACTATTCGAGCGTCTGCGAGATCAGTTGGGTTTATGTTATTACATCCGTTCTTCGCACAATCCAAATACTGACCATGGTGATCTCACTGTCTCGGTCGGGGTTGATACTAACCGTGTTCATGAAGCAGTCAAAGAGATATTAGTCCAATTCAAAAAACTCAAAAACGAACCGGTTTCCGACGCCGAATTGAAAAAAGCCAAGGATTACATTTCCGGGACAACCCTATTGGAATTGGAGACATCCGAGTCCCGCGCCGAATACGCCGGCCTACAGGAAATATTAAAAAAGAAGATTGAATTGCCGGAAGATATTATAGATAAGATGAATAAAGTGACGGTTGATGATATCTTGAAATTGGCGCGAGAGATATTCATCGACGAAAATCTCAATATGGCCGTCGTTGGCAAGTACAAGGACGTAGTGGCGTTTGAGGAATACTTCAAGATCAACGATCTCTTGTGCTAAGATGTGTTCATGGAATTCCCATCACGTGACACGCATTTTGATATCAGTACGGGGACGATTGTCAGATTTTTTGGCGTGCTGGTAGTTTTGGCGTTACTCTATTATGTGTCTGATATACTTCTGGTTATTCTAGCCGCTGTAGTCCTCGCGTCAGGCATGGAGCCTATCGTGCGTCGCCTCAGACGTTATCATTTCCATCGCATCGTCGCGGTCGTCTGCATATATCTTTGCATTGCCGTCGCGGTCGTCTCTGTTGTGGTATTTTTTCTGCCGATGGTGATTGGCGACACGGTCAATTTTCTTGATGCTTTGCCAAAGACGATTTCGCTTGATTCGCTCTGGAATCCAGCCGGCAACGCCGGTCTCCAAGTTGGTAGCGTCCCATCGGTATCGTCTCATTTATTCTCACTGTCTGATTTAGCCAAAGGTTTGCAGGACTTTCTCATAGGATCGAGCAATAGCGCGGTTCAGACCGTCAGTATGATTTTTGGTGGCATGTTGAGTCTGATCTTAATTTTGGTCCTGTCTTTCTATTTGGCCGCCCAAGAAGAGGGTGTGGATGATTTTCTTCGTATTGTCACGCCTGTCAAGCATTATGATTATATTCTGGATCTTTGGAAACGCTCACAGCGCAAGATAGGTTTGTGGTTGCAGGGACAGGTCTTGCTGGGAATCATCGTCGGATTGCTTGTTTATCTGATATTGATCGTGGTTGGAATACCGCACGCGCTTTTGTTGGCAGTTTTTGCGGCCGCGTTGGAGATCATCCCAGTTTTTGGCCCCATCGTTTCCGCGGTGCCGGCCGCCTTGATTGCGTTTACCAATCGCGGCACGGGCGTCGGCTTTCTGATAGTCGGTCTTTATCTTATCATTCATCAATTTGAAAACCATTTGTTTTACCCTCTGGTCGTCAAAAAAATCGTCGGTATATCACCGATTGTGGTCATAATTGCCCTTGTTATTGGAGCGAAATTGGCCGGCGTACTGGGCGCGTTGATAGCCGTCCCGTTGTCCGCGGCGTTTATGGAATACGTTCACGATATTGAAAAGTACAAAAAGTTGGAGCGGGCCGAGAGGGAAACGGTGGGGAATAATGCAAAGTGAGAAATGTAAAGTGCAAAATGGGAAAGTGGACATGCACATCGTCGCTCAAACAGTTCTCCGAGTGCAGAAAAATATGTGCATGTTCGCTTTCCTGAACTACAATTTTACGCTAGACTATATTTTACATGAGCAAAAAACCTTTCTATATCACCACCACGCTTCCATATGTCAATTCCGACCCACATATCGGCTTTGCCATGGAAATTATCCGAGCCGACATCATTGCCAGGGCCAAAAAAATAGCCGGATATGAGGTTTTTTTCAATACAGGGACCGATGAGCATGGGGTTAAAATTTACCAAAAAGCCTTCAATTCCAACGAGAATACGCAAGTATTTGTTGATCGATATGCCACCAAGTTTAAAGAGCTCAAGAGCGTGCTTGGTTTGAGCGATGATATACACTTTGTCCGCACGACCGATCCGCATCATGTTTCGGCCGCCCAAGAGTTTTGGCGCCGGTGTGACAAGAACGGCTTTATATACAAAAAACTTTACAAGACGAAATATTGCCCTGGCTGTGAGCTGGAGAAAACAGACGTCGAGCTTGACGATCAAGGCAGATGTTTCATTCACCCTACCACGGAGTTGATTCTGATTGATGAGGAGAATTATTTTTTTAAGTTCAGCGCCTTCCAAAAGCCGCTATTGGAACTTTACGCCGAAAATCCGATGCTGGTGGTGCCGGATTTCCGGTTCAATGAGATAAAAGCTTTTGTTGGGCGTGGGTTGGAAGATTTTAGTATTTCCCGTCTGGCGACCAAAATGCCGTGGGGTATCTCCGTCCCCAGCGACGACAAGCATGTGATGTATGTTTGGTTCGACGCATTGGTCAATTATGTCTCTACGCTTGGCTGGCCGGAAGACATGAAGACATTTGAGACATTTTGGAAAAACGGGACTCCGGTCCAATATTGCGGCAAAGACAATCTTCGTCAACAGTCTGCCATGTGGCAGGCGATGCTTATGGCCGCGAAGTTGCCACCGACTCACGCTATCGTCATTGACGGCTTTGTCACGGGTGATGGAGGCGTCAAGATGTCAAAGTCATTCGGCAATACCGTTGATCCGCTTGATATTGTCAAGGAATATGGCACGGAAGCGTTGCGTTATTATGTGGCTCGCGAATTGAGTCCTTTTGAAGACAGTCCTTTTACGATGGAAAAATTCAGAGAAGCTTACAACGCGCATTTGGCGAATGGCGTCGGCAACTTAACCAGCCGGATTATGAAAATGGCGGAGGTGAATATAAAAAAAGTTCCGGTTACGCCGGTCATTCCGGAATCATATGACGCGGCGCTGGCCAGGTACGATGTCAAAGCGGCATCGGATATTATTTGGTCAAAGATTGGCAAGCTCGATGCTCTGATTCAGAAAGAAGAGCCGTTCAAAAAAGCCAAAGATTCTGCCACCAAAGATCACGCGACACGGATTATTGAGCAATTAGTCAGGGGATTGGCCGACGTCGCTTTACTTCTCGAGCCGATATTGCCGATAAGCGCTGAGATCATAAAAAAGTGCGTCGCGGAAAATAAATCTCCGGCACAGCCGCTTTTTTTGAGGAAATGAAAATCCGAGAGTAGGCCTCAACAAAATGATATGAATCCACGATATATCGACATTCATGGCCATGTAAATTTTCCTGAATACGAGGCGGACAGGGAAGAAGTCATAAGACGCGCCCAAGAAGCGGGTGTGGGTATAATTACTGTTGGCGTGGATTTAGAATCATCTCGACAAGCCATTTCTTTGGCTGAAACTCATGAGAATATGTGGGCGGTTGTGGGCATTCATCCGACAAGTACGCATTCAAGTGTTGCTGAAAAAGAGTTCGAAGGCGTCAAAGAATTGGCGAAGCAATCAAAAGTTGTGGCCATCGGGGAGTGCGGCTTGGATTACTTTCACTCAAGACCGGAAGAGATTCCACGGCAGAGAGAAATGTTCTTGCGACACATCGAGCTTGCCAATGAAGTAGACAAGCCGCTGATGTTGCATGTAAGGAATGGTAAGACCAATCTAGAGTCTGTTTCGTCTGGTTCGAAATCAATTGAGACTATTTCTACGCACAATGCATATCAGGAAGCTGTTGAAATCATCAAGAAACACGCCAAAGTCCGAGCCAATTTCCATTTTTTCGCGGGGACTCTGGAGGACGCACGAGACATAGTAAACATGGGAAACACAGTGTCATTTACGGGTGTGATTACATTTGCGCGAAATTACGATGAGGTAATCAAACAAATACCGCTTACAAATATAATGTCGGAGACGGATTGCCCATTTGTGGCGCCTCTGCCATACCGAGGGAAGAGATGCGAGCCGTTGCATGTTATTGAGACAATCAGAAAGATCTCTGAAATCAGTGGTCAGAGCTTTGCCGGCATCACCGAACAGTTATCGCGGAACGCTAGAAGTTTTTTTGATTTTTGATTCCTTCTCTAGGCTTCTCAAAAGTGACTAAAAATCTTAATGGAGCTATAATTAACCCATGAGTAGACCACGCGGTAAAATGATTGGCGCCTTCACGTTAGTGGAATTGCTTGTGTCCGTGGCAATTTTTGTCTTTATGACCGCTCTTCTCATGGCAAAATACGGCAATTTCAACCAAAGCGTCCTTCTGACCAATCTTGCCTATGATGTCGCTTTGACTTTGCGCACGGCCCAAACATACGGATTGAGCGTGCGAGGAGAGAGCTCGCAGTTCCAGAGCCCTTACGGGGTGGCATTTTGTTCAAACAATTGCGTCTCAGGCATGACCAATCAGAAGATTGTGATTTTTGCCGACAATAATGGAGACAAGATATACAGTAGTAGTGACTTGTTGATAAATTCATATGCCATCAAACGTGGCGCCAAAGTTGCCGGTTTTTGTCTAACAGATCCATGTTCCATGATAAATTCATCCGTTTCAAATTTGAATGTTTCTTTCCAGCGCCCGCATCCGGATGCTATTATTTGTAGTGGCAGTCCCTGCGCGTCGTCTTCATACGCGAAAATATTCTTACAAGCCCCTGATAATGGCATCAGGCATGTTGTCGTGAGGAAAAATGGTCAGATTTCAGTGGAGAATTAACAATGAAAAATAAAAAAGTAAAGATCCATATACCGATACGCTCCAGTTTTTTCATGGGGAAGAGCGGTTTTACTATGATAGAAATGATTGTCGCTCTCGGCATATTTTCCGTGGTGGCGGTCGTGGCTCTGGGCGCTTTGGTCAGAATCATCTCCGCCAACCACAAGGCCCAGGCCATCCAGGAGGCATTTACCAATCTGAATTTTGCCTTTGAGTCAATGTCACGTGAATTGAGGGTCGGGACCAGTTACCACTGTGTCATAGATGGCAACTTCAACTATAATGGCTCATCGGGCTTGACGGTAAATAAATGTAATTTGGGTAGGAACTCTGGTATATTTTTTGAATCATCAAGAACTCCAGCGTCAGGTGACCAATGTCGTCTGGTCTATGCTTACCGCTTTTATGGTGACCCGACCGATGGCTATCAACTTATGAAGGCTCAACAAAACTTGTGCGCCGATAACATAAATTTGCTCCAGAATAATTCGAATGGTTTTTTGCCGGTTATCTCGTCCAATGTTGTGATTACCGACTATCGTCTTGCTGTAATGTCTCAAGAAGAAAATGGAACCGCCCTTCCTTATCCGCGTATCCTTGTTCGTCTGATCGGCTATGCCGGCGTGGATGAAAAAGAAAAGACTTATTTTGATGTGCAGACTTCCATAACACAGAGAGTCAAACAATAGTTATAGTACTTCTCATTTAGAATCAATCATGATCAATAATAAACAATTCAAGGACAAAGACGGAGGTTTTACTATCGTTGAGACTTTGGTGGCAATCACCGTGCTCATGATTGCCATTGCCGGTCCCTTGGTTGCGGCAAACAAGAGCCTGACGGCGGCTTTGTATGCAAAAAACCAAATGACGGCATCTTTCTTGGCACAAGAAGCTATGGAATTGATAAAGGAAACAAAGAATAACAAATTCAATCTTCCGAACTTGTACACTTTTGAAGACCTCTTTTTTACTCTTTCGTCAGGTGAAGTAATCGCTATTTTTGACACATGTAGAAATACGACCCCTTGTTTTATTACTTACAAGATTATTGATACACCTACCCTTACTCTCGAGGATAGATTAGAAAAACGCATGAGGACCGTCGTCGAGTCATGCGATCCATCTTCGGGTCCGAATAGTTCTTCTGTCGATTGTTATCTATATAATAAATATGACTTTGAAATCCTAAAAAATACCGGTTATGTAAACAAGGGTTCATTCTATAATGAGGACGTTGAAGGCCCAACTATCTTTTCTCGTTATCTTTATATCACAGAAATAAATGGCCGGCGAGATGAAGTGCAGGTCACAGTCGTGGTCACATGGAAAGACGGGAACATACCAAATGAAATAAGGTTGACCAATATAATGACCGATTCAATGCTTTGATTACTATGAACAAAAAAAACAAACATTCCGGCTACACACTTCTATTCGCGGTCTTGGTCTCCTCGCTTGTTCTTGGCGTGGCGGCATTCGTGACAGGTATCGCCAAGAAGCAATACATACTTTCGGCCGCGGCTAGGGATTCAATGTATTCGTTCTATAATGCCGATAGCGCGATTGAATGCGCTGTTTCCGGCTCCGGTTGGAACGGCGCGACCTCTTCGCCGGCGACAATTGGATGTGGAAGTTTCACTGTCACGGGAAACCTGTTTCAAAAAATAGATTTTGTTCCAAGCGAGTTTTCAGACACATTCATCACGCCATTTTATTCAATAGACTCTTATAATAATAACAAAGGCATCCCGATTTCATTTGGACAGAGCGGATGCGCGCTACTGAAGATTTGGGTTGGTTATGACTCCAGCGGTAATCTGAGGAAAATCTTTGAAGCCCGTGGCTATAATATAGACTGCGTGTCGGGTGGACCATCGTCAAGCGCTCGTAATGTGGAGCGGGCAATAAGGGTGAGGCAGTAGCATGACTATCAGGTTTGGACTACGATAATTGGCGGTAAAAGCAAAACTTCAGCAAAACTTTATCACTTCTTCAGCATTTCTTTATCTCTTTCTGATACACTTTCATGGCCTTCGCGCTACGCGTCGCGCGGGCTGCATGTTCTTGCGTTGGGGTAGGATTTGTGATAGCCTGTCATTTATTACAATTAAAGCGGTATGTCCTTTCTGTCGAAAGGTCCCAAAGGAATATCCGGCGGGTCACAGGCCGCAAAAATACTTATGACAACTACTCACAACGAGGTGTCGGTGTATGAGATCGGATACCTCATTGTTTCTGCTATTCCGGAGGAGAAAGTTCCGGAAGAGGCGGACGCAGTGAAAAAAATTATTGTTGACGCCGGAGCGACGGTCATCACGGATGAAACTCCACATCGCGAACAACTCGCCTATACTATCAGCAAAAAGAACTTATCCGGCGGATACGAGAGACACGATAATGCCTATTTTGGCTGGATCAAATTCGAGCTTGGCTCCGATAAAATAGAAACAGTCAAGAAGGCCGTTGAGCTTCTTCCGTCTGTTTTACGCGCGCTTCTAGTTTCCACGGTCCGCGAGGATACCTATCTCGGCAAACGCGCGCCGGCTCTAGTCCCAGTATCTTTTGTTCCGATAGCGCCCGCCACCATTTCAGGCGCCTTGACTGACGATAGAAAAGACATTGTTCCGGCAACCGTTGAAGAAATGGACAAGAGTATAGACAATATGGTGAAAGAGGGAATCTAGAGAACCAGTTACCGGTAACTAGTGACTAGTTGTGTCGCTAATAACCAATTACCAATAACTAACTATTAAAATACCATGTATCTAAACAAAGCACTCATTATAGGAAATCTTACCCGTGATCCAGAACTCAAAGCTTTACCGTCTGGCATTAAGGTCTGCAGTTTTGGAGTGGCCACCAATCGCTCCTACAAGGACAAAGATGGCAATCGTCAAGATTCAGTGGAATTTCACAATGTAGCCGTTTTTGGTCGAACCGCGGAGCTATCAGCCCAATATCTGAAGAAAGGCCAACAAGTGCTTATTGAAGGTCGCCTCCAGACAAGGAGCTGGGAGGGTAAGGATGGAGAGAAGAGATATCGCACAGAGATTATTGCGGACAATGTCCAGTTTGGCAATAAACCAATGGGATCCGGAGCTGGCGCAGGATCCAGTGGCGTGTCATCAGCTCCAGTCGCCACAAAGGGTGGAGCAGAGCAGCCAGATGCTCCGGCGGACAAGATCGAATATCCGGCCGAGGAAATTAACCCAGACGATATACCATTCTAAAATTTAACCACCAAACAATCATGAAAAAGCAGTGTTATTTCAGTCAACATAATATCAAGCATATTGATTACAAGGACACGGAAGTCTTGAAAAAATTCTTGAATCCTCACGGCCGTATTCTTTCCCGTAAGCGCACCGGAATCGCCGCCAAGTATCAGCGTCAGTTGGCGATGGCTGTCAAACGCGCCAGGTTTATGGGTTTGCTGCCGTATGTGGCGAGTTAACAGCAATTCTACTAAGGAACCATTTAACCATTTAACAATTAAACAAAATGGTTTATAAGAGATTCGAGGAACTACCCGTTTGGCAAGATGCTAGACGGGTAGTTAAGGACATATACGATTTATTGAGCAGAAACGAAAAACTGCGAAGGGATTTTTCTTTGTCTGATCAATTGAAACGTGCCAGCTATTCTATTATGTTAAATATCTCGGAAGGATTTGAAAGAGACACAAACAAAGAATTCGCATATTTTCTAAACGTGGCCAAGGGTTCAGCTGGTGAGGTAAGATCTATTCTATATATCATAGAGGATAATAATCATGTGCCTGTATCTGAGTTGACCCAGGTTCGTTATGAGATTGAAACTGTGTCAACTCAGCTTTCAAATTTCAGGTCATTTATTTTGAAGAGAGGCGTTAGCAAATAGTTCAATAGTTCCTTTGTAGAATTGTTGAATTATTTTCCGACGCGCTCGCGGTATTCGCCGGTGTCGGTATTTATTCGAATGATCTCTCCTTCATTGACGAACAGGGGAGCGTTGATGGTGGCGCCAGTTTCGAGGGTGATGACTTTCTGGCCACCAGTGGCGGTGTCGCCTTTGATGCCAGGAGGCGCCTCGGTAACGCGTAATTCGGCGGTAATAGGCATTTTGAAGCCCATAGGGAGCTCATTGAATAGAAGTTGTTCGACGATGGTATTAGGCTTGAGGAATTTGGCTTGAGGACCGGCTTGCTCAGCGGTGAACTTGAAACGCTTCGCTGGATCTTCGGCTTCGCAGAACCACCATTCGCCCTTGGCGTTATAGAGGTATTTGACCTCGCGGGACTCGATTTCTGCCTCTTCGACCTTGTCGGACACATGGAATGAATACTCGGTGACCTTGCCGGTGATCAGATTTTTCAGCTTGGTGGCATTGACCGGCTTGCGCTGCTGTTTTCGGAAGACGTGGGCCGAAATGACCTCAAATGGCGCCCCGTCCATGACGATGAATTTCTTTTCGGTAATTTCGCTGTATTCGAGGAGGGACATGGGTGTTTGTGATTAGGTTGGCATTCTATAGGGTTTTGGGGGAAAATGCAAAAAAATAAAAAACTGAGGTCAGCTCGGGACCCTCAGTTGGTTTTGTGCCTCGTCGGCATCAGTAATAGAATGAGTGAGAAAATGTTCGTTTTTCCGGAGTTTTCTCCATCTCGCCAAGACAACGGAGTACTACGTCGTCTGTTGCGTCGGATGTGGGGTGCTGCCTTCTGAAAAAATCCAACAAAACTTGATGTGTTGTGGAGTCATGCTCAACCACAAATGGTTTGAAGCCTGCAACCTCAATTACTGTTCCGGTTGGAACCGAAATATTTTCAATACCACAAACTGGGTCAGGGTACATTCTAGTCCTTTCTCCTGGTTACTTATTTGAAGTAAAATTACCTTGTCATACAAATAAAGTCAACCAGTTACTCCATTCAGACTTGAGACCCTCTCAACATAACAAAGCCATTCTCTCCCGCTCAAACTCCTTCAACCGTGCCAAATCCTTTTCCTTCCAGCGACAACAGTGGCTAGTTTTGTTGGGATGGCAGAGCGCGCAACTTCGCTTTTTATTTTTGTATCGTTTTCTTATGCTAACTATAGTATACTATGGGTATATGGCTAATATCAATATTAAAAAACGTACAATAAAGAAATGCTCTGTTTGTGGCAAGCAAATAAACTTAATCATGTATAAGGATCATTCCTATAGAGGTGGTCACTATTTCGGCGAGGCGCCCCTTATCACAAAGAAGGAATGGGCCAGAGTGTCGAAATTTGGGACGCGGACATCTATGATAGGTGATTGGGAAATTCAAGTCATGAAAAAGGATCCAAAGCCTTACGGTCACGTTGAATATTGGGAATGCCCAACATGTTATTGGAGAGGGTGGTAATCCCGACAAACAAAACTCCGCCTAGGCGGAGTTTTGTAGTACTTTTTATAGCAATTTCCGGAGCTCATCTTCTGTTATATTGGCTTGCTTCAGAATTGCTTTGAACAGACCCTTTTTCAGATTACCTGGATGTTGAGGGACAGATGTAGTCAAACCGTTCTCAATATTTTTCATTGCTACATGGCTTCCTTTCTGGCGAATGATTACGAAGCCGGCCTTCTTCAGGGCTCGAATGAGCCTTTTGGGAGGGATCATTTGACAAGTTGCATCAAGCGACAGATACGCTCAATGGAATGTTCATTTTTCGACCCATTCTAATAAGAGACTTCTTTTCTTTCGGAATGGTTTCGCCATCATCCTTCAGAACACTAAGATACAGTTCAAGAACCTCTTTTGCCATAGCGAGGACCTCTTCCAATGTTTCGCCTTGGGTATGACAACCAGGCAAAGAAGGGAAATAAGCTATATATCCACCTTCCTCTGCTTCTTCGATTTTCGCGACATAGGTATACTTTCCCATGCCTAAAATGATATCACTATTCATGATGTTTACAAGTTATTATTTTGATAATGGCCCGGTAGTTTCTTTGTCGAATAGTCGGACTTACTTCTACTGCTGACCCAACTTCTCTCTGATCACTTTCAGCACATCATTCTTCACTTTCACATTTTCTTTGAGGAATTGTCTTGTCGCATCATACCCGCGGCCAAGTTTTACCTCGCCGAATGAGTATGACGAACCGGACTTGGATAAAATCCCATATTTCTCGCCAAGAGCGATGATCTCACCTTCCTGGGAAATACCCTCGTTGTACATGAGGTCGAACTCAGTCTGTTTGAATGGTGCGGCGACTTTGTTCTTCACGACCTTTACGCGACAGCGACCGCCCATGACCTCTTCGCCTTTCTTGATCTGGGCGATGCGACGGATGTCGAGGCGGACAGAGGCGTAGAACTTCAAGGCCTTGCCGCCTGGAGTAGTCTCGGGATTGCCGAACATGACTCCGATCTGCATGCGGATCTGGTTGATGAATATGACGACAGTCTTGGACTTGGCGACGATGGCGGTCAGTTTGCGCAGAGCTTGGGACATCAGGCGGGCTTGAGCGCCGACATGATGCGCGCCCATGTCGCCCTCAATCTCTGCGCGCGGAGTCAGGGCGGCCACCGAGTCAATGACGATGACATCCATCTTGTTTGTACGAATGAGGCTGTCTACGATCTCCAGGGCTTGCTCACCGGTATCGGGTTGGGAAATCAACAGGTCGTTGATTTTAACTCCAAGCTTGGTGGCGTATTCTGGATCCATGGCGTGTTCTGCATCTATATATGCGCAAACACCATTTTTCTTCTGTGCTTCAGCGACAACATGCAGGGCGAGGGTGGTCTTGCCGGATGATTCCGGGCCGAATATTTCTATGACGCGGCCACGAGGCATACCGCCGATGCCCAGCGCCCAATCAAGTCCGAGCGAACCGGTGGGTATGGCGTTGACATTGACCTTTGGTTTTTCACCAAGCTTCATGATGCTGTCCTCGCCGAATTTTGTGCGGATAGCATCAAGGGCGTCGGAGATGCCGATAGATCTTTTTTTGTCGCCAGCCGTGTCGCTGGCTTTATTTCCTATTTCTGATGAGTTTTCTTCTGATAGGGAAGAGGTTTCCGCGGGCACGCCATTTTTCCCATGCTTCGCCTCTAGAGCGGAAGCAGTTTTTTTCTTTATGGACATAAATTCAATTTGTTAGATCTGATAAATCGCAGGCGTGGGATAATTGTAGCATATTATAAATTCAAGAGTTATACGTTTCGCGCCATTTCCCTAAGGCCGTACTATTTGAATCTGTTTCCACGCTGTTCTGTCAAACTGATCACGCGCTTCAAGAGTCAAAATGTTCGTACCGACAAAAACAATGATTGTTTCATTAAAATTTCCCTGTTCATCTATTGTGATGGCTTTGCCGTTGAGTGTGATCATATTGGCGCGTTCAATCCGACCGGTGATGTTCGTCGTAGTTGAATTTATTGACGCGTAATTGGCTGGTCCCAAGATAATGATATTTGGTCCACGGGCGTAGGCGAATGAACGCCACAGGGCATAGGCCGCAATAATAAACATGACGAGGATTGCGAATCCGATTTTGAGTACGCGGATGAAAGCGGTACGAGTGAGGGGCATTGTAATTTGATTATTAAACCATTGAACAACTCTAGCTATTTTTAATTGTTAGATTGTTCCTTTGTGGAATCAGCGGATAAATTGTCTTCTGATGGTGGAGTATCATCCGGTACTTCTCGTTCCATTCCCGCACCAACCCCTATCACATCTCTTGGCTTAGATCCATTTGCTGGTCCGATGATTCCGTGCTCCTCCAACATGTCCATCAATTTGGCTGCGCGAGAATAACCAACACCCAACTTTCTTTGCAGATATGAAGTTGAAGCTTTGCCGCTTGAAGTGACTTCTTCACGAGCCGTTTCGTACAATTCATCTTCCTCTTCAAGAGAATTATCGTCCATCATGACGTCAAACGCGGCACTCGAACCTGTCTCGATCGGCGTAAGATTTATTTCACCGCCGATTTCGTCTTTGTATTGATCAATCAAATACTTCACAACTTTCTTAACTTCTGATTCGGTGATAAACGCGGATTGCAGACGAACCGGTTTGGACATCTCACCGCCAAGATAAAGCATATCGCCCGCACCGAGGAGTTTTTCGGCGCCCTGTTGGTCAAGGATGGTGCGTGAATCGATTTGTGAGGCCACTTGGAGGGCGATACGGGTGGGAATGTTGGCTTTGATGAGGCCCGTAATGACATTTACGCTTGGGCGTTGAGTGGAGATAATCAAATGGATGCCAATAGCGCGACTCATTTGCGCTAGGCGAACGATAGCGGATTCCAATTCTCGTGGATAAGTAGACATAATGTCCGCCAACTCGTCGATGATGATGGCAATATAAGGCATGGTTTCAGGGAGGTCGGACCTTGAGGTCCGACCTCCCTGAAGTTTCCAGGTTGCTACCGCCGGCGCCAAGATATTTTTGTGGTATGAATCAATGTCGCGACTGCCGTTCTTTTCGAGTACATCATAACGGCGGCTCATTTCTTTTGTTGCCCACTTCAAAGCCAAGATGGCTTTCTTCGGGTCGGTAATGACTGGTGTGAGCAAATGAGGAATCTTGTTATACATAGTCAATTCAACACGCTTTGGATCAATCATGATGAATTTCAAATCTTCCGGAGAATTGCGGTATAGAAGGGAAGTGATGAGGGCGTGAATAGTCACGGACTTACCCGAACCGGTCGCACCAGCGATGAGGGTATGTGGAGCTTTGGCGAGATTGGTGAAATGGGCTTTGCCGGCAATGTCTTTGCCGAGTGACATGAGTAAGGGTTTTTCTGAATCTTGATATTCATGCGCGCTTAGTAGAGTCGCTAGGCCGACCATAGTCTTGGCGGTATTCGGAACTTCAATGCCGACCAATGATTTTCCAGGTATTGGTGCCTCGATACGGATAGGGTGAGCAGCAAGAGCGAGAGCCAAGTCGTTATTGAGCGTGACGATTCTGGACAATTTTACGCCTTCCGCCGGCTTCAAGGCGTAACGGGTAACCGATGGGCCGATGGAAATCTCGTCCATTTCTACTGTGATATTGAAGTTTTGCAGAGTTCGTTTGATGATGTTGGCGTTGGCTTTTATGTCGCCGGTTTCCGGCTTGCCTTTGTCTTTTTCGAGAAGCGAAAGCGGTGGCGGAGTAAAATCTTTTAGGTACGCGGTGGATATGGGAGCGACGAATCCAGCGTCGTCTTCATAGGAAAATGATAAGTCGCCGGATTTTCGTGAAGCCATCTTCACGGTCTTTTCGTCCTCTCGTCTTTTTTGTTCAGCGGCAGCTCGTTCCATCGCTTCTCTCTCGAGATTGCTGATCGGTCCGTTCTCTCCAATAGAGGCTAACGCGGCATCTACGCGGCCTTCTTCGGTCTTGTCCATTTTGCCGGATTTTTTCTGCAAAAAGCCTTCCGTGTCGGCGTTGCCGGCTTTCTTGAACCATTTCCAAAACATAAGTTGTTTCAGAGTGATATGTAAGTTGAAAGTCATTATAATAGAAACGATGAAGATCACTGTGAGAAGTGTCACCGCCGCCCAAGCATCCAGGAGTCGTACCAGGGGCGAAGCGATCCAACGACCGACAACTCCGCCGGCTTCCGCATAGGTGATATGAATCAAGCTGAGACTGGAGGCAAAGAAAAAAATCATCCCGACGATCTTGGTGCCCTCTACCCGTTTTGTGGCACCCTGGAGAAACGAGATACCAAGCATGGTAAAACCGATCGGTATCAAATAGTAGCCGACTCCGAAAAATCGCATAAAGAATGTGTAGACATAGTTACCAAAGCCGGCCTTGCCAAATGCCGCCAATAGGGAAAGTATCACTATCAGGAAAGAAAGAAGGGCTAGAATTGTCCGGATTGTTTCATCTTTCATATCACTCAAAAAAGTGGACTTTTTTCCGAGATCTTTTTTTCTCTTTGACATAGGTTTATTGTATCATATTTGTGTCCAAAAACTTAAAATCAAATCATAGTACATTTGCCATACCCTTGCGCTCTTTTTCTTTTGGATTATAATGGACACATCAAAGACACAAGAAAACACGGATTTTTGTAAAAGACAAGATATTTTTATAGAGGACAGTTTAAGGACTTTCTTATAGACAAAAAGTATGGACAAAAAAGATTATAATCAAGGTGATGTAAATGACTCACTAAAGTGGAAATCACTTGGTTTTTTCTCGGCTGAGGACTATTTGCTTTATATTTTCAAAAAAACAGAAAAGATAACTGCTGGCATTTATCTTGTCTCTGGCCTTCTCAAGGACGATGAACCGATGAAATGGGAATTGCGTGATCATGGCATGGGGTTGATGTCTTCGTCCTTTATGGCTTCGAGTAACGCTCCGGGCGACAAGAGTGGTATAATCCAATCGCTTTTCACTGCGGCGCTCGAAACAATCTCTTTACTTAATGTAGCTCGTATTTCCAACCTTATTACAGAGATGAATCACTCACTGTTGGTGCGGGAGATAGATAACATTGTTGGCATGTTGCGTGATCGTTTGGCGCAGAGCGCGGAAAACGCTGGCTATGTTCTTTCTGAGAGTTTCTTTAAGACACCGGATTTGTTTAGTTCTGGATTTAAGATGGGTAATAAGACCATAGATCAAAATTATTCCATCAATTCCAATGGACAAAATCCAATAACCAGTAATCCAAAATCAAAAGATACGAGCTTCTCACAAGGACATTCAAATATTCAAGCCAAGAAATCTCAAAGACAAAATTCAATAATTATCGTTCTTAAAAGCCAATCCAATCTAACTATTAAGGACTTTTCTAAAGTGATAAAGGACTGTAGTGAGAAGACGATACAACGTGAGCTTATAGAATTGGTTGACCGTGGAGTTGTTAAAAGGGAAGGGGAACGTCGTTGGAGTAGATATTCGCTCAAATAGTCCAAAATGTCACTCCCGAGGGACGAGGGTGGGATAAATCTACTACACTTGATCTATTTTCCTTGACTTTCAGGCCTATTTTAGGTAATCTATACCGTACTGTAATAGTAGTGCGGGTTATCCACATAGTATTTGCAAAAGATCTTTATTGTAATGTATAATGCCTTGTAACGAGTGTGTGAAAGCTTTGCTTTTGTACATTCGTTCCCAATGTCATTATAATAATTTATAGTGCAGAGGGGTTCTAGCCACAAAGTTTTTTGTTTGCGTGTCGATAGCGCAGGCGAAAAATGTGGAAACGTATTATTAATCAGTTTACAAACCGTGGTAATTCCCTCATCTTTATTAGTAAAATTGGGAAGCTGCGTTAAATTATAAAATATGAAAAAGTTACTTATCGCTTCAGGTGTAGCTGTTCTGGCAATCACCTCGTTTGTAGCCGCACAATCATTGAACAATACATTCAATACCAATCTTTCAGTTGGTTCAACAGGTGATAGTGTTGTCGTTCTCCAGAATTGGCTAATTAGTAAAGGTTTCAGCATCCCAGCTATCCAGTCTGGTGCCGCAACCCCAGGTTACTTTGGTTCACAAACCCAAGCAGCCGTCGCCGCTTATCAGAGGACAGTCAACCTCCCTTCATTCGGTTTCTTCGGTCCTATGACCAGAGCAATCGTTAATGCAGGTGGAACAGTAGCATCAGCTACATGTCCAGCAGGTTATACTTGTACGTCCAACAACGCAGTAGTTGCCCCAGTATGCCCATTGGGTTATACATGTACGGCAAATTCTGGGACGGTTGTCACAAATCCAGGTACACCAATCACAATGGATGGAACCGATGGCTCAGTCACTGTTTCCCTGTCTAGTTACGCAAGTAATACGACAATCAAAAAGGGTGAGACAAAGGATATGGTTGCCGTAAAACTCCAGGCAACAGCAGGTCCAGTATCAGTTACTCGTTTTGATGTTCGTTTCAATACTCGCCCATGGCTTTACTTTGATGTGATTACATTGAAGGATAGCAATGGTGTGGTTGTTGCTACGAAGAATCTCAACGGTTCTGCTGATGCAACTGAAATTACAGTCGGATCTGACTACCTTGTAAGATTTGAAGGCATCAATGCCGTAATTACTCCTGGGACAGATAGAACCCTCGTTGTTTCTGGTCGCGTCATGTCAACGACAGACAAGATAGTAAGTGGAACTGACGTTTCAGTTATTGTCTCTGTTCCAAACAGTTCTATCCGAACTGTTAATGGAAAAGGATACACAGATTCTATCGGTTTGGGCACAGTCGCCACATCTGGTACATCTGGTCGCACGATGACATTGTCAGCAAGTGGTTCTACGGCAAATATCGTGGCAAGGGTCAGTCCAAACAGCCCTTCTGCGGGGTTTGTTAAGATATCAACGAATGGTGAAACCTCGGGCGTTGTCATAGGTAAGTTTGATTTCAAGTCAGAAAATCGATCATCTACGATTAACACTCTTACATTCACATTGAAGCAGAACAATACAGGTGCCCCTCTTGCATCACCTGGCTTCTCTACTCTGTACAAGAGGCTGTATATCTCCGACGAAGCAGGCAAGACAGTGCAAGTTGATTCTGTTGCCACATCGTCTGTATTCTCTAATCTGACATTTGATCTTCCGCAAGATGTATGGAAGACCCTTACTCTTACGGCAGATATTGCTGATGCGGATGATATTACGCCAGTCACAGACTTGACAAATGTTCCAGTAGCTTCTACGACTATTACTGTCAGCACAACAAACATTGTTGGTATTGACAGCAACTTCACAACCGTTACAGCTTCTGGAGCGAATGTTGTTACTGCGAATGATCTTACATTCCTAGCATCAGCTGCAAGTCTTACTCCTGTAACAGGGTACGCGCCTGCAACTTCGGTACTTGTTGACAATGGTACTTCAAAAGCAAAACAAGCTACTATTGGATTTAACTTCACCTTCAACAACCTTGGTACTACTGACTTGTATATAGCCAAGAACCCAAATACGGCTTTTGCTACAAGTTCAACTGTAGGCGCTGCTGCGTCATCAACACTGACACAAGCTCTTACAACAGCTAGTCCTGGTACGAGATCAGGTGATTCAACTACCGAATGGATAATCCCAAGTGGCACATCAAGATCATTCTTCTACACTGGTGTTCTTGATAACACCGCTACAGCTGGTGCAAACCACTCGACCGCCATTACAAAAGTTTACTTCGATGATGATACAACTGGTCTTAATGAGTTCAACATTGATTTCGGACTTGAGGCATGGCAGACTCCAGCGGTTAACATCGGTATTTAGTTAACCTTCTCTCCTCCCAACTGGTCACAATGTTGGACTACTCCGCTCTTCGCAAGCTCAGAGCTTCGAAGTCCAGAGAAACAAAAACCACCCCTTTCGGAGTGGTTTTTGTGTTTGAGGAAGTTATCCCCAACTCTATCTATCTATTAACTCAATGAGGGTTTATAATTCACAAATTAACAGGTACTATTTATTAGTACCAACTATTAATAATTAAATTATGAAAAAACTTTATTCAAAAAGTCCTTTTTTAACAGTCATACTTTCAATAATACTCGGTGTCTTGATTGTCACCACCGGAGTATCTGCTGCCACGACTATTAGTACAAATATTAATACAGCAGGGACGCTTACTGTCTCAGGAGCAAGCTCTCTAGCTGCTGTGACTACGAGCGGTACACTCACCGTTGGTTCTAGTGGAACAGCACTTACACAAGTTATCAAAGGGAGTTGTTCTTCGTGGAATGGAACAGGTCTAAATAGTATGGATGGCAGTCAGACAGCTTCTACTACCGAGGCCTATGATTGTGCTGTGACAGGAGTAGTATCTGGAGATGTGGTGATTGCCCAACTGGCATCTTCAACACCTATTACGACAACAGCGGGTTCTGCTTACTGGAACATTATTGGAGCACAAGCATCTACAACTTCGGGATATATTACAGTCTTGCTTTATAATAATGGTCCGACTGCAGTTCCTTCAGCTCTTGGTGTAGGTTCAAGCACATCTTATATCATTATTCGTTAAATTATTAACTATGCCTAAATACCAATTACATATTGGTACAATAGTTTTTTCACTATTACTATTGGTACCAATAATCTCTGCACAGGCGGCATATAATGATGTGACTTTGACAACTGATACAGTTTTGACTGTCGGGGGTTACAATCTGACAGTAAGTGGTTCATCGGCACTTCTACAATCCATAGAAGTTGGCTCGTCAGATTTTTCAATCACTATTGCCACAGGATCTGCTATGACTGTAACATCAGCCGATAGAAAAGTTTTTACTGTTGATGGCGTTACTAGTGCATATGTTACACAGTCATGTTCGGATAGTGTTTCAACTTTAACAATCACTGTTCCTAGTGGAAGTGAAGCTGTACCTACGGCGCTGATTATTCCTACAGCTACCGTATGTAGTACGGCATCCGCGGGCAGTAACATAAGTAGCGGTAGCAGTCCAGGAGGATTTGGATCACCTGCACCAGTTGCCGTTACCGCCCCCGTAGTCATTCCAGCGGTTATTCTAGCCACGGTTCCTGGTTGTCCAGCAGGTGTGACGTGTACTCCCATCCCTTCGGCTTTCTCCGCCTCTGTTGTTCTTACAAGTGACCTTTCCCGCGGTACCGAAGGATCTGATGTGGAAACACTTCAGAAATTCCTAGCGCGGTTTAGTGAGATATATCCCGAAGGCATCGCCAATGGTTTTTTTGGTCCAGCGACAGAACGAGCCGTGAAGAGATTTCAGGCAAAGTATGGCATATCGCAAGTAGGCAGAGTTGGTCCGGCAACTCGAGCAAAGATTGTAGAAGTTTCGGCAACTGGTGGCGCTGTGCCTGCGACAGTTCCTGCGCCGACTATAACTCCGTTGTCAGGTGTAACTCCAGCAACCACTGCTGTAGTAGTCTTTAACACGCGCTTAACTAAAGGTACTTCTGGTGAGGATGTGAAGAATCTTCAGAAAATACTTAACAAAGATCCTGAGACTCAGATTACAACTGAAGGGACTGGTTCTCCAGGTAATGAAACTGATTATTTCGGATCTTTGACTGAACAAGCAGTACAGAAATTCCAAGTCAAATATGGCATTGCCAACCCCGGAGATGAAGGTTATGGACAAGTAGGACCTAAGACAAGAATGAGACTCAATCAGCTTGGTTTGTAGAGTGCATGATTCATCTAGATGAATGTAGTCCAAAAACCATCCGAAAGGATGGTTTTTGGTTGTAAGCGAGGGTAGACCTCGCTAGTTCATGTTATACTATTTCCAATATGATTAATCCTTTTGACCGCAGTTTCTTCCGATTTCTAATAGGTTTTATGCTTATTCTCATGGCCAGCTTTGCGGTTTTATTTTTGGTCGGCCGATACGGCTCAACTCTGTAGGATATTCTTATCGAGGTTTATTCTCGAGACGCGAAACTTCAGCAAAACTTTATCACTTCTTCAGCGAATCTTTATCGCTGTCTGATACGCTGTGTGCATTATTAGGCTTGCTAACCTCTAATGCATATGAAAAACTTCTTTCACATACTCTTAACTGGGTGGCTACGGGTTTGATCGCGTTCATTGGATTTTTGCCGACTGTTAGGGCGGAAACTATTATCACCGATGGATTTTTACTGGGAGATACTGTGTGGGACAAAGTCCATAGTCCCTATATTCTAAGTGACACAATCACGGTCTCGTCTGACATGACATTGACTATAGAGCCGGGCGTTGAAGTCAGAGCCGATCCGGCTTCTGAATATGAACCCTATATGTACATTGGAGGAACATTATCGGCTCATGGTTCAGAACAGGACCCTATTCGTATTGTGGATATTTTTGGGATAACCATAGATCATGGTCGCGCGGACATCTCTTACGCGTCAATTTTCATGAAAGGCACCCTGACTTTCGTCGGCGCGGAAGGATATATTTCGACGACGACTATTTCCAATGTGGCAGATGGCATTGTTTCAGATGGAATTGGCATAGAAAATAGTTTGGTCACGATTCAAGGCAGTAAGATAGAAGGAAACGGCAACGGCATTACCGTGAAAGATTCAAGTGGAATTTTCCAAGTCAAATCCAACAGATTGTTCTTGTCTGACGCAAGGAATAACGCCGAATCATCTCCGCGAGACAAGATACAGAATCCGATACTTGACGCGCTTGCAAAGATCGGGTTGGCAAAAATCTCCCATGCTTTTGAATTTGGTCCCTCGTATGTGACTATAACGGGTTCCAGTTTATTGAATAATAGAGAAGCGGCGATTGTTAATAACACTTCGATAGATGTGCGTGCCGAACACAATTGGTGGGGAAGCGTTGACGGGCCGCGAATTATCCCTGCGGATTCTTCGGCCGTTTTTGGTGATATTTTTGCGCCCAATGGCCTAAAAGGTCCGATTGCGTATGACCCATGGCTTGTCTATGATCCATTTGAGACCAAAGTGCCATCTTGTTGTTCAAGCGTTGTATTTTTACCGGGATTTGAAGCCAGTAGGTTGTATCGTCTAGAGCAGGGATTGTTAGGTTTCGATTCCTCAGTCAACCAACTCTGGGAACCTAACCGAAATGACGATGTCAGGAAATTATTCTTGAATCCGGATGGGACGAGCGTTGACTCGGCTGTTTATGCTGGCGACCCAATTGGGAAGGCATTGGGCCTAAAAGATGTTTATGGCTCCTTCATGAATTTTTTGGACGGTTTGCTAGCGGACGGAAAAATCGCCGAATGGGAATCATTTGGCTATGATTGGCGCCGACCTGTTCAACAGATAGCAGAAGGAGGGACGCGACGGGCGACGACCACGAGATCATTATTGGAGACGGTTGAGCAATTGGCCTCAAGGTCAAGGACCGGCAAAGTGACTTTGATAGCTCATAGTAATGGCGGACTAGTGGTGAAATATCTGGTAAAAACTCTGACCGACATGGGTAAAGAAAACCTGATAGATTCGGTTATTTCCGTGGCCGTGCCATATCTGGGGACGCCCCAAGCTATACTCGGTCTATTGCATGGCGATAATCAGTCAATATTCGGCGGATTGATCCTCAAAAAAAGCGTGGCCAAGGAATTGGGATTGAATATGTCGAGCGCCTACTCCCTTATTCCTTCTGCCGGATATTTTACGAAAGTCTTTGGACCAACCATCGCCTATGCGAATGGCACCACGACGTCGATAGATTCATCTCTCAAACAGAATTTATTTATTGGTTCGCGGACAAATTTGGCGCTAATGAAGGCGGCGGAGATAGTCCACGGAATTTTGGATCCATTTTCTTGGCCGGCTAACATCGCCCGTTGGGCAATAGTTGGCTGGGGAAATAAAACAGCAAAGGGTGTAGTCTATTCGGGGACGGATTTGGGAAAATATAACGCGACAACTACTTCGATGGGTGACGGCACGGTTGTAGCACAAAGCGCGGCCTATAATGCTGGAACTACGACGGCGATCAATTTACCGTTAATTTCCAAGTCAGCCGGCAAGGATATATATCATTCAAATATTTTGGGTGCGACGGCGACGCAAAAGGCCATTGAGAATTTGGTGATGACAAATAATCACAACCAAAATGCCAAGATAATTGAGGAAGAATTGATCAAGATTCCCGGAGTGACTATTGGAGAACCGGATTATAGTCAAGAAGCGACATTTCTGGTAGTCAGCACGCACTCACCAGTCGAGCTTCATGTTTATGATGACGATGGCAATCATACCGGCATGGCTCCGCTGCCGGCTGGTACGGATGAAGAAATTGAAGAAGGCCTGTATACTTATGTTGAAAACAATATAAGGGGAAGCAGTTTCGAAATTTATGGCGACGAGGACCAGCCGGAAACTTATATTTCATTGCCGGATGATGGCGGTCAGACATATTCGGTAGCCATTCAGGGTATCGGGGTGGGAGAATTCACTTACAATGTGGAGCGGATTCGGGGTGGGGATGTTTTGGATAGCATAACTTACGCGGGATTACCGGCGACACCTCTTATGACCGCTTCGACCACAATCAGTACGCAGGTTCCGCGAACGGACGGAACAGTTATTCCGATAAAACTTGCCTCCTCAACACCGGCCTTAAAAGTAGACATAGATGGTAATGGTTCAACGGATATTACAGTCAAAGCCAATACCAAGCCGGACCCGAAATTATTTCTGGAATCTCTCGAAAAAACCATTATACAGCTTGTCGGTCTGACGAATCGTTCCAAAAATATAATCAGGCGAATTGATCGTCTCCAAGGGTTTGTCAAAGACGGCAAATTAAAGAAAATTCACAACAATGCCGATAAGCTGAAAAAAGTAATAAAGCATAAGAAAGTAAAATTGTTATCCGCTGCCGAAAAAGACCAGATTGTGGTGATGATAGACGCTTTTCTTGCCCAATTTGAGTAAATATGATATTGTCTTCGCACGGCTTAAGACAGAAGGCTCGCTTCCGCATACGCTTCGGCGTAGCAAAGCGCATAAGACCTTCCGAGGTTACTCTCTGTTAGGCCTGCAAAGGTCGATAAAATAACATTGGAAAATGCAAAAATATTTGCTTATTTCCTTATTTAAAAATGGCTCGTACAAAAGCACAAAAGAAAGAAATCATTGAAAAAGTGCGGACACTCATGGAGGGTGCCAAGTCACTTGTCTTTGTGAATATTCACGGACTCAAGCTTGAAGATGCCACCAAGATGCGTCGCACGCTCAAGGCGGAGCGGGTCGGATTCTTCGTCGCCAAAAAGTCCTTGACTTCATTGGCCCTAGCCAGCAAAAAATACGCAGGCACAGCGCCTGAGTTGGTGGGGGAATTTGGTTTCGCCTATGGCACGGATCTAGTGGCCCCAGCCCGCGGCGTCTACGAATTCCAAAAGAAATTGAAAGGTCAAGTGGCTATCATTGGTGGTGTATTTGAAAGCAGATACATGACGAAGGAAGAAATGATCGATATTGCCTCAATCCCAGCGCTACCGGTCCTTCAAGGCATGTTTCTCAATGTCATCAATTTCCCAATTCAAGGATTTGTGATGGCGTTGGGAGAAATTAGTAAAAAGAAGACAGTATAATTATTAGACAATGAATCAATGATGCAATGTTCAGTGATCAAGTCCAATCACAGATATTGATCATCGGTAACTTGGTCATTTGTTTATCTAATTTTAGAGATTACTAAATTATAATAAAATTTATCATGGAAAATACTCCAGTAGAGATTCCCTCAAAGTTCAAAGCCTTGGTGGAATCAATCGAAAAAATGCCTGTTCTTGACCTTAACGAATTGGTCAAGTTGCTCGAAAAGAGATTCGGTGTTTCGGCCCAAGCCGTAGCCGTTGCTGCTGCTCCGGTCGTCGCCGTGGCTGACGAAAAATCAACAGTCGCGGTTCATCTCGCGGCCGCCGGTGGGACGAAGATAGCCGTTATCAAAGTCGTCAAAGAAGTCCTGGCTCTCGGTCTCAAAGAGGCAAAGGATTTGGTTGACGCGGCTCCGACCCTTCTCAAGGATGGCATGAAGAAAGAAGACGCTGAAGCCTTTAAGAAACAGATTGAAGCTGCAGGCGGAAAGGTTGAGTTCAAATAATCACCGAACCAGCGCACAGCAAAAAACATGTGGGTGAGGATACATTGCGCAGGCCGCTCTCGGCCGAACGCGCGTATCCGAATCCCACATGTTTTTTGCTGTGCGCTGGTTCGACTGAAGTCCTGTGTTGTCAGGCGCTTCCTTTCGCGCCAATTTCTGCTACAATACGATTTACCATCATGGAAACTCTCATCGCACTTTTTGGAAGTCAGACGAAGGTCAAATTGCTTCGCCAATTTTTGTTCAATGGATCAACACCGTTCTTGCCGAGAGAGCTTGCCTATAGGAGCAAATCCGCGCCAACGGCAGTGCGCAAAGAATTGGGTGTCTTGGCGAAAGCCGGCATTATCAAACGCAAGCAGGTCCTGAAGAGTATTGAAGCGCGACAGGGAGACAAAATCATCTTCAAGAAACTTCGTGGTGAAGGATACATCCTTGATGATAAGTTTCCATATCTGGAACCTCTCAAGAATCTGCTTACGGTCGCGAGCCTGCATGCCGATGAGTCTTTGGCTAGGAGGTTTACCAATGCCGGGCGCATAAAACTTTTTGTCGCCGCCGGAGTCTTCATTCAAAATTGGGATTCACGAGTTGATCTTCTCATTGTCGGCGAAGAGCTTAATCTCAACAAGATTGAGACGGTCATCAAGGCCATTGAGTCGGAGATAGGAAAGGAGATAGCCTATTCGGCGTTTGAGGTGCAAGATTTTGAATACAGACTTGGCATACATGACCGTTTGGTTCGGGATATACTCGATTATCCTCATATTACTCTTTTGGATAGGTTGGGGGTTGAGATGAACCAGTAACTAGTTACCAGGTTGTCCCCACCCTCCTCTGTACGAGGTTTATACATGGTATAATAGAGATATTAGAAAGAAATTTATTATTTTAATTATAATCATATGATGTTTATTGAGTCGTGGGGCGATGTATTTGCCCGTTCTCTCCAGAGCGTATGGTACGGTGTTGCCGGTTTTATACCGAACCTCGTCATCGCTCTTATTATATTTGCTATCGGTTGGGTGCTCGCTGCGCTCATCGAAAAGCTTGTTGAGACTATTTTCAGATCTCTCAAGATTGACGCCGCTTTGAAGAGCGCCGGTCTTGAGGATGTCGTCAAACGTGCCGGCCACAATCTTAATTCTGGCATGTTCGTTGGGGCCGTCGTCAAATGGTTTGTCATCGTCGTCTTTTTGATCGCATCTTTTGATGTGCTTGGTTTGACTCAGGTCAACAACTTCCTTCGGGATGTGGTCAATTATCTTCCACAAGTTATTGTTGCGATTCTCATTCTTATGGCGGCCGTTATTGTCGGTAGTGCCATGCAAAGGATTGTCGCTGCCAGTGCACGCGCTGCCCATGTCAAGATGGCAGAGCTCCTAGGCCGTGTTACCAAGTGGGCCATCTGGATATTTGCTATCCTGACCGCTCTCTTCAATCTCGGTATTGCTCCTTGGATCCAGACTATCATTGTCGCCATTTTTGCTGGTGCCGCATTGGCTGCCGGATTGGCATTTGGTCTCGGTGGTAAGGATGCGGCTGCCAAGATTATTGACAAGACTATTCGGGCCGTTGAAGAAAAGGACTAGTGGTTTCCACGACATTTATTATTTCACAAAAAGCGGTCAAATTGACCGCTTTTTGTCGAGGTTACACCTCGGCAAAACCCTTGACATATTCTTGGCCATCCGTATACTTACTTGTACTCAGATATGAATACAAAGATTAACCGAATATTAAAGCGGCCATAGCCAAACTCTAGTAATAGAGCTTAGCTTGTAACCGCCGAAGCGGTTTTTTCTTTTCCTCCTTCGCTACCTCCTACGCTAAAGCTTCGGAGGTCAGGAAAGCTTCGGAGGACAATGCAGGACGAATGAATCTTGAAAATTACATATCTCAAATTATAAGGGGTTCAGGTGATTCGAGTAGAATCATTTCGAACCGGTTTGTTATGTGCTCGGGTCGAGCATATGACAGATACCATGTAGGTAAATAAGTAATAGTCCGCCGTCGCCATTGAAAAATGGCTATGGCGTGACAAACCCTACTTCGCTCCTAAAAAGGAGCTTCGAAGGGTGAAAACGGTTTTTAAATTTCCTAATAGGAAATTTAAAGGGCGTATGGTGGATGCCTTGGCTAGAAAAAGCGATGAAGGACGTGGCGTGGCGGCGATACGCTTCGGGGAGGTGCCGAGCAACCTTTGATCCGAAGATGTCCGAATGGGGAAACCCCTTCAGGTAAAACCTGGAGACCTGCTTAGATTTTTGTGTTCAAAAAAGAAAAAGGCCCACGGGGGCCTTAGTGAAAACTTCAAGGGTGACTTCCAAGAACTTGTCGAAGCGGAAGGCTTCAGAAAGTCTTAGGGTAAGAAACCTTGTAAATCTTCACTAGATATAGTATCAAATTATATTCTTTTTGTCAAGAACCCAAAAATCTAAGCAGGAGCGTACCCTGGGAAGTAAAACATTTCAGTACCAGGTGGAAAATAAACAAACATGCATTCCGTCAGTAGCGGCGAGCGAACGCGGAGAAGACTAAACCCTACTTCGCTCATTGCTACGCATGAGCTACGAAGGGCAGGCCCTAAATAAAGGAACTTGCCCTTCGAAGCTCGTTACGTAGTAACGAGCGGAGTAGGGGGTTGCGAGGTTGAGACGTGCTATTCTATTTATTTAGAATTGGCAGAGAAGTTATCAAATTTTTTATTAGCTTGACGAGCTGGAAAGCTCGACCCTAGCGGGTGATAGTCCCATAAGCGAAAATAAAAGATCTTCTTTGTCTTGATTCTCAAGTACACCGGGACACGAAAAGCTCGGTGGAATCCGCCAGAACTAACTGGCAAGTCTAAATATTTTTCTAGACCGATAGTGAACAAGTACCGTGAGGGAAAGGTGAAAAGCAGCCCGGAAGGGCGGTGAAATAGATCTGAAACCATATGCCTACAAGGAGTCGGAGCGGACAACACAAATTAAATAATTCTACAAAGGAACCATTTAACAATTATTAATAGTTCAATTGTTGAATAGTTAAATTGTTTAATTTGTGTTGTCCGTGACGGCGTGCCTATTGAAGAATGAGCCAACGAGTTTTAGCAAGCTGCTCGACTAAGTCCGCGAGGACGGAGTCACAGGGAAACCGAGTCTGAACAGGGCGCTCGTAGTTTGCTAAAGACCCGAAGCCAGATGAGCTTGCCACGCGCAGGGTGAAGTTCTCCGAAAGGAGGATGGAGGCCCGAACCGGTTAGCCGTGCAAAACTATCGGATGACGTGTGGTAAGGAGTGATAAGCTAATCGAATCTGGTAATAGCTGGTTCTCTCCGAAAGAACTTTTGGGTTCGCGTCGGATGTACCCTTACGGGGTAGAGCACTGGAAGGTTCTGACAGGTCGAAAGATCCCTGAACCTATCAAACTCCGAATACGTAAGGTAATTATCCGGCAGTTAGACTGTGGG
The DNA here is from genome assembly GCA_001821055.1 of Candidatus Taylorbacteria bacterium RIFCSPHIGHO2_12_FULL_45_16. Classification (GTDB taxonomy): domain Bacteria; phylum Patescibacteriota; class Minisyncoccia; order Phycocordibacterales; family PALSA-1337; genus C7867-002. Next base: position 18,416 of record MHRT01000007.1, on the reverse strand, counting down.
GGCTAAGCTCCATTGGTCAAAAGGGAAACAGCCCGGATCTCAATTTAAGGTCCCTAAATCAACATTAAGTGCGCTTAAGGTAGTGAAATTTCTATAACAATGAGGATGTAGGCTTAGAAGCAGCCATCATTCGAAGATAGCGTAACAGCTCACTCATCGAGAAATTTCGCGCCGCAGATAATCGGGGCTAAAATGTTGTACCGAAACTGAGGGCTTGTGTACTTTATTAAGGAAAATTTGTTCTTTGGCTTCTATGGGCGGAATTTGTTTCCGGAGAATTCGGATTCAAATTCTGCTCATAGAGGCAACGATTGTGTGTTCCTGGGGATTGTGCAGATCTCTCGCATAAGGTGATGGTGAATTTGATGCGCGTAAATTGGTCAATTTTCATAGTCACCTCTTGAATGGATCCGTATTAATTAGAACAGGAATGGCGGATCCGGAAATGGGAAATCCCGCAAGTTCGTAACTTGTCCTGTTCATAGGGATGAAGGGAACGTGCATGCGTCATCCTTCCACACACTTAAATCATTGTGCGAGTGTAGCTCAGAGGCAGAGCGCCGCCCCAACACGGCGGAGGTCGGGGGTTCGAGACCGCCCCACTCGCACCACTTCTTCAGAGTGACGAAAAGGTCGTCACTTTACGGAAGTAAGTAAATTTGAATCGGTTACCCAGGTAGCTCAATTGGTAGAGCAACGCAGCGATGCGAAGGTTAATGGTTCAAGCCCATTCCTGGGAGCCACTTTTTTCGTCGATTTTTCAGGTAAAAATCGCAACCAAGAATGATTTCTTGTCTTTGGGTAACTCTCCCAGCATTTTCTGCTTCTCTTGCCCGTATCTTAGACCAGAAGGTTTGGGGAACGTAGGCGTGAACCTGGAAATATGTCAGGTCGAACTTAATCGACCATGTTGCGTGAGAGTTGCCCCCTTAATTAAGTACACAAGCGGTAGGAGAGTATTCGCATCTGCGTTGAAGGCAAAGGGGTGACCCATGCTGGAGCGTTGCGAAGTAAGAATGTTGGCACAAGTAACCGCAATGCGGGTGAGATACCCGCACGCCGAAAGATCAAGGTTTCCTTGGCAATGTATATCAGCCAAGGGTTAGTCGGTCCTAAGGGGATGGCGAACGCCGCACCCGATGGACATATGGTTAATATTCCATAACTTTTGCGTGGTGCGATGGAGTGACGGAGTGTAGTATGATGCGCATATAATTGGATTTAATGTGTGTAGCGTAAGTGTGGGTCTTGGCAAATCCGGATCCTGACTTCAATGTCGAACGCAAGCGAAGCACAGTCGCCTGTAAAAAGGCTAATGCATCAAAGCACGCTTCCAAGAAAAACTTCTAAGCATAACCACGTAAAAACCGTACCGCAAACCGACACAGGTGATCAGGTCGAGTAGACCTAGGCGAACGAGTGAGAGGTCTCCAAGGAACTCGGCAAAAAAGCAGCCGTAACTTCGGAATAAGGCTTGCCAAAGTAGGGATTAGAGTTTAGAAATCAGAAAAAAATTATTAGTGCGATGATGCTTACAATAGCTATGAGGAGAGTGGTAACAAAAACTATTTTCAGGAAGAGACTAAGTTTATAGTCCATTGTATTACGTTTTTGTTTTGGTGGCATTTTGGCGAACACTCTTTTAATAGCTAGTATTCCATGAGTTGATCGTACATACAGCCCACCACCAAAGAGAAATGAAAAGATAAACAGGTCGACTATAAGTATTACTGTCCAAGGTCCGTCTGTTACCATGTACATAATTGTATCATAATATATTTCTAACTTCTAACCCCTACTTTGGCCGCAGCTAAAGTATCTCTGGCAACTGTTTAACAAAAACACAGCTCCCTGCGAACTCGTAAGAGGATGTATAGGGGGTGACACTTGACCAATGCCAGAAGGTCAAATAATGCCGTTGCTATGTCGCAAGATATAGTGGTGAGCGTTATAAGCCCTGGTGAATGTCGGCCGTAACTATAACGGTCCTAAGGTTCTTGGTTTTCCGCAAGGTGAACCAAGAAGGACTAGGACTGTTATGGCGAAATGTTAAACAATTTAGAAACACAAACAACGCAGTAAATTAAGACGCTGCCTATCTATTGAACGAATAGATGTCCAAAAATATCTGACTATATGCTGGGAAGTCCGAGTATCTTTTCGTACCACTTTAGCTAGTTAAAGTGGTGACAATCGGAAAGTGCGGGCAATCAGCAGGAAAGACTACAATACCTTAAGGAGGTATTATGAAAAGTAAAAGATCAACTAGATGTGCAATGTGCGAAAAATTAATTCCAATTGATCGTCTGAACTCACCCAACTGGAATGTTCGTAGCACATGTTCGGATAAGTGCAAATTGGATTTCGAGCTGTCTGTTAATAGACCAAAAGAGGCCGAAAGTCCGAAATGAACTTGGGTGAGATTCGTCCTCACCCCTTCCTTAAGGTATTGTAGAATCCTCAGAAACCAAACGTCAGACTTAATTCAAAGTGAGTTAAGAAGATAGAGTTCGATCTGCATGGCGACATGCAGTTAACAAAAATTAGCGCAATTCCTAGAAGACTGGGACCATAGAGAGTGATCTTTATGGAAAACTTGGCTATATGCGGGAAAATCCGGTTGTATTTGGAGCTACTCATGAGATAATTGTTTCATGAGTAAAAATGCTTCCAATGACTTTGGTAAAAATCAAAGGCCGGACAATCCGCAGGAAATGTTGAAAAACAATTTCTATTTTTCGGGGCTCATTGCCGCCGAAATGTCATGTTCAATTATTAAAACAACAAATAAAAAGCCCAATGATTATTACTACATGGTCGTTCTGACAGTTACGAACGCAGATCGAAAACTTCTTAATGAAGTTAACCGCGTGGTAATGAATAATCGAGGAGTCATATCCCCGGTTAAGGGTGCGTATAATCTTTCAGCTCGAGGCAAAAGTAAAGTGCGAACGGCACTTAATTTTCTGGAAATGTACCCAATTCCTATAGGCGATCTCGCAAAAAATCGCATTCTTCTTTTGAAAACTGTTCTTGTGTACCTAGAAAGTCACAGGGCACATAGATTTCAAAAGGAGAAAACTATAGAAATTGAAGAATTACGAAGAAAATTACGAGAGGTTAAAACCAGAGGAATCGTAGATCAGCAGTTTGATTTACTTCCTCTTGATCAGGATTCTCTCGGTTATTTTATAGCGGGAGTGATTGATGGAGAAGGTTCTTTTGGATATAAGTCTTCAGGGCTTGTCCAAGAACCATTCTTCATGATTGCAATGAAAGATAAAAAGATAATTGAATTGATAAATAAGTTTGTGAATTATGGAAATGTCAGATTGAGAAAAGATGGTGTTTACCATCTTGAAATAAACAGTCGGATCATACTCAAAAAAGTATGCAAGATGTTTCTCAATCAATATCCATTACATCACGAACGACAAAGAAAGAGATTGATGTTACTTCAACAGCTCCTCAACGACTACACGCCAAGATCTCTGAAACCAGTGGTTTTAGAGAATGTGATATAGTCTGAACTGCATGGCGACATGCAGAGTGTGATTCGCGTCACACCGCTTGCAAGATTTTATTTATATAAATTTTTGCAAGTCATGTCCATCTCGGACAAAAGTAACAGTTTGTGTCAGGTAAGTTCTGACGCGTTGAATAGTGTAATGACTGGAGAACTGTCTCGGAGACTTGCTCGGTGAAAATACAGTACCGGTGAAGATGCCGGTTACCTGCAGTTAGACGAAAAGACCCTAGAAGCTTTACTGTAATTTTATATTGACTATACGTTTTTGATGCGTAGCGTAGTTGGTAGGATTTGAAGCGTTCCTCTCGGGGGGCGTGGATCCGTCGATGAAACACCAATCTTTAAAAATGTATATTCTAACCTCAGTGGCACAACCACCGGGAGACAGTATATGATGGACAGTTTTAGTGGGGCGCTATCCTTGGCCGTGTTATTCATTCAAATGAATAGTTCGGCCTTACTATAGCGCCACCAGAAGTTTAATCTCTTCAAATAAATAAATTTAGGGGGTATTCAAGAAATTGAATAGGTGATTAGCTATATGCTGGAAAATCCGGTTGTATCCAACAGTACTCGGCAATTAAATTTGCAGAGTGAAAATCTGTTTGGTGCGGACAATCAGCAGGAAACTGAAATATCTGAAGGAGGAAAAGAATATGAAAAAGAAAAAATCAAAGACGAAAATTAAGCATGTAAGTTTACACGTTCGCGCATTCCCAACAACAAGTGTGGCCGAACTGCATGATATTCTTGAGCATCAGCGAGCCGTGGAACGGTCAGTAGAAGATGGTACCTATAACCGTGGTCCTGGTTACGATAATGCTTATTCGGTGTGGGGATTGTAAGAACCACACACAGGGGTAGTTTGGTACTACCCTCTTCCTTCAGGTATTTCAGGATCCTCAGAGACTAAACGCTAATCGTTCGCCAAAAGCGAATGAAATTATAGTCCGATCTTCATGGCGACATGAAGAGGTAAGTAGAAATACTTATCCTTTGTAAAAAATTACAAACAAAGTAACACAAATGCCTAAACAGTAACGGAGGAGCCTAAAGGTCAGCTAGCCGCGAATGGAAACCGTGGCGATAGTGTATGGGCACAAGCTGGCTTGACTGCAAGACGTACGTGTCGAGCAGACGCGAAAGCGGAGCCAAGTGAACCGACCGTTCGCATTAGATGCGGCGGAAGATTATCGGACAAAAGCTACTCTAGGGATAACAGGCTAGTTCCGCCTAAGAGTTCATATCGACGGCGGAGTTCGGCACCTCGATGTCGGCTCACCACATCCTGGGGGTGGAGAAGCTCCCAAAGGTTTGGCTGTTCGCCAATTAAAGTGGTACGCGAGCTGGGTTCAGACCGTCCTTCGGCAATAAAGATTGCCTCAGGACAGTCTGAATCACTTCGAGAATATTTTTTGTTTAATAGCACACAAAGTCATTTTAAGCTTTGTGTTGTAACAGTTAGGAAGTAGGTCAATCAACCACGGCGGTCCTACGAAGCTCTGAAAGAGCGTAGTAGGAACAAGTCGATTTATATCGGTGGAACCCTTCGAAAATATTACATATTTTCTCAGGGCAATACCGAGGGAAGTTTATGAAATTCATAATCGCCCGTAGAGACTAAACATCGACACTTCAAGAAATTGAAGGAAGCTATAGTCCAATGCAATGAGTAATCATTGATAATCCTTCCGACATAAAAGTCGTCAGGATTTATAACATGCGTGAGACAGGTTGGTCTCCTATCTACTGCAGGCGTTGATACTTGAGGGGATTTGACTCTAGTACGAGAGGACCGAGTTGAACGAACCTCTGGTCTACCTGCTGTTCTGCCAAGAGCAACGCAGGGTAGCTATGTTCGGATCGGATAACCGCTGAAAGCATATAAGCGGGAAGCCGGCCCCAAGATTAGGTATCGTTAAAGACCCGTGAGAGATGATCACGTTGATAGGCTTTAGGTGTACGCGCCGTAAGGTGTTGAGCCGTGAAGTACTAATCCGTCGATCCTATTAGGAAATTTGAAAATCGCTTAAACCCTTCCGTAGCTTTACGCGAAGGAGGGTGCCACGCCGTAGCTCCGAGCTTGTCGAGGAGTGAGGCGGATATTGCTTGTTTGATAGATTACATGGCCTTATATTTGAGATATGTGATAGAGATTCCATTGAATCTTCTGTTCTGGTGGTTTGGCGCTATGGCAACACCCGTTCCCATTCCGAACACGGCAGTGAAACGTAGTTGCGGCGATGATAGTCCCACGGGGCGAAAGTAGCTTGCCGCCGGAACAGAGTATTCAATCAAAATCATTAAAAATCTCGGAATTCAGGATGTTTTTTGATAAATGCACAGGCCAAACTGGTCGATTCTTCTAAAGAAATGTGACATTGTAGCCAAGTTGTTTTTATGGAATAATAGACGGTAAGTTATCATTATTTATTAGTTTATTATAATTTTATGGAACCAAATACATTTGCTTCTTCGAGTCCGAGTCCTTTTTCCCAAACGCCACCCGCACCAACTTCAACGTCCCAATCTTCATTTGGTCGTGAGATTGATGGTCCGATGACTTTGCTAAAGTTTGGTTGGAGATTATTGATCAATCATTGGAAGACTCTAGTACCAATTCTCATTTTGCCATCGATTATTAGTTATATCGGTAGTTTGCTTGGAATCACTCACGTTGGGGTCCTCGTCTTTATCGGGGTGCTTATCTCTATTGTTGGTGCGGTCTTTTCTGTGGCAATGGTTCCGGCTGTTATCGATGCAATTCGAAGAGTTTCCACAGATTCAACAGCAGTAATAAACACAAAAGAGCAATACAAATTTGGCTTCAAGTATTTCTGGTCTTTTATCCTAGTCGGAATAATTTTCACATTTGCCCAAATGGGTTCATTTGTACTCTTTGTCATTCCAGGGATTGTTGTCTGGGTTTATGCTTCTATGTATTTGTTTACGCTTACGGTTGATGGTAAAAAAGGATTCTCGGCTCTAACTGAGAGTTACAGTCTGATCCGCGAACGTTGGTGGCCAGTCTTGGGCAGGATTGTTTTATTGGGCGTTGTGATGATGGTTGCATGGTTAGTTTTGTGGGCAATAATCTCCGGCGTCGCAGCAATATTTGGTATTCATCTTTTCTCATTGACCAATTCAGTAAATCCGGTAGCTTCTGGTTCAATTGTCATGTTCACTATCTCCGCAATTCTAAACCTAATTGGAACATGCATCCTTGCCCCAATTGGTATGGGATATACCTACAAGTTATATGAATCACTAAAAGCCACACGTTCTGCGAATATAGAGACAAAAACATTCAAAAATTGGCTGATAGCTTTTATTTGTGTTGGAGTTGTTGTGATGATCACTATACCGATTATGATTTCTTTTTGGGCCGTGAACATTGCTCGCTCCAAAGCCGTGCAGACAAATCAAAATGTTCAGAATTCAATGGCTGATGTACAACGTCAAATCGATGCGGTAAACCTCGAAACTATTCAACAAGGCCAAACTAACACCACGACTCAATAATCATTAGAACCTAAAATCCTTATGTCCTCCTGGTCAAAACGTCGTAAATCGTTATACGCTCTCGTAGTTCTGGTCCTCGCCATAGTTGTGATCGGCATACCAGTTTTCTATTTTTTCTACAAAGCTCCGACTTGTACTGATGGTATTAGGAATGGTAATGAACAGGGGGTTGATTGTGGCGGATCCTGTCAAAAGTTGTGTCAGACTTCATTTTTGGCCCCATCTTTGGCCTGGACTAGAATTGAACAGATTGCTCCCGGTCTATATAATATTGCCGCGTATATTGTCAACCCGAACATTGATGCCGAAGCGTTGAATGTGCCATATCATGTTTCATTATATGACGATCGTGGCGTGCTCATTACCGACGCCTATGGGACAGTGACTCTGCCCCCACATCGCAATACGCTTGCTTTTCAGGGGGCCATCGATGTGGACAAACGCGTTCCAGTAAAAGCACTGTTTGAATTTACTTCACCGCCGGATTGGTACAAAAAGAAAGATGGCTTGTCCGCTATTGCCGTTGGAGAAAAAAAATATCTTGAAGACGAGTTGGGTTCATCGTTGACAGTGGTTATGAAAAATACAAGCGTTTATCCGTTGTCAGATATAGGAGTTTATGCGATTTTATATGACAAAGACGGTAATGCTTTGGGGTTTTCTAAGACATTGCTTGATGAAATACCTGCGCAGGGAAGTTCTCTGGCGCCATTTACCTGGCCGGTCAATCGCAAGGGTGCCGTCATTTCCATTGAAATTTTGCCGGTCGCGGAGTAAAAATTAGAACCACTTTCAGCTTGCTCAGATATTCTCGGTACACAAAAATACACGTGTGCCACGGGAGAGCTTCTCTGCTAACATACAGACATGGACTCGTTGCCATCAAAGACTGAATCATTCTATAACTTAAGCGCCAATCATCGGCGTGACATGGACTGGTGGCTTTTTGGGGCCACATTACCGATACTTGCGGCGGGGTTGATGACGATGTTTTCTTTTACGGGCAATAATGCTTTTGCCAGTCATCAATTTATTTGGATCATGATCGGCATGGCCTTCTTTTTTGGGGTCAGCTTTATAGACGTGCGTTTTCTGCGATCAACCTGGGTGTCGGTCTCTGCCTTTGTTGTTTCCGCGTTATTACTTGGCGGTCTTTTTGCCTTTGGCACCATAACCAACGGTTCGCGTTCCTGGTTTGACCTTGGAAGTTTCTCATTCCAGCCATCTGATCTGGCAAAGCTGGTTGTCATAGTCATTTTAGCGAAATATTTTTCGCGGCGGCACATAGAGATTGCCAATGTCCGCCACATACTTGTCTCCGGTCTCTATGCTTTTGTATTATTCGCTTTGGTTTTAGGAAGTCCAGATCTTGGTTCGGCCATGATCATATTTTTTATCTGGCTGGGTATGGTTATGGTTTCGGGTATTTCCAAGAAGCACTTATTCGCTATGATTGGCGTCAGTCTTCTGATATTTGGTCTTTTGTGGAGCTTTGGCTTCAAAGAATATCAAAAGGATCGCATTCGCAGTTTCATTGATCCCCTGGCTGACATTCATGGCGCCGGTTATAACGCCTACCAATCTACGATTGCGGTCGGTTCCGGTCAAATTTGGGGTAAAGGTCTGGGATATGGCACGCAGTCACGTTTAAAATTTCTGCCTGAATATCAGACTGACTTTATCTTCGCGGCTTTTGCTGAAGAATGGGGATTTGTCGGCGTACTCATTTTGTTCTCTCTTTACGGGGTTATCATTTGGCGCATCGTCAAAAACTCTCTGAATGGCGCTACCAATTTCGAAATATTATTCGGGGCCGGCGTGGCGGTTTTTTTCATTGTGCATATTGTCATCAATGTGGGCATGAATGTTCATTTGTTGCCGGTGACCGGCACCCCCCTGCCATTTATGAGCTATGGCGGAACGCATATTCTGACGGAATTTCTGGCTCTCGGAGTGGTCGTGGCCATGCGTCGCTATTCACGCCCGGCGCACAAAGACGCGGTCAAAAATGAGTTTATTGGGCCGCAGTAGGAGAAAAATTAAACAATTCTACAAAGGAACTATTTATGACGATTCCAATACATATTGCGACGAATCTAGCAGTGTTTTTGATTTTATCAAATATACCTGGAATTGAAGCGAACTATTACGACCTAGCTTTGATAATCTCTTCCAATCTGGTTGATCTTGACCACTTATTCTCGCGGCCAATTTATCACCCGAAAAGGAATCCATTCAAGACGCATTTTCTTCATAAGAAGTGGATGTACATGATTGCCCTCAGTTTTATTTTATTTTTTGTTCGGCCGGTAATGTTTCTCGGCGTTGGTTTGTTACTGCATTTTCTGCTTGATTATATCTACATCAAACGTGAGAAGGTTTGATTTCTTCCTTCAAGTACAATTCCTCTACCTCCTTCACCATCCTCTCCACCGGAAAATACCTCAAAACTTTCTCCTTCAGGGTTGCCCCATATCTCCTGCGTTCATCGGGATGCTCAATCATGAAAGAGATGGCGTGGGCCAATTCACGAATGTTTTTGGACTGGACCAGCAGACCGGATTTCATGTCTTCAATAATTTCCGGAATACCGCCGACAGTGGTGGCCACGACTGGGAGTGAAGCTGATCCGGCTTCAAGGATGGCGTACGGCAGTCCTTCCTTGAGAGAAGGGAGTACGAAGATGGTGAATGCTTTGAGGAATTCAGCTGCCTGATCCATGTAACCGGCCAGAAATACCGACTGCTCAAGCTTCTTTTCCTTGATGAGCATATGCATGGTCGCTTGATCTTGGCCACCACCGATAATGATCAGTGTCGCTTGTGGATACTCCATGACAACCAAGGAGAAGGCGTTTATAAGATACGACAGACCTTTGTTCGGATGTAGTTCGACGATGGTCCCGATAATGATTTTTTTATTGAAATCAGGAATATTCATGGCGATATGCTTGGCGATGGACTGCTTGGCTCCATCAACCGAAAGGAAGGTCGGAGTTTTGATGCCGAGGGGTATTAATTTTAGTTTTTCTTTGACCCAGGGAAAATTGAGGGCTTGCCCGTATTCCCGCTCGGACAGGAGGATGGTTGTGTGGCAAAACAACATAGTCAGCCATGAGAAAAATACGATGGTGAGTCGTTGATGAATGGGGCGATCTTCGTTGAAGGGCCAACCGTGGACCGTTTGGATGATTGATTTTACCCGAAGCAGTCTTCCTGCCACCGAACCCAAGCCGGCCGCTTTGGGGCTATGGACATGGAGAATGTCCGGTCGGCGATGACGAATGATGGAGATTATTTCCTTCAATGAGTTGATGTCTTTTCCGGTAGAGATGTCTCGTCTGAGCGTGGTTATGGCATGGGTATAAATTCCTGCGGCCTCCAGTTTGAGACGCAATGTTCCGTCACCACCAAGAGCCACGGCGACATCATGGCCTTTTTCCTTCATAGCCACGGCCAGATCAAATACATGACGCTGGGCACCGCCCCAATTGGATTTGGTGATGAAGTAGAGTATCTTCATTACTCATACGCTAGCAAAAATAAGGTTTTTTAGCACCCTTGAAAGATATGTGAAATCATGGTAGGGTATTGATTATGACTTCAATTTCCGGTCACCGTCGAGTATTGTTTCTTGCCGTTGGCGACCTAATCGCCTATATATTTTCTCTTATTTTGACCCTGACGGTCCGTTATGGGTCTTTGCCGCATCGTAGTCTTTTCTATGACCACATCCCGTCATTCGCCATCTTGTTTGTCCTGTTTTTGCTCATTAGTTTCAGCGCCGGTCTTTATGACAAACAGCTGGTTGTCCTGCGCGGTCGGATCGAAGGATTGTTACTGCGTGTTCAAGCTATCAACTTCCTGATTGGCATTGTTTTCTTTTATTTTGCTCCGGTTTTGATTGCCCCGAAAGCCAACCTTTTCATTTATATAATCATCTCAACGGTGACCTTGTTCGTCTGGAGGCGAATCATGTTTCCGGTCGTCACGGTTTCCCGTAAACAGGTGGCGATTATTGTCGGTGCCGGCGAAGACATCGCTGATCTCTTTGAAGAGATAAATACAGCCGGTCGTTATGAGATCATTTTTGAAGAACGGATTGAGCCGAGTGACTCGGTCAATGAAATGGTTGGACGGATATCAGAGGCCGTGAACAAAAACAAGGCTTCAGTCATTGTCGCCAACCTTCATGATCCTCGTGTTGAAGCCGCCATTCCTTTTCTATACTCGCTGATTTTTTCTGGAGTCCAAATCATCGATGCCGGAAAAATATATGAGTCAATCTTCGATCGGATTCCCTTGTCGATGGTCGGCAAACGCTGGCTGATTGAAAATTCGGGAACAGCTCTGGGAAATCGTCGGACTTACGATATTTTGAAGCGGTTCGTGGATATTGTGATTGGAAGCATCTTGGGGATAATTTCTCTGGTATTCTATCCGTTGGTTTACCTGGCGATCCGTTTTGACGATCGGGGACCGTTGATCATCACTCAAGACCGGACCGGTAAAAACGGCAGACATATTCGAATGACCAAGTTTCGCAGTATGAATGCCGATGATGGTGGCGCTTACAAACACAATGGCGGCAAGACCGCGCTCAAAATTACTAAAGTCGGCAGATTCATTCGCTTGACTCGTATCGACGAATTGCCGCAACTCTGGAGTGTTGTCAAAGGCGATCAGTCTCTGATCGGTCCGCGACCGGAATTGCCGGCCTTGGTTAAGATTTATGAGAAAGAGATCCCTTATTACAATGTTCGTCACCTGATTAAACCTGGCCTTTCCGGCTGGGCCCAGATTTCTCACAAAGCTCATCCGCATCATGCTGTGGCAATAGATGATACTCGCGATAAACTCTCATACGATCTTTATTATGTGAAAAATCGCTCATTCACTCTGGATACTCGGATTGCTCTGCAAACAGTTAAGTCGATTCTTTCCAAACAGGGGGTGTAGAATTTTTTGACGACATTATGAGGTAAATCCCCAACGCCTGCGAAAGGGTTCGGAATTAGTACCTGAAGATGCCGTCGGATCACGTTTTGTGTCTGAAAGTCTGGGGCATTTACAAATCTCAACTTCTGGCTATAATGTCTCAATATGTTAAAACACCGCGCTCGGGCAGTCATGCTCCTCATTATAGCCGCCGCGATCGGTTATTTCGTCTACGCTTCAGAGCAATCAGGTAGTTCCAAGCAATTTCACCTTGGTCTGGATCTTTCCGGAGGAACCCATCTGGTTTACAAGGCTGACATTTCCAAGTTGGCCACCACAGACATTTCTGATTCAATGATTTCTTTGCGTGATGTCGTCGAAAACCGGGTCAACCAATTCGGCGTCAGTGAACCACTAGTTCAGACCGAACAGGCTGCAGCTCTAAGTTCAAAAGAAAGTGCCTACAAACTCATTGTTGAATTGCCAGGCGTAACTGATGCCGAGGAGGCCGCTCGTTCCATCGGTGCCACTCCATCACTTGAGTTCAAACTGGTGACTGCCGATGCCATGCGTTCATTCCAGGCTTCTTTGACAGAATTTGCCAGTACTTCCGAACAGCAGGCCGCTTATATGGAACTTTTTAAGTCGACCGGTCTGAATGGCAGTATGGTTGCTAGGACCAACCTCGAATTCAATACGACAACGAATCAACCGATTGTCGGTCTAGTTTTCACCAATGAAGGTCGAGATCTGTTCGCCAAGATAACCAAAGAAAATATCGGCAATTACTTGGGTATATTCCTTGATGGCAAGGATATTTCCGTGCCAGTTATTCGTGATGCGATTTTAGATGGCAAAGGTCAAATCAGTGGCGCGTTTACAATCGATGAAGCCAAACGTCTGGTCCGTGATCTCAACTATGGCGCATTGCCGGTTCCTATTACTTTGATTTCTACTCAGACCATCGGTCCATCACTCGGACAAGTGGCAGTCAGTGGCGGAATAAAGGCTGGCATTATCGCTTTTATTATCATTGCCATTTTTCTGATAATTTGGTATCGCTTGCCGGGATTTATCGCTGTTATAGCTTTGGCTTGTTATATTGCTCTCAACTTGGCTATATTCAAGATCGGCGTGTCTCCTGCTCTCCTGGTCATCGTATTGTTCTTTGGAATTTTGTCTATGACCTGGCACAAAGGATTTTTATTTGGGATTCCAATCTCATATATTTTACTGATGCTTGTGCCGGGCGCTCTCAATCCGGTCACTCTGACGGCCACCGGCATTGCCGCCTTCATTCTTTCCATTGGCATGGCGGTGGATGCCAACATTCTGATCTTCGAGCGAATGAAAGAAGAACTTGCCCGAGGCAAAGGTATCTGGGAATCCATGCATGAAGGATTTGATCGCGCTTGGCTGTCCATTCGTGATTCCAACACTTCAAGCATTATTACCGGTATCATTCTCTATACATTTGGCAGTACAGCAGTCATTACCGGTTTTGCTCTGGTCTTCGTGGTTGGTGTGGTGGTCTCTATGTTTACGGCCATCACAGCTTCGCGTCTATTACTATTTGCCGTGGCTCCGGCAAAGACCAGCAGGTTGACGACATTTCTTATTAGTAACGGATTTATCAAATTAAAAACTAAGCACTAAAAACTAAGAACTTAGGATTTAAAAATCAACTACCATGTGGGTCATCAAATACAGAAAATTATTCTACACAATATCAATCACTTTAGTCGTGGCGTCTTTTGTTTCAATGGGTATCTGGGGTCTGAAATCAGGCATTGATTTTACCGGAGGGACACTCATTGAAGTCTCGTATCCAGAAGGACGTCCTGATCAGGCGGAAGTGATAGTAAAACTTGCTGTCATTGATTCTTCGGCTTCCATTCGTCCAAGTACGACAAATGAGGGTGAAGAAGAATACATCGTGCGGATGAAGCCGATAGAGCAAGAAGAGAAGAGTGCGGTGATTTCAGCTCTGTCTCTCGATGGATCTTCCCCGGTAGTCGAAAAGAATTTCTCATCTGTTGGTCCAGTTCTAGGCGCGGAGGCGCTTCGCAAATCCATCGTCTCCATCATTTTGGTCATCCTGGCCATTGTGCTTTTCATCACCTTCGCATTCCGCAAAGTTGCCGAACCGGTCTCATCCTGGAAATATGGGTTGGTAGCCATTGTCACGCTCGCGCACAATGTGATCATTCCGACGGGAATATTCGCGGCCCTTGGCCACTTTGCCAATTATGAGGTGGACACATTGTTCGTGACTGCACTCTTGGTAGTTCTGGGATTTTCGGTCCACGACACTATCGTGGTCTTTGACCGTGTTCGCGAAAATCTTCGCAACAAACTAGTCGGCAAAGCGTTTGAAGAAGTTGTTGGAACAAGCATCAGTCAGACATTTACCCGATCGATCAATACGTCATTCACCACGCTTATCGCTCTCATAGTTCTTTATTTTGTCGGTGGTCCGACGACGGAACATTTCGCACTGGTACTCATCATCGGCATCGCGGCCGGTACCTACTCGTCTATTTTCATCGGTTCGCCGCTCCTAGTGACGATAGAGAAGTGGGGGAAGAAATGATCCACGCCCGGTTCCATCTGGTCCAATTTTTCTTTATGGTTGAGAAGGGCAGTTTCATAATGAAGCGTTTGTCGCGGTCAGGGGTGATTTTCTCATAGGAAAGCCAGGGAACCTTTCTGGTGTCTAAAACATATAAATTTTCGTTATCATACCCGTACACAAACATCACATGGTCAATGAGTCCGCCGAATTTGATGGCCACATCAATACCGACTACATTTCCATTATCGATAGCTTTTTGTATCTCCGCAATCTCTTGCTCAAATGGTGCCGGTTTCTTGAACAGCATCCCGCGCATAAAGTTCCAGTAGGAAAAGATTGCTAGGGAATTGATACGTAGAGTCAACCCTCTTTCTTTAAAAAGTCGTGGAATGTGCCGGAAAGACAGACCGGTCCAAACCAAGGCCGCCGGCATAGGTATCCCAAAGATGCCGCGGCGCTCGATTTCAGTGGGACACAGGGTGCTGGGTGAGAATGCCGTCGGATCATAATAATGCAGAGCATAGTAGAAAAAGTCCCGCCCGCAGCGATTTTTCACGGTTCGTCCGACAGAGTCTTTCTCCCGCTCCACAAAACCGAAAGTCTCGAGGTTTATAGGCAGATGATGGGGGATTTGGTCAAGGGTCATGAAGGTATTATAGAGGAAATGGGGAAATAAAAAAGACCGGAGCGTGGCCCCAGCCTGCAGTTGTAAAACCATTTAGATCCGAAGGGGCATATCGTGGAGGCAATATTTGCGCGGTACGTGATTGCCGGCGACAGCCATCGTGGGATCATCTTCACTATCAACCACGTATTCCTTTTCCGCTTCTTTCATGAGTGTGTAGAAGTCGTCGTAACTGAGGACGACACCAGCTTCAGCCAGCTTGCTCAGGAGTTCACTTTCCGGAATCATGCCGTGTCTTTTGTGCGGCAGGATACGGTAGAGCTTTTCATGCAGACGCTCCTTCTTGATGCGCTCGTACTCGCGCACGAGGAAGATCAGAGAGATACTGATAAGCAAGGAGATGCCGATCAGAAGATAAGTCTTTAAGTCCATAGGCGTTGTTCAGTTGTAATTGTGCAGCTGTGTTAAATGTAGCTCTCCCTTCACTATATGATTATTTTGGGGGTTGTCAATCTCGATCAATGTATAGGTAAGCAGCAAATCAAGGACCAAATCGATAAAGATGAACGAGACAAAATAATTGAATTCAAGGAAAACCGAGATTGATTCTTGGTTTCTGTGTTTTAGACGGAAAACACACATGCTATAATACTCCCATGCCTTACTTCTCCAACATCGAGCTTGCCACGCTTGCCAACGAAAACTTTCGCACTGTCATCTACACTGCAGAGCACAGTCAGATTGTTCTCATGTCTCTACAGCCCGGCGAAGAAATCGGTGTTGAAACGCACGCCAAAAATGACCAATTTTTCCGCTTTGAACAGGGGACAGGGAAGGCTGTTATCGCCGGTCATGAATACGCCATTGAAAACGGTACGGCTATCTTAGTACCCGCGGGAATGGAGCATAATATTATAAATACCGGTCAGGAAAAGCTAAAAATGTACACGATTTACGCGCCAGCGCATCATATTGATAAGAGGGTTCATGTGACCAAGGTTGATGCTGAAAAGGACGCCGAAGACGAAGCTTTTGAATCCTAGATTTTTAGCCATTTTGCGTAGGTCTACCCTCCTCAAAGAGACCTTGACTTTCTTTTTTTGCCCTGTAATATAGAACCTACGCCCTGAAAACAGGGTTGGGTCTTTGAAAGTCACATAAAGTTAGAAAAGAATGTACAACATTTCGAAGCCTCCTCAACTAGAGGCGGAGAAATTTACGTTTTGCAAAGCCTTTAGCGAGGCGATGTGAGACAGTGGCCTTCATCGCTCTTAAAAAAGAGCTATGGCGTGCCGAGTGCAAGTACAAAGTTAAATTCAAATAATTCCAATGTCCTATGAAGCTTTATGCGAAGTAGGACAAACAATCCTGCACATACAGCAATCGTGCAGGAACAAAGAATGAGCTTTGAGAGAACAGTAAGTGAATTAAGTAAAAAGTTAGAGGTCGCCTTCGTTTCGCAAAAAACTTCGGCGTACCAAAGCGCTTTCTATTTTGTTCCGTTCGCTTATAGTTAAGAGTTTGATCCTAGCTCAGGATGAACGCTGGCGGCGTGGATAAGTCATGCAAGTCGAGCGAACTAGTTGCTGGTCACTAGTTGCTAGTTGCTGGTAGTCGCAAATGCGATTAACCAGTCATTAGTTACCAGTTACCAGTAACTAGTTAGCGGCAGACGAGGTAGTAATAATTAAGTATGTACCAGAGAGTCGGGCATAGCTATCCGAAAGGGTAGGTAACTCCCGATGGTCCCTACTTCGCTCATTGCTTCGCATGAGCTTCGTAGGGCAGGCTCTTAAGAGCTTGCCCTTCGTAGCTCGCTTGCGAAGCAGCGAGCGGAGTAGGGTAAAAATTTATTGCTCTCTGAACAGCTTGATCGGTATCAGCTAGTTGGTGAGGTAAAAGCTCACCAAGGCTATGACGCCTAGGGGACCTGAGAGGGTGACCCCCACCGATGGAACTGAGATACGGTCCATACACCTACGGGTGGCCGCAGTCGAGAATCTTCCGCAATGGACGAAAGTCTGACGGAGCGACGCCGCGTGAACGATGAAGTGCTTCGGCATGTAAAGTTCTTTTGCCAGGGAGAAAGTTTATTGATAGTACTTGGCGAATAAGAGGTTGCTAAACTCGTGCCAGCAGCAGCGGTAATACGAGTGCCTCAAGCGTTATCCGGAATTATTGGGCGTAAAGGTTGTGTAGGTGGTTGTATTAGTCTTTTGTTAAATTCTTCGGCTTAACCGGGGGCATGCAAGGGAAACGGCACGACTAGAGGATGCGAGGGGTTTCTGGAACTCATAGTGTAGCGGTGAAATGCGTTGATATTATGGGGAACACCAAAAGCGAAGGCAAGAAACTGGAGCACTCCTGACACTGAAACATGAAAGCGTGGGTCGCGAATGGGATTAGATACCCCAGTAGTCCA
>MHRT01000007.1:0-551 GCA_001821055.1 Candidatus Taylorbacteria bacterium RIFCSPHIGHO2_12_FULL_45_16 | reverse complement strand
GGACTTGCACAAGCAGTGGATTATGTGGTTTAATTCGATGGTAAACGAAGAACCTTACCAGGGTTAGAAATCCTAGTGAAAGCCCGCAGAAACGCGGGGCCTCGCAAGACTCTAGGGCAGGTGATGCATGGCCGTCGTCAGTTCGTGGTTTGAATTGTTCCCTTAAGTGGGGTAACGAACGCAACCCTCGTTGTGTGTTACAAGTGTCACACGATACTGCCCAGCCCCAATTTTTTAAGACAATATTCTGTTTAGCGTAATTTTACGTTGAGCATGTATTGCAAAGAAAATTTTGTCTTTCAGACAAATATTTTTTAGAACTTATTTTGAAAAATTGGGGCTGGGAGGAAGGAGAGGATGACGCCAGGTCAGCATGTCCCTTGATACCCTGGGCTACACACATAATACAATGACCGTTACAACGCGCAGCGACGAGGCAACTCTGAGCTAATCGTTCAAAAGCGGCCTCAGTTCGGATTGGAGTCTGCAACTCGACTCCATGAAGCTGGAATTGCTAGTAATCACAGGTCAGCTAAACTGTGGTGAATACG
>MHRT01000006.1 GCA_001821055.1 Candidatus Taylorbacteria bacterium RIFCSPHIGHO2_12_FULL_45_16 | reverse complement strand
ACAACCAACAAATGAGAACAGTCTTGACCAGCTCTCCTTCAGGTTGCACCGGCGGCAGTCCAGTCACCAGTCAATCCTGTACTCCTTCAACCGATACTACTCCGCCTTCCACCCCAACCAATCTTATTGCTACAGCCGTCTCTTCTTCTCAGATCAACCTCTCTTGGACAGCTTCCACAGATGCTTCTGGCATAGGTGGCTACAAGATATACAGAGGAGGCACACTTCTTACCACTACCACCGGCACTGCCACCACATATTCCAATACCAGTCTCTCCGCCAACACAACCTACTCCTACACCGTGGCCGCCTATGACACCGTGACTCCATCCAATACAAGCGCTCAATCATCTTCAGCTTCAACTAGAACTCAAGCCATCATCAGTCCAACCCTGACCCCTCCCAACCTCTCCGCCGGTACGCCATCAACCGCTCTTTCTGCCGGCACAACTCAATCTCCGATAGCTGTCACGACAAATGAAACTGCCACCTGCAAGTACTCCACCACAGCTAACACGAGCTACGCTTCCATGACCGGCATCTTCACCACTACCGGTGGCACGGAACACAGTACTATGATTCCTGGTCTAAGAAACGGCCAGTCATACGTCTATTATATCCGTTGTTCCGATACACAGAGCAATGTTAACACTGCCGACTATACTATCTCTTTCTCTGTAGCCAACCCGGCAATTGGAGGTGGCGGAGGTGGTGGTGGAGGCGGAGGTGGAGGTGGTGGAGGCTCACCCAACAGCTCTCCAACAGGCACCCTTACTCCATCTGTCCTGCAGATTCCAGTTTCAACGACTACTCCAGTTTTGATTCCAAACATCCAGTTACCTAGTTACCAGTTTACTCGTTATCTCACCATCGGTTCTACGGGCGCTGATGTCAAAGTCCTTCAGCAGACTCTCAACTCCTTAGGTTATGCTGTCTCCGCTTCCGGAGTGGGCTCCAAAGGCAACGAGACCACCTACTATGGTCCTTCTACCACAGTCGCTCTCCAGAAGTTCCAGTGCGCTTCCCTCAAAATCTGCTCTGGCTCCCCGACCACCAATGGTTATGGCAACTTCGGCCCTGCCACCAGAGCGGCTCTGAATCAACGCCTATCATCCGGTGGTAAACCGTTGGTCATCGCGACCTCCACTCCATCATCCGTAGTCCCTTCATCGGCGAAATTCACTCGTTCTCTCACTCTCGGCTCCACAGGCTCTGATGTCAAAGCCCTTCAGGTCTTTCTCAATACCAATGGATTCATCATTTCTGCGACCGGACTTGGTTCCAAAGGCAACGAGACCACCTACTTCGGTCCTGCCACCAGAGCCGCTCTAATCCGATTCCAAAACGCCAACAAAGCCACCATCCTCACTCCTTCAGGACTTACCCAAGGTACTGGCTATTTCGGACCGGCGACGATGAAGGTGGTGAATGGTAGGTAGGGTTGCTTCTAAGATTTTTTGCTTTGAGACGAACCTTGTTTGGTGTAATTGTGAATTGAAAAAGATAATTATTAGACCACATTGTTGACTTTGTAGTTCTACTATGCTATCTTTGCTTCGTAAGTATCTCGTCCTTACGCTTTTAAATTTAATGCACGGGAAAATAAAGAAACATGTCAAAGAGACTTTTCGTAGGCAGTCTTGCCTGGGGTACTACTGACCAGACCCTGAAGTCACACTTCGAACAGGCAGGTGCTGTAGAATCAGCAAATGTTATTATGGACAAGATGTCCGGCCGTTCCAAAGGCTTCGGCTTTGTGGAGATGGTGGGAGATGCTGATGCAACTACCGCTATTGAGAAGCTGAATGGTTCAGAACTCGATGGTCGCAAGATTGTCGTATCGGAGGCTCGCCCGAAAGCGTAAGCGTTCGAGAACCTCTAGAGAAAAAACCCGCACGAGATGCGGGTTTTTTCGAGATCGAACCTCACCCTTCTTATGCTACAATAATGCTCATGCATAAAAGCAACCCGCGGCGCGCCATGCCTGTCATTCTCTTCGCGATATTCCTTGATCTTATCAGCTACGGTATCCTCGTTCCGGTCGTGCCCCAACTTTTCGCGAATCCGGCGTCTCCATACTATGTATTGTCTGCCACGATGCCGCTCGGTTACGGATATATATTGCTTGGTTTCTTGATCGCCATATTTCCCGTTATACAATTTTTTTCCGCGCCGATTCTCGGGCAATACTCAGATATCCATGGTCGCCGCCGAGTCCTTAGCTTGGCGCTCGGGGGCACCGCCGTGTCATTTGTGGTATTCGCATTTGGTATCATGTTCAAAAGTATTTCATTGCTTTTTATTTCGCGTGCCATTGGTGGGATAGTTGGCGGAAATATTTCCGTTGCGCAAGCGGCCATAGCTGATATCACAAAGCCGTCCGAACGTGCTAGACATTTCGGTTTGATTGGCGCGGCATATGGCGTGGGTTTCATCATTGGTCCGGTCATCGGGGGTATTCTTTCCGATTCCAGTTTGGTGTCATGGTTCACTATCGCCACGCCGTTTTGGGTCGCGGCCAGTCTTTCCGCGGTGAATTCTTTTTTGGTGTATACACTCATGAATGAAACTTATTTTCCGGAAAAAGAAGTCGTGATTTCTTGGGGAAAATCCATCCTGGATATTATCCGTGCATATGGCATGAAACGACTTCGGCCGATTTTCGCCACCAACTTTTTCTTTAATGCCGGCATTACATTCGTCGCGACATTCTTTAGCGTTTATCTGATTGATCGTTTTCAGATGAGTCAACTCGGCATCGGTTATTATATTGGCTATGCCGGCATCTGGATTGTCATATCGCAGGCGGTTTTGGTGCCTCTTTTTTCGCGTTATTTTGATGAAATCGCCATGTTACGCTGGTCACTTATACTTGGCACCATGGGCATATTCTCGTTCTATCTACCGCACAGCATAACAGGACTCCTTTTGACTGGAGCGTTTTTCGCTTTGGCAAATGGCATCAGCATGGCGTTGCTTCCAAGTTTGGCCAGCCGACGCGCCCCCGCCAATATTCAGGGTGAGATTTTGGGCATCAACACAAGCGTCCAAGCGCTCGCGCAAACCGCGCCACCAGTCCTGTCCGGCTTTTTGGCGGCTACGATTGCTCCGGCGGCGCCCGTCTACATAGCTGGAGCGGCTGTCGGAATGGCCTGGATCGTGTTCATTGCTTTTGTCAGACGAGAGCGCTAAGACATCAAACAGTGTTAGTTTATATTTCTCCACCACAGAGATACCGGCGCGGTGCGAATGGCATCGATCACATGGTCTATGTTGTCGGTGATTTTGAAGATGTTGCGATCATAGTCGGCGATGGCTTCTTGTTGTTGGAGCATTTTTTCGTCTATGAAGTTCGCCAGATCATTCCAGAAATGAGAACCGATTAGGATGACCGGCACGGAAGGCACTTTGCGGGTTTGGATCAAAGTCAATGTGCTGAATAATTCGTCAAAAGTGCCAAATCCGCCGGGGAAGAAGATGTATGATTCGGCGGCGAAAGTCAACATCGTTTTGCGAGAAAAGAAATAAGTAAATTGCATACGATCATTGGCGTAATGACTCATGTTCATCTCATGAGGCAGGCTGATGCCAAGGGCGACGGCATGGCCGCCAGCTTCACGCGCGCCTTTGTGAGCCGCTTCCATGATACCCGGTCCGCCGCCAGTGACGACGGCGTATTTTAGTTCTTTCACGATGCGGTGTCCGAGCTGTTCGGCCAACTTGTATTCCTTTGAATCCTGCTTGGCGCGAGCGGATCCGTATATGGTTACTGATTTGGGGTATTTTTTGAGGAATTCAAAACCATTTTTGAATTCCCTGGTTATTTCCTCAATATGACGTTTGGTGGTGTCGGCGTGGATGTCACGACGTGATATGGGTGAATTGTGTTCGTTGTGCATAGTGTGGTTAAGTATAACAAATGAATTAAGAATTAGGAATTGGTTTGAAGATAATTGGTAATTATGTCCAGAAAATTGTAGACTTAACGCCATACTCAATTCTTATATGCTCCCATTTACCATTGAAGCCAGAATTCCAGGTGGAAAAGGTCGTGCCGGAACCATCGAGACGCCGCATGGAAAAATTCAGACTCCGGCTTTTATCTCTGTCGGCACAAAGGCGACCGTAAAATCGTTGACGCCGGAGCAGGTCCGCTCGCTGGATGCCGAAGCTATTTTAGCGAATGCATACCATCTATATCTACAACCAGGGACCAAGGTTTTGAAAAAAGCCGGGGGACTTGGGAAATTTATGAATTGGTCAGGGCCGACATTCACCGATT
Source organism: Candidatus Taylorbacteria bacterium RIFCSPHIGHO2_12_FULL_45_16 (assembly GCA_001821055.1). GTDB lineage: Bacteria > Patescibacteriota > Minisyncoccia > Phycocordibacterales > PALSA-1337 > C7867-002. The sequence goes on along the minus strand of MHRT01000006.1, from coordinate 72,923 downwards.
CCGGAGGTTTCCAGGCTTTTTCCTTGGGGCCCGCGTTCGGAAGCAAAATGGGTAAAATCAATAAAGGTGAGAAAGACAAAATCGTCAAGTTGGCAGACGGTGTGACGGCGATAGGGAAAAAGCCGGACACCGAACAAGATTTGACCATGGACACCGAAGAAATGGCGGTTGCTCCGGCGAAAATAGATGATGATGGCGTGACATTCAAATCAATCATTGATGGATCAACACATCGTTTTACTCCGGAACATTCCATTGAGATTCAACATGACATTGGTGCCGACATCATATTCGCCTTTGATGAATGTTTGTCGCCGCTGGAATCTTATGAGAAGCAAAAGGCGGCGGTTGAGAGGACGCATAGATGGGCTAAGCGGTGTCTGGTGAGACATAAAGCAGGTAAGGCAATAGAGTCTTTTGGACGCTTCGGAGAAAGCGATGGCGAGTGGGAATCAGTCGCAACTTCACCAGAGGTTGACGGCGTGTCCAAAAAAACTCTGCTTTTTGTACCAGCTCTATTTGGTATAGTCCAAGGCGGTCGTCATGAAGATTTGCGTCGCCAAAGCGCTCGGACCATCGGTTCTATGGATTTTGAAGGTTTTGGCATCGGCGGATCGTTTGACAAGGAAGATATCGGTACCGCCGTTGGTTGGGTTTGCGAAGAGTTGCCAGAAAATAAACCGCGACACTTGCTTGGCATCGGCGAGCCGATTGATCTGATTTTGGGCATTGAAAATGGCGTCGATACTTTTGATTGCGTCACGCCGACTCGTATTGCGCGCAATGGTGCCGCCTACACGAAAAAGATCTCATTTGGTCAGGTCCCGCAGAAAATAAAGACTGGTCGTCTCAATTTGACCAACGCCCAATTTACCGATGATTTTGGACCAATAGAAGAAGATTGCGGATGTTATACATGCGTCAATTACACAAGAGCCTACATTGCCCATCTTTTTAGGGCCAAGGAAATGTTGGCGGCGACACTTACCTCCATCCACAACTTGTATTTTTTGGTGCATTTGGCGAAAGACGCTAGAAATGCGATTGTTGATGGCAAGTGGCGAGAATTTAGGGACGGCCAAATTTCCAACTGTCAGTGATCAAGTATAGTGATGGTTATTGTATTATTGAGATTTACTCGTTGTTTTCTAGATCTCTTTCACTCGGTAACCCTCCGGCGCTTTTTTTAGCCACCATTCCAATTGTTCTCTAGTAAGCAGACCTTCCTGTGATCCCACGAATTGAGCTACAGACATTGGATTGATTGGCGCCCACATCAGGGCCTCAAGTGGTGATTTTCCCACTGCAAGAGCGGAGACAAAAGTGGAAGCAAAAGCATCACCGCAACCGGTGCGCTCAAACGGCGGCTTCGGATCAGGATATGTTGGCATGAAGTATGAGTGGTCGCCGTCGTACATATACGATCCTCTCGGTCCGTCAGTCACAAGGACTAGTTTTGGTCCCTGCTCGTGGATTTTCTTCAGGAGCAATTTTATGTCTTTTGAGTTGGTTTTTAGCATATGTTGAGCTTCCTCAACATTCACCACGAAAACATCGGTACGCGCGTATATACGCTTTAGCTCATCAAAACCGAGTTTCATCTGGAATGTCCCGGGTTGGAAAGCCAATCGTATTTCCGGATAAGCCTCAAGATAGTCGGTTATGGCATTGTGGTAGTGGGATGTGTTGTCGGCCAATGATGTCAGATAGACCCATCGCGTCTCCGGTAGTTTCGGCAAGTCATATTGATAATTTACATGATTGACCAATATGGTTCTTTCCGCTCCGTACCATAACACAAAATGATAATTTGTTGCTTTTCTGGAATGTTTTTGTATATATGAGGTGATGACGCCATTATGTTGCAGTTCATTCATGCATTCATGCCCATTTTGATCGTTACCAATATTGGAAACCAATGCCGTACGCAGACCGAGGCGAGTACCGGCGACGGCCGCGTTGGCCGCGTTGCCCACGGCCTTAATGACTTTAGTGTATTCAAAAGGTATTTTTTCGCCGTATGGCAGACATATTTCGCAGGCATTGTGATCAAGACGGCAATGCACTTCGGCTTCTTTTAGGCGGATGAAAGCGTCAGTGGCAAGATCGCCGATAGCAATAAGGTCAATGGACTTGTGGAACATAGAGATATTATAGCATTATGATGATTCCTTTGTGGAATTGTTGTACTGGGTGCTATACTTACCCCATGAGCTTACGCGACTATATTTCAAAAGCAGCCGCTAATCATCGTGCCATCGGCCATTTCAATGTTTCTACTCTTGATGGTATCTGGGCTATTGCTGACGCCGCCAAGGAACTGAACTTGCCTGTCATTGTTGGTGTATCGGAGGGTGAGCGTGACTATATAGGTGTTCACCAAATTGTGGCAATAGTGGAAAGCTTCAGGGAACAAAACAAACAACCGGTATTCTTGAATGCCGATCATACCTATTCGTATAAAGGCGTTACGGAAGCGATAGATGCCGGTTTTGACTCGGTGATTTTTGACGGTGCCAAGCTTTCTTTCGAAGAAAATATAAAAATCACCAAAAAGTGCGTTGAATACGCCAAAAAATCCGGTAGTGATGTTTTGGTTGAAGGAGAGCTTGGTTTCATCGGTACCTCATCCAAGATTTTAGACTCCATACCAGACGGCGTAGTTGTTGGCGATGATAATATGACGAAGCCGGAGCTTGCCGCTAAGTTTGTCGAGGAAACAAAAATCGATTTGATTGCTCCCGCCGTCGGTAATGTTCATGGCATCATCCGTGGAGGCGATCCGGCTCTTAATATTCGTCGCGTGCGGGAGATTTCCGAAGCGACGAATATTCCTATTGTTTTACATGGCGCTTCCGGCAATTCAGCCGATGATATTCATGGCACAATCAAAGCCGGGGTAGCTATTGTTCATGTGAATACGGAATTGCGCATGGCGTATCGTCTGGGTCTTATGAAGGCCTTTTCGGACAATCCGGATGAGCTGGCGCCGTACAAATATATGAAATCAGCCAAATTGGCCATGCAAAAGGTCGTGGAAGAAAAGCTTAAAATATTCAGCGTTTGACTGTATAATAGTGTTATAGAATAAAAATAGATAATTAATAAAAATAAAATGAGTTCAGGCGTAGAATTTGATGAAGATAAAGCCAGTTACGGCGGTCGTCCACCGTATGCCAAACAGGGGTCGTCTTTTTCGGGCGGGAATTTTTCCTCTGGTTCATCCAGACAACCAAAGATGGTTGCTTGGCTGATGCGAAAGGGTATAGTCAAATCTCCTGCCGCCGCTCAAGTAGTGTTGATAGCCGTTGTCGTCGTCAATCTCGTGATCACTTATTATGTGATAACATACTTCATATGAAGACACAGACTCAGCGTTTTCCAACATCCGTCTATCTTGTCCTTGGCGCTTCGGCACTTGCCAACGTAGTGGTGATTTTTATTATGATAATTTATTTCCTCTAATTTTTATGAAGATTTCTTCCTTTTCGCCTGTATCACTCCAGACACTTGGCGCGCGTGGCCATACTCGCGCCTTTACTTTGATAGAGCTTCTCGTGGTTATTTCCATCATCGGCATGTTGTCAAGCGTGGTATTTGCTTCTCTCCAAAGCGCGCGCCAGAAGGGGATTGTCGGGGCCGGCATCAAGTTTGCCACCTATAACCATCGTCTTTTGGGAGCCGATGCCATTGTGGCGTATAATTTTAATGAAGCGCCCGGCACGACGGCTCTGGATACCTCGGGTAATGGTTTTACCGCCACATTGGGAAGCGGATGCGTCAATCCTTCCTATTGTCGTCCAACACCGGCAGATTCGCCTTCAGGCTCGGGAAATTCACTTGTTTTAGATGGCACTGCGTTGCAGTATGCTTCTTATGGTCGTGCTGCACCACTTAGTCCGCTTACTTCTACTTCCTTGACGAGCATAACAGCCAGTGTCTGGATCAAACCGACAACAATTAGTAATTATGATGCCGTACTTGCAGTGTCAAGCAGTGCCGTTACAGCGTTAAGTAATCGTAATCTTTATATCGACTTACGAAATGGGGGGCTGTATGTTGACTCAGCTTCTGATTCAGGTTCATGTAGTTATACTTTCTCGAATGCAGTTGTCATCAATAAGTGGTACAATGTTACAGTATCAATAAATGGAAACGCTGGCACAGTGTATCTTAATGGAAAGGTGCTTGGACCCCTGTCTGGATGTGATGGTTTTAGTCCAGCAATTAGTCCGAGGGGGATATTTATTGGTTCATCGAGTAATGCTGGAAATGACCTGTTCCATGGTCTCATCGACGATGTCATGGTCTATAATCGAAATCTTGCCACTTCTGAAATCGAACAAATATATGCTGAAGGAGCCGCCAAGCATAATCTGGCCATAGAGAAGTAAATATTTTAATAACATGTGTGTGGGTTTCCAAGAAAATTTGCTTTTTGCCGCAACTAGTGTAAACTACTTGCCATGTTGTCATTAACCGCCGAAAAGCGTGATTCAAGCTCAAAATTGGAAGCTTTGAGAGAAGCGGGTAAAATGCCGGCCGTTTTTTATGGCCCAAAGGAGGATTCTACATCTATCGCCTTGAACGCCAAAGAGTTCAGTAAAGTCTGGAAAAAGGCCGGCGAATCATCGGTTGTCATTCTCAAAGACGCCAGTGGAATAGAGCACGAAACCCTTATCCATGAAGTTGATATCCATCCTCTATCTGGCGAACCGCGTCATGCCGACTTTTATGTCATAGAAAAAGGTAAAAAAGTAAAAGTCGCTGTGCAACTTGTATTTTCCGGCGTGTCTCCGGCCGTCAAAGACAAGGCAGGCATCCTCGTCAAAGTTCATCGTGAAATCGAGATTGAAGCCGCGCCTCGGGATTTGCCGCACGACCTCATCGTTGATATTTCCAAGCTTGTTGAATTTGCGGATGTCATCAAAGCCAAGGATCTTATCTTGCCGAAAGGCGTTGAACTCAAGATTAACCCCGAGGAGGTCATTGCTTCCATCGCCGAAGCCAAGGAAGAGATTGAAGAGGCGCCGGCGGCCATTGACATGACTGCCATAGAAGTTGAAACCAAGGGCAAAGAAATCAAAGAAGGTGAAGCTGGCGCTGAAGCTCCGGCCGTCAAAGAGGGAGGTGATCAAAAAGCTACCGACAAAAAATCCTCTGATAAAAAGCCGGAAAAAAAGTAGGATTGGGTTACATGTAGACAGAGACCGCACCCTGTGTGGGTGGGGTTTATTTGTTATAATCAACAGACATGATTACCAAGACCAATTTTCTAATTACAGTGATTTTTGTAATTCTCTTACCTTTTACTTCTTACCTCTTATTTCCTGCTCTCATCCACGCCCAAGCTTTGACGCCTGATCAAAAAGCTCGTCTGGAGCAGGAATTGGCCCAAGTAGAGGCCGAACAGAAGCAAGCTGAAAAAGACCTTATTTCCGCTCAAGGTCAAAGCGCTTCTTTACAGAAAGACATTACCGTCTTGACTGCCAAAATAAAAGTCGCTCAGCTCAACATTCGAGCCAAAAATCTTTTGATTGAAAGTCTGGGAAAAGACATCAAAACCAAAGAAACTTATATTATTGAACTGGAAGATCGTATAGATAATGGACGGGATACTTTGGCGGCCATTATGCGAAAAACAAATGAGATAGGTTCGTATTCGTTGCCGGAAGTGATTCTTTCACAATCTAGCGTGACGGGATTTTTTAAGGATATTGACAGTTTTGAATCTGTACAGCAGGGGTTGAAAACGACATTTGAGCAGATTCGTTCCGATAAGACTGAGACTGAAACAGAAAAAACCAATCTTGACAAGCGCAGAAGCGCCGAGGTTGACGCGCGATACGCCATTCAGCAAGAAGAAAAAAGTATCAAAGCCAATGAAACGGAGAAGCAACGCTTATTGAATATCAGTAAAGGCAACGAAAAATCATACGCGACGCTTCTTGCCGAAAAACGAACCAAAGCCGCTCAAATCCGCGCGGCTTTATTCCAGTTGCGCGACGCCAACCCTATCCCATTTGGTGACGCGCTCAAATATGCCCAGGTCGCGTCGGCAAAAACAGGAGTTAGACCGGCATTTGTCCTAGCAATCCTGACCCAAGAATCGGCGCTTGGCGCCAATGTCGGTTCATGTTATTTGACCAATCCGACAACGGGCGCCGGTGTCAGTAAAAAGACGGGGAACGCTCTATCCAATGTCATGAAACCCGGCCGCGATGTTGAACCGTTTTTAGAAATTATAAAAAATCTTGGCGGCGATCCCTACAAACAAGTTGTTTCCTGTCCACAATCCGTCGGCTGGGGTGGCGCTATGGGCCCGGCCCAATTCATCGCTTCAACTTGGATATTATTTGAAAATCGTATCGCAAACGCGCTTGGTTTGTCGGGCATACCAGACCCATGGAATCCGGCCCACGCTTTCATGGCTTCTTCAATATATCTGGGTGACTTGGGAGCATCCGCGGGCACCTATTCAGCTGAACGCAACGCGGCCTGCAGATATTATTCCGGCAAATCATGCAGTGCTTCATCGTTGGTCGCGACTTACGGCAATCAGGTCATCGCCAAGGCGGATATGATCCAGAGAACTATGATTGATCCGTTGCAGGGGTTGTAGTTTTTCTTCTTGACAAATTATTTTTTTGCTACACTCTCTCTCAAGAAAAAGACTTTCGGCCGTAGTTTATATACTACAATTAGATTGTCAACAACACCGGTATGACCATGGGCCTCTTGGCTGTCTTTTGCATCAGGAAGCGGGCAACTGTATCCGTGACTGTATCCTTGACGAAATCAAGATTGATCGGATTCTGGCCGCGAGTTGATTTTTCCACGGTTTCTTTGATGATCAGACGGACCTCGTGGAGCAGATCTTGCGACTCGCGTAAATAGACGAAACCACGGGAAATAATGTCCGGCGATTTCTTTAACTTTCCCGTCTGGGCGTTCAAAATGCCAAAGATGATGAAGATGCCGTCCTGCGCTAGCGCTTGGCGGTCACGAATGACCACATCTTGGACATCGCCGACGGAAAAACCGTCAACCAAGACCAACCCTGAAGCTGCTTTCTCCTTCAATTTGACCAATTTGGTGCCTTTATTTTGGATTTCAATCACTGAACCATTGTCTGGAATGACCACATCCGATTCGCTCAAACCATTGGCTTCTTTGGCCACATCGCAATGCGCTCGCAACATATAATGATAGCCATGGAGCGGCATGAAGAATTTCGGCTTGATGGCCCGATGAATCCAGGCCGTCTCGTCGCGGTTGGCGTGGCCGGATGAATGAACATCGGCGATCCGGTAGTGCAAAATTTTGGCACCTTGGCGGGAAATATTGTCTTTCAATTTCTGAATGGGACGCTCATTGCCGGGAATGACCGACGACGAGAGCACCACTGTGTCACGTGGCGTCAATCTGATCTTGGCGTGCGTCTTGTTGGACATGCGCACCAGAGCCGAAAAATCGTTGGCTTGGGCGCCAGTTGAGAGGATGACGATCCGATCCGGCGGATAATTGTCTATGTCATCAGCTGTGATGAAAGTTTCATTCTTTGCTTTGACCAGACCGAGACTTTTGCAAATCTCAATATTTTGTTTCAAACTGCGTCCCTCAATCAGCACTTTCTTGCCGTATTTTTCCGAAAACTCCACTATTTTGAGCAAGCGTTCAAGCAGGGAAGAGAAAGTGGCGATAATGAGCCGACCGGACATATTTTGGATGATAAGCTCCAGGTTTTTGTGCACGACTTTTTCCGGCAGGGAAAATCCAGGGTTTTCCACATTTGTGGAGTCGGCCATGAGTATAAGAACTTTTTCGTGCTTGAATGCCCGGTCATATTCGGCGACCTCTTGATCAGTCGGTATACCGTCCATGTGATCAAGTTTCAAATCACCAGTGTGCACGATTGATCCGTGGGGAGTCTCAATGATAATACCCATTGAATCCGGAATCGTGTGAGTCACTGCGAAGAACTTGACCCGCAACTTTCCCACGGTGATAGTCTCGTTTTTCTCGACGACTTTCATTTCTATTTTCTGAACATGAGGAAATTCCTCCTGGCGCTTTTGTATGAGAATTGAGGTCAAAAGACGTGTGTAAATCGGTGGATTGCCAATGCGCGGCATGATATATGGAATGCCGCCTATGTGGTCCAAGTGCCCATGGGTGATGATAATGGCCCGAATTTTGTCTTGGCGTTCCTCAAGATACTTTGTGTTAGGTAGAATAAAATCTATACCCGGCGTGTCATCATCTTTAAATTGGAAACCAATATCAACAACGACGATGTCGTCGCCATATTGGATAGCGGTCATATTCTTGCCGATTTCCTCCACGCCGCCGAGTGGAATGATACGGATCGAATCTGGTGCCAATGGCGGCATAATATCTCCCTCGCGCCGAATCATCGGTTTTGCCTGACTGCGCCGCATCGGTTTGGCGGCGTCCGGACGGATAATGTTCATACGCGCTCCGGCTATATGTTTTACGGCGCCAGGATGCTTGAGAGCGCCACGGCCGAGGACGACACGGTGACCGTTTGCGGCTTGTGTGCTCAAAGGTTGGTGGATGCGTCCCTTGTGATCATGATGATATACAGGTTTTTTGTCGGTGTCTGGTGAGCCGGAGATATCATTGTTTCGTAAAATACGGGTTCGGTTCTGATTCGGCCGGCGTTGGAATTTGAAGTTTTGCGGTCGACGTGGATCGTATGATGGATTGATATTACTCATGATTTATTTTTTAGTAAATAGTTTTATGTCCCATACTTTTTCAGTCTCTATATACCAGCGTGTTATCTCGCTCCATCGATCGGCCGGAACCGTCATTGAATCAATGTTGATGTTTTTGAGCGATTTCGACACGGCATAAATGAAATCCGGAGTATACAGAAAGATAGCCGGAATGTCGGAACGAATCAGCTGATCGAATTGGATGTATTTGGCATCTTTTGTTTCGTCGTCGCTAGTCGTGCGTATGCTGTCAAGTAACGTGTCGACTTTTCCATTGGCGTACATTGCCACATTCAATCCTGGCGACTTGCGTTGTGATGAATGCCAAAACGCGTAAAGATCACGATCTTTGCCGATAGCCTCCCCAAACAAAAGTGCGTCGTATTTGCGGGTGCGGATGATATTTTGATAAAAATCAGTGCCCTCATAGACTTTAACCGTGACATTCGCTCCGAGTTCCACCCAAGTATTTTTGACAAGTTCCGCTGTTTCTTTGAGATCAGGAGAATCTACCGTGTATATATCAAAAGCCAATGTGGTAGTGCCGGTTTTGGTGTTTTTTTTGCTATATACACCACCGACATTCTTCCAGCCATTTTTCTCCAGAAGCATTCGGGCCGCTTCGATCGGCGTCGTACTGCCAAGAGTTTGGATTGAAGTTATTGATGAAGAGACAAAGGGGACAGGGCCTTGAAGCGGAGTTCCGTAGCCCTTTAATACGATATTGACGAGTTTGTCTCGATCAATTGACATATTGAGTGCCTGGCGAACGATTTTGTCACCGAATATCGGGGCTTGATCTTGGTTTAGAAAAACACTGAATATGCGAGGCAATGAGGTATCAAGCACAGTGTAGGCTTGGGCCAGATCTGAGGCAATCATTTGTCCGGCCCGTGGAGACAGGCCGCTTATACTGTCTATTGAACCTTGGTCAAGTGCGACCAGAGCGCCCTCTTCGTCTGGAAAGAAAATAAAAACAATGGTTGGTATATAAGGTCTCTTGTCATAATATTCACTTGATGACACGAGTGTGTAGTGTGTCGGTATGCCGTCGTTGTCGCGAGCGATTGATGAAAAACGATATGGTCCTGATCCGATCGGCTCTATATTGTATTGGCTGAAAATGAATTGGTCGTCACTGACGGAACTCCAGACATGTTTTGGAATTATACCGATAGTCGTGTTGGTCAAAAATGGACTGTATGCCTGCTTGAGGATGAAACTTATCTCAATCGGGGAGATAACTTTGACTGTCACATCTGTCCAATCAACGCGCCGCGGGCTTTTTATGGCCGGATCTTGGATTTTTTGTATGGTGAATGCTATGTCTTCCGTGGTAAGCGTGTTACCGTCTTGAAATCTTAGATTTGGTTTGAGTTTGAATGTATATGTCAGGCCATCTTTTGATATGGAGTATGATTGGGCCAGATCGGTTACGATTTTTCCGTCGTCGTATTTTGTCAATCCCGCGTACACGAGCGCTCCGATATCGCGGTCAACATCGCTTAAAGCCAGCACGGGATTGACACTGCGTGGCAGACCGATGATTCCTTCGTGGAGTATACCGCCATAGGCTGGGATTTCAATAGTGAACTGCTCATTCAATCGGGCGAGCATAACAATAGTGGTTACGCATGCCACTATGACAAACGCGCCGAATATGACTTTCTCGGTTGCCGAGAAGCGTCGTAGATAATTTAATATGGTGATTCCGTGTTTGAGACGGAGTTCTTGTTGGGGTAGGTTAGTCACGATACTGGAAAGAAAACTGTAAGTATGAATCTATGGATACTATGAATTTATCGGTTGAATATTCAGGATGAAATGTGCCCATCCGTGATGTTCATGTAACTCGTGTCGTTTATTTAGATAAGATTAAGTAAGGCCGAGACCGCGAACAGCACGCTGATGATGATCGTTACGATGAAGAGGATTTTCTCAAATCCGCGACGCGTATGGAATGCCGAGCTGAAGTTATCCGATCCGCCAAAAGCGCCGCCTACCTGAGCACCGGTGCGCTGCACGAGGATTGTCGCAATTAAAAGTACCGACAGAATAAGCTGGATATAGGGGAGGAGAGACTTCATTGGTTATTATCGTAGCATAGGGGGTCGTGGTTTGCAAATTTTGAAAAGTATATAAGTATAAAAATAGATTATTGTCAAGTTGCGTTCAATCCCAACATGTATATAATAGCTACATATTACCACTGCCTTTTACAAGGCATTTTTAGACGGGGGATCGATTTATCAGTTCATTTTACCAACCTAATTCAAGCCATAAATCAAACATGAAAGACATCTCAAAAAAGATAAAACCGCTTCAGGACCGTGTGCTGATCCGTGAACATGTCGATGAGAAGGAAAAGCAGACCTCGTCGGGAATCATTATTCCCATTACAGTTGACGAAGAAAAAAACGGCAAGCGTGGGGAAGTCATGGCGGTCGGTCCAGGTAGAACGGAAGATGGCAAAACAATCATGCCGGTTGTCAAAGTCGGCAACAAGGTCATTTTCCAGTGGGGCGACAGAATTAGTGTGGATGGCGAGGAGTATTATTTGGTCAAGGAAAGTGAGATATTGGCGATTATAAAATAATTAACTAATAATCAGTAATTAGTGACTAGAAAAGAACAAGCGATATTTGCGATTCTTCTAATTATTCATTAATAATCTCTATACAATATGTCTAAACGAATTCTCTACAACGAAGAAGCTCGAAAAGCTCTGAGACGCGGAGTTGACGCCGTGGCAGATGCAGTTAAAATCACGATTGGTCCACGCGGTCGGAACATCGTCTTGGACAAAGGCTATGGCAGTCCAACTATTACCAATGACGGTGTTTCGATAGCGAAGGAGATCACGCTCAAAGACAGGTTTGAGAATATGGGCGCCGAAATCATCAAAGAAGTTGCCGGTAAAACAAATGATATGGCCGGAGACGGAACCACAACGGCCGCCATTCTTACGCAAGCGATTGTCTCCGAAGGTATGAAGCATACGACTATGGGCGTCAGTGCTATGGGTATCAGATTTGGTATTGAAACTGCCTCCAAGTATGTATTACAGGAGCTCAAAAAACTGGCCAAACCAATCAAATCAGACGAAGAGATTCATCAAGTGGCTACGATTTCAGCCGAATCATCTGAACTGGGTAAAATAATTGCAGATACGATCAGAAAAGTCGGCAAAGACGGCGTGGTGACGGTTGAAGAGTCGCAATCGACGACTCTGGAGGATCCGGAAATAGTTGAAGGCATTCAATTTGACAAAGGTTACATTTCCGCATATATGGTCACCAATCCGGAACGCATGGAGGCTGAAGTCAAAGATCCCGCCATTCTCATAACTGACAAAAAGATTTCCTCTGTCAAAGAGATTTTGCCGTTGCTTGAACAGCTGGCGCAATCCGGCAAAAAGGAGTTAGTCATAATTGCCGAAGATGTTGACGGCGAGGCGTTGGCGACATTTGTAGTCAATAAACTGCGAGGCGTGTTCAATGTGCTTGCCATCAAAGCTCCAGGGTATGGTGATACCAAGAAAGCCATACTTGAAGATATCGCTGTGACCGTCGGCGCGACCGTCGTGACCGAAGAAGTCGGCATCAAATTTGAAAAAGTTGCCCTCTCGATGCTTGGTAAGGCCCGCAAAGTTATTTCAACCAAGGATAATACCGTTATTGTCGGCGGTAAAGGCAAAAAGTCCGATATTGAAGCCCGCGTCGTCCAACTCAAGAAACAGCGCGAAAACACCGATTCAAAATATGACAAAGAAAAAATAGAAGAACGCATCGCCAAACTTTCTGGTGGCGTGGCAGTCATCCGCGTCGGCGCGGCTACGGAGACAGAAATGAAATATCTGAAATTAAAGATAGAAGATGCCGTCAATGCTACCAAAGCGGCCATCGAAGAAGGCATCGTAGCCGGCGGCGGGGTGGCTTTGGTCAAAGTCGCCACCAAGCTTGCTGAATGGCTCAAGAATCACAAGGACACTCTTTCCCCGGAAATAATTCTCGGTACGGATATCGTCATCAAAGCGCTTGAATCGCCGCTTCGACAGATCGTCATCAATACCGGTAAGGAAGACGGTTCGGTTATCGTGGACAAGATAAAAAACGGAAAGGGGAATCTTGGCTATGATGCGCTCAAAGACGAAATGGTCATTGACATGATAGTCGCGGGCATAGTCGATCCGGTCAAAGTAACTCGTTTGGGCGTAGAAAACGCCTGTTCAGCCGCGGCAATACTTCTCACGACTGAAGCGGCTGTTGCCGACGACCCTGAAGAAAAGAAAGACGCGCCGGCGAATCCTGGCATGGCCGGCATGGGATACTAATCCCATTATGTGTTACAATGTTTTTTACTAGGCTAGGCACTAGGCAAAAATTAACAACTAATTAAATATTATATGAAAAAATCCATAGTCGCAATCGTTCTTATTATTATAGCAATCGTGCTCATAGTTATTTATGGTGGAGCCCCGTCAGATCAGAGTACCTCAACCACAGGCATTTCGACAACCACGACAACTGGTGGCACCGTGTCACCGTCGGCTCCAGTCAGTGGAACTACAAAAGTCTCAAGTCAAACATCGGAATACCACAATGCCGAACTGGGTTTTTCGGTCAAGTATCCGACCGTGTGGGAAAAGACCGAAAATAGCATGAGTGTTTCGTTCATAATACCGATAGACAAAGCCCAAGTTTCAACAGTGGCAAAACTACAGGTGGATGTCAATGTGATTTCCGGTAAGTGTGCATTTCCGCCAGTAACAACCGTCAAAGATCGCGGCACTCTCAAAGTCGGTTCGCAAACACTCAACACTATCTCCATGTCCAATACCGTTCAAGGACGAGGATACTTCAATCGCATGTATTCCCTCCAAAAAGACAGTATTTGTTATATGTTCGCCTTGTCATCAATCACGCTTGATCCGGCAACCAAAGGTTTGACGGGGTCAAACATCACCCAAGCGCAAAATAATAACAAGGCCCTTATAAATTCCGCCGATGTTGCCTTTACTGATATGGTCAAATCATTCGGGTTCGTCGCGATACCTCAAGGAATTGACGAGACTAAGGCACCGAAGTAATTAGACATTGAGTCCTAAATCCTACAAATTCAAAAATGAAAAAACCTTTAATCATTATAGGCATTGTTATCATCGCAATAGTTCTATACTTTTGGTCATCGTACAACGGTTTGGTGACTCTACGCGAAAACGCGACGGCTCAATGGCAACAGGTGGAAACCTCATATCAGCGTCGCTTTGATTTGATTCCAAATCTCGTCGAATCCGTCAAAGGTATTCTGACTCAAGAGCAGACTATCTTCACGGCTCTTGCCGATGCTCGCACCAGATACGCCGGCGCGCAAACCGTGCCCGACAAAGCGCTTGCCGCTGGACAGCTGGAGACATCGCTTGGACGCCTTTTGGCCGTTATTGAAAATTACCCAACGCTGAAATCCTCCGAGAATGTGCGCGATCTCATGACCCAGCTCGAAGGTACGGAAAATCGCATCAGTACAGAGCGTGGTCGATTCAACGACACAATCAAAATATACCAGGTCGCCATTCAACGCTTCCCTCGCGCCATAGTGGCATCGCTCTTTGGTTTTGAGAAGATGGAATATTTTGAAGCGCAGGCCGGCGCCGAGACGGCTCCAAAAGTCGATCTGCAATAATCTGTTCGCCGACATATATCTCGATGAAGAAGTTTACACCGATCCTTACTGGTTTGTTCGTTTTTACCTTCTGCCTCCTGTCTCTTAGCTCTGTTTTTGCTTATACAAGTCCCGGCAGACCAACCGGCTTCGTGAATGATTTCGCGGGTATTTTAAGCCTGCAAGAAAGACAAGACATTGAAACAAAGCTTCTCAATCTAAAAAAAGAAACCCGCGTGGAAATTTCTGCAGTTATTATCCAATCGCTTGGCGATGAGACGATTGAAAGCTATGCCACGAAACTTTTTGCGGAGTGGGGCGTGGGTGATAGGGCAAAAGATAGGGGTCTACTTATTCTCGTAGCGATTGATGATCGACAAATGCGTCTTGAGGTTGGATATGGTCTGGAGGGTCCAGTCACGGACATCCAATCTAGTAATATTATCCGCACGGTAATGACGCCGGCCTTCAGGGAGGGAAAATACGCGTTGGGTATCTCTGGGACGGTTGATGCTTTGGGAGCTATCATCAAAAATTCTCCGGAAGCGGCGCAGTATTCAGTTGCCGATTTATCCATTCGAAATCCAGCAAACTCAAATACGGATGTCGATTTCGCCGCCCTCTTCTTTTTTGTAATCATCATCCTAAATATGTTCGCGCGAATTTTTGGCAAAACCAAATCATGGTGGCTTGGTGGGGTTGTTGGAGCGATTATCGGCGCCGTGGTAGGCTTGATTTGGGGATTTGTGTTTATCGGTATCGGTGCGATTGTAATCCTAACCATCCTTGGTCTTATCTTTGATTTTATTGTCTCCAAACGACCATCAGATGGAAAAGATCATGGCGGTTTTTGGCCGATATTTTTCGGTGGCGGTCATGGTGGGTCGGGAGGTGGTAGCTTCGGCGGTTTTGGTGGTGGGATGTCCGGTGGTGGCGGAGCGAGCGGAAGATGGTGAGCTAATAACTGGTGAACTTGTAACTGGTCACTAGTAACCAGTCACAAGTTACAAGTAAGGAGGGTTCGCATAGTGGTCGAGTGCGCCACCTTGGAAAGGTGGTATGGGGGAAACCTCATCAAGGGTTCGAATCCCTTACCCTCCGCAATTGATCCGTACCTCATAGAGTGTGACAAACTGCCAAATTTCTCTTGTCCCCAGACTCTTTTATGCTTGTTGGCAAATGCGCTATAATTAACCTATGTTTTCAGACCCTGTCTCAAATCTTGCTAAATTAGGTCTTACTGAAGGCCAGAAAGTTGTTGACTTGGGGGCTGGTTCCGGTTTTTATAGCCTTGAAGCCGCCAAGAAAGTCGGTTCGAGCGGCAGGGTATATGCTGTTGATGTTCAAAAAAATCTTCTGGAGCGACTACGTTCTATGGCTACTGCGCAGGGTGTGCACAATATTGAGGTCGTCTGGGGGAATGTCGAAAAGATCGGCGGCACAAAGCTTCGCGAAGGTATCGCAGATTGCGTGGTTGCCTCCAATGTATTGTTTCAGGTAGAGAAGCCGGACGATTTTTGTCTTGAAATTAAGCGCATTCTCAGACTCGAGGGTAAAGTTCTGGTGATTGATTGGAGCGGTATCACTCCCTTGAGTCCAAAAGTCATCGTGCCGGCCATGAAAGCACAAATGCTTTTTGAAAAAAACGGTTTCAAACTGGAGAATTCATTTAACGCCGGCGATCATCATTATGGGTTGATTTTTAGGCGTTAATTATACACTTATGAAAATAACTAAATTTCAAATCATCACGATCGCCATCTTTCTTATTTTTCTTGTCGGCGGAGTAGCTGCGTTTGCTCTTTATAAAGGAAGTAGTTCGAGTACTACTATACCGCCGGTGACTTTTTGGGGGACATTTTCGGCGGATACGTTCAACTCCTATGTTGCCAAAGTAAATACAAATTTGTCACAACCGATTGTGGTCAATTATGTCCAAAAAAACTCCGCCACATTCTCACAAGAATTTATCGCCGCGCTGGCGCGGGGTACCGGGCCCGATGGTATATTGATACCAGCTGACATGCTCTTGCCGCACTACGACAAGCTCGTGGCCATACCATTTAGTGCCTTGTCGCAGAGGACATTCATGGACAATTTTATTGAAGAGGGTGTAATCTATCTAAATTCCAACGGTCTAATCGCCATCCCATTTACGGTTGATCCGCTTGTTATGTACTGGAATCGTGACATCTTCAATGCTGCCGGCTTGGCTACGTATCCGAAATTCTGGGATGAATTCACTTCACTCAATGCCAAACTAACCTCCAAAGACCAGAACGGTAATATTCGCAAGTCTGCCATCGCGCTTGGCGATTTCACCAACGTTGGCAATGCGCGCGAGATTCTTGCCTCATTGATTATGCAGGCTGGGAATCCTATAACCAGGACGGACAATGATGGTTTTATTCAAAGCACTCTGAAGCCGTCATTTTCACCAGATCCAACGCCGGCCGTTACCTTTTTCATCAAATTTGTTGATCCCGCCAGCCCCAACTATTCATGGAACAGGGGAATGCCGGCTTCAAAATCCGCCTTTTTGTCCGGAAGTCTGGCGACCTATTTTGGTTTTTCTTCCGAGCTCAAGGATATTCGCGCCAAGAATGCTAACATCAATTTTGATGTTGCGCCTTTGCCGCAGTTGCGATCCGGTGGAACCAAAGCCACTTACGCCAAAATGAATGGTTTTTCCATTGTTCGTACTTCGCCTTATGCCGACGCGGTCTTCCAAGTTATCTCCATCTTGACCGATCCGGCCAATATTTCCGAACTAAATCTTACGTTGTATTTGCCGACGGTCCGTCGCGATGTTATTGCCCAAGGTTCCAGCGATCCATACATTTCCGTATTCAATGAAACAGCCCTGATTTCCAAGACCTGGCTGGATGCTGATCCGCAAAAGTCTCGGGATCTCTTTGGTACGATGATTCAAGACATCACTAGTGGGTCCAAGTCGTCGTATCAAGCCATCCAGAGCGCGGGGGAGCAGTATGATATATTGTTGAGAGAAGCTTTACAGTAGTAGAAGTGAATTGTGAACGGTAAAATATGAACAAATGTAATCAAAATAAAATATTTTCAAAAAATACCAAAGTCTGTGCTAGTATTTGTTTGATTGTCGTGGTGGTTTTGACTTCAAATGTCTGGTCAGACAGTATTGTAAAAGCTCAATCTGTCGGCAATCAGCCACCACCACCTCCGACTACCGTTCCGGCTCGCACCCTGCAATCCCAGCTGGAACCCTCCACCAATCCCAACAGTTCTGCCTTCAGAATAGCGGTCTGTGATGGGCCGAGTCTGCCAAAAGATGTCACCGGAGCTTATACTCAATTCAGTATAAAGACGATGGCGGAATTCAAAGCCGCAAACAACAATCGTGATTACGTGCCTTGTGATTTCGACGCCGTTATTCTTCTAGTTCAGCATCTGATCAATATAATGATGGTTCTGGGCGTTTTGGTTGCCATACTGATGTTATCTTATGCTGGTTTACTTTATATTTCTGGCCAAAAAGCCAAAATCGACAAAGCTCATAGTATCTTCCCCAAAATCTTCTTAGGGTTTATAATAATGCTATCGGCCTGGTTCATTGTTTATCAGATCTTGAGTTGGCTGACTGATAATAGCGGTTTCAAGACTCTGTTGGGAAGCCCTTAAAGTGTTCATGATTAAAACCACATCCTATAAACTAAAATATTTTTTTGGCCTAACCACCCTTTTGTTTTTGCCGGTATTTGTTTTTGCCCAATCAACCTCAGACTCAACGAAAACATTTACTCTTTCCAACCCGCTAAAAGTTGATTCCGTTGCCGGTTTGGTTCAGAGTTTCGTGGAAATATTCAGTTACGTCGTCATAATTATAGCCGTTCTGGCTTTGATCTGGGTTGGCTTTCAGTATATCGTCTCTCGGGGCGACGTGACGAAAATGAAAGATCTCAAGAATTGGCTGTGGTGGATTGTGGTCGGTGTGGCCGTGGTCATTGGCGCTCGAGTGATCATTGAGGTCGTCATCAACACGCTTTCTTTGTCGGGTACCGTAGACCCAAAGACCATTAACAGTGTTCGTAGCGCCATCGGCAAATAATTAATTATTAATCATTATTATCATGTTTAAAAAATTTCCACTCTATCTTTCAGCTTTCATTCTTGTTATTTTTCCCTTTGTAACTCAGGCACAAGTCTGTTCACAGAAAAATCTGGCTTGCGTCATCAATATAATCATTGGTTATTTGAACCAGTTCTTGGTCTTAATGATCGGTCTGGCCGTGGTCATCTTTGTCTGGTACATCATCCAGTACTTCATCAAGCCGAATGAAGACAGAAAAAACGCCAGCTTGTACGTCATGTATAGTCTCATAGGATTCTTCGTCATTCTTTCATTTTGGGGATTGGTCAATATATTGCAAAATACCTTTGGGTTAAAAAACGAAAACAATCAACCGGCTTCCTGGACATCGTTCAAGGGATTGTTTCCGGCGGGAGGCAATACAAGCGGTAATCCTTCTTCGGTTACTCCCGGGACCGTGAATACGGGTACTCCTAGAGGAGTTGCTCCTGGTGTGTCAGGTAATCCATCTTCTGTCACTACACCAAATAATGCGAACCCTAACTCATCACGAGATCCAAGCTTTTGACGCAAAGTCTCGTCTACTTGAACAAAAATAGATTTCATATTAACTTCCAACAGTTTTGTAATCCACAGTAGTTAGATTGTATTGTCTGATATGTAATGTATAATTAACAACACTAATAAACATAACAATATTATCATGAAGAAAATACTAGCAGTTCTCGCAGTCTCTATTCCGACCGTCGTTTCTGCTCAAGCGATCACTGATGTCAATTCTCTGACTTACAAACTCACCAATATTGGCAATGTCGTAATAGAAATCCTCATAGCCTTCGCGGTTATTTTCATCATTTTCAATGTCATTCGTTACATTATGGCCGGCGACAAAGAAGCTCGCGGACCTATCGGTCAATCCATCCTCTGGGGCATAGTTGGCCTCTTCGTCATCCTCTCTATTTGGGGACTTGTCCGCATCTTGACCAATACTTTCCGCACCGATACCAACGCTCCAGTCAACCAATTTCCACAGGTTCAGTATCCTCGCCAGATCCCTTAATCTTCATGAGTTTTTTACCTTTTGTTGAGAACGCATACGCCGAAGTGAATGCGGATGCTTTTGGCAGGGTAGTCAACCCGATTTTCACTCACATAATTGATCCGATTATTGTTCTTCTGTTTGCCGCGGCGGTTGTAGTCTTTGCTTACGGGGTTTTTCAAGTTGTTTGGGGAGAACCCGGAGGTGAGACTCATGAAAAAGGCAAGAGGAGCATGTGGGGAGGAGTCATCGGGATGTTTATTATGTTATCGGCTTGGGGGATTATCCAAATAATCTCGAATACGGTGAAGGGAATATAAGAGAGTATTTTCATGATAAAAAAAGGACGGCCTAGGATTGCTCCTAGGCCGTTTTGCAAAGAACTGTCTCAACGTCTGTATTCGTATGTGATGGTTGAATACTGGACGGTTTCGTCCGGCACGATCATCCATTTCAACGATTCGACGTCGTGGCCGACGACCACCTCGTTAGCTGGCCCTGCTGGCAATGGATAGATCAAGTCGGGGTTGTTATTGACCATTACTAGACGTCTGGCTGGTGGCGTGATCGATAACACCCAGAATTTTCTATTCCCGGGATGTACTTCCGTACTCCAGACATCTTTTGTGATGGTGATGGATGGTTGAGTAGTTGATCGCGACGGTTGGAGGGCGTCACCCCAATTCCATCTTCGTGATCCTTCGGTTACTAGCCCGCTTAGACCGTATGTCCGAAAGTACCAGACCGTGATCAAGGTGAGCATGAATAGGACGATCAGGCCGAATTGTTGTGGCCCGCCCGTGATTGCACGAGCATACCACTTCGCTTTTGGGTCGCCCTCAAGATTTATCGAACCTTGTTCCGGTCCGACGATCAAGGAATTCTCATTACTCTCATTTGCCATAATGACTCCATTCGGTTACTTGTTTCCGCCCCTGTCAACGTTAAGGAGCACATTTCTTCCCATGCCTTCAAGGCCTTCGAACACCCTCAAGTCGCCCTTACCGGCTTCCATGAGCACACGGTCGGTTGCTTCTTTGTCCGTGAGATGTGTTCCTTCCGCCAACTTGCTTCCTTTAAGTATCCTGACAGCTTCTCTCAGATTTCTATTGCGCTCGACGAGTTCGGCGGAATCCTGGAGCTCCTTGCTACGAGTTACTTTTCGAAGAACAAGACGCTCTATGGCCAAGCCAAATCCGGCTTCCTTATCACTCATGTTCCCGTCGCCACCATAGTGCTCTTCGAGGTTTTTTGCGAGATGAGCTTGTTCCCTAATTATTTCTTTCCATTTCCTCTTGTTGATATCCACGGAAACGGCGGCATCAGTCAGGCCTTCAATCGAATTTATTGCGGCTTGTGCCCCAATCCTGACCAAGGTACAGCAGTATCCTTGCACCGCTCTCACGGTGCCGAACCAGAGGAAAGTGTGCGCAATCTGATCATAGGAGTAAGATTCCCCAGGTTTTCCTCCAACGGCAACATGTCGCTGAAGGTTGACATATGTAACCGATTGCCAGGGGAATTTTGAGTTCCAGATTCCAGAACTTACTTCCTCCAGAAAGGCGGCTGGTTTGAGACTCAAACTTTCCGTATCGGTTTTGGGTGCCTTGCGGCCAAAGAACCGATTGATCAGTACGCCGGCATGCAGATCAGCCACAGGAGCGAGGAATTTCTTGTATCCTCCGAGGAAGAACAAGATGATGGTCACGAAGTAGCACATAGCTAGCACGCATGCCCCGAAGGCAAACGGCGTTATGTACTCGAGGCCCATTGCCGTCAGGATGACGAAAGATGCAAGTAAGGTTGCATTGCCGACCCATACAAATATCTTTCTATCCATCGTTCGGTAATAGGGTACAGGTTTTTTTACCTGTTCTGTGTCATTGGTGTTCATAGTTTCTCACCATCTAGACTCTCTCGTGCGTAGAAAGCCATTGGTTTGAAGTTGGTTTTCAAGTTTCTTTGATACCGCACAGGTACCATTGGTTTTGTGACAATTGTATCATGATATATGCCATAATGTCAAGCTCAAAACCTAGATTAAATTAGGTTTTATATACAGAAATAAATAGATTTTGTTTCTATTTTGAAGCACTTTCTATACGTATAAAAGGAGACGCGCGGAATGTTTCCATTCCGCGCGCTGTGAATCGGACTCGAATTTACTGGTGCTTTGGGTTCTTGAAGTTGATCACCACATTGCATGCCGTTGTACCTGGCAACATGTAGTAACCCCACTCCTTGACTGTAATCCTGGCGGAATTCCGGTGGTCCCAAGTGACCCCGTCGTGAGTAACCATGATGGGACCGTCGGCCACGTAAGGGCCGTCCATCAGCCAGGTTGGTGGGGGAATGACCCTGACGTATTCGCCGGGCTTCATCTCCACGTTGACTGGCGGAACATCGGAACTGTTCCACGATGAAGGGTGGACTCGGATTTCACGGACAGATGTACATCCAGGTGGCAACCTGAACGGTACATTTACCTCCCCCGGTAGGTTCGTCTTGACCGTGATCATTACACCTTTGCTACCATCCGTAGTGTAGTTTATGGTACCGAAGTTGTTTACGACGGTGTTTCCGTCGTTGTTGTCGCCTTCGATGCCAGTGACTTTTGAAGGCCACTGTTGATTATGCGGAACCGTGTTGTTTGAGACTCCGGATGTCGGAGTCACTGCCAATACAGGTACCGGTGGGTTTGTCGGTGTAACGGTCGCCAGTGTCTGATTTGTGCTCGCTGGCAGTGGAATCAGGGCATTCGAAACTTCGACTTGAGGCGCGAGTACCCCGCGAACGATCTGAACTGCTGGTTTCTCCGAGAAGAAGAGCCAGCTGTTCTTCCACATCAGCCCAATGATGATTGCCAAGATCACGATGATCAAGAACAACCATCCGAACCAATTGTGGTGACGGACCGGTGCCGTAGCCGTTGCTGTGTTTGCCCGAATCAATTTTTTCCACCACGAAACTTTCGATGGTGTCGAAACTGGAATGGGCGGTGGAATCACTGGCGGCGGAATAATCGGCGGGATTGCCGCCGGCGTTCGACCAGAAGCAGAAGTGCCAGTCGTCACCTTCTTGCGGATGCGTGCCATCTTTGCCTTTGTCGGGGCACCGGATGTTGCCGTCTTTGCCGGAGTGCTCACCTTGACGGTGGTCGCGACGGGTTTGGTTGTCGTGGGAGCGGGTTTTGTTGCCGATTTGGCGGGAGCCGGACCACCAAGCTTGATAGTCCCTCCGCTTTTTCGTGCTGCGGCAAGCTGTGCAGTGGTGAATCCTGCAGGTGTTGTTTTCTTCATATGTCTTGTCTTTTCTGTTGATACCCAAAGCATGATGACTTCGGGCAAGGTTTTTGTTTTCAAAAGTCACTACGATCAAGTCTTCAGTTACTCGTGCTATTATAACATATACAATGGCTTTGTCAAGCTTTATGTGCTTTGCTAAAGTAAGGTAAAAATAGGCCTAAAAATATAGGTTCTCTGGTATAAAAAATTTCGCCCCAGACAGTGATTTGTCCGGGGCTGGGTTATATTTGTTTGATCTCAATTCACGAGATATTTTTGTTAATCGGCCTCCTCGGCCGAGTGATGCCTGTTTCGCGGGCGGTCTTTCCGCTTGCCATGTTCGAAGGGATGATCACCGATACGATGATCCCAGCGCCGGCGTCGGTTTTCCTCGCGTCCATTTGTAAGGTCTCCAGCCATCTGGGAGGCCAAATTGAAGAGCTCGGTTTTCCGTAATTGTGCCTTGATGACCTTTTCGATTTCACTGAAGGGCACACCCCACACTGGATCTTCTTCGCTGCCGTTTAACTTGAGGCCTATCGCTTTTGCCTGGATTACGAGCGAAGACCCATCATTTCTCCAGTAGCATTTGCTGGAAGAATTGAAGCGGAGCGGACTCCCACTGAATGCCTTTGCCTCCGTCTTACCTTTGTTGACGTAGTATGGTCCGCCCCGAAAAAAAACCCTTTACTTCAGCCAGAGGCGTGCCTGCCTCGATTTGCTCCAACCCTTTGGGACTGACGGCGTAAGCATAGTTCACCGGGGTGAAGATTTTTTCTTCAGGGGTTGGCTTTTTTGCCGCCAATAACGAGCACATTTCGGCAGTCGGTCCTTCAGGGTAAACCAGAACTTTGACTTGGTCCAGGTCCAGTGTTCGTCTTTGCGCATTCGCGATCTCGAAGATCAGATTTGGCGGCATGAAACACAAAGGTTTATCCGTTCCGGGCCAAACGTCTTCCTTGTTTACCCATGCCCACGCTTCCGGCGTGAAGGGGTTCTTCCTGTTGCAGTAGAGGGGCAGGACAACCTTTTTCTTCGCGGCCGTTTTCGTGGTGGTTTTGTCGCACGCGGCTTTGCGGCTGCGAAGGGTTTTGGTCTCGGCCTTTTTGGTCGTATCAATATTTTTCTTCATAGTATTCGGTTTTCCAATGTGCATTCGCACGAGTTTTCGGCTTGCGCCGAGTTGATGTCCTGCTCCCAAGCTTACGCCCGGATATATTGAGCAGAAACGTCTGTTTAAGAATCTGTCCAAGATACTATCATATTTATAAATATATGTCAAGCTGTGCCGTGTCTTGTTTAACAGTGAGCGTATTCAGAGTGCTCGCGCTACGAAGCAACCCTGCGATCAGCAGGGTTGCGAAGTAGTGCGCCCAGTAGGGATCGAACCTACGACCTTATCCTTAAGAGGGATCTGCTCTACCAACTGAGCTATGGGCGCTCTTTTCTTCAATAATCATTCGATATCTATCAAGACGCTTATGGGTATATGACAAACAGTAATGTACAGCATTTTCTCTGACTTGACAATGATCTATCTTCTGCTGGATTACATGACAAGATAAAGACTCTCGGCCCGTGGTCCGTATATCATACTTAGTGGATGCTTAGGATAGGCTCGCGCGTAGTTTGCGAAAAACTTCTGAATATGCGATACTACTTTTCATGGTAGTTCGCATGCGTGCCACACGCTCACATCGCAATAATAGGCGCTCACATCACGCACTTGTCGCTGGGCGTGTTTCAAAGTGTCAAAATTGCGGCGTCGGCCACAAGAGCCACACTGTCTGTATGAATTGCGGATGGTATAATGGACGCAAGATTTTGGATCTGGCGGCTAAAGTCGCCAAGAAGACCAAGAAACAGACGGAAACCGCCAAGAAGTAAGTTAGTAAAGTTCTGAACTCTAAACACTAAATTCTAAATTGAGAAGCATTTGATCTTTTTTAGGATTTAGAACTTAGAATTTAGAGTTTCTTACAAGTCACATAAAATGATATCTGTTCTTTAATCAAAATGGCCAATAGACATCTCTCTCGTTCAGTTGTTCTGCAGTCCCTCTTTGAGTGGGACGCGCGTGGTCAGCGTGACGAGACCGTGTCAGCCATCATCGCCCGCAATACCAAGGAGTTTGCTCCCGGGGTTACTGATGTTTCATTTATTGATTCTTTGATGAAGGGCATTCTGGCCAAGAAACAGGACTTGAATGATATCATCGCCAAAGCTGCGCCTGATTGGCCTTTGGACAAAATTTCTCCGGTTGACCGCAATGTCCTGCGTCTCGGTCTATATGAGCTTTTGTTTGCCGATCGAGCCGAAGTTCCGGCAAAAGTCGCCATAAACGAGTCCATCGAGTTGGCTAAAACATTTGGTGGTGAAACTAGCGGACGATTCGTCAACGGCGTACTTGGTGCCGTGTACAAAGAGCTTGGTGAACCAGGCAAAGATGCTCAACCAGTCAAAAAGAAGAAGGTCGAGGTTCCATATGAGCAGATGCCAATCCAACATTTGGGCGGAGCAGTGGTGTATGGCAAAAAAGACGAAGAAATATATTTCGCTTTCGTTCATGATGCCTTTGGCCACTGGACCCTGTCAAAAGGTAAAATTCCGGAGGGTGTTGACCCTAGCGAAGGCACGGTCGCCAAGGTCAAAGAGGAGATCGGTCTTGAGGTGAAGATTATTGAAGATTTGGGACAAAATGAGTATATTGCCAATGATCCAGAAATCGGGAAAATTAGAAAGCAGGTCCACTATTATTTAACCGAGTCTAAATTTACAGAATTACAATTAGCCAAGAAACCAGGACTTGATGACGCCAAGTGGTTCAAACTGGCCGATATTCTTGAATTGAATTTTTATAATGACATCCTGCCGATAGTTACGAAAGCAGTGCAGATTGTAAGTTCGGAAAAGTAAATAAAAAGCCCAGCAGTCTGTGCCTGGCAATTGACGGTTACATAGTTGTCCTTTCGTTAATAGCTGTAATAATATCCAAATCATTTGTCAAGTATGAAAAACATCATCGAGAAATTAGCAACTAAGATCGGCATCGAATTCCGCGACATCACTCTACTTCGAACTGCCTGCACCCATCGTTCCTATTTGAATGAAAACAAAGTTTCGGGCATGGAGCACAATGAGCGCCTCGAATTTCTGGGAGACGCGGTTTTGGAATTGGTGGTCACAAGTTATTTGTTTCGTAAATATCCAGAGAAACAGGAAGGGGAGCTGACGGCTTATCGTTCAGCAATCGTCAATACTATGAGTTTGATCAAAGTGGCCGAGCATGTGGGCTTGAATGAATTCATCTTGTTGTCAAAAGGAGAAGCCAAAGATACCGGTCGCGCGCGCGCCATTATCTTGGCCAATGCCGTTGAGGCGATCATCGGAGCGATCTACATGGATCAGGGTTATAATGCCGCCGCCAACTTCATTTCCGAACAGGTGCTCCAAGTTATTGATATTGAAGAGATTATAAAAAAGAAACTCTGGATTGATGCCAAGAGTCGTTTTCAGGAAGTTGCCCAGGAAAAAGAAAGCATAACCCCTTCGTACAAGACTCTCAAGGAAATCGGGCCTGATCACGACAAAAAATTCACACTGGGTGTTTTCCTCAAAGATGTTCATATTGCTTCCGGTACAGGCCAGTCCAAGCAAGAGGCTGAACAGCAGGCGGCCGAGAAGGCGCTGGAGGCCAAGGGGTGGTGATTTTTTATGAATTTGGTACGATTGTGGTGAATTCAACCAAAGGTTTTTTATGAAGAGATCTGTTCTTTCGAAGTCGGAACGTGATGAAAAAGCTCGGATCAAGCAAATGGTACAGGAGATTCAGTCTGCCGCTAACTATTCGCTAGCACTGCTTGGTTGGGGATTTATTCGCCATGGTTCAGGAAGATTCCTGAATATCCGTCCTGCACCGAGGTTTTTTCGCGGTCGCTGATTGCAGAAGCAAAACTACACTTGGTCTAGAGTCTCATGCCGCCATCTTGGGGCATTTTTTTATCTAAAAATACGCTATAATATAAGGTATATTTACCGCCATGTATCTGAAGTCTCTCGAACTCTCGGGTTTTAAATCCTTTGCCAAGAAGTCTTCTTTGAGCTTCACCACACCAATCACTGGTGTTGTCGGACCGAATGGTTCGGGCAAATCCAATATCGCCGAAGCCTTCCGTTTCGTGCTGGGCGAACAATCCATCAAGTCTCTACGCGGCAAGCGCGGCGAGGACATGATCTGGAATGGCGGAGGAGACGGATCAGTCGGAACCGGGACAGGCCGAGCAAATCGAGCCAGCGTCAAGCTGACATTTGATAATTCACGGAAACTTTTTACTGGAATTGATTTTGACGAAGTGAATATTGAACGCGTGGTCCATCGCGACAACAACAATGAATATTTATTGAATGGCAGTCAGGTGCGTCTGAAGGATGTCATTGAAATGTTGGCTGGCGCGCATATCGGGGCGACCGGACACCAAATTATTTCACAAGGGGAGGCTGATAGGATTCTTTCGGCCTCGATCCGTGAACGAAGAGAAATGATCGAAGACGCCTTGGGTCTTAAGATTTTTCAATGGAAAAAACTGGAAAGCATCCGCAAACTGGAGAGAACCGAAGAAAACATGGAACGTGTTGCGTCGCTACGCCGGGAAATAGCTCCACACCTGAAATTCTTGAAGAAACAGGTGGAGAAAGTGGAAAAGACTGAAGAGATGCGTCTGGAACTTGTGGTGCTCTACAAAGATTATTTCACTCACGAGGATATTTACATACGCACGGAAAAGGAGAGGATGACTCGGGAAATTTTTGAACCGAAGAAAGAGCTGGCGGAGCTGGACAAGGAATTGGAGCGAGCCAAAAAGATATTGACTGATTCAAAAAATAAAGATAAGAAGAGCGATGAGGTAATCGTGCTTGAGGGAAAACTGGCCGAGACGCGCGCCGACAAGGATACCATCGGTCGCGAGCTTGGGCGTATTGAAGGTGAAATTTCAGCCAATAAAAGAGCCATCGAAAAAGAAGAGTCGCGTCTGAAAAATGAGGAATCACGGACAGTTTACTTGAGGGATGTTGAAGAAGTTCTGCGGACGGTTGAATCGTTCGGGGTTATTGAGGATGCCAAAAAATTATTTGGTGAAGTGATTTCGGTTTTGAAAAGATTCATCGCCAGCCACAGATCCAATACTGGTTCGGCTCTGATTGGCGATATGGACCAGGAGGTCAAAAAATTATCAAAGGAACGCGATTCTTTGGAGTCTAAACTTTTCTCATTATCCGAAATCGAGTCTAAATATGTTCATGGATATGCCGAATTGAAACAAATGATTGAGAAAGAAAAAGATACCAACCGCGACGCGGAAAAGGACGTCTTTCGAATTATCGCCAGGCAAAATGAGGTCAGAAACGTGGTCAGCAATCTAGACACCGCCTTGAATTCAATCGTCCATGATGAAGAAGCATTTAAGCGCGAACTTGGGGAAGCTGGAATAATAGCCGGTAGGGAGGCCGTGACATTTTCGGAGGTCGGACCTCACGAAGATTCGGCCTCGGAAAACGCCAGAAAATTGCAGGCGGATCGTCGCAGACAGATTGAGAAAATTAAAATTCGGCTGGAAGATTCGGGTGCGATCGGCGGCACGGAAGTCATAAATGAGTATCGGGAGACGGAAGAGCGTGATACTTTTTTGGCGCGCGAGCTTGAAGATCTAGAAAAAGCCAAGAAAGAATTGCTGGCGCTTATCGCCGAGCTTGATGTGCGGATTGACATTGAATTCAAGACTGGGATTTTGAAGATAAATACCGAGTTTCAAAATTTCTTCTCTTTGATGTTTGGCGGTGGAAAAGCAGAATTGTCTGTGGTCAAGGAAATGAGGCATCGCCGGAAGAGTGACATGGAAGATCTAGGCGAGGCGTTAAGGTCGGACCTCCCTGAAGATTCTGTCGAAGAAGGTCCAGAAGGCCTGGAGGTCAATGTCAGCTTGCCGCGCAAAAAAGTCAGAGGCCTGATGATGCTTTCCGGCGGCGAACGCGCGTTGACTTCCATAGCACTTTTGTTTGCAGTCTCTCAAGTCAATCCGCCGCCTTTCATTATTCTTGATGAAACTGACGCGGCCTTGGATGAAGCGAATTCCAAAAAATACGGCGATATGATTGAAAGCCTTTCCAAACATTCACAATTGATCCTAATAACACACAATCGCGAAACCATGTCGCGCGCAGGAATTCTTTACGGTGTGACTATGGGTTCGGATGGGGCTTCTAAGTTACTTTCAATCCAATTTGAAGATGCGGTCAGGGTGGCGAAGTAACACTCTATTAACTCCAAAACAGACGTGATTTTTGTGAATATTTTTTGGATTGGATTCGTATGCACATAATTGACTCATTACCCATTTTTATAGTACTATATCCTCATGCCTCCACTTAGCAAACTCACCACAAAAGCCAGGGAAGCCTTGCGCAGAGCCCATGAACTCGCCATAGAACGAGGCCAAAATCACGTCAATCCCGTGCATCTTCTTTGCGCCCTGATTCTCCAGGAAGAAAGCATGGTCACCTCCATTCTCGACAAAATGGAAATAGATACACCGATGTTGTCGGATATCGTTCTGGAACATATCGAAGCCCCCGAAGGTTCCAACGTTTTGTCTCCGTCGTACCAAATCTATCTCACTCCGGATTTGGCGCAGATTCTCGACAATTCCGTGCGCGTGGCTACATCCATGAAGGATGAATTCATCTCCACGGAACATGTGTTTTTGTCCATTTTTGACATACCTTGTATCGCTCGTGACATTCTCAGCCGTTTCAAAATTGATCGCGAAGCAGTGGTGAAGATCGTCGAAGAACTCAAAAAGAATCCTCAGACGAAAGACGCTGAACCAAAGAAATTTCGTACGCTGTACAAATACGCCCGTTCGCTCACCAAACTTGCCAAGGAAAACAAACTTGATCCGGTCATTGGTCGTGACAGCGAGATTATGCGCATTATCCAGATTCTCTCGCGTCGCACCAAGAATAACCCGATTTTGATCGGTGAAGCCGGCGTCGGCAAGACTGCCATTGCCGAAGGCCTAGCCATTCGCATGGCCCAGGGGGATATTCCAGAATCCCTCAAAGACAAAGAACTCGTTTCGCTTGACCTAGGTTCGCTCATCGCCGGCACAAAATATCGCGGTGAATTTGAAGAGCGTCTCAAAAATATTCTAAGGGAAGTCGAGAAGGCCGACGGCAAAGTTATTCTTTTTATTGACGAGATGCACACACTGGTCGGTGCTGGCGCGTCCGAAGGTTCCATGGACGCCTCCAACATGTTGAAACCGGCCTTGGCTCGCGGTGAACTTCGCGCCATCGGAGCTACCACGCTCAAGGAATATCAAAAATACATAGAGAGAGATCCGGCGCTGACTCGCCGTTTCCAACCGGTCTTCGTCAATGAACCATCGACCGAAGACGCCATCGCTATTTTGCGCGGCCTAAAAGAAAAATATGAACTCTTCCACGGCGTGCGCATTACCGATGACGCTATTGTGGCGGCGGTGACATTGGCGAGCCGTTATATTACAGACCGATTCTTGCCGGACAAGGTCGTTGATCTTATTGACGAGGCCGCCTCTTCGTTACGTATTTCTTTGGAAAATATGCCGCCAGCGCTGGAAGAGACTCGGAGAAAGATTATGCGTTTTGAGATTGAACGAGAGGCTTTGAAAAAAGAGATTTCTCTTCGCCAAGGTTCTAGAGGACAATCGAACAAAGAAGCAAAAAGTCGCATGTCCAAAATAGAAAAAGAGATTGCCGATCTCAAGGAAGGAACTTCTGAGCTGGAACTCAAATGGACAAATGAGAAAGAGACTATTGGTGACATAAAACGCCTCAAGAAAGAGCTTGAAGGATTGCGTGTTGAGGCTGAGATGGTGGAAGCCAGGGCGGATTTGTCCAAAGCGGCCGAAATCCGTTACGGCACCATCCCCGCGCTCGAAAAAGATCTTGCACAGAAAACCAAGCGCCTTCAGAAGCTTCAATCATCCCGACGCATTCTCAAAGAAGAAATCAACGCCGAAGATATCGCCGGCGTGGTCGCGCGTTGGACGGGCATTCCGGTTTCAAGAATGCTGGAATCTGAAGCCGCAAAACTTACGCGCATGGAAGATGAACTCAAAAAACGAATCGTCGGTCAAAATGAAGCGGTCACCAAAATTTCCGACACTATCCGACGTTCTAGGGCCGGTATTTCCGATCCGAACCGTCCAATTGGTTCGTTCATTTTCCTAGGTCCTACCGGCGTCGGCAAAACCGAATTGACCAAGGCTTTGGCGGAATTTCTCTTTAATGACGACAAGGCGCTAATCCGCGTGGACATGTCTGAATTCATGGAAAAGCATTCAGTGTCCAAACTTATAGGCGCGCCTCCAGGATATGTCGGGTATGACGAAGCGGGTGGGCTCACGGAAGCCGTACGCCATCGCCCGTATGCCGTCATTCTTTTTGATGAGATTGAAAAAGCCCATCCGGAGGTTTTCAATGTGCTTTTGCAAGTTTTGGATAACGGTCGTCTGACGGATTCGAAAGGTCGCACGGTAAATTTCCGCAACACAGTGATTATCATGACTTCCAATATCGGAGCTCAGCATATAGATCGCATGGAAAAAATCGGCTTTGCTCGCGAAAGCGGCAACCGCGACCGCGAAAATTATATAGAGGCCAAAAACAAGATCATGTCTTCGCTTAAAGATTATTTTCGCCCAGAATTTCTGAACCGCGTTGATGATATGATCATATTTGATATTCTTTCACCGGCAGCTATTCGTGAGATTGTGAAGATTCAGGTCGAGCAGATAGTCAAGCGTTTGGCTGACAAACATATCGGTCTGACGCTTTCAACTCTAGTGTTCGATTATCTTGCTAAAGAAGGCTACAATCCGCAGTATGGCGCCCGTCCGTTGAAGCGTTTGATTCAGAACAAAATTCTTACGCCGGTTGCCAATCTGCTTATCAGCCAGGAGGTGACAAAAGGGGGTGTTATAGAGGTTGATGTAAGACCGATTGAAAAAGGTTTCTCTCAAGAAGCTTCGGTTGAGTTTAGATTTGAAGTAAAAAAGAAAAGTCCATTATCGCCGCGGACTCCCGTTCGACGCGATAAAGAGGAGATTCCTATTGTGATGCCAAAGATGGTGGGGCAAAAGTAGATTATCCTGTCATAGTGACTTGTGATAAATCGAAAAAACCGCTAGAATCCAAGAGGTTCTTTGGTGTTTATGCGCGCAGGTGGCAGAGCGGTCAATTGCAATGGACTGTAAATCCATCGCCCTATGGGCTACGGGGGTTCAAATCCCTCCCTGCGCACAGTGATCTGTACCCCATAAAGTAGACACAAGTCTGGCTTTATTTTGAATTAACTATAAATAAAGACCGGAGCTTTTTCCGGTCTTGCTCAGTCGCTTCTCATTGGATTTCTTAGTGAATGACGGTGTCATCCATCCGTCGCAGAAGCGCTCGTAGGTCAATCTCCAAATAAGCGCTTTCCCGAGGATGATAATTCCGCAAAAATTCCAGTGCCCCGACTTCTATCCTGATTAGCTCTTGGAGCCGAAAATGAGCTATAGCGTTGTCGACACCATTCAGTTCTTCATGTTCCATGCGCTCTTTTCTGGCACGGAAATATTTTTGGCAGTTTTTTCTGTACACGGCAGATCTGGCCACTTGCGCGACTTTGGCCCGACTATACAGCATGTCAAAGCAGATCAAAGACACAATCAATATCCATAAGGTCATATATACCCTCCTGGTTGTTTTCCACGTATAAAATACCTTATATCACGACTCTTTTCAACTGCTCCGGCACATGTACCGCGATTTCATAGGGAATAGTCCGTGCGATTTTCGCCATATTCATGATGGAATTTTGATCAACTGCTGTATTGCTGATGACGGTGACCGGCGCGCCCATTTTCACTTCAGGCATGTGACTGACATCAATTGTCGTTATATTCATACTGACGCGTCCGATGATGGGGCAAGGTATGTGTTCGGTACCAACCAAGACACTCCCGCAGTTTGAAAGTCGGCGGTCAATTCCTTCAAAATACCCGACGGGAATGGTGGCGATGAGCATTTCTTTTTCAGCTTTGAAGGTATTGCCGTAGCCGACCGTGTCGTCACGCTGGATTTTCTTGATTCCCGTGATGATAGTCTCCATACTCATGACTGGTTTGATGTCCAGCGTCGGAGAAAATGAATTGCCGTCCACGAGACCATAAAGACCAAGTCCGAGACGCGAGAGGTTGGCATGACTTTCCGATACATATCGATGCCCATCGGTATTGCTGATGTGGATGTATTCGATTGAGGTGTATTGTTGGCTCATTTCCCGTACGATCTTATTCCAGACATGCGTCTGTGATTCGGTTGATGAAGGGTCAGCATTGTCGGCGTCAGAAAAATGGGAGCATATTCCTTTGAGGGCGATAGAGGGGTTCATCTCCAAAATATTGGAAATTTGATTGAGCTCGCTTGGCAGTATGCCTTGGCGGTGCATGCCCGTGTCTATTTTGAGGTGAATGAAGATGCGCCGGCCACCGAAATCCAAAAATGAATACTGATACTCGGCGATATGCTTCAAGGTCTCGATCGAAGTAATGATGAACGAGACATCGCGCAGTCGTGATCGAGCAATTGTTTCCGGTCGCGTGTACCCGATGATGAGTAAAGGAGATTTTATTCGCGCGGCTCGTAAGGCCACCGCTTCAAAAAAGGAATCAACAACCAGAAAGGGAATACGGTCTTTTTCCTTACTTCTCCGGCCCAGATGATTTCGTCTTTCTGCTTCAATTATGCGTGCTACTTCAATCAAGCCGTGCCCGTAGGCGTTACTTTTTAGCACGGGCGCAATCGTTCCTTTTGGCGCGGTCTTCATGAATTCGCGAAGATTATGTATCAGCCGCCCACGCGAAATCTTGACCGTAATGAGCGGTTCATAGGGAAATCTTAGACGAGATAGGCGAGTGAGGAGTCTGCGCATGGATATTGCACCGAGGTGGAACCTCGGTATGTCTCTATTGTACTCTGCTTCAAATTCATATACCCTATTGACAAGCTACACCGCTTGTGCTATATTTGGGGGCGAATTACATGGGACTTACTGGTCCCGTTTTCAGTCCTTTGGCAATCACATATTGTCAGAAAGATAGACAAATCAAGCCTTTCCACCTGTTGTGGAGCGGGGCGATGCGTATTGTCGAAGGACTGTTGGAAAGAAACAAATGAAGAATAAGAAACTCAGATTCTGCGTTGCGGTTGCTGGTGGGCTTCTGCTGGTGGGCCTCAAGGTTCCACCTCGGCAAGAAGCCGTGGAACCGACATCGGAAAGCCAAAACCAGTCCGAAAATGGCTGGGGTGTGGTGCCGGAAACAACAAATGCGCAGGATGTAACCGAGGAAGCACTCAATGCTCTCGGTTTCAGTCTCTCAAACACGGTTACGGTCTCGGTCAAGTAATTCGGTCAACTCAACAGCAAAACTCAAGCATAAATGAAAAAACTAATCGCAGGTTTCTTTTCACTCATCGCCTTCTGCATGTGTGTGCAGGCTCAGGACGATGCCGTCAACCCGTTGAATGTGGCCCGTGGATTCGTCATGAAGCCACCAACGTCATTCGAATGCAACCTCAATGCCAAGTCGTTGGTCAATGATCTGTGGCAGGATACCTGGATGCGGTTTGTGGTGCGCAAGTCAGACTTTGCCATCACCAATCTCGTCATCAACGACGTGAACATCCCGTTACCGAAGCCCATCTTCGGTATTCCCATGGGGAATGGGGGCCGCATGAAGGATGTCAATCTGAATGTGGATGCGCGTTCCTCAAAAGGCGCATATGCCGGTTACGGGTACACTTACTTGCGGAACGTCATCAAAGGTGATCGCATAGAGGTCATCCTGCGGCCTGGCGACATCAAGACTGTGTTGCCGTTACCGCTGGGGACTGATCCGAATGATGTCGAACTTGATATCGAAGGATTCCCCTACGGATACGGTTATGGCAGTGACGAAAACGGCAATTTTGCCGTATACCTCTCGCCAGTCGGCGGCTCGTATCACTACATACTCCGCAAACGAAGTGATGGTAGTCCATTGGGACAAGGAACACTCGAGCCATTCAAGGAGCCGGTCACACCTGATGAAGGCTACGTTGCGATCAGATACATTGGCAATGTCGTAGGGGTTGAATTCCCCAGCGATCGCACTGATGCATGGTTCATCCTTGGGAGCATTTCGTTTGATTGCAGTGTTCCCACTACTGCTGGGACGAACATGACGGGAAAAGTCATGTTCACGGACGTGGATGCTGGCGGCTTGGAGCTATCACTCTGGGGCGACGTCACATTCTATGTGCATCAAGTTACCGAGCAAGGCGATATGGTCGCTCTTGAACTCAAAGACAACAGTGTCGTTTATCCTTGGGGAAAGGAGACTCGGGTCAACACGGCGAACATGAACGTTGGCAAGGTAGTGGTGACGGCTCTGCCAAACGGTTCCAAACCAATTGATCGAGGATGGATCAACTTCCACCGTTTCTACACAGCTCCAAGCTTTGGAGGAGGCGGAGGCAGTAGCCCAGCTACGCCAGTTACGACAACGGAGATCTGACAGCAGAGAACAGTGATGAATGTGTGGGCGCAACGATTTCCTCGTTGCGCCCTATATTTTTATATGCTATAGTACGGCGACATTATTTTTATCCTTTGATGACACAATCTTACCAATAACATGGCCAAACAGACACAACTTATCGTGCTCAAAAACAAATCAACCGGCGAGACTTATTGGTCTCGCAAGAACAAGAAGACTGTCGAAAAGAAGATTGAACTCAAGAAATACAGCGCCAAACTGCGCAAGCACGTGGTCTTTAAGGAGACCAAGAAATAGACTAGTATACTAGTTACCAGTATACTAGCAACTAGTAGGGCGATTAGTTAAGTGGCATAACTGCGGTCTCCAAAACCGCTGTCGGAAGTTCGATTCTTCCATCGCCCGCAGAATAAACAAGCAATCTCCGTTTGGTACTTTTTGATAACTCCTCGAACAGCGATAGACGCTCTGCAGCTTTTTGATCGAAATCTGCCAAACCCCGTCCAGATTGAACCGAATGAAGTGTTTTTGTATTTAATTATTTCAGGCGTATACTACCACTATGGAACCCCTCGCCTCACGCATCCGTCCCACTACCCTCAAAGACTTTGTTGGTCAGGCGCATTTGGTAGGCCGGAATAAACCATTACGCACGGCCATCGAGGGCAAGCACCTCTTTTCCTTCATTCTGTGGGGACCGCCGGGGACTGGGAAAACGACTATCGCTCGGATTTATGCCAAGGCAGTCAATGCTCGCATTTACGAATTGTCAGCTGTTTCGGCGGGGAAGGATGACATCAAAGCCATTGTCAATGAGCCTGACACGCTTTTGGACCAGCGGCCAAAAGTCTTATTCTTGGATGAGATTCATCGCTTCAACAAAGCCCAGCAGGACTACCTTTTGCCATTTGTGGAAAGCGGTAAGCTGACTCTGATAGGGGCGACTACGGAAAATCCAAGCTTTGAAGTGATTTCAGCTTTGCTGTCGCGATGTCGGGTATTTGTGCTGGAGAGTCTTTCGGAAAAGAACTTGGTGAAAATTATTGAAAGAGCCAAGATAAAGGTGCCAAAAGACGCGCTCCAATGGCTGATCAATCTAGCCAACGGTGATGCGCGCATTGCCATTACCGCCCTAGAAAACACCAAGCGTTTCTATGGCTCGGTGACGGTGGATACTCTCAAAAGTGCTTTTGAGCACATGTTCATACGTTTTGATAAAAAAGGGGAGGAACACTATGATACGATTTCAGCCTACATCAAAAGTTTGCGGGCAGGTGACGTCGACGCGGCCATATATTATCTGGCACGGATGTTGGCGGGCGGTGAGGACCCGAAGTTCATTGCTAGACGAATGATTATTTTTGCCTCGGAAGATATAGGGCTGGCACAGCCGACGGCGCTGGTTGTCGCCAACGCGGTTTTCAATGCCGTGGATGTTATAGGTATGCCCGAAGCCCAGATCAACTTGGCGCATGGTACGACATATCTGGCTCTAGCGGCCAAGGACCGTTCCGCCTATGATGCTTATTTTGAAGCGCTGGATGATGTGAAGAAGACAGGAAATATTTCAATCCCCTTCAAGATCAGGAACGCACCAACAAAATTGATGAAGGAGCTAAATTATGGAAAAGGATATGAGAAATACGACAAGACGGGGTATCTACCAGAGAAGCTGAAAGGGAAGAAGTATTTGAAGAGAAAGGGGAAGTAGGGATTGACAGACCCGATGTAATCTGCTAGGATAGATGCGGGTGGTGCTGGTGATACTGGGTCGTTTAGCGAAGCAGAGCGGTGTTACGGATTGTTCCAGATGCCTTTTCATGGGCATGGGGCTGTTGTTCCGGAATTACTGTAGCTGACTCTTGCTTTCGACTTCGTACGCTTTTCATGCGGATTGCGCAAGCGATTTACACTCTGCACACCCACCTTTTCCGGCAGCGGACTTCACAGTCTGCTGCCACTTTATTTACCTACTGTTTATTTACAAGAAAAGTTTTGACCAAATCCTCGATTAATTCTTTCTGATCCGGCTCAAACCATGTGATTCTCGCATCTCTCTTGAACCACGTCATCTGCCTTTTTGCATACTGCCAAATCTTGGTCGATAGGCGATCAATGAGTTCTTCTCGAGTCAGTTCATTTTTCAAAAAATACGCCAGATATCTATATTCAAGACCCAACTCATCCATGCGTTTCCAGGATAAGGCCGCCCCCTTCGTCGGCGGAATATGTAGTCGTTTTGCTTCGGTAATCATTCCTTGCTTCAATCGTCTGATAAGCCTGTCATGTATTCGCGATCTTAGGATATCGCGGTGGACTTTCAAACCGATAAATAATGAGTCATAATTATCCCGAGGGGGTTGTTTGTCGGAACGCATCGCGCTGGTGGCAATCTCTACTGGCTGATTGACGAGAACCGACAGCCCCCTCACTTTATTTTCCGCCAAGGCTATCTCAATGGCGCGAATCAGTCGTCTCGGATTCCTATCATCACCGTTTCTAGAGCCGGAGCTCATGGACTTCGCGCGCCCAAGGTCTATCTTCGCCAGCATTTCCAGTAGTTTGGCCGCAGGTTTTCTTTTGAGTGTTTCGCGCAAGGCTCTGTCCGGCGGAGCATCATGTATGGATATGCCGTCAACCAGCGCCGAAATGTAAAAACCGGTGCCTCCGCAGATTATCGGTAACTTCCCTCGGACGCGAATATCAGCCTCGGCTTTTCGCGCTAACCTGACATAATCAACGACGCTAAATCGCTGGCGCGGATCGGCGACATCTAGAAGGTGATGTTTGATGCCCGCCATTTCTTTTTTGGTGATTTTTCCGGTGCCAATATTCAAACTACGATAAACTTGCCGCGAATCCGCGGAGATTATTTCAGCGCCTTTATAACCGCCGATCTTTTTTCGCGCAATCCATTTGGAGATCTTTATGGCCAAGTCGCTCTTGCCCACGGCCGTAGGTCCGAGAATCACGAGGAGTGGGCTTTTCTTCGTTTCAGACATAATATATTTTGGTGCCGGGAGGGAGAATCGAACTCCCATGGATTACTCCGCACGATTTTGAGTCGTGTGCGTCTACCAATTCCGCCATCCCGGCATACTCGTACCAGTCTACCCGAATTTCCCTTAAAATCAAATACAAAAAATGCCGCCTTGAGCTTGTCGAAAGGCGGTGTGGTGAACTGTCAGGACGATTTACCGGTCAGAGTCCGAGCCAGTGTCGGACAGGAGCCGGGTCGACCAAGGTGAAAAACATTGAAAGGGCGATAGATCCGATGAGTATTGACCAAGCTACCCAAGGGTTTCGAAGAGGCGCGATGGAGCGCATAACAAAATGCTCGATTTTCATGGTAATGCCTTTCACCTTTAAAACCGAACCACTGGCTTTGGACCAGTCCTCGTTCTCCAAATAGGATTGAGGACATTGTGTTTGAACATAGTCCATGCTCTGTGGGCAGTTGAAACGGGCTGTCGCGGCGGCAGCGTAATCCTCACAGTTTCTTTTTTCGATTGATTTTTCATAGCACTAGCTTTCTGATACAATTATACTATGACCACCGCATATGTAAATGACGCTATCTTCTGGATAGAAGTGGACAAAATCAGCCCTAACCCCTATCAGCCTCGACGCGAATTTGACGAGGTGGCACTCAAGAGTTTGGCAGAATCCATTCGTATGTACGGCGTGTTACAACCCTTGGTGGTAACCCGCAAAGAAGTATTTCATGAAAGTGGTGGTATGACAGTGGAATATGAGCTCATATCTGGCGAACGCCGTCTTCGGGCTTCCAGATTGGCTGGTCTGTCTCAAGTTCCAGCACTCATCAGGAGTGCCCCGGAAGATCCACAGCTCAAGCTGGAAATGGCCATCATTGAGAATCTCCAGCGCGAAGATTTGAATGCGGTTGACCGCGCGCGTTCTTTTGAACGGCTTGCCAAGGAATTCAACTTGAAACAATCTCAGATCGCCGAGAAAGTCGGCAAGAGTCGCGAATATGTTTCCAACTCTATGCGTATTTTGACGCTGCCTGATGAGATGATAAGCGCGCTTGAAGAAGGGAAAATCTCTGAGGGACACACACGTCCACTCTTGATGCTTGTTGATAGGCCAGAAGAGCAGGTGGTTCTATTTAAGGAGATCATGGCCAAGAGACTGACGGTCCGCGAGGCTGAAGGATTGTCGCGTCGCGTGGCCACGGAGCGCATCCGCAATAAAGGTAAATATTTAGATCCAGCCATGATTGAGATGGAGAAGAATTTTACGGAATCATTGGGTACGCGAGTCAGGATCGAAAAGACCAAGGATGGTGGGACGGTGACTATCGATTTTTTCTCGCCGGACGATTTGCGGACGCTTTTGGAGAAGTTAAGTAAACAGAAATCCGAAACTCCAAGTCCTATCCGCTTCGCCGCAGCTTCAGCGAGGCGAGAGCAAATCCCAAATTCAAAATCAGAAGTTCCAGACTCTGGCGAGGTAAATTCCCAGCCGAACATTTCAGACACAAACTCTACTCCACCCGTCGATGATCGCGCTCCAGTTGATGTGCAGAAAGAAGAGAATGAGGATTTGTATTTGCTG
Source organism: Candidatus Taylorbacteria bacterium RIFCSPHIGHO2_12_FULL_45_16 (assembly GCA_001821055.1). Classification (GTDB taxonomy): domain Bacteria; phylum Patescibacteriota; class Minisyncoccia; order Phycocordibacterales; family PALSA-1337; genus C7867-002. Next base: position 32,931 of record MHRT01000006.1, on the reverse strand, counting down.
AAGAATTTTTCACTCTGATGGTTTTACTGGGAAAAAAGCGCTCGACCACTTCCGAATGGTCGAGCGATGTCCGCGTATGCGTCGCCGGATATCATAGCGACGTCACAAGCCGTAATCACGATCTTCCTTTTTGCAATCACGGATCTTACCAGATGCGAGGCTGCAAATGGCCTCAATGCAGCATCCCTCTTTTTTGAGGGACCAGAAGTCTGGATATCACGCATGTTGGGAGTCTATGTATACTTTTCCGCGGCGTGCTCGCGTTTTGCATTGTGTCGGAAGCACTCCATGGACATCTTCGCATATATGCACATGAAGTCAATCTGGACTAATGTCTCCTTATTCCACCGCCTTTTTCTTTTTTGCGAATCCTCTGGGCTTTTTTTCCACGGCCAGCATCTCCAACGCGCGCTTCAGATCAATATCATAAACATTGTCAGGCGTTTTTATTGAACGATAATTGCCATCAGACACAACATATGGTCCGAAGCGTCCGGCGGAGGCGACCACATCTTTGCCAGTTTTTGGATCTACGCCTAGGTTGCGCGGCAAGGACAAATATTTGAGGGCATCAACTACTGTGACTGTTGAAGGATCGGTGCCACGTGGAATAGAAGCCATCTTTGGTTTGATGGGGGCGGGGGTAGTTTCAACTGGGCTTTCTGGGGCGGGGGTGATAAGGGTTGTGATTGTTTCAGAAATAACCAATTTTTTGCTGCGCGTCTTTTTAATCTTCGGTAACTTCAATCCCAACTGCACATAAGGACCGAATCTGCCGTTCAAGACGAAGATGGGCAGGCCTGTCGTCGGATCCGTACCAATAGGCTCGTCTTTTTTGAATTCATGACCGTCCAAAGTGAGCGCGCCATCGCAATCCGGATATTTCACGCACGACAAAAACTTGCCGTTGCGACCCAACTTGATCTCCATTGGTGTCGTGCCACATTTTGGACACTTGAATTTCGCATCGGCGACTCCGAGATTGGTGGCTTTGGCGACTTTTTCCTTTGATTTGACCTCTTTATGAAAAGGGCCGTAGAATTCACTCAGCGTCTTTAGATAAGTGCGAGTGCCGTTGGCTATTTCATCCAAATGGTCTTCCATCTCGGCCGTGAATGTGTCGCTGATATAGGTTGGAAAGTATTCTTCCAGGAATGAAGAGACGACTTCACCAGTATCTGTTGGTCTCAGTGAACGACCTTCTTTTGCCACATAACCCCGATCTTCGATTGTTTTGCAGATGGAAGCATATGTTGAAGGTCGGCCAATACCACGTTTTTCCAATTCTTTGATCAGACCAGCTTCGGTGTATCTCGGTGGCGGCAGAGTCTGTTTTTCCTGTGAGTCAATGGAGATCAAATCAAGCGGCTCGTCTTTTGCGCATTTTGGTAAAGTAATTTCTTCGCCGTTGGACTCCGGATCGGCCTTGAGCCAGCCGTCAAATAGAATGCGTGAGCCGGTGGCTTCGAAATTTGGGAATTCAGCAAGGTCAGACCTTGAGGTCTGAATTTTGGCAATAATCTTGGTGCGCATGATTTGCGCATCCGTCATCTGTGAAGCTACGGCGCGTTGCCAGATCAAACGGTATAATTTTTTCTGCTCATCGGTATGCCCGGCATTCAATCTGTCAAAATGAGACGGACGGATGGCTTCATGCGCTTCTTGGGCATTCTTGCTTTTAGTTGTGTATTTTCTGAATGAAAGATAATTTTCGCCATATTGTTTTTTGACGACCGCGCCGATCTGATCGAGCGCCTGCGTTCCGAGGTTGGTCGAGTCCGTGCGCATATAAGTAATGGCTCCAGATTCATAGAGTTTCTGGGCGATACCCATGGTTCTTGAAGGAGAAAAACCAAGACGAGAGCTGGCGGCTTGCTGCAAAGTAGAGGTGATGAACGGCGCGCGCGGTGCGCGTTTGACTTCCGACTCTTCGATGTCGATGACTTGCCATTTTTCCGTGCGAGCTCGCGTGATAATATCCTCAACTTCTTTTTTGTCTCGTGGTTCTTTGGAGCAGACAAGTCCAAGTGATTCGCCGGTCACTGTTTTCCATATACCCTCAATCACCCAAAATGCTTCTGATTTGAACGCTCGTATCTCGCGCTCGCGCTCAACTATGATGCGTAAAGCGGGCGATTGTACCCGGCCGGCGGAGAGACCATAACGGACTTTTTTCCAGATAAGTCCCGATAGGTCATAGCCGACGAGACGATCGAGTACGCGTCTGGCTTCCTGAGCCTCTTTGAGGTTTTCGTCGATAATCCGCGGATGTTGCAAAGCTTCCTCTATTGCCTCTTTGGTAATTTCATGAAAAGCGATGCGTTTGATTTTTCTGGCCACGGTCTTGCCGAGTCGCTCTTTGAGTATTTCGGAAATATGCCAAGCGATAGCTTCTCCTTCTCGGTCAGGGTCGGATGCCAGGATGATTTCATCGGACTTTTTGGCTTCGGCGGATATATCAGCCAACACGCCCTCCTTTTTGGCTACTATCTCATAGTGAGGAATAAATCCCCCCTCTATATCTATTGCTTTTTTGCTTGATTTGGGCAGATCGCGGACATGTCCTACCGAGGCGCGGACGACAAAATTTTCCCCGAGGTATTTGGAGATTGTCTTTGATTTTGAAGGGGATTCGACGATGACTAGTTTCATTGAGGACAGTATTACATGATAATACGGAGAGTGGCAAATTATAATTTTTTGTAGCGACCAGATTCTTGCGCGACTAGACCCTTCATTTCCAATTCCGAAACTGTGATATTGAAGATCGAAACCGGCATAGATAATCTCTCCATAATATCAGTCGCCGGCAGGGGTTTATCGCGCAAACACTCATACACTGTCCGTTCCTCACCTGAAAGCACAAGTTGACTTATATCCACCTGGGGACCTTGTATTGCCGTTTTCCCAGCCAGCCGCGTCTCTTCCCGCTTCTTCATCTTTGCCAAAGTAGCCGCCAGACGCTCTGGACTGCGCTCTACTTTCGCCAGACGCTCACGGACAAAGTCGAGCTCATGCAGAACATCCTCGGCTGAGGTTACCGGCGAGGCGCCTTCTTTCATAAGGAGGAGCGGGCCGTAGGAAAGTTCGGAAAAGATTGAACCAGGTACAATCATAACATCGCGTCCCAGCTCCGTGGCATAAGTGGCTGTGCCAAGCGTACCTGAACCTTGTCGTCCTTCTATTATTAACGTGGCATGCGAAATGCCAGCCATCAAGCGATTGCGATACGGGAAAGTCCAAATTGTCCCGGCTTGCTCCGGTTGAAAAGATGAAATGAGCGCACCACCAGAGTTCAATATGCGTTCCGCCAGATTGCGCCGGCTGGGAGGATAGAGCGTTTGGGAAGAAAGTCCCGAACCGGGGAAAGCGACTGTTTTCAATCCAGCTTCCAATGCAGCTTCATGGGCGATCGAATCAATGCCTACAGCCATGCCGGATACGATGACTACTGGCTGGCCGTGCAATCCGAGGATGATTTTTCTACAGGCTTCCTTGCCATAAGCGCTGTGCATGCGCGATCCGATGACGCAAAGAAATATTTGATCATCAGGCGGGATGGTTCCGGCCACATAGAGCTGTTTTGGCAGTGGGCGAATCTGTTGAAGTAATTCGGGATATTGGTATGGGGTGATGGTATAAATAGTAAGATTCATGAGGTTGTAATTGATCTATGATAATCCGCGACCTCGTAATGATAAGCGAGCGAGTGCAACTATGTAGTTTTTGTTCGAAAGGAGGGGAAATTCAATATTCGCGTTGATTATGATACACTATTTATATGTTAGACATCAAATTCATTCGCGAGAATAAGGACCTTATTGACCTAGCCGCCAAGAAGAAATGTCTTGATTTCAAAGTTGACGAACTTCTGGCGCTTGACGACAAACGCCGCACGCTTCTTGTAGGCGTTGAGTCTCGTCGCGCGGAACAGAATGCCGCAAGTTCAAGAATCGCCTCGGCAGTCTCATCCGATGAACGTGTCTCCCTTATTGCCGGCATGAAGACGGTCAAGATCGCTTTGGAGACCGATGAAGCCACGTTGAAACAAGTGATGATTGATTGGCAGAATGCGATGCTCCGCGTGCCGAACATTCCGGACATGTCTGTGCCTGATGGGGAGAGCGACGCAGAAAACAAAGAAATCAGAGTCTGGGGCGACAAGCCGACCTTTCGATTTGAACCAAAAGACCACATTGAACTGATGACCAAACTTGGCCTAGCTGATTTTGAGCGTGGCAGTAAAGTCCATGGTTTCCGTGGATATTTTCTGGTCGGTGATGGCGTGAAGCTGTGTTTTGCCATTTGGAACTATGCGCTTGACTTTTTTTCCAAGAAAAATTTCACGCCTATATTGCCCCCAGTCATTGTCCGCAAAATAAATTTCTTCGGCACAGGCTATCTGCCACAAGGAGAAGAAGATATGTACAAGACCCAGGACGGAGATTATTTGGCCGGCACCGCCGAAGTCCCGCTTATGGGAATGCATAATGACGAAACATTGTTGATGGCCGAATTGCCAAAACGTTATCTTGGTTTTTCTCCATGTTATCGTCGGGAAGCTGGAGCGCACGGCAAAGATACGAATGGTTTGATTCGCGTCAATGAATTCTACAAGTTTGAGCAAGTTATCATCTGCGAAGCCAATCACGAGACATCAGTCAAGCACCATGAAGAAGTCAATCGTAATACCGAAGAGTTTATAGAGTCGTTGGGCATTCCATACCGCACCGTGATTAACTGTGGTGGCGATCTCGGACTTGGGCAGGTGAAAAAATACGACATTGAGCTCTGGGTTCCAAAAGAAAAAAGATACCGTGAGATTTCATCGGCGTCTTATTTCCATGATTTCCAAACACGCAGGCTCAACATCCGTTATCGTGACGCCGAAGGGATTCTCCGCTACACCCACTCGCTCAATTCTACCGCCATTCCGACGCCACGCATCCTCGTGTCTCTCATCGAAAATTATCAGCAGGACGATGGCACAATCAAAGTTCCGGAACCACTTGTCTCTTATCTTGGTAAAGAAAGTTTAAATACACAATAGGCTTTTCCTAATTGGTAACACCAAATGCGTTCTCGTCACCGATCCAGACAATCAAAAACTTTTATAGCCAGGCGTCGGGCGCGCCTGACTTCGTGCGTTATCGGTATTGCTGGTATGTTATGCATCAGTATTCTTGTCGTTTGGGGCGTAGTCTCAACCAATCTGTTTACTATTACGAATGTGCAAATTGCGGGCGTCGAAAATCAGGAGGTCCAGATTTTGCATGACAAAGTCACGGAAATACTGTCCGGAAGCTATATTGGCGTGTTCCCCCGAAACAACTCATTGATATATCCTCGTTCCGAAATTCGCTCGGTCATCTGGAACATATACCGGGAAGTTGAATCAATAGATTTGCGCAGGGCCGGTTTCCACACGCTCATCGTGACGGTGCATGAAAAAATACCATCGGCGGTGGTCTGCGCGACCTTGCCCGACTTCAACAACAATGAATTGTCGCTCGATGATTCGGATGCCTGTTATTTTGCGGATTCATCAGGTATATTGTTCAAAAAGGCGCCTTCTTTTTCCGGAGATGTCTATAATAGGTATTATGTGCCAGACCTGGAGTCGAGTGATGGAAGCACTGATTCCTTGACCAAACTTGTCGGCACTCGAGCCACATCCACAGAGGAATTTTCCGTCATCCAACAAGTTTACGAGACCATTCAGCGCAATAATATCACAATTGACGCCATGCTTATGAAGAACGACAGGGAATACGAGATTTATATCCGCAATCCAGACATGAGTTCCAGTACGGCGATAGTGTATTTCAATACGATTTCTCCAGCCATGGAGCAGATATCGAATCTTATTTTATTCTGGAACCATATCCTCTCCGCCGCTCGGGCCAAGAAGGAGTATATGAAATTTGATTATATTGATGTCCGTTATAGTCCAAATATATATCATCGTTTCGCACGGTAGGAGACTCATATAGTATACTGTATCCATGAAGCAATTCTTTGTGGTGGTTTTCGGCGGTATATCCGCAATAGCCGTTGGCATAGGTATTGCGTATAGCGGAGCCTATGTTTGGGGCGATATAAAGCCTCGCCTAGTTTCTATTTTACCCGTGTCACTGTCAGCCACGGTTGCTTCCGCTATCAAGCCGACTGACGGCACTTCCATATCCGGCGGTAAAAGGACGATACGATATACCGCAAGCGAAGAAGAGAATCTCATCAACGCTGCGGCGCAAGCACTCCCTGCGGCATCCGGAAAAGGGATAACTGCCAAAGGATATATATTGAAAAATCTGACTCTTGACGATGTGACCGTCGAACACAATCCTGATCAACTCATGCCGATTGCTTCATTGACCAAACTGGCCACAGCTGTCGTCGCGCGTAGACTGATTGATCCAAATGAACGCATCATTGTCGGACGAAATGTCATGGCGACTTATGGTAACACGGCAGGATTCCGAGTTGGAGAAACATTCAAAGCGTCGGACCTTCTGTATCCTCTTTTGATGGTATCTTCAAATGATTCCGCCGAAGCCTTTGCCTTGGCCTACGGCCGGCCGCAATTCATTCGAGCTATGAACGATTGGGCGCAATCGATTGGCGCGTACCGCACTTATTTTGCCGACGCCTCTGGATTGTCGTCGCAAAATGTCTCAACGGTGAATGATCTCACGCTTATGCTTGATTGGATACGGAAAAACGACCCGATGATTATTGAGACGACGGCGCTAAAATCAAAAACTATTCGTTCGCACACTTGGGTCAATCCGACTCATTTCTTGAGTTGGTCATATTATATAGGAGGGAAAAATGGATATACGACGGAGGCGAACAGTACGGGGGCGTCTCTATTCACTCTTGGCAAAAGCAAAAATGTGTACGCAATTGTGGTCTTGGGTAGCGGCAACCGCGATGCTGATGTGATAAAGCTTTTGGAAAAGGTGAGGGAATAAGGAAGAATAAGGAGAATGAAAGGAATTGTAAATTATGAACTGCAATTTTTGCCAATTTGAATTTTGCGTGGTACAGTAGCAGTTCTATGAAAGTTCAAAAAATTGTCCCAAAGCATGATTTTTGGCGCTCCATTCCGAAGCCATTTTTCGTCCTCGCTCCCATGGCCAATGTGACCGACTTTGCGTTTCGCTCGATGATCGCCAAATATGGCAAACCGGATGTGATATGGACAGAATTTGTTTCGGCTGATGGACTAGATTCGGTCGGAAAAAATAGGCTATTGGTTGACTTGAAGTTTTCGGAGAAAGAGCGGCCGATCGTCGCCCAACTTTTTACCGGGCATCCGGAGGCGATGAAAAAAGCGGCGAAATTGTGCGCAGAGTTGGGCTTCGATGGCTTGGATATCAATATGGGTTGTCCGGATCGGGCGGTTGAAAAGCAGGGTGGAGGGGCGACGGCGATGAAAGATCCGGGAAATGCGTTGGAGGTCTTGAGGGCGGCGCGACAGGGGTGGGAAGAAAAAACAAAAAAGAAAGCGCCTTTCGAGCTAAGCAAGGGAGGAAAAACTGACAACACCAGAAATATTATTCCTGTGAGCATAAAAACCCGCATCGGCTACAACAAAGTCGACATGGAATGGTTGAAAACTTTACTTGAAGTTCATCAACCGAATTTACCTGCCTTGACCGTCCATCTCCGGACTCGCAAAGAAATGTCCGATGTGCCAGCGCATTGGGAACTGATGCCGAAAATCATCAAATTGCGAGATGAGGTTCAGGCTGACATAAATCCGACGGAACGGACTCTGATTATCGGCAATGGTGATGTGGAATCGGTTGTTGATGCGGTTGCGAAGGTGAGAGAATCAGGTTGTGATGGGGTAATGATTGGCCGGGGGATTTTCGGGACTCCGTGGCTTTTCCAAAATGCCAGACTTTGGCGCGATGCCGATCCGAAGACTCCCGAAGAGCGCTTAACAATAATGGTCGAGCATGCCAAACTTTTTGAGAAGACTTTTTGCGGTGCAAAACGCTTGAAAAATTTTGCCGTGATGAAGAAGCACTTCAAAGTCTATGTTTCCGGCTGGGATGGCGCCAAGGAGCTCCGGGTCAAGCTGATGGAGACCAAGAATGCCAGCCAAGTTGACAAAATCGTCAAAGAATATCTAAAAAAGTAGTTGGGGATAACTGATTTGCCACTTGGATTTGGGGGAAACGGCGGTTTTTTATTCCCGGTTTTTAATAAATTTTTCATATTTCCATTCTTTGATTCTTTCCTTTATACTTAACTCATGCCCGTCCTCTATCGCACATATCGTCCCGCCAAATGGTCCGAGGTTATCGGTCAGGACTCTGTCGTCAACACCCTCAAAGATAGCGTTGAAAACGGCAAGCCGTCGCATGCTTATCTCTTTTCCGGAAGTCGTGGCACAGGCAAGACCAGCGTCGCCCGAATCCTCGCCAAAGCTTTGAAGACTGCTGACGAGGATGTGTATGAGATAGATGCCGCTTCCAACCGTGGCATCGATGATATCCGCGAACTGCGCGAGCACGTCTCAGTGATGCCATTTTCTAGTCCCTTCAAGGTCTACATTATTGACGAAGTCCACATGCTCTCCAAGGATGCTTGGAACGCGCTTTTGAAGACGCTTGAAGAACCACCGAAGCACGTGATTTTCATTCTGGCAACAACCGAGATCGATAAAGTCCCAGATACCATCATTTCGCGCTGTCAGACTTTTTCATTCCGCAAACCTTCCCGTGAGGTTATCCGCAAGCACATAGCTGTAATAGCCAAAAAGGAGGGTTATGACCTCGACGCTGGCGCTTCGGACCTGATCGCGCTTCTCGGCGACGGTTCATTCCGTGATGCTCTGGGAATGTTGGAAAAAGTTATCTCGTCTTCGGCCGACAAGAAACTGACTCGCGCTGAAGTGGAAGTCATTACCGGCGCTCCTCGAGCTGGTCTGGTCAACTCATTCATCGAAGCCTTGATGGCAAAAAATGCGGATCAGGCGTTGAATATCATTTCTGAGACCGAAAAATCAGGCGTTTCCATGAGCACATTTTCGACCCTTGTTTTGGAGAAGATGCGATTCATTCTACTTATACAGCATTCGGCTTCTTCGGTGGCATCAGTCAAAGAGCGCGTTTCTGATGATGACTGGGCGTTCATTGAGGTCCAAGCTGACAAGTCTGCTACCGCCGCCGTCACCCCAGCAATGCTTTCGGTGCTCCTTTCGACAGCTGATGGCATCGGCAGGGCGCGGATAGAGACACTGCCGCTGGAGCTTGCAGTGGTCGAGATTTGTAAGTAAACGCAAATCTAGCTCGATATTGACATATATATTTTAATTATATAAGATATATGTATTAATTATATAAAGAAATACCATGAGTACTACCAGCCAAGTAATCTTCAATGTAGATAGTAAGCTCAAGAGTTTGGCCATGAAGAAGGCTAAAGCTCAGGGTATGCCTTTTTCGTCTGTCTTGAAGTTTGCTATCAAGGCATTTGTGGAGAATAAATTTAAGATAGAACTCGTTCCTGATTTTAATTTAAAAACTCGTTGGGAAGTCGATGAAGCTTTGAAAGATATTGCGGCCGGCAAGAACTTGTCCCCAACTTTTTCCACAGTAGATGAAATGATCGCGCATTTGAGAAAATAAGCATGATATGATTGTGTCGTGCGAATAATATACCATGACACTTTCAAGAAAAAATTCAACAAACTCCCAATTAAAATACAGGAGCAATTTCGGGTGCGTGCGATTCTCTTTGTGACAGATCCATACAACGTTTTATTAAATAATCATTCGGTGAAAAGGAAATACCCGGGATGTAGGAGCATAAATGTTACTGGTAATTATCGAGCAATATTTCGTGAACAGCTTTCTATAACCATATTTGTAAACATTGGCACCCACTCGGAATTGTATAGCTAAATGGACCAAGATTGAAATAAGCTTATTTTTAAGCTACTCTACATAGCATCATTGCGGGATCGTCTAACGGTAGGACAGGAGCCTTTGAAGCTTCTAATGTTGGTCCGACTCCAACTCCCGCAGCAATTTCGCAGAAAGTGAAAATAAGACAGAGTTTGCATACCATATCCGGTATGTTATTCTATGCGTAGTAATGTCTCGCCTAGGGGCAAAGCGCTCATTTTATTAAATTTTATTCACATAACTATTTATCATCATGTCCAAAACAGCAAAAATTATAGTCGGTTTGATCGTCATCATTCTCATCATCTGGGGAATTTCAGCGGCCACGAAGAAGGGAGGTGCACCGACGTCGAGTGAGCCGATCAAGATTGGGTTCATCGGGCCGCTCACGGGTAATGCGGCCAATGTTGGTCAGAATGCCAAGGCAGCAATAGAGATTGCTCTCAGTGAAGTTAATGCAGACGGGGGAATAAATGGTAGACCGCTCGAGATTATTTATGAAGATGGAAAGTGTACGAGTAAAGATGCGGCAGCGGCTGCGCAAAAACTCATAAATGTAGACAAAGTTCCAGTTGTGTTCGGTGGAGCATGTTCTGGGGAGACTTCAGCTTTTACCGGCTTGGCTGAACAGAGTAAGACCGTCGTATTGTCGTACTGTTCTTCGGCTGCGGCAATCACCAATGCGGGGGACTATATCTTTAGAAATTATCCATCTGATAATTTCCAGGGGGTGTTCGCTGCTGATTATATTAAGAACAAACTCAACAAATCAAAAGTTGCTATTCTATATATTCAAACAGATTGGGGTATTGGCCTGAACGAAACTTTCTCAAAGAAATTTGTTGAACTGGGCGGGACTGTTGTGGCGTCTGAAGGATTTCAGGAGACGAATAAAGATTTTAGGTCGCAGCTTTCTAAGATTAAGGTGGCCAATCCAGATGTCATCTATTTCCTAGGATATGCTGGACAAACTGTTCCTGCTCTAAAGCAGCTTGCAGACTTGAAATACAAAGTTTCGATGTTTGGAGGAGACGCATGGGATGATCAGCAAATCATCACTGATGCCGGTAGTGCAGCTGAAGGTATATATTTTACTGTTCCTTCTTCAAGCCCAAGTGAAATTTTCAAGACAGCAATGAAGACTAAGGTTGGTACGGATGAAATAGCAGTATGTACCCCGACCGCTTACGATGGAGTTCATATTTTAGCTCAAGTATTAAAAAATGCTGGCGTAGAACCAACGGCGATCAAGGATGAACTCTATAAGACTGTTTATGCTGGAGGTGTCTCTTCAAAAGAAATTAGTTTTGACAGCAATGGTGATCCTAAGACAGCCGACTATACAGTAAAAATAGTCAAGAATGGTAAAATTGAAGTAGTGCAATAGAATCTATTAAGGCTGTAGAGCTATCTTGTCAATCGCAACTCCACTAGCCCGCTCGCCACAGAGCGGGTTTTGGTATATATTTATAGCGCAACATTGAGTGCGGATCCGGCGTATAGAGCCACAGCCATGGACATCATCCCTCAACTGATAGTCAACAGCATCATCGCCGGAGCGATCTATACCATGGTCGCGCTGGGGTTCAACCTCATTTACGGCACGGTCAAATTCTTCGACCTGGGCTACGGGGCGCTGACGGCCGTCGGAGGATATGCCGTCTTTTATTTCTACAAGACTCTCAGCCTCAACCTCTACATTTCCATTCTGCTCGGCATCCTCATCGCCGGCATTATCGGCTTTTTGCTCTACAAATTCGTCTACTCGCCATTGCGCGCCCGCAAATCTTCGGGCATGGTGCTCCTGGTCGGATCCTTGGGCGCATTCACGGCGGTTCAGGCGCTCATAGCCATCCTCTTCACCAGCCAATTCCAGACCCTGACCCAGAGCGCCGGAGCGGGAAAGGTCTATGATATCCTCGGCGGAGTCATCACCGAAGTTCAGCTCATCATCCTCATCTGCGGCCTGGTCATCATGGCAGGCATGGCTCTCATCCTCAAGTTCACCATCTTCGGCAAAGCCGTCAAAGCCGTGGGCGATGACGAAGAAGTCTCCAAGATTGTTGGGATCAATACGCCGAAGATTATCGGTTGGATCTTCTTCATCGGCTCAGCCATCGCCGGTCTGGCCGGCATCCTGATCGGCTTCGACACCGGCATCGAGCCGACCATGGGCATGTCGCTCCTATTGAAAGGCGTGATCGCTTCCATCATCGGCGGCATCGGGAACATCTACGGAGGCGTCCTCGGGGCATTCTTCCTCGGTTTCGTCGAGAACTTCGGTATCTGGAAGATCTCCGGAGAATGGAAGGATGCCATAGCGTTCGGGGTGCTGATCATTTTCTTGCTGTGGCGGCCACAGGGGATTTTGAAGAGGTGAATAAGAGGAATAAGAAAAGAATGAGAGGAATAAAAAAGAATGAAAAGAATTGTGAATCAGAAGAATTATGAACAACACAACACAGAAAATTACGAGATTTACGGATATAAAGGCTTGGCAGGAAGCCCACAAATTTGTCGTTGCTATTTATAAAATGACAAAGAATTTTCCAAAGTCTGAATTATTTGGATTGACCAGTCAGATGCAGCGCGCGGCCGTATCAGTAACATCAAATATTGCGGAAGGATTTGGCAGAAAAAGTTATAAAGAAAAAGTCCAGTTTTATTATCAGGCTCAAGGATCCTTGATTGAGCTTGAAAATCAATTGCTTGTTTGCAAGGATATTGGATATACCGACAGAAAACTATTCAACGAAATCGCTCGACAGATTGTGATAGCCCACCAGTTGCTGATTGGTTTAATTAGAAAATCAAAGACACTTGTTCCTAATTCTTAATTCTTCTTATTCTTTTCATTCCTCTCATTCACTCCCATGGAATACCTCATCCACCTAGTCATCCTCATCTGCATCTACGGCATTCTCGGGTTGTCATTGAACCTCATTGTCGGTTATGCCGGATTGCTTTCGATCACCCAGGCCGCTTTCTATGGCATCGGTGCTTATGTGACTGCCATATTGCTCACGACTACGGGGATGAATTTCTTTCTGGCGCTCATTCTGGGGATGATCATCACCGCCGTCTTGAGTTTGGCCATCGGTTTTGTCCTGTCAAAATTCAAGGATGACTATTACGCTCTCGGATCCTTCGGTTTCAATGTCATCATCTACAGCGTCTTTCTCAATTGGCAGGATTTGACCCGCGGACCGCTCGGCATCCCCGGGATTCCACGACCGTCTATATTTGGGTTTACGTTTTCCGATAACCTTTCCTTTTTGCTTCTTGCTTTTTTGCTTGGTCTTCTAGTTTACGGCGTCTGCGTCTATGTCACTCGCTCGTCGTTCGGCCGGGTTCTCAAAGCCATCCGTGAAGATGAAGAAGCCATCTGTGTTTTCGGCTATCACACGCTCTGGTACAAGCTGGCCATTTTTGTCATCGGCGCGGTCATGGCCTCGGTGGCCGGCGCATTGTTCGCTAGCTATATCACCTTCATCGATCCATCGACATTCACTTTGAATGAATCCATCTTCCTGCTGGCTATCGTCATTCTCGGCGGTCTGGCGAATAATAAGGGAGCAGTTCTGGGCGCGGTTTGTCTCATACTATTGCCGGAGATCCTGCGCTTTGTCGGTTTTCCTTCGGATGTGGCGGCACAGATGAGGCAAGTTGTTTATGGAGTTATTTTGATAGTTCTGATGCTCTATCGGCCGCAGGGTTTGGTGGGGGAGTATAGGTTGTAGGAGTTTCTTACTCATAAAACAAAAATCCGCTCCAAAGCGGATTTTGTTGAATCTTGAGACGATTCTTTTTTGTTTAGTTCTTTCTTGCCAGTTAGAGATAACACTATTTGATTTAATTCAAAAAGTCAAGGACTCGTTCCTATTTCAATCGAAGCCCGCCGCCCGCATTTCGACTGGGGGCGAGTTTTCTGCGCCTTCTTTTTCTTTGGTTTATTTTTTACATCTAGTAGTTTATTTACTTCATTATCAAAATCTGAAATGTAATTTTTATCTTGTACCTTCCTGTATTGTTCGTATTCACCAAGTGCTAGATTTTCAGCTACTTGGTGACTTACCTTCCCAGGATTTGTAAGCAAGTCATGCTCACTAAATTTCAAGAAAGTATTGAGCTTGAGAATCCAGTCCTTCATATACATAACCTTGCCACGAGCCGCTTGCATTTCTGCATAGTCAAGGTACATATTTACGATCCGATTAAGATCAGCTAACTCTTTTGTATTCAGGTAATTTTTTGCAATAACAACATCACTCGGCATGATTTTTCCACTCGGTGATCGTCGCCATGAGGTAAGCCCCAGATAATCTTTTTTACTGCTGACTCGTTCTGAAACAATTTCAGCTGCAGTTTTCCCAGTAATGGCAAAATGGAGTTTATTTTGAACAGTGGCAAAAAATTCCTTCGTTTCAAAGGCTTTTGGCGAATAATCGATGGATGTAGCATAAATATCGGTGACTTTTTGATACAATCTACGCTCACTCGTACGAATGTCACGAATTTCTTCGTACAATTCATCGAAATAACGTGCGCTAAAACGAGAACCATATTTCAAACGATCGTTATCAAGTGCAAAACCTTTATGGATATAGCTCTTAAGAATACCGGTCGCCCATTGACGAAATTGAGTGCCTCTTTCTGAATTGACTCGATAACCCACGGCAATTATTGCTTCAAGACTATAGAATAAGTTTTTTCTGTTTACCTCGCGATTACCCTCCTTTTGAACTACCGAGAATTCCTCGGTAGTTGCGTCTTGCTCGAGTTCATCTTCAGAATAAATGTTTTTCAGATGAAGCGAGATATTGTCTGGTGAGCAATCAAAAAGTTCTGCCATTCTTTTCTGGGTAAGCCAAATATTCTCTTCAGCATAGAGAACTTCAATGTTTACAGCACCATCTGGTGCCTGGTAAAAAGCTATTTGATTATCTGGTTTTTTCTTTCTATCCATCTTGCTATTTTACAGGAATTTAGACAAAAGGAAACGTCACGCCACCCCAGTAGCATTTTTCCGCAATATTGCTATACTTTTCTCATTAATCAAGGAATACCTTAAGCCAGCTTATTCCATGAAAAAAACAATCGGAGTGATCATGGCCATTATCGTCGTCATTCTCATCATCTGGGCAGTCTCGAGCAAATCACCAAGTACTACTCCGACATCCACAGAACCAATAAAAGTCGCTTCACTCCTCAGTCTTACTGGGGGTGCTTCCGCATGGGGAGAAAATGCTAAGAAAGGAATTGAGCTTGCTACTGAAGAAATTAATAACGCAGGAGGAATTAATGGCAGACAAATCCAGATGATTTATGAAGATACTGCTAGCGATCCAAAGCGTACAGTTTCTGTCTTTCAACACGCTACAGGAATTGAAAAAGTAACTGCTATTATTGGACCTTTAAATCAAACAGAAACCGCGTCAGTTATTCCTTTGATTGAACAAACCCAAATCCCTTCAATTGCACCTGGGTTTCTTCCTGTGCAGAATCGTACAAATCTAAGCAACCCAGTTCTTATTTGGACTGATGCCGAAAGCGAGTCAGGCCAACTAGCAGAATATGTCTACAATCAAGGTATTCGCAAGGTAGGGGTAATTGGAACATTGGATGCTTGGGAGCAAACTGTTACTAATGCTTTTGTCGATAAATTTAAGGCACTAGGAGGCAACGTGACCGATGTTGAAGTTGTGCAGCCATCAGCTTCAGATATGAAGTTGCCTGTCACAAAGGTTTTAGCGACGAAACCTGAAGCTATTTATTTCGGAACCTATTATCAATTCGTTAATTCGAGCAAAGAGGTCCACAATCTGGGTTTCAAAGGAAAACTTTATGGTATTGAAGTTGATGATTATTTAGCAGGTGAGACTTCTCAATGGACGGAGGGTCTACAATTTATTGCTCCGGATTATTATGCAACTGATTTTATCAAAAAATTTACCGATAAATTTGGAGTAGCACCAGGGATGCCAGCCGGTCAATCATATGACTCCGCCAACATATTGTTCTCATTCCTGAAAAAGAGCACGGACCAAAAAGAGATATTAGAAGCTATGAAAGATTTTAAGGAGTATCAAGGAACGTCTGGAAAACTCACTATTTCTTCAGATGGTCGTAGCCATCTTCCACTAGCTGTATTCCAACTAAATGGTGGCAAGGTAAGTAAGATTGAATCATTAAAATAATATGCCTGCATTATCTACAAAAAACCTGACCAGACACATCCCACCGATCCAAGGCGAAAAGTCTTTTTACAAGACGATCAATCAGGCAATCGCCGAGAAGAGGCATGTTGAGGCCTTGAAGGGGATCATCAAGGAATATGAAGATTATAAAAAATACATGAGCGGAGTCTTTGAGAAGAAAGAACCGTTTTATCAAGACGTATTCAAATTCCGCGTTGATTATCTTTGGAAAAAGCCGGTTTGGCGCGAATTTGAAATTGAAGGCAGTCAGACATTCGGGGATCTGGCCAAGGGGATAATAGAATCAATGGGTTGGGATAATGATCATTTGCACGCTTTCTATTTTCCAGAGATCAGGAATGGCAAAGTATTTCGGCATTCATACTCGCCTTACTCTATAGGTTCCAGGGGTTTCGATAACGACCAATATCCGACATATCACACTAATATGGTTCGGATTGCGGAGCTGGACTACGTTGCTTATCCCAGACTTAATTTTGTATTCGACTTTGGAGACAGCCATGAATTCAGTTTTAAATATATTGGTCGCCGCGCCTCCAAGCGGGTCGATGAGATGGACTATCTTCCGAAAGTTATTGATCAGCGAGGCGTTGGTCCTGAACAATATCCACCGCTTCTAGAGGATGAATAAGCGGACAATTACTTGCCATTTTCGGTGATTTTGGAGCTGAAATATGCTATAATATAGGCATGAAATTCAGGCAATCGCTGTTCTGGGATACCAATCCGGACAATATTGATATCAAGAAAAATGCTCGATACATCATTGAACGGATTTTGGATTTTGGACAACTTGATGAGGTTGGCTGGCTTTTCAAAACCTATCCAAAAGAAGAGATCAGACAGGTTATGGATTTACCCCGAAGCCAAGTCGCCCCTAAATCAAAAGCATTATGGACGCTTCTCCTAACATAGATCAACTAGTTTTAGATGGATTGCATTTGAGTGCTCTGCCTGATGTCACGCAGAAGGCATTTTTGAAATGCATTACCTTTCAATTTTTTTCAACAGGCGGATGGTATTTGGCTGGGGGAACAGCGCTTGCACTGCAAGTCGGACATTGCAAGTCCGTAGATCTTGATTTTTTCACCACCGAGAAATCTTTTGACGAAAAAAAAGCTGAAGAGACATTGAGTATGCTTGGGGCATGGAAAACAACCTCACTTAGTCCAGGGACGATATTCGGGGAAATTGATGGAGCTAAAATAAGCTTGATCGCCTATCCGTTCGTCACTTTTTCCAAGCCGTTTTTAAAGATCGGAACTGTTTCTCTGGTCAGACCTGAGGACATCGCCGCCATGAAAATCGTGGCAATATGTCAACGCGGCAAAAAACGCGATTTCATCGACCTCTACTGGATTTCTCTCCACGTTCAAGACCTCATGAAGAGTATTGAGTCCGCGCAACTCCAATATTCAGTCAAACAAAACCCCAGCCATGTCCTCAAAAGCCTTGTCTATTTTGAGGATGCCGAAGATGATCCTACCCCAGAAATTTACTTCGAAGTAAGCTGGAAGGTAGTAAAGGAATTTTTCAGAAAAGAAGTTCAACGTATCACAAAAAGCCTGATTAATCTGGCATAAAAATCCATGCCCCTCCTTACCACCCACAACCTGACCAAGCACTTCGACGGAGTCTATGCCGTCAACAAACTTTCGATTTCCTTTGAGTCAGGCAAGATCACCTCGATCATCGGGCCGAACGGCTCGGGCAAATCAACACTGGTCAATGTCCTCACTGGCATGCACGAGATCGATGGCGGAGAAGTCATCATTGCTGGCGCAGAAAAACTAACCCGTATTAGAGCCTACGAAGTCCCGTTCTATGGCATAACTCGCACATTCCAAGATGTCCGCTTGTTCGAACAGATGCCGGTTCTGGATAATATCCTGGTGGTCCTGACGGAGCGGAGCATCTGGCGGTCGCTGTTCGAGAGGCACACAGCCTTTCATTTGGAGAAGGCCGAGGAAGTGCTCCGGAAAGTTGGTCTTTGGGACAAGCGCAATGAGCTGGCCAAGAACCTCTCTTATGGCCAGCGTAAACTTCTGGAGATCGCCCGAGTGCTGGCCATTGTCCATGGTGGCGTCGGTGATATCGAGATTGTCTTCTTCGACGAGCCGTTCGCCGGACTTTTTCCGGAAATGACGAAGACGGTGGTGGCAGTGATGAAGGAATTACGCGAGCACGGCAAGACGGTGGTGCTGATCGAGCACAACATGGACCTGATCCGCGAATTGTCCGATCATCTCTATGTGCTGGATGCCGGTCAGCTATTGGCAGAAGGGAAGCCGAGCGAGGTGCTGGCGCGCAAAGACGTTATTGAGGCGTATTTGGGGGAGTAGTGCTTAGACACTGCCGAAGTCCACAAGTTTTCTGGCGATCTTTTCGTTCTGATCGTATCTCTCGAGAAGATATTTGGTCGAGTTGAACATTTCTTTGAGTAGATCGAAGACATCTTTATTTTGTATAATAACTGCGAATTCTTCCGACCAATTAACGATGGCGATTTTGTTATTGTAAAGATATATCTCTGATTTTGTTTTGTTTAAATAATTATCTGGTAGTTTGACTGTGTCGGCAGAGCGATTTGAGAAACTTTTTAAGAGTTCTATTCCGATTCTCGTAGGCAAGACTTTAATCATGGAATCAGTTCCTTTCTCATGAATGATACCTTCTACTATCAACTTTTTAGAATTTATCTTCCGATTGAAGCGGATTATTTCTTTTATGTCATTTCTTGTGACCGCTTGAATGATAGAAGCCTCTGGTTGGATGCCATAGAATCTACTTTTTAGTGGCAGGTCTGATATCTCTCTTAACACATTGATAACATTGGAATTTCCACGATAAAACGTCACTGTTGTCTCCCGAGACATTTCCTTCACGATTCTATCGTCTTTAAGACTATCAAATCCATTAAATAGGGAGGTGTATCTCGTACGCAATTCCTCGACTGATGAGGTTTTCCAATATTTTTTACCTCGACGTTCATAATTCGAGACAAGTGAACGCCTTTCTAATGTTGACAGCATGTAGTACAGGGAAGTGCGAGGTACACCGGTCCTTGAGGCTATGTCAGGTATGGCTGATTCCTTGGAGGAAATCGCCTTAAGTATAGTTACGTCGCTTGGGGTAAGACCTAGCAAGGCCGCCGCTTTTGTTCCAATATACATGTGTACATATTACTCCTTGTCGAAAAATTCGTCAAGAATTCTTAGAATCTTTATATAATACAAGGTGAATACGGTACATTGTTTAAATTTGGTATGATTTAGTATTTTCTGATATCATTATTATCGCAGATTTAATAATAAGATAGGTATATGAAAAATAAAACAAAACTAATCTGGATATCAGTGGCTGTATTGATCGTTATTGCCATATCTATTGTCTTCAGGAATGTCTCACGCCTGCCAGGGGAACTGACGCTTGGTTTGATGCTCCCGTTGTCAGGAGAATATGCAGTTGCCGGACAGAACTACCAGAAAGGTGTTGAACTTGCCCTTGACCAATATAGAAAAAGTAATCCCGACATTTCGATACGAATGGTTATCGAAGATGATGGATTTGAAACCAAAAAGGGCGTGAGTGCCTACAGGAAGCTCATGGATTTCGACAAAGTCGACGCAATCATGATGCTTTCAACACCGGTCATTGATGCTATTCACACTGATATGATTAAGGATGGAATTCCGGTCATGCAACTTGGCATACAAACTGTGGGGGTAGCGAATGACAACATCTTCCAGATGAGTCCTTCTGGCGAAGCGCCGATTATACAATTTGCACAGTATCTAGAAGATAATTACCAGTTTAAAAAAGTAGCTGTCATTTACGACAATACTGCCGGTGGCTTGAGCTTCTTCAATGCATTCAGCGATGGTTATGAGGGTGGATTTACTCCATTCATTGTGAGTGAAAGAGCGGATCTTCGTGACTATGCAATAAAAATATCGGCTGAAAATTATGATGCTGTGGTGTTCTTGACCTCTCCGGAAAATGGTGCAATTGCCGTTAAGGAAATATTGACTATTGATCAGACGCCACCATTTTTTGGCTTTGATGCTCAACTCCAGACCGGCTTTGCTGATTATAAAAGGATACTTGGTGATACGAATAGGTTGAATGGCGCGCGTTCTCTTTGGCTCAAATCAGGTAAAGCTGATGATTTTCAAGAAGCATTCAAGCAAAAATATGGAGCAGAACCAGGATTTATTGCAGATTTTGGGTATGACATATTCAACGTGCTGGTAGAAAATTATGATTCTGATGACAAAAAATGGATTGATGGGATCGAGAATGTGAACACTGAAGGCGTATCTGGTCCGATTTCATTTGATGAAGTGGGAGTCAGGATTCAGCCGATAGTCATCAATATGGTGGAGAATGGAGAGATCAAGCCGGTTCAGGTGAAATAAACTGCTCATGTTCTTGACAGTTACCAATTTTCCGCTAAACTTATCACATAAAGATCAGTTCTGATGTAGTAAGTCCCGCAGGGCTACGGCCGTGATTTATATATGGCATGCTAGAGGCGTTGAGGGGGTTCGGGTCCCTCCGGAACAATCTTGCTCTGCACGTCGCAGAGATTCTGCAGAAGGCTCTTAATAGGGGCCTTTTGTGTTGCGCGCATCCATAACGCTGAAGAAATATTTTCTGGTCATATCTCGACGTACGACCACGGTGATTGTCTTGTCATTGAATTTTTTTGAAAATGACCAGAATTCACTGTTTTCCTTCCCTGTACGGTGGTCTTTCCAATGAATACTGGTTTTTATTATCTCTGCTAAATAGGGAATCAAGAGGATCCTTCTTATCTGTTCTTCTCTATGTCTAACTTTGCCTTTTTTCCTAATTATATGATTCCAACCATATTTATTAAAATATACTAATTCTCCATCGAAGGCAGGACAAGGAATAGCTCCAATCTTATAGTAGCTTTCTCGGGCTTTTTGAATGAATTGTCGCCATAATTCTTCTGACATGTTCAAAATCGTATCAAACCGGAATGAAGAAACAGTGAAGAAGTGATAAAGAATTGATGAAGAAACGATAAAGAAATCATGAAGATTAGAAACCGACCAGGTCTGGCTTGACGGAAATGATCATTTTGTTGACGTCAACAAAATGATCGGATGCTGGGTTAGGGGTTCTTTTTTTATTTGAAAGTGCTAGAATAACCTCGTACTAATTTACCTATTAATGTAGCCATCAAAACCATGTCAAAGACGCTAAAAATCATCATTACGGTAATAGTTGTCGCCCTGATCATCTGGATCATCGCGACCAAGGGGGAGAAGCCGGCAAACCAACCACTGCGAGTTGGTGTTATATCTGTGCTCTCGGGACCATTTGCTGACTATGGCGAGGAAGTTCGCAAGGGCGTGTTATCTGAAGCGTCATCAACTCCTGACGTTGAATTCGTCTTTGAGGATGACAAGTGCGAGCCGAAGGATGCGGTTTCCGCGTTCAATAAGTTGGTACAATTTGAAAAGATACAAGTCATCATTGGTCCGGTTTGCGGATCGCCGCAAGAAGCTGTGATACCGCTCATCAAGGAAACTGGTGCAATTGTGCTTGTACCGTCAGCTGCTTCAAGTGATCTCTATTCACAGAGTGGAGGAAATTTCTTCAACGTCCAGTATTCGCTTGAGGATGAGTCCACTTTTGTGGCCATGAAAATGAACGAACGGGGATACAAGAAGGTCGCTTTGGTCAGTTATCGCAATGCATTTTCTGAAACTCATGTGAAGGCATTCAAGCAAAAATTCACCGGAGAAATAATTGATCATATATTTGTCGACGCAAATAGCGATGTGGCATCAGAATTGGCAAAAATAAAGGCGGAGAAACCTGATGCCATCTATTCTCCAGATGCCGCTTTCTTTTTCGGTAATGGAGTCATCAAACTGCGTCAACTTGGCGTGATGGCACCAATATTCGGAACTTACGTTACTGAGTTACCGGCTGTCCGCACCTTGGTTCCTGATGTTTTCTATTCATACCCTGGAAATTTGGAGGGAACCCAAGGAGCTGTATATGAATTGTCAAAGCAAGCCGCTCGAATAGCAGTTGGAGCAGTGAAGGAATGTTCCAATGATACAAAGTGTATAAAAAAGAAACTTGATTTGTCAGGCACGTTTGATGTCTCGGGAGTTTATAAACGACCGCTGATTCTCAAACAAGTTAAGGGAAATGAGGTGGTTGAGGTAAAATAAAAACCATGTCAAAAACCGCGAAAGTAATTACAGCCTTAATTATTATTATAGTGGTCATCTGGGTCATCGTGGCTCAAAGACCAGCCGCGTCGGAGACTGTCAAGATCGGAGTCATTGCTCCGTTGACCGGTGCCAGAGCCGATGCGGGGGAATACAGCAGGAACGCTTTGGAGATTGCGGAAAAAGACATCAATGAATCAGGTGGCAAATATAAGGTAAGTTTTGTCGTCGAAGACAGTCGCTATGAAGCCCAGACGGCCGTTAGCGCATTGAGAAAGTTGATCGACTTAGATAACACCAAGTTCATCATTGGTCCTTATGGCTCATCCGAAGTCATGGCGGCTGGTCCTGTAGCCGAGCAGTCACAGGTTTTAATGATAGTCACTGGAGCGCAGTCCTCGGAAATATCACAATTGGGTGATTATGTCTTCAGGATGATCCATAACAGCGACCAGGAAGCTCCTATTTTCGCGCGGTTCGTGGCTGGAAAAATGAAGAGCGACACCATCCATTTCCTGGCACTGAATACCGCCATCACTGATCCTTACGTCAAGACGTTTCGTTCGGTCATAGAAGCCCAGGGCAAGAAAGTAGGATTAATCGAGAAGTTCGATTCGAAAGCCAATGATTTTCGAACCGAACTGTCGAAGGTCAAAAGTCTCAATCCCACGGATATTTTCCTCATCATTACGCCGAAACAAGGTGCGGTACTTTTGAAACAAGCCAATGAACTTGGTATTACGGCGCAATTTTATAATATCGGAGTTGAAGGACCGGAACTGCTGACACAATCCGATGGCGCGTCGGAAGGATTGTTGTACCCCTATTCATACGACGATTTGAATTCTGATTCATCAGTCAGATCATTTTATGATTCATACAAGGGCCAATTTGGAACCAGTCCTGATACTATCGCAGCCAATACTTATGATGCGGCCCGATTGATCCATTCCTGTTTTGAAAAAGTCGGCATTAATGTCGTGGCGGTTAAGGCGTGTTTATATGAAACCAAAGATTATCATGGAGCGGGCGGTACCTTCAGCATCGATGAGAAGGGTGATGCCATCAAAAGTATTTTTGTGAAGATGATCAAAGATGGGAAGTTCGTGCGGTATGAAGAGTAGTTAAAGTGACAGAAATAAAAACCACGCCGTGAAGGAAAGAATATCTTCTCCAGAAATGCAAATTTTGCAATATCCTATACTCAAGCTTCCACAAATCCTCGCTAGACGCTATAATTTAGTCATGTCAAATACGGTGGCATTCAAAGAAACCCTCCTTTCTCTCCGCGACATTCACGTCCACTATGGTGGAGTCAAGGCGCTGGATGGTACTTCGGTCAATATCGACGAAGGTGAGGTGGTGGCTCTGATGGGACCGAATGGCGCCGGCAAATCCACGATCCTGAAAGCTATTTTCGGTCTGGCTCCGATCGAGTCTGGCCGAGTTTATTGGGAAGACCACGCTTTCACTCCTGTTTCGCATGAAGTCGTCCATCGTGGCATTTCATTCGTGCCGCAAGGCAGACGGGTGTTCAAACATTTGACTGTTTATGAAAATATTGAGATTGGTGGCTGGTCTGTGAAGAGCAACAAGGAGCGCAAGGAGCGAATGGAGAATGTCCTGGATCTTTTTCCGGCCCTGCGCGCCAAGCTCAAAGCCAAGTCAGGCACGCTTTCCGGTGGTCAACAGCAGATGTTAGCTATTGCCCGCGGACTGATGACTGACCCCAAGGTATTATTGTTGGATGAACCATCACTCGGTTTGGCACCTAAGATAGTCAAAGAAGTTTTCGCCAAGATCCGCGAGATCAACGAACGTCGCAAGACAGCCATCATTGTTGTAGAGCACAATTTGAAGTCATTGTTGGAAATTACGAACCGTGCCTATGTCTTGGACAAGGGTAAAATCTATACCGAGGGACGGCCACAAGAAATTATTTCCACTGGAGTTTTGGAAAAAGTATTTTTAGGCAAAACATATTAAATGAAAAGCGTCTTTTTACAACCAACAGTCATCGTCGCCTCATTATTCATTCTTGTCCTCGTGGGTGGCGGGGTATATGGAGGAATTCGTATCTATTCCAACGCCCGGGACAAAGATGCTTTGGTGGAGAGAGCCCAACAACTTGCCACCGGTCATGCTAGCGCTGAACAAATTGCCGCCGAGTTGATCAAGGCGCGGGAGACTGCGCGTGCCGAAGGCCAGAGACTCAACCTTTTCGTGAATTATCCAAGTTCTCCGGATGCTCTGGCGGCCGTACGTGAAGAGATATACGAAAATGTTTTTAATGTTCTGATTCCTAAAACCGAGGCGATTTTGACTAATATTGAAACGTCAAAGATGGCTTCGGCTATGCCTCAAGCCATCCTTAAGTCCAAGATTGAAACAGATCAAAAACACGTAAGAGTGATTCTCGCCGAATGGCAAAATCTGATCGGCAATCCAATCTCAAACTCAAATCCGGCAACCGCCATTCAAGTCGCTCAATACGCGACTGAAGTCAAAGCCTATGTTCAGGAATTACAACAACTCGTCCAGCAGTTGACTCCGGATAATTCCGGCTTAACCCCGACGGAAATAGTCGCGGAAGTTGAGGCAATCAATGAAATAGTCGCGGAAATAGAGCAGGCGATTTTGGATTTGTCACAGACAACTGTTCCACCGGCAGTCGTAAATCAACAGCAGGAGGATCTAAATGATGCTCAAAATCAGGTTAACGAGTTGGAGCAGGAACTTGAGGATGTGACCAATCCGCCAGATACTCAAGTTTCAAATCAAAATCCAATTATTCCGCCTATAAGTGGACAAGGAAATGAAATCCCTAGTTCAGACTCTGGAACATTACCAACGGATTCAAACCAAACGCCCTCTTCACAGACTTCATCTCAAAATCTGCCCGGCACGCCATATATTCCTCCGGTACCTTATATCGATCCAAGCAAACCAAAATTGATCGAGGGTGCCAATACGGAGTTGGTAGATTAGAGTAAAGGCAGTTATAGTCATACGACGATGGCTCCGCTCGCATGCTCGCGGGTTATAGTCATGCGACTATGGCTCCGCGGGGTTATCCACAGGTATGACTTGTGGGTGAACGATGGTTCACCTATAATGATAGGGCCAATGATTGGCTTTATTAATTAATCATAAATGAGTATGAGCAAGCACCAAGCCATCAAAACCATTCGCATGGAGATTGACCGGATCAATCAGGAGATCGACTTGCGAATTATCAAAGGCGTTTCTTACAGGCGTGAGGCGCTTCGACACAAGTTTTTGATGGCTCAGCTTGATCGTCTGGTTCCACGTCGGTCGGCATTCAGCTTTTTTACTTTGGCGTTCAACTGATAGTACGACATTCTGGATTGGTTCTCGTTTTCGCGCCGTTCTTCAAGTTCATAAGGCAAGCGTATTTTCCCCGAGTATACTTGCTTTGTGAACTGTAAGGATGGCACGACCATTCGATTATCAATGCTATAATCACCACTAATCGATCCCTGTTTAAGAGACTTTCTGACTTATAACTTTCAACTTTTGGCTTATCTTTATGTCTGATTCCTACAAAAACAAAATTATTTCCTTCTACAAGCGGACCAAGCGCATGCCGAGCTATGCCGAAATCATGACTCTGGTTGGTTTCAAGTCCAAAAATGCTGTCTACAAGCTGGTCAACAAGCTGGTAGGCGAGGGCGTGTTGGACAAGGACTCCAGCGGCCGTCTTATTCCTAATAAATTAGTTGGTGAAATACCAATGCTTGGTCTGGTGGAAGCCGGTTTTCCGATGGTGGCGGAGGAGACCATCTTAGATACCATTAGCATTGATGAATATTTGATCAATGACAAAGACAAAACCTATCTGCTAGAGGTCAAGGGTGACTCCATGATCGAGGCAGGCATCCAAGAGGGAGACTTGGTGGTTGCGGAGCGCAAATCAGATCCGAAGGACGGTGATATTGTCATAGCCGAAGTTGATGGCGGCTGGACGATGAAATATTTCCGCCGCAAGGGCACGCAGGTGTTTCTGGAGCCGGCCAACAAAAAATACAAGCCTATTTATCCGGAGTATGACATCAAAGTGGCGGCTGTGGTCACTGGGGTGGTGAGGAAGTATTAAGAATGAATGAGAAGAATTCTGAATTAGGAATTGTAGTAGATAGACAAATATATTTCACATTTCAATTCCTCGTCACTCCCGTAATCATGCCATCATCTAGATGCACGATTTTTTGCGCCATTTTACCGTACTCGGGTTCATGAGTGACCATGATGATGGTTTGACCGGCTTTGTGCAGTTCCTGGAATATTTCCAAAATTATTCGCGATGATTCGTTGTCTAGGTTGGCAGTCGGCTCGTCGGCAAAGAGAATATCCGGCTTGTGGGCGATGGCTCGCGAGATGCTGACGCGCTGTTGCTCACCACCGGAAAGTTGGCTCGGCAACTGACCCATGTGCGTCTCTAATCCGACGCGTTTCAAAGCCTCTTCGGCTTGGGTGTAGGCTTTTTTCCAGGGAATGTCCTGCATCAAAAGTGGTAGGGCGACGTTTTCTAGGGCGTTTAGTTCGGGGATGAGGGCATAATCTTGAAATACATAACCGAGTCGCGTCAGGCGAAAGAGCGTTTTCTCATCATTACTCATTTTGGCCGCGTTGTGTCCGCCATTGATGATAACTTCACCACTGGTCGGCTCATCCAAGAGACTCATTTGATACATGAGCGTGCTCTTGCCGGCACCGGATCGCCCCATAATGGCCACGAATTCTCCGCGTCCCACATGAAAATCAATGCCTTTTAATATTTCGGTCTCAACATTGCCGTTATGAAATGATTTGCGCAGTTTTTTGGTTTCTATCATGGGATTAAGAAGATTTAAGATTCAGGATTTGGGAATAGTCGCGCGGTGTTTTGTGTTTTTCTTGAATTTTGAATCATAAATCTTAAATCTATTTTACTTTCTTCCCAATATCGAATCTAGCGTATTCTTCCTGACAATCATCCGAGCTGGAATATACCCGGCCACAATAGTCGTGAATATGAGCAGGGCAATACGAGCCAAGGTTCCCGAAACCGGTGCCACCAAGATGCCGTCGCTGAAAGGGAAGTTAATCGGATGGGCGGCGATAAATGGTTGGAGCAAGGCGTAGACGATCACAATACCGATGACCGAGCCGATTAGAGCATAGAATATGGATTGGAATACGTATGATATTTCAATGGCTTTGCCGTTGATGCCAATGCCTTTTAGAATCCCGATGAATTTTCTGCGGGTGATGGCGTTGATGAAAATCACGATAAAAATAGTGATGGAAGCCACAACGAGGCCGATGGAACTAATCATATTTCCGAGAAGGGCGAAAGTAGCCACCAGATCCTTGATGAATTTGGGTTGGGCATCGGTGTAGGTCTGGACCTTGGCGACTGTATCCACGCCATTGCGTTTTAGGGCGTCACGAACGACTTCTGGATTCGTGCCAGGCTTCAATTTGGCGGCGATTTCCGAGACATTATAATCATTTCTACCGATAATGCTGCGGAATTGTGAATCAACCATGAAGACCCGGAGACTGATTTCATCGACTTTGCTTTTTACGATGCCTTTGACGGTCACTTCACGCTGTATATCTCCAATATTGATACGGATTTTTGTGCCTGGCTCTATGTTGTCCAGCGCGGAAAATCCCGGAGATTCGATGGGCAGATATTTTTTGACTAGAAATGAGCCGATCAGGACTTGATCATAATCATTGGCATCCAGATATGATCCCTCAACGACGAATTTTGACAGGTCAGTGATCTTGTCTTCGGCTGTAGGGTCAATACCCACAATCGTACCAGCAGCTGTATTTGGTTTGTCGGTCTCCTTGACTCTGGTTTTATAATTTGCCTCCAATGTGCCGCCTTTCAGATAGCGCGCGGTTACGCCTTCGATTTCAGGTATTTTGTCTATTACGGACATAACTTCGGGACTGTTTTCGATATAGGATTTATTTTTTAGAGTTGAGATTATAACGTCACTAGTATAATGGGTCCGAACCGCGTCAATGGCACCTTGAATGAGACCGACCAGGATGCCCGAGACCACAATGAGATTGAGCGATGTCAGTATCATTACGGCGATGATCAGGCCAGTCGTCCACTTACTGGAGCGCTTAATTTGACGCACCGCCATGAAGAATCCAATACGGGTATTAAGCAGGGATGACATATTTTATATGGTTTCGGAAAGCGGAGGCAGGACGACCATATCGCCTTCATTCAATCCCGAGGTGATTTCCACTTGACCGAGGCCAGTTGACGAGCCGGTCGTTATTTCCACAGAGTTTATGATATTGCCCTTTTTGACCCGAACGAATTTTTTGTCATTTTCAGTCGTGATAATGCTTTGGGGAATGATGATTACGGAAGATTTCTTTTCCGTGATGACGACAATATTGGCCGTCATGCCGGATTTTATACGAGGATCATTGTCAGTGAAGCGCAAGCGAGTTTTGTAAGTTGAAACCCCGTCTTTCATTGTTTCGGCCGGATCAATGGTTAAGACAGAAGCTTTAAATGAGACATTTGCGCCATAAGCGTCAAGGGTGATGACGGCTGGGTCGTTTATTTTGACGCGAGCGATGTTTATTTCTGGAATATAACTTTCAACCTCAAATACACCCATGCTCATCAGAGATATCTGAGAGGCGCTAGGGGATGAAATTTCTCCGACTTTGAGGTCAATTTTCGTGATTATGCCGTCGAATGGTGCGACAATCATTGTTTTTTTAAGTTGGGCTTGGGCGCTGACTAGATCTGCTTCGGCTGATCTGACTTGGGCGACTTGGGCGGCAATATCTTCGGAGGTTGAGCCAGACTCTTCCAATATCAATGTATTGTAAGCCGAATTCCAAGCGGCGTATGCATTCTGTTCCGATGCGGTCGCGGTGCTAACTTGCTGGCCAGCACTGTTGATCGCTGAACGATCGGCATCAATGTCGCTTTGCGAAGTGCCAGAATTATTCACGCTCAAATTGCCGGTTATGATAATTAGCCGATCAATAAGGTTTTTGGCCAATTCCATGGTTTCATTGCCGATCAGTCTAGTCGATTTGATCTGACTACTGCTGGCTGTTGATGAAAGTTCATTCAAAGATAATCTCCACAATTTTAATTTTTCGGTTACAAGCAGTCTATCTTGTTCGACCTGGCGTTTTTCGGTGTCACTTTGAGGATTTACGTCAATTGTCGGATTGACAGTGTTGCCGTTTTGGTAAATCAAATCAACCTTACTGAGAAAAGCTGATTCAGTTTGCAAATACGCATTACGCATTGCAATGACCAGAGCAACGGATGTGTCGGCATATTCTTGTCTGTATATGGATAGGCGTTCAGAACGGGTGCCTTTTTGCAGAGAGACGAGTTTGGCGTACTCTTTTTCAAGAGTTGCTTGTTTCTGGGAGATGTCGGCACGAAAGGTGTTATTTTCTATGGTGGCGATAACAGTACCGGTTTTTACTATATCACCGACTTTGGCGTATATACCGGAAATACGCCCACTTTGATCAAGACCAAGTTCGGCATTCTTCGTGGCCACGACTTTTCCGGAAATGGATATTTGACTGACGAAATCGGATCGTCTTATTGTCATGGTCTCTTGTTTGGTGCCATTCCCGCCCAAAATCATCAAGCTCAAGATGATAATTATTACAATCAAGATGGCTCCAGACAAAATAGGGTGTTTTTTGATTAATTTCATGAATAAATTATAACATAAAATCAAGGTCGGACCTTGGAGTGATCTGTGTTAAGGTCTGATCTTGATTTTATGTTATATTGGTACCACCATGGTTTATAAGCATATCCTTAAGCCTATCTTGTTTGGATTTGATCCTGAAGCCGTCCATGACTTCTTCATTTCCCTTGGCCAATTGGCGGGGAAATATGGTGTTACGCGGATGATAATTGCCACTCTGTATCAATATCGTGGCAGAGATATTTCAAAAACTGTGGATGGCATTACCTACAGAACTCCATTTTTATTGTCGGCGGGTTTTGATTACAATGGCCAGCTCAGCAGGATTTTGCCATGCATCGGTCTGGGTGGCGAAGAAATCGGATCTGTGACCGCCCGACCATGTCAAGGCAATCCAAAACCACGGTTGACCAGACTACCACAATCGCAGAGTATTTTGGTCAATAAAGGGTTGAGAAATGAGGGAGTGGACGCAATCATTGAAAGATTAAAGATGCATGCCTTTTTGGGTGAGGCACGCAAACGATTCGTAATCGGTATCTCTATTGCCAGAACGAACGATGAGCAGTCGGTGCCGATCCAAGTGGGTATAGAAGATTTTCTTTATTCATTCAAACGTCTCAATGAAGAAAATATTGGCGATTATTATACGATCAACATCTCCTGCCCAAATTCTTTTGGCGGAGAAGCATTTACTACGCCGGAACTGCTTGCGCGACTTTTGTCGACCCTAAAGACCGTGCCATGTTCAAAACCGGTCTATGTGAAGATGCCGATAAATATTCCTTGGCAGCGATTTTATTCATTGTTGAAAGTTATAGATGCCCAAGGTCTACATGGCATTGTCATCGGTAATCTCAATAAAGATTATGCGTCACTTGATGTCCGTGCAGAAGCTCCGGCTATGTACAAAGGCGGTTTGTCGGGAAAACCATGTTTGCATCCTTCGACTGATCTGATTTACAAGACACGCGAATTATACGGCAAGAGGTTCACTATTATTGGGGTCGGAGGTGTGATGTCACCGAAGACCATGAAAGAAAAATTTGATGCGGGAGCTGATTTGGTCCAGGTCATAACAGGCCTAATCTTTGAGGGTCCTAGTTTGATCAAGAAATTGGCAAATGTATATTCGAAGCAATGCGTAAGGTAGGCCTACGCATCCTGCTTAGATAATAAAAAACGCGAATCACTGTTCGCGCTGTGAAAATTTTATGATCGTCAACAAACTCAATGGCGCATCAGACAAGCGTCAGGTCTATGAAAAGCCTGCTTATGTCTGCGTCTTTTGGTTAAAAGGAGATTATCTTTGTGGGTGATCCTTTGAATTTTGCGAATGAAATGATTGATCGCCGATTTCAAACAAGCCAAGACTTTCTTTGTAAGTTCGACTTGATCGTGACAAAACCGGGCTTTAATGGAATGAATGTACTTTCGCCGCCACCAAGTTCGTTGCTCCTTTGTGACGAATCTGTACTGAAGAATTTCTTCGCTCTCCACTCGTATGGGGACCTGATCAGTTTTTCCACTCACGGTCTCCATGATAGTCACTAGGAAAGTGACTCCTTGACGCAACAGACGTCCTGGTGCTCGGATGAAGCTTACGATGGGGACATTCAATTTTTCACGTCTGTCCACTATTTGCTGGAGCACGCCTTCTACGGATACGATTGGATCAACGTTTTCCACTGTCATAGCTCGTTATTTGTTGTTGTCTGATCGCGACATGCGATCATTTCCGTGGTAAAGTGTAGCATGATATACTATCTTTATACAAATTTATCAACATCATCCCATGAAAAAAATCCGCGTAGCAATAAATGGTTTTGGTAGGATCGGCAGGGCATTTTTAAAGGTTGCTCGCAAACGACAGGAGATCGAGGTCGTGGCCATTAACGATCTTGGCGATATCAAGAACTTCGCCTATCTTCTCAAATACGACAGCGTATATGGTCAGAGCTCTTTTGATGTCGTCGCTGATGAAAAAAAGGGCGTGTTGGTCATTGATGGGCAAGAAGTGCAATTTATCAGTGAAAAAGATCCGACCAAACTGCCATGGAAGAGTCTTGGTATAGACATCGTCATCGAATCAACAGGTTTGTTCACTTCTGCCGAAAAAGCCCAGGCCCACATTACCGCTGGCGCCAAAAGGGTAGTAATCACGGCACCGATCAAAGACGCAGAGGTCGGATCTCGAACAAGTGCTACCGTTCTCATGGGTATGAATGAAGACAAGCTCGATGGTTGTGTCATTTCATCCAATGCTTCGTGCACGACAAATGCTGGTGCGCCACTTATCGCCATTCTCGACGAGACTATCGGGGTTGAAAAAGCACTTTTGAATACAGTCCATGCTTATACAGCATCACAAGCTCTTATTGATGGTCCTTCCAAGAAAGATCTTCGTGAAGGCCGCGCGGCTGCGCAAAACATTGTGCCTTCTTCAACCGGTGCCGCTATTGCCGTAACCAAGGCATTTCCACAGTTGGAGGGTAAGTTTGACGGTATCTCCATCAGAGTACCCGTAGTCTGTGGTTCTATCGTCGACATAACCTTTGTGGCCAAACACCATACTACTATTGAAGAAGTAAATGGCATTCTAAAAAAAGCCGCTGACGATCCGCGTTGGAACGGTATCTTTACGGTTACTGAAGAACCGTTGGTTTCATCTGATATTGTGGGGAACAAGCACGCCTCGATTGCTGATCTGACGTTTACCAGAGTAGTCGGGGGTGATTTGGTGAAGGTTTTAGCTTGGTATGACAACGAAATAGGGTATACGTATACGCTGGTGGAGCATGTGATAAAGGCAGGGAGGTTAATATAAATAATTACCAAT
>MHRT01000005.1:39788-233492 GCA_001821055.1 Candidatus Taylorbacteria bacterium RIFCSPHIGHO2_12_FULL_45_16 | reverse complement strand
CGGAAGGGTGGGTCGACAACGATCCGCAAATACGGCAAGAAACACTTCAGCAGAATGGGGAAGCTGAGTGGCAAGAAAAGGCGAAATAAAGCCCTAAAACAGGGGATAATCTGACGCTTGCTATTAAACAAGCGTTTGTTTATGATGATGTTAACGAACTTTGACAGCTGAATTTCAAATCCTCGCTCGCCTTTCAAGATCACAATTTCTTGCTGTTTTGGAAGACGAGCGTACTAGGAATTTAAATCAAATTGAATCTCGTGTTAAAATAAAGTGATGAAAAAGGCGAAAAACACGGAATATCTGCCAGCATGGTACAGTAACGAAATGGGGTATACGTATACGCTGGTGGAGCATGTGATAAAGGCAGGGAGGTTAATATAAATAATTACCAATCATTAATAAAATAATACTTACTATCATGCTTACAACTATCGCAATCGTCCTTATTGTACTATGGCTTCTCGGAGTCGTTGGCGTCTATACCATCGGCTGGTTCATCCATCTCCTCTTGGTCGTGGCTGTCATAATGTTCTTGATCAGAATTATTAAAGGCAAGAATCCGATCCAGTAAGCTCCCTATATTTTTTCTTATATCATACTTACAGTATATTATAATTCTTCCATATGAATAACAAAAATAGCATTCTCAAATATTCTCTAGCCAATGGACTCCTAACATGCTTCTATGTCATTTTGGTTGCTCTCCTAATCAGTAATGCCCAGTATATTTTCGGAAAAGGGCCTGATTCGGCGCTCATTCCGATGGCCATGCTTCTCCTGTTCGTATTTTCCGCTCTGTTGTGCAGTCTGCTAGTCCTTGGCAGGCCCATCATGTGGTATTTGGATGGCCAGAAAAAAGAGGCGCTCGTTCTCTTGGGTTATACGACACTGACCCTTTTCGTCGTAATGATCTTCGTCTTCGTTGTTCTATATTTCGTTAATTTTATGTAAGTTTATAAAACAATCTATCTCATGACGAACATCCCAATCATCCTTGCCGCCGACCATGCCGGTTTTGCTTTAAAAGAGGCCGTCAAAACATTTCTGCAAAAAAAAGGCTACGCAGTCACCGATGTTGGGGCACACGAACTCAAAGAAAGGGATGATTATCCAGTTTACATGTCCGCGGCGGCCTTGAAAGTCGCCGAAGATTTGAAAGGCGGCGCCAAAGCCATCATTTTTGGCGGATCAGGTCAAGGAGAAGCCATGGTGGCTAACAGGTTTCCCGGGGTACGGGCGGCAGTTTGGTATGGCGGAGATTTGGAAGTACTCAAAAAAACCCGTCAAGATAATGATGCGAACATTCTTTCTATTGGCGCGCGATTCGTCGAGACTGACGCGGCCTGCGATGCTGTGGAGACTTGGCTCACGACACCGTTTAGCGAAGATGAAAGACATCAGAGGAGGATTGGGCAGATAGACGCGATTGAGTGAATTTCGAAGGGTATGTCTACGCAAGCGTGTTATAATTTTTAGCATGAAAACTCGAACCGAAATCATTCCCGCTATCTTGCCGAAAGATTTTGCCGAGCTTGAGGAAAAGATCGGTCTAGTAAAAGATGTGGTCAAGACTGTGCAGATAGATGTTTGTGACGGACAATTTACACCGGAGCCAAGTTGGCCATATAGGAAGCACGATGATTTTTTTGACAAGCTTGTTCGAGAAGATGAGGGGTTTCCGGGATGGGAGAAACTTGACTTTGAAATTGATTTGATGGTCAACCGTCCGGAGGAGCGTATTGAAGATTGGGTCAAAGCTGGGGCCACACGGATCATTTTGCATATGGAATCAACAGGTGATGTTGGTGCGGCTATCAAAGCGCTCCAAGATTTGGTTGAAGTTGGATTGGCTTTGAACATTGATACGCCTATTTCAGGGATTGGAAATCCGAAGCTGGGGATTACTGAAGGCGATATCCAATTTATCCAGCTTATGGGTATAGATCAGATTGGTTTTCAGGGACAAGAATTTGATGAGAAAGTTACTGACAAAATAAAGGAAGTCAAAAAAATGTGTCATAATTATCCAATCTCCATTGATGGAGGAGTTTCTTTGGATAATGCTAAACAGCTGATGGAAGCCGGGGCCGATCGGCTGGTCGTTGGGTCAGCCATATTTGAAAGTGGTAATTTTCTAGAGACGATTGCAAAGTTCAAGAAGCTGGGGCATTAGCGAGTTACGGAGGTCCGACCTCAAGGTTTTAGGCTGTGGTATAATAGTGAACTAGTATGCCTCTCACCGACGAGAAAATCAAAGTGCTAGAAGCCAAGGCGAGAGATATTCGTCGCTCTATTGTCGAGTCCTTGATTGAAGCCAAGAGCGGTCACACAGCCGGACCTTTGGGTATGACTGATATTTTCACCTATATTTATTTTCATGCCCTGAGACATGATCCGAAGAAGCAAGATTGGTCGTATCGTGATCGGCTTGTGCTTTCCAACGGTCATATTTGCCCCGTCCTATATGCCACAATGGCCCACGCCGGATATTTTCCCGTATCTGAGTTGAAGACGTTGAGAAAATTCGGCTCGAAACTGCAGGGTCATCCGCATCGCGAGTTCTTGCCGGCTCTGGAAAATTCATCTGGTCCACTCGGCTCCGGATTGTCACAGACTGTTGGAATGGCTCTGGCTGACAGAATGGATAATGGTCGGACTTCTGGAAAGCAATTTTATTGTTTGATGAGTGATGGGGAATTGAACGAAGGTAATACTTGGGAAGGAGCAATGTTGGCTGGAAAAGAGCGCTTGCAAAACATCACAGCGATCATTGATCGCAACAACATTCAAATCGATGGTTTTACTGAAGACATTATGCCCTTGAATCCACTTCTTGATAAATGGCGTGCTTGGAATTGGCATGTTCAGGAAATTGACGGACATAATTTCCGGGAAATTGATGAGAGCTTAGGTCAAGCGCAAGCAGTTTTCGACAAGCCGTCGGTCATCATCGCCAACACGATCGCTTCAAGAGGTATTCCGGCATTCGAGCGTAAGTTCGAGTGGCATGGCAAGCCGCCGACTACTCCGAATGAGATTGAAACTGCGCGTCTGGCACTGAAGAATGCAAGAACGCTCGGCGGGCATGTCGAGAGTCCGCATCATAATTAGCTAGGCGGTTATATTATGAATAAAAAATATTTATTAAGAGGTGGAATAATCGGATTGTTGATTTTTTTACTGGCATTTATAATGTTATGGATATACGCTTCAATTAATATGAATTGTCTCCTTGAACCAATACAATCAATAAATGTTGGTGGAGCATCATGTCACTTTAAAAATTATTTTAGCATTGGGTCATTTCTGTATTTTATTATCCCAACTTTCTTTGGATCATTGATCGGAATGTTAATGGGTGTGCTATATGATAAAATTAGTCTAAAAAATTCCAGGATAATAAAAATATGCATTTCTATTATCATAGTTCTAGCATCCATATATTTATGGAGAAGTTTAATATGATTTAATGATTATTCTTTCTCAAAAACTCAATCTAAAGCTTTTCTCCACAGATGTTGAGCAGGTTTCTACTCGTAAAGGCTTTGGTGAAGGACTAATCAAAGCCGCGGAAGCTGATAAAAGAATAGTCGGTCTTTGTGCCGATCTCACAGAATCGACGCAAATGGAGCCATTTAAAAAGAAATTCCTAGAAAGATTCATCGAAATTGGCGTGGCTGAACAAAATCTGGTAACTGTAGCATCAGGTATGGCCGCTATGGGTAAAATTCCATTTGTTGGTTCGTATGCAATATTCAGTCCTGGGAGAAACTGGGAGCAGATTCGCACGACTATTTGTTACAACAACCAGCCGGTAAAGATAATCGGTTCACATGTCGGGGTTTCGGTTGGTCCTGATGGCGGATCGCATCAAGCGCTGGAAGACATTGCTCTAATGCGTGTTTTGCCGAGAATGGTGGTGATTTCACCTTGTGATGCTATCGAGGCCAGGAAGGCGACGATTGCGGCGGCCAAGAAAGACTCACCGACTTATATTCGTTTGACTAGAAATCCAACGTCGATCATTACTACAGAGGAAACGCCTTTTGAAATAGGAAAGGCGCAGATCGTGTTTAAATCCGAAGTACGAGGTACGAAGTCCGACCCGCTTCGCCGGAGCTTCAGCGAGGCGAGAACAAATTCCAAATCCAAAAATCCAAATTCTCAGTTTGATGTTGGGATCATTGCAACTGGTGCATTACTTTATAGAGCTCTCAAAGTTGCCAAGAAATTGGAGACTGAAGGCAAGAATGTGATTGTGATGAATCTGGCGACCATTAAACCTTTGGACGAACATGCCAT
This sequence comes from Candidatus Taylorbacteria bacterium RIFCSPHIGHO2_12_FULL_45_16, assembly GCA_001821055.1. Classification (GTDB taxonomy): domain Bacteria; phylum Patescibacteriota; class Minisyncoccia; order Phycocordibacterales; family PALSA-1337; genus C7867-002. The sequence goes on along the minus strand of MHRT01000005.1, from coordinate 229,187 downwards.
AATCAAAATCGCTCACGAAACTCGCGCACTGGTAACTGTCGAAGAACATCAAATCCGCGGGGGAATGGGTTCGGCGGTGGCTGAATGTTTGGCGGCTCATTTTCCTGTACCTATCGAATTCATTGGGGTTAAGGATCAGTTCGGGCAATCAGGTCAGCCGGATGAATTACTTGAATATTATGGTCTGAGTGAAGAAGATATTTATGCGGCGGTCCAAAGGGTGGTGTTGAGGAAATAACTCTTGTTTTGTGGTACAATTTGGTTCGGTGCAGTAGTACCCATTATCCAAAGGAAAGAGAGCCTATGAATACAGAAATGCGACATCCGGATCTGGCCGGTACAGTCCCGAGGCATGAGTCAATGCGACATTTTCAGTCGATGACCAACACATCGACGGGATATCCGCACAAACCTGTTCTTGGAAGTTTCCTCAGTTCTGTCAGGGGATTCAGAGGCACGGGTAACGCAACTCAGACAGGCTTGCCAGTGCACTGGCTGATTTTTCCCAAATAAGGTCAAACACATTAGTTAGTTTGGAGACTTGCAGATTGCCCCGCCACTTTGGCGGGTTTTTTGACTCATAGTTTTTTGATATTAGCATAACAATAAAAAAAGCGTTATAGTCATTAGTGCTCGAAAACAGCAAAATATGCCCAAACCACTCTTCACTATCGCAGCACCCTACAAACCAGCCGGCGACCAGCCAAAGGCGATTTTGGCGCTTACGGAGGGGCTGCAAAAGGGCTTTGACAGTCAGACCCTGCTCGGCGTGACCGGCTCGGGAAAGACATTCACCGCCGCCAATGTCATCGCCAATTACGGCAAACCGACCCTCGTTATCGCTCACAACAAGACCTTGGCCGCTCAGCTGGCACAGGAGTACCGCGAATTCTTTCCCAATAATGCCGTGCACTATTTCGTCTCATACTACGACTACTATCAGCCGGAGGCATACATGCCGGCCAGCGACACCTATATCGAGAAGGAGGCGATGATCAATGAAGAGATCGAGCGCCTTCGCCACGCTTCTACGCAAGCGCTTTTGACGCGCAAAGATGTGATTATTGTTGCTTCGGTTTCCTGCATCTACGGTTTGGGCTCTCCGGAAGAATACGAAAAGGTCAATCTGAAGCTGAAGCTTGGTATGGAGATCTCGCGGGCCGAGCTCATCCGCAAGCTCATAGACATCCATTTCGAACGCACAACGGCTGATATAAAGTCGGGGCAATTCCGAGCGATCGGAAATACTGTCGAGATCATGCCGGTGAATGAAAAAACTATTTATCGGCTGGAGTATGAGGGAGGAGGTCCGACCTCCAGAATTAGCCATATTATGGAACTCGACCCAGTCTCTCGTTCAGTCCGCGGCACCCACGAGACGGTTTTTATTTTCCCGGCCAAGCACTTCATTTCCAATGACGTAGCCAGCCGGCGAGCCTACAAAACCATTCAATCTGAATTGGCGGATAGGTTGAAGGAACTGGAAAAAGCGGGCAAACTTCTGGAAGCAGAGAGGCTGAAGAGGCGAGTGAAGTATGACCTTTCGATGATCAAGGAAATTGGTTACACCAATGGCATTGAGAACTACTCGCGACACTTCTCGGGAATGATGCCGGGCGAACCGCCGGATACGCTGCTTTCCTATTTTCCCAAAAAGAAGGATCCGAAGACTGGCAAGATGATCGCGGACTTCCTGACGATCATAGACGAATCGCATGTGACGATCTCGCAGTTGAATGGAATGTACGCCGGTGATGCTTCGCGCAAGAACACACTGGTGGAGCACGGATTCCGTCTGCCTTCGGCTAAGGACAATAGGCCGCTCAAGTTCCCGGAATTTCTGGAGAGGGTTGGGCCGATGATCTACACGTCGGCGACGCCGGGTAAATATGAGGCTGAAAATTCGAAACAGGTTGTCGAGCAGGTCATCCGTCCGACGGGGCTCATAGATCCGGTTGTTGAGATTCGGCCGATCCGCGAGAAAGGGAAATATCTGGGGCAGATCTTCGACTTCATCGCCGAAGCTGAAGCGACCATCAAGAAAGGCGACCGCGTGCTGGCGACGACCCTGACCAAGAAGATGGCCGAGGACCTCTCCGAATTCCTCAAGGACCCCCCTCCGCCTTCGCAGAGCTCAGGCTTCGGCGGGGCAAGAAAGAAGATCAAGGCGGCCTATCTGCACAGCGACGTGAAGACCATCGAACGCATTACGATCCTGACTGATTTCCGCAAAGGGAAGTACGACATCCTGGTGGGCGTCAACCTTCTGCGCGAAGGCTTGGACCTGCCGGAAGTCTCGCTGATCGGCATTCTGGACGCCGACAAGGAAGGCTTCCTCCGCTCCGAAACCTCGTTCATCCAGACCATCGGCCGCGCCGCCCGCAATGCCGCCGGCCGCGTCATCCTCTATGCCGACAACCTGACCGGTTCCATGGACAAGGCCATCAAGGAGACCGACCGCCGCCGCGCCATTCAAGTGGCCTACAACACCGAGAATGGCATTACCCCCCAGACCATCATCAAGGCCATCCACGACATCACCGACCAGCTCCGCACCGAGCATGACAAGGCGGTCAATGAGATGGTCAAGATCGATGAAGAGCTCGCGCGCACCAATCCGAAACAGTTGATGAAAATGAAGCAGGAGCAGATGGAGGAAGCCGTCAAGGCGCTCGACTTCGAGACTGCGGCGTTGGTGAGGGATGAGTTGATTGAGATTGAGAGGAGGTTTGGGGAGGAGAAGAAAGACAAAACAATTAAAAAGAAAAATAATGATTAGTCCATTATCAAAAAAGACGATTAAGACTGTAGCTAACTGGTTTCAATCACACACTATTCACATCGGTCTTATTGCCACTTTAATTCTGTTCATACTGTATTTGTTTTACAAAAGTCTGAGGGTTTTCATTTTGAATGAGAATATTGATCCAAATTTTATAATCGGATTTCTTACTGTCATTGCTTTACTTTTAAGTCTAATTCAAAGTTCTAATGATAAAAGATACACATACAATTTTAATTTAGTAAATTCTATTGAGGAAAAAGGGTTGGCCGTTATCGGTAAACTTTTAACAATGAGGGCTAAAAGTTTTGCTATGCTCGGCAATCTTAAAACATGCAAGCAAGCATTAGATACTAATCAAGTATACAAAGATCTTCAAAGTACCACATTTAAAAACGATATTGATGATAATATTGAGTTAGTAACTGCTAGCGTTGTTACATACTTCACAGAAGAGGGCGAAAATTGGAACAAGCTACAAGACAAATTAAACATAATTGGAAATCATAATCTTAATGTGGTAATAAACTACAATGAAAATGTTAATTTAATAATTAAAAATAATTTTAGAAACGAAGCGCTACACAAAATTCCAGATTATATTGCAGAATCTGAGAGACTATATGCAGACGTAGATGCAATTACTCAACAAATCTCAGAAAATATTGTAAAGAAGATTAATGATTCCAAGAGCAAACTAAGAAGAGGTTTTAACTTTAGTTTTTAAAAAAAGAAAAAGACCTCACCCGAACAAGCGTGAAGCTTTTTCGTGTGAGGTCGTTACGAACTTACCTCAACCGCTTGCATGTTCCGGCGAGCTGGCGAAGACTTGAAGCACCGAGTGACGAAATCATCCGTCACGTGATACTTGTTGTCAGTTCCCATCACAATCCATCCACCACCCTTGTCCACCGTCTCGGCTTTGCCATGAGACATAGCGTATGACAGGGAAGCCATGACAGGATTCATGTTACGGCAGAGACTGGCGTGTTCTGCGATTTGACCAAACACTTCAGCCGGGTGAGCCAGAACTGCTTCCGATTCGACCAGACGATTGAATGTGAATCCTTTATGGCCGGCTTCGCGGTATACTTCTTCGATTTGCTCCAGCGTGAACGGAATCCATCCGCCCAGCTTCTGACAGAGTCTGACAACGTAGTAGGCCGACGCCTCAGTCTCCATGTTATCGAATGCATCAGAGAAGTGTTCGAAGCCTTTTCCAATGTGGATGTCTTTCGGCTGGATGGGAAACTTACTACCGTCAATAATGATATGTTTTGGCATAAGCCCTTTCTTGGTGATTTGTTTTTTGATTGAGGTTACATTTTCAAATTTTGCTGGTACGATAGTATTATAGCATTCCATATATTTTTGTCAAGGCTCGTGCAACCTGTATCTTAACCCTAGAAATAACCGCCAAATCACGCTATTCTATCCTCATATTTCGATGTCCTCCATCTCTCTCTACGACTCCAACCCCGCTCACTACGAAAGCATCCAGATGCTCCGTCCTGATTACGCCTCCGCAAAATCGACACTACTCGAGTTGGCTCTGAAACATCTAAGTTCGCAGGGGGGGGTAGTACTCGCTGATTTTTGCTGCGGTACCGGACTCAACACCAAGATGCTCGCTGGGCGTCTGCCGATAGAGAAAGCCATCCTGATCGATCACAACAAAGAATTTATCGATCTTGCCAAGCAATCGGATATCAACGCCTCGATCGAACCTGTTGTTGGCGACATATTGCAAGTTCCTCTGGTCCGCTGTGCCGACGCCGTGGTATCCATGTTCGCGTATCATCATGTGAGAGATGACCAGAAAATGGATTATCTGAAAAAAGTAAAAGAGGTCCTCAAAAAAGACGGATTATTGTTCCTCGGAGAGATATACATGCCTGACAAGGAGACGACCATCGAATATTACCGGAAACTGTACGAATCAATTCCCGAGAAAAGCCAAGAGTTGAAGGATTTTCTGACGCAGACAGCCGAGAGCGACGATTACGAGTACAAGGTCGCGAAGTACTTCGCCGATGGGCAATTGCGGGAGGCAGGCTTTGAAAAATTGGAATCGCGCAAGATCTGGCCGTTGGATGATGAATTTGGAAAAGATGTCGGTACGTTCGTGGAGGTGTGGAGGGTGGTTGAATAAAAAACTCGCGCACACCCACCTAGGTATGCGCGAACGTGAGTGCGGACACGACCGCTACTTGATTTCAATGGCCATTATCACTCTTCGCTTGAAAGACGCTGGCTCGCCGTTGATTTCCTTGCAAGGAAATGGCGACATTAACCTTGCGATGGCAAATGGCAGAGGTTGGAGGATGAGTCTCAAGAATCGTACCACTTCGTCCCAACTGCCATAGTGATACTGGTCTCTCACGAGCAAGCTGGTGATCCGTTCCAGCTCCCGCTCTTCTTGGTCATTGAATACCACGAAACTTGAGCTGGGAGTCCTTTTCCGCGATTTGACTCCCCGCAAAAATTTGCACAAACCGCCAACTTCCGGTGTCATAAAAGTGCGGCTCTTTCGTTTTTTCCAACATCTGTTTTTGCTGTTTTGTTTCCAAATCTCCATATGAACCTCATAGTTGGTTTCAGTTGTTGAACGCTCTTAGTACTAAATAACTTTACATTATTATGTGTCAAATGTCGAATGTGTATCGGGTAATTGTTCGACATCTCCTTATCTCTTGGTATACTATTCCCATGCCAACCAACATCATCTACTTCGCCGAAGAATTCGCCCGCAAGGCTCACGTGTCCGACCATGTCGGTAAAACGATCAATGGATTGAAGAGGATGCGGGTGGTCCACCACTTGGATGATCTGTTCACAAGGGAATACAGGAAAGGCGCGGAGAGGTATGGATTAGAGTTGTAGAGTATAAATGACCTCCTCCTCTGCGCTGCTTTGAGGTGGCCGCTTCCAGATCAGTGCCGGGGAGAGGACTCGAACCTCCAAGGATTGCTCCGCGTGGTCCTAAGCCACGTGCGTCTACCAATTTCGCCACCCCGGCGTTACGGTTTGTGTGTACAATTGAGTGTAGCATATATGATATACTGTATGCATGTCAGTTGTTTCCAAGAAAGAAAAAATACTTATCATAGAGAGTGAAGCCACTTTTGGCGGAAAAATTGTTGAAGCTCTAGCGAAGGAAGGCTATACGGTTTCACTGGCGACCGATGGAGTCACGGGGTTAAAGTTGATGTTTGATACACTACCGCACCTGATTTTGATTGACATTGCCCTCTCTGACATGGATGGGTATCAGATTTTGGAAAAAAAGAATACCGAGCCACTCCTTTCAAAGATTCCAGTTTTTTTGCTTTCAACCCAAGGGAACCCCATCAACATGATTCGCGTGCCGCAGGGATCAATCAAGGAATACATCCTTGATTTACAAGCGGATGATCGTGAAATAGTCAAGAAAGTGAATAATTTGTTCGGCTATCCGATATCCAGAGAAACTCCGAATAATCAGGCAATAAGTAAAAAGATCGTATGGGTTGAGGATGACAAACTGATTGGGACTATTCTTTCAAAAAAATTAGTCGCTTCTGGTTTCGAATTGTTCCACGCCAAAAACGGCCAGGAAGCCCTTCAATATCTGGCCGGAAATGTTCCCGACGCCATCGTATTGGATTTGTTGATGCCGGGCATGAGTGGTTTTGATATTTTACAAAAGATAAAAGCCGATCCACGTCTCAAGAATGTGCCTTCAATGATTCTTTCAAATTTGAATAAACAAAGCGATATTGAACGTGCCAAAATCCTTGGCGCGCAAAAATTTTTGGTCAAAGCGGCCGCTTCCCTTGATCAGATTGTCCAGGAAGTCAGAAATTTGTGCGGACAATAAAATTAACCAGCAGAGCGCTGGTTTTTTGAAATTGGTTTGTTTATCCCTATTTCAGGCGAATTTATTTGGAACCAAACCCGTTTTTATGGCAAAATGCGCCAATAGAACGGCTAGGCTATTGAATTTTGGCAAAAATTGTGATAACATCCGCCCATTATGAAAGTCGCACGCAAGCACAGTGTTGGTCAAAACGAACCACCCGTCGCGTATTTTAGACATGGCGAGGAAAAAATCATCGTCAAGGGCGCTCGAACCCATAATCTAAAAAATATCACAGTTGAAATGCCGCGCAATGCCATGATCGCCATTACTGGTCTGTCTGGTTCCGGGAAGTCTTCTCTGGCTTTTGACACCATCTTTGCCGAAGGCCAACGTCGTTATGTTGAGTCCCTTTCCGCCTACGCCCGTCAATTTCTTCACAAAATGCAAAAACCGGATGTCGATGAAATCACCGGACTTTCTCCTGCGATTTCTATTGATCAAAAATCTCGCTCAAACAATCCCCGTTCGACGGTCGCGACTATTACCGAAATTTACGATTATCTCCGCATCCTTTTTGCGCGCGTGGGGAAGCCGTATTGTCTGACCTGCGGCCGAATTATTCACCGTATTTCGCAGGAAGAGATTTTGAACACCATATTTGAGACTGTTACTACCCGTGCCACGCAAGCCAAGAAAATCTATGGCGTGAGCATCAGCGACGCTAAGATTCGCGTCTATGCCCCAGTCGTAGTTGGTCGCAAAGGCGAATACTATCAAATGCTTTATGATCTTCTCGGTAAAGGATATGATCGAGTGCGCATTGACAGCAAAATCCAACGTCTGCGTGACCGGATTATTTTGGAAAAAAACAAAAAGCATGACATTGATGTTTTGGTTGATGAAATTTTCGTCAGCGAATTCAATGATGTCAAAAAATCAGGGAATGCTCGCGAGCGCTTGTCGGAGTCGATCGAACGCGCGGTGCGTGAAGCAGATGGTCTGATCAAGATCGAGTATCCGTGGCAGATGATCGACTCGTCGACCGCTGAAATCCTGATGTCCATAAAATTCATGTGTCCATACGATGGTTTTTCGTATCCGGAGATCGAGCCGAGACTTTTCTCCTTCAACTCGCCATATGGCGCATGTCCAGCGTGCAATGGTCTTGGCACTGAAGGTTTATTCGCCGAGGAAGTCTGCAAAATCTGTCATGGCGTGCGTCTTCGCAATGAAGCTCTGCATGTCAAGATTGGCGAAAAAAATATCGTTGATACCACAGCCATGTCCATTGAACACGCTGTCAAATATTTTGAGCATCTAAAATTGACCGAGGCCGAAGAGGAGATTTCCAAGGTTGTTTTGAAAGAGATTAAGGCTCGTCTTTCATTTATGATCAATGTCGGTATTGAATATTTGACACTTGATCGCCGGGCCAACACACTTTCTGGCGGGGAAGCGCAACGGATCCGTCTGGCTTCGCAATTGGGCTCTGGACTCGTCGGCGCTCTGTATGTTTTGGACGAGCCGACCATCGGATTGCACCAACGAGACAATGATCGTCTGATCAAGACCTTGCTGCACTTGCGTGACTTGGGCAACACCATCCTCGTGGTCGAACATGATGAAGACACAATGTTCGCGTCTGATTATATCATTGATATCGGTCCTGGCGCTGGCGTCCACGGCGGGGAAGTGGTTGTTTCGGGTTATTTGGATGATTTGTTGACTGCCAAGAAAAATACATCAAACTCATTGACTTTGGCATATCTGCGTGGTGAAGAAAAAATCGAGATGTCCGCCAAGCGTCGCGAAGCGAAAGGCAAAATTATGGTTCGTGGCGGGCAGGCGTTTAACATCAAAAACATGGATGTGGATGTGCCGCTTGGTTGTCTAAATGTCATTACTGGAGTTTCCGGTTCCGGTAAGTCTTCATTTATGTATGAAATTTTGTACAAAAACCTGTCTGCTCGCCTTGAAATGCGTAAACGCACGAATGAACCGATCAATTGCAAAGAATTCAAGGGCTCTGAGTATGTCGGGCGGGTCATTCTGATCGATCAATCGCCTATTGGTCGAACACCTCGTTCCAATCCCGCCACATATACTGGCGCATGGACCCATGTCCGTGACTTATTCGCATCTGAACCGGAATCTCGTGCCCGCGGTTGGGGTCCTGGTAGATTTTCATTCAACCGTCAAGGTGGTCGTTGTGAGGCTTGTGAGGGCAACGGCGAAATTGCCGTGGAAATGCACTTTTTGCCAACGGTCTATGTGACATGTGATGTTTGCAACGGCAAACGATTTACCAAAGAAACATTGGAGATCAAGTATCGCAAGAAAAATATTCATGAGGTGTTGGAGTTGACGATTGAAGAGGCTGTTGAGTTTTTTAAGGACGTTCCAGCTATTGAGGATCGCTTGCGAAGCATGACAGATGTTGGCTTGGGTTATGTAAAATTGGGTCAGTCGGCGACGACGCTCTCCGGTGGCGAGGCCCAAAGAGTGAAGATTTCATCCGAATTGTATCGCGCGCATTTGCAAAAAACAATCTATCTATTGGATGAACCGACGGTAGGCTTGCATTATGAAGATGTCAAAAAACTGATTGATATTTTGCAAAAATTGGTTGAGAAGGGCAATACGGTGGTGGTCATTGAACACAATCTGGATCTGGTCAAAAATGCCGATTATGTCATTGATATCGGTCCTGATGGCGGTGAATGTGGCGGCAAAATAGTGGCAAAAGGAACACCGGAAGATGTGGCGCGGCACGACAAGAGTTACACTGGGAAGTATTTAAAAAAGGCGTTAAAAAAATCCGCAGGGTAGAACTGCAGAGTGGCGTCGCAAGACAATGACTAGTCTCCACCGCTTAACGCGACCAAAACAGTGTTGAAGATATCGGCAACGCGGTTCTTGATACTTTTTTGATACACATAAAAGACAATCAAAAGAACGGTACCGACAAAGATGAACATGGTCGTCTTGAATGCCCACGGCGTCGTCGCCAACGCAATACAGCCTGCCAGAAACGGCCATGAAGTGATATTGATCACGAGTGCCAACCAGCAGCAAAGTACCAAGTTGGTAGTTTTGATCGAGTCTGCCGACCTCGACGCCCATGCTATGATGCTCAACAGACCTATTGTCGCAAGTGCGGCGCCGGCGATCAACGTCCATTTTAGGTGGTATGTACACAGCCATACATAACCTGTGCATGTGATTGGAATACAGATGGCAAGTATCACTCCGACTATCCAACCGAGAAGATTCAAGCTCTCGAGAATGGAGATATGGTCGTCAACTTCTTCATCAAGACCGCCGTTTTCATAGACGGACGTAAGTCTGTCATCATTCATATTTTCATCTTTCTTTTCGATTGGTTGCTTTCGATTCATTTTTACAATACACTCTCTAGGATGATTAGTCAATCATTAAAAAAACTCAGACTGCCGGATACTCCCGGTGTCTATGTGTTCAGGGATATCCAAAAAAGACCCATTTACATCGGTCGGGCAACTTCACTAAAGAATCGTATCAAGAGCTATTTTGACTTGAATCTGATCGAAACTCGTGGGCCGAGAATAGTGGATATGGTCACAAAGTCAAAGAAGTTCACTTTTGAAGAAACTGATTCTGTGCTTGAAGCCATAATCCTAGAAAGTATTTTAATAAAAAGATATCAGCCATTTTATAATGTTGATGAACGCGATGACAAGAGCAATCAATATGTCGTCATTACCGATGAATTGTGGCCTCGGGTTTTCCTGACACGTGCGCGTGACTTTGAGCAGGCACTTGCCGACGGGACTCTCGGATACGAGGTCAAAAAATATTTTGGTCCGTATCCTCACGGCGGGCTAATCAAAGAAGTCTTGAAGACTTTGCGCAAACTTTTCCCCTTCAGGGACAAGAAATCATTTGATCCACGCCATGATGCTTTCTATCGCGCCATCAGTCGTTCGCCGAAGGAAAATGACAGCAACGCATTGCGCAGATACAAAAGAACAATAAGCTATTTGACTTTATTTTTTGAAGGAAAAAAGAGGGAACTGTATCGGCGGATCGAAAAAGGCATGAATACCCATGCACGCGCTAAGAGGTTTGAGGAGGCCCAGAATTCCAAGAAATTGCTTTACGCCCTTGATCATATAAATGATATCGCCTTGATTAAACGCGCGAATTATCCGGCTGAAAATTCTTTGAGCTCCGGTAGAAGAGAGTTTCGCATCGAAGCCTACGATATTGCTCATTTATCAGGAACCAATGTGGTCGGCGCCTTCACCGTTTCTTTGAACGGTCAATTTGCGTCATCGCAATACAGGAGATTTAACATTTCCCGTCAAGCTAACGATGACATTGCGGGATTAGTGGAGATTTTCTCGCGCCGGCTCAATCATACCGAATGGACTTATCCAGATCTGATCGTTGTCGATGGCAATAAAACTCATAAAATACACGCAGAATCAGTCCTCAAAGCTCGTCGAATTTCAATTCCGGTAGTTGCAGTTACTAAAGATGAAAGACATAAGGCTACGAAATTCGTCGGTAATCCTGAGATAATTGAAAAATTCAAAAAAGAGATCGTGGCTTTGAATGCCGAAGCTCACCGCTTCGCGCTCGCGTTTCACCGTTTGCGGAGAAACAGCATCCCAAGATATCTTTTGCGGCCTTCTTAACTTCCCACTTATTGTTTTTTTAGTCTATAATATACTTATGTATAAATTACGCGTTGGCGTTATCCGCGGCGGACCTAGTAGAGAATATGAAGTCTCGCTTGATTCAGGCGCATCCGTTTTATCGTCTCTGCGAGAACATTTTGAGCAGGACTATCAGTCACGAGATGTTTTCATAGATAGGCAGGGAAATTGGCACATAGATGGCATTCCCATTTCGCCAAATGACATTTCGACCAAGGCTGACGTTGTTTTTAACGCTTTGCATGGAACATATGGTGAAGATGGCAAAGTTCAGGCGTTTCTTGAATCGCACGGTATTCCATTCACCGGTTCTGGATCCCTCGGTTCGGCCGTCGGTATGAATAAAATTCTTTCAAAAAAAGTGTTCGCCGACCACGACATCAAGAGTCCTTACTGGAAAGAGGTCTCATCTGATTCCGTCCGCGTGAATGTCGAAGCAGTCGCTCGTGAGTTGTTCAACACTTTTATTCTGCCAGCCGTCGTCAAACCGAATGCCAGCGGATCGTCAGTCGGAGTTTCGATAGTTAAAACTTTCGCCGATTTGATCCCAGCCCTCAACATTGCTGCCGAGCATGGAGAAATAATCCTTATTGAGGAATTCATTCCAGGAGTCGAAGCCACTTGTGGCGTGATTGAAGGATTTCGCGGGCAAGCTCTCTATGCATTGCCGCCGATCGAGATACGACCAATGACCGCATTCTTCGATTATGAAGCAAAATATCAGGGCAAGTCCCAAGAGATTGTTCCAGCGACATTTTCCGAAAAGATTAAAAAATCTTTGGAAGAATTAGCTGGTAAAATCCATCGGGCACTTGGTCTGCGTCATTATTCACGTTCCGATTTTATCATCCATCCACGTCGTGGCATCTATGTCCTTGAGGTCAACACTTTGCCAGGGCTCACAGCTGAATCGCTAGTTCCGAAGGCTCTGCGAGCGATCGGCAGTGATGTTCATGAATTGGTCGGGCATCTGGTTGAATTATCATTGATGAATAAAAGACCGAGAAGCACTGACAAGGAGTCGTTATGAAAAAATTCAGCAAAAAGAATAAAAAAATCGTCGGCTCGATATCTCTGGAGCGGTTCGTTCATTTTCAATGCGGCTCCTGTCGCAGATGGTGGGGAATAGGTGATGCCCCTATACGCAAGGAATGGTATTGCCCATGGTGCGCTGTCAAACAGACTTTCGTGGACAAGATGTCAAAGGATTTGAGCTGAATTGGTCGTGTCAGTCGAGGTGCGGCAGTTATTGAAGAATCAGGTAAAATCGTGTAAGCTATGCGAGTTACCTTAAAACGTCAGATATGGGCCCGTAGCTCAGTTGGTAGAGCAGTGCTTTTGCAAAGCAAAGGTCGGAGGTTCGAATCCTCTCGGGTCCACCGAAAACACAAAAACCGCATTGAGCGGTTTTTGGTTTGAGAGGACTCGAGCAAGGTGCTTTTGCACCTTGCGTAGAGGATTCGAAAAGGTTGAGCATATTTTCGAGAAGCTTTGCTTCGAGAAAATGCGAAACCTGTACCGAAGCTGTAAGCTTCGAATCCTCTCGGGTCCACTGCTTCGCTCCTTGTTGATCACAAGGAGCTACGCAGTGCAAAGCACTGTGTTAGGTCAACTATAACTTCTATTACCTAGAGCGAAGCAGTGTTCTGCGAAGCCTTAGCGTAGCAGGACATTCAATACAATAAATTTATGTCATATTTTGTGTACATATTGAAATGCAAAAAGGATGGTTCATTCTATGTTGGATCATCTGGCGATTTGAATAATAGGATAAAAGATCATAAAAGAGGTATTGTAAAAACGACTTCATATCGTTTACCTAATTAACAACGTACTTCAGCTTTGTCAGCGGCATAGTCGACGAACTCACGTTTAGATACGCCAAAAGAAATTTCTGTGCTATAATGTCACTTCGCAAAGGTCGTTTTATCAGCCTTAATCAATTATAAAATTATGGCAGATGTACCACCGGTATGTTCCTCTTGCGGGCACGTAGCTCATTCGGGCAAAAAGTGCGAGACATGTGAATGTACAAAATAAAACAAAAACCGCTTAATAAGCGGTTTTTGTTTTTGAGAGAATCACAATTGCATTTTTGATAATTGTGTTATTTATGTTAGATTTTAGATGTGAATGGCGCAATCGCATATATATTGGGCCTATCGTAAAGCGGTATTACGCGCCCATGGCATGGGCGAAGCCGGGGTTCGATTCCCCGTAGGTCCACAAATCGGGGTGTAGTATAGTGGTAGTATACACGCTTCGGGAGTGTGAGGTCCGGGTTCGATTCCCGGCACCCCGACTAGAGATGTGATTTTTCCGCACTCTTAGCTCAGTTGGCTAGAGCGTACCCTTCACACGGGTGAGGTCGCAGGTTCGAGTCCTGCAGAGTGCACCATGTAGTACTCCACCAGTTGGAGTCATTTTGAAGTGAAGGGTTATCGGACAAGGCAGGGTGCAAATTCCCCAATAACGACGGGATGAAATCGTAAGGTTCGGCAAAAGCAAACGTAACGGTTTTGCGCGCAATCAGGCGGTTCGTTCCAACTTTGTGAACGATTTCGGAAACCCCCGGCGCAGTTCTGTCGGACTGCGCTTTTCCGGCCATTTCTAAGGTGTTTATGACCCTTTTGGCTGGTTCGATCCACGCACTGGCGCGGGTTCTCTGAACACGTTCTTTTTCCTTCTTCAAGGTGGTCTTTTCGAGCACCAAGTCTTTCGTGGCGGCTTGGTAACTCTCCTCGTCAATCAGTTCGTCGAGATACCCGCGCGTGAGCTTGTTAAGTTTGTCCTGAACGAGCGCAAGGCTGTCGTTCAGCTTTGCGGTCGTGCTTTGGAGCGTGGACGCGTCTTGGTGCATTTCTGCGTCAATCAGACCATGAAGGTGTTGCGCCTGTTCCGGCGTAATGCCGATGGGCTTCATAGATGAAGCCGAGCGGTTTCGGTCCAAGCCCGTCGCCGTGAGCTTGTGTTCGGCGAGAATGCGCCGCAGGTTCGCGCGGTCCAACACGGAAAAATCCTTTTTGACCATCACCAGGTTGACGGTCAATTCCTCGGCAATGTATTTGCCGAGTTCGCTCGCGCCCCCTTGCAGGTCGGTAAAATCCAAAACCGTCACCTTCTTCTTGCCGTTCTCCTTGATGATGGTCGCCAGCTTCGTCGCCAGATCGGAAAGCTCCTTATCTATCTCCGGAGTTTGCGCCGGTGCGGAGCTACACAGAATCAGGACGATGAATGGTTGCATTCGTCATAATTGGCTGTCATTGGATACTCCGATGTTATGGGGTTGATGTTGCAGGGACTTGTCAGCAAGACTGGCGGCAACCCGGTTGACGACTTGGTAGGACGAGCCTGATTCATGCGGGGCACCTTCCGCAAAGGCAATAGTTGCAACTGGCACACTATATGCTATGATAAGCGCAAGGTTGCCTTTCTTCTGCTAAATGGGGGCGCCTTAACGAGAGCCGTGGCTTTGCCGCTTCGGCTCTCCATTTATTGGTAGCCTATTCTCGACGTTAGGTTCAGTGCGCGCGTTTTGTGGATCAAAGCATGCGCTCATTGCCAAACCACATGAGTTCCACCGCGGTTAACCGCCCACAGAGGTGAAGTCCGAACTTTGCTGGAAACGTCAAGAAGTGGACCATCGCTCTCCTACAGCATCCTGCTTTCTGATTTCCTAGATTCGTCCCACTCGCCTAAATAGCATCGCGCCCTTTAACGATACAGCAGACCGTGGGAACATCAGTCTTGGGTGCGTCAGCAATAAAACCGAACGAAGTCACGGACTTGGCTAGCGCCGTGGGACGGCTTCCGACCGGGTAGGCTGGAGCGACCACGACAACAGCGCCGTGCGAGCCATAAAACCGACCGAAGTCGGGGATGCTGCGAGGCAGCCAAACCACGACAAAACCATTGTGAACACAGGACGGCACGACACCGCAGGGTGTCCCCGCCGTGGGGATAGGTGTGGGGATAGGGTTATCAACCCTTTCCAAGGACAGATTACTTGCTAAAATGGGTTCGTAGATGGTCAACTAGAATGCACAAACTTGCGCAGACGTGATTTGTGCGCTACCATATTTTCTCTATGGGAGAAACATTTAGCGGATTATTTTCGGTAATCTGGGAAATTTGTAAAGAAATGGCATCGGTTTTTTTTGGCTTCATTCCGATGGCACTGCATTTCATATTCTGGGTGCTTGCCGGCATCGTCATCTTGCCTTGCGTGTTTGTGGCAGGCAACTTATATCCAAAATGGGTTGAATGGGGAGAAGACTTTTAGTGAAATTGCGGGAACATGCCTTTCACTGTAAACTTGCTACATGACACAACCAGATCGACCTGTTGCACTATTCGCTTTGAATCCAACGATATTTGTTATTTTTGGCATTACCGGTGATTTGGCGTCACGCAAACTTATCCCGGCACTGCTGAATTTATATACGAAGAAGCTTTTGCCGTCCCGTTTCGCCATTCTCGGCTTTTCTCGCCGCATGTTTAACAGAGAAGAATTTCGCGAGTTCATCCGTAGCCGGATGAATGTCAGGCTCGGTCAATTCAAGGAAGAAGACATCAAACATTTTCTTGACCACATGTCCTATGAACAGGGTATGTTTGATGATGCCGGTGCGTATATTCGTCTTGCTTCAAAGATGAAGAATATAGATGATCGCTGGGGTCAGTGCTCCAACAAACTATATCATTTATCCGTTCCACCGACTCTGTATGAAAAAATTCTGAGCAATATCGCGCGTTCCGGATTGGCCCAATCTTGCGGTGATGGCAGCGGCTGGACGCGCGTTTTGATAGAAAAACCTTTTGGCAGCGACAGTGACACGGCCAGATGCCTTGACAAGCTTCTAGGGACGCTCTTCAAAGAAGAACAGATATTTCGCATTGATCATTATTTGGCCAAAGAAGTTCTGCAGAATATTATGGCGTTTCGTTTCTCGAATTCCATGTTTGAGCCTCTTTGGAATAGGCATTTTATAGATAAAGTGCACATTAAACTCTTTGAGAAGTCTGGGATGGACGGTCGCGGGGCATTCTACAATCCGATCGGTGCGCTCAAGGATGTCGGACAAAATCACATGTTAATGATGTTGGCTATAGTTGCCATGGAAGCGCCGGATTCATTCAAAGCCAAAGATATCCGCTGTGAACGCGCAAAGATATTAGAGAAATTGAAGCTGATGACCGGCCGTTCGATCCGTGGGCGCGTGGTGAGAGGCCAATACATGGGCTACATGCAGGAGAGTGGCATTTCGGCGCAATCCCAAACGGAGACATATTTTCGTATCCAGGCACTCATCAATTCTTCGCGTTGGAAAGATGTGCCGTTTTACCTGGAAAGCGGAAAAGCGATGTCGGAATCAAAGGTGGAGATAGATGTGTATTTCAAAAAAGGAGAAAGAAACGACAGACAAGAGACAGGAGTGGGTGACGCGGAAAACAAACAAAACATTTTGACTTTTCGGATTCAACCGGAAGAAGGGATTCGTATTAGATTTTTCGTCAAAGTTCCGGGTTATGATTATATAACCGAATCAAAGACACTGAAATTCAAATACGCCGATGTCGCGTCTTTTGATATCATTTCCAATGATTACGAGAGACTCATTCACGATGCTTTCATCGGCGACCAAGCACTCTTTGCCTCAACCGATGAGATAATGGCTTCGTGGAAATTTATGATGTCTATTCTGAACAATTTGAGACAAACAAAATTAGTGTTGTATGAAAAAGGGGCAGAGTATGTTGAGTAGCGTAAATACATCTCAAAACTCATTCACAGGTTATCCCCACCTTCATTTGCATGCCTTTTTGATTAAAGTGGTATATAATATCCATTAAGTGGGAAGAAGTGGTAAATAAATGGTCGACATTATTTAACATCACTTCATACCCGCATGATGTATGTTAATCGGGGAATACAGACACACTATCGACGACAAAAACCGTCTGTCTCTTCCATCCAAATTTCGCAAGGAAATGGGAAAGACGGTGGTAATTACGCCAGGACTAGATTCCTGCCTCTTCATCTTTACGGTTGGAGAGTGGGAAAAAATTTCCGGTCGTTTGTCGGTGTCTCACGCTTCGATGCTCTCATCGGACAATCGTGGCTTCAACCGCTATCTCTTGGGTAGAGCGGTTGAGGTCGAGGTTGACGCAGTTGGTCGCATGCTCATCCCGGAGCATTTGCGTCAACGCGCCAAGCTCCAATCTTCTGTCGCCTTTGTTGGCGTCAAAGATCGCGTAGAGTTATGGAACGAAGAAGCGTGGAACGCGTATGTTCATGAAGTCGAGCTCAGAGCTGATTCGCTTGCTGAGAAATTGGGCAGAGAGGGTCATGCATAATAGCTGACATGAACACCGTCCACACGCCTGTTCTTTTACATGAAGTGATTGTAGCTATGCTTCCAATCAAGTCCAAGGTCGGACCTCAGACATATCTAGATGGCACGCTCGGAGGTGCCGGACACGCTTTGATGATTGCCAAATCTTTCGAAGGGAAATTGACAATCATCGGCCTGGATCGCGATCCGCAAGCGATATTTCTGGCCAATGAAGCTTTAAAAGGGAAAGCGGAGCGAATTATTCTTGAAAATGAAGATTATCGCGACCTTGATAAAGTCTTGGACAGACACCAGATTGCCGGCGTTGACATGATGCTTCTAGATCTTGGAGTCTCTTCCGATGAATTGGAAAATTCCGGTAAGGGATTTACTTTTCAGAAAGATGAACCGTTGCTCATGACTATGGGAGATCCGTCCAGATATCCATTCGTCGCCCGAGACATTATCAACAATTGGGCGGAAGAAGATATCGCCAATGTGATATTCGGATATGGCGAAGAACGCTTTGCGCGCCGGATCGCCAGAACACTCATAGCGTATAGGGTCAAAAAGAAAATTGAAACATCCGGTGAACTAGCGGAAATCGTCAAATCAGCCACTCCGGGATTTTATAAGAGAGGTACCAAGATTCATCCGGCGACGAAAACATTCCAAGCCTTACGTATCGCGGTCAACGACGAACTCAACGCGCTTAGAGAAGGGTTGACAAAAGGATACGCGAGGCTTAATCCAAGGGGCAGGATGGCAATCATCGCGTTTCATAGCCTTGAGGACCGTATTGTCAAAGATTTCTATAAAAAAAAAGCAATTGAAGGCGCGCGGATCATCACAAAAAAGCCAATCATGGCCGGAGATCAGGAGAAAACGGAAAATCCAAGATCAAGAAGCGCGAAATTGAGAGTGATAGAAAAAATATGAGATATAAATCAAATTAAGAGTTGTGAATTATGAGTACGGCAAATTCATAATTAACCATTTATTATGATCAAGGCAATTACACACACATACACGACTATCCATGGATATAGACGCCAAATTACTCTGGCTCTTTTAGCGACCGGCGCGGCTCTGGCCGTCGTCTACTCGATCAATCTTTATCGCGTCATTTCTTATACAATATCAATACAACGCGTCACGACACAAGTTGCGGCCATAGATACCGCAATCAATAAACTTGACGCGGAATATATCATTCTTTCGAGTGCTGTCACGCCCGATACTCTTGTTGCCCGCGGTTTTGATCAAGGTAGAGTAAGCGCTTTCATATCCCGTACAGCCGCATTGGGACGGGTTGTTTTAGTTGGTCATGAACTCTAAACAAAGATTTCGTGCGCGTATTATATTGGGAGGAATTATCGTGGCCGCTTTTGGCCTTGGCGTGACATTATATAATCTCCAGATTACGCGCGGATCTGAATATGTCGCGAAAGTTGAGAAGCAGGTCAAACTACCATTGAATTTTTTTGATAGAGGGTCCATAATGTTTACCGCCAAAGACGGCACACATTCTTCCGCCGCGACATTATCGTCAAACTATCTTGTTTATGTCAATCCAAAACTAATCAAAGACGCCCAAGGTACATATCAGGCTCTTTCACAATATATCAAGATTGATCGGGAACAATTTCTCAGAAAATCCGCGCTACTGAACGACCCGTATGAAGAATTGGCGAAAAAGATCGATGCTTCGGTAGCCCAGCAGGTCAGTTCGTTGTCGTTGAATGGGATTGGGGTCGTAAAAGAGACGATTCGTCTATACCCAGGCGCTAATTTGGCGGCCCATGTTTTGGGTATTGTCGGTGAAAGCGACGGAACAATCGAGGGGCGATACGGTTTGGAACGCACGTACGAAAATATTCTAAGTCGTCCGTATGTTTCGTCTTCGGCTAATATTTTTGCACAACTTTTCACTAATACGCGTAATTCTATTTTGAGTGCGGATTTCGTTCGCGGAGATATTGTGACGACTATAGAACCGACGGTGCAGGGATACTTGGAAAAGGTCCTTGACGAAACGAACGACCAATGGAAGCCTGATGAAATTGGAGGCATCATCATGGACCCGAAGACGGGAAATATATTCGCCATGGCTTCATTGCCCGATTTTGATCCGAACGACATATCCAAAATAAAAAATATTGGAATCCTTTCCAATCCACTTGTCGAATACGCTTACGAAATGGGTTCCATAATGAAACCGTTGACGGTGGCCATTGGATTTGATTCCGGCGCCCTGACTCCGACATGGACATATGATGATACGGGCAAGATGACTCTGAGCGGCAAGAATATTTCAAATTTTGACGGCAAGGCGCGTGGTCCGACAACCTCGATTCAGGAAATTCTAAGCCAGTCACTCAATGTCGGCTCGGCTACGGTGGCATTGGAAGTCGGGAAACAGGCGTTCGTAAGATATTTTACTGCTTTGGGGTTTGGCAGCAAGACTGGCGTCGATCAACCGAATGAGACTGTTGGACTTGTCGCAAATTTGAAAACTGGGCGTGATATCGAAATCGCTACTATGGCGTATGGGCAAGGCATCGCCTTGTCGCCGATGGCCATGACGCGGGCCTTGGCGGTGTTAGCGAACAACGGAAAAATAGTCAAACCGCGTTTGGTTCAGGAAATTGATTACGTGGACGGCACAAAAAAAATTATCACGCCTGACGTTGGAGTCCAAGTTTTGAAGCCGGAAACCGTGGAAACCGTGACGCGAATGTTGGTCAAAGTGGTTGATGAAGCTTTACGCAAAGGCGCGCTTAGAGTAGAGCACTATACCGTCGCCGCGAAAACCGGTACGGCCCAAATAGCCGATTCCACGACCAAAGGGTATTATCAAGACCGCTACCTCCACTCTTTTTTCGGGTATTTTCCGGCCTATGAACCGAAATTTATTGTTTTCTTATACCAAAAGTATCCCAAGGGCGCGCAATACGCTTCCGAAACTTTGGCGGAGCCATTTGGTGAACTGACGAAGTTTCTGATTGATTATTACAATGTGCCACCGGATCGGTAGAGAAGAAAGAAGTACATTGGTTTGATTCATTAAGTATGTTGGATTCAGTACATAGTCTTTTATCTGAAAATGGCGCAGTTGTCATAATTGGCATTCGTACGATATGGACCCATGCACCTCAATTCTGGCAACAAAAGGTTCTCGAAATAATCAAAAAATATCTTGGACCACGTAGGATGACTCTGAATGGGGAATATAAATCTACAGGTACGAAAAACGATTTCATTGATTTTTTGAATAGATCAAGTTTTAGGAGAACAGAAAAAATTGAATTTAATCTACCTACACGCACTCTTAATATAGATGAAATTGTTGGCCTCCTATATAGTATGTCATTTGCCGCCCCAGGACTTTTCAAAGATAAACTTGTTGATTTTGAGAGAGAAGTTGAAACAGAGTTACTAAAAATCCATCCAGATAATAGATTTCCTGAAGATAATTGCGGCTCGATCATTATCGGTTGGAAAAATTAATTCATTTTCCTTTTTCTCAAAATCCGCTTATAATGGGTTCTATTCAATATGATAAAAAAAATAGTCGTACAGGATATCTCGATTGGCTTTACGTCTCATTTGGCAGGCGACTTTATTTCTTTGTCTGATATTGCTCGCTATAAAGACAATGAAAAAACTGACTATATTTTGCAAAACTGGATCCGTACAAGGAGTACAATAGAGTTTCTTGGTCTGTGGGAACGAATTCATAATCCAACCTTTAATTCCATCGAATTCGATGGGTTTAAAAATAAGGCGGGATTAAATAGTTTTTCTTTAACACCAAAAAGATGGATAAATGAAACCTCCGCAATCGGGCTTATTTCAAAATCTGGTCGATATGGTGGAACTTATGGCCATATGGACATTGCTTTTGAATTTGCTTCCTGGATTAGTCCCGAGTTTGAACTATATCTGATCAAAGAGTTTCAACGCCTAAAAATTGAAGAAAACGAGAAAATAGCTACTGGTTGGGATTTGAAACGTCTACTTGCCAAGGTGAATTATAAAATTCATACTGATGCAATCAGGAAACACATTATTCCACAGAAAATTTCACAAAATATACGGCTTCAGAAGTTAAATAAAATAGCGATTTTTCAAATGGAATCGTTGGTTAATAATTTATCTGTTAAAAAAATAAGTGAAAAGATTGGGGATATAAAATCACTAAAACAATGATTCTCTTCAAGAAAATCCTGGCAGCAATCCTGATTCTCGAATCTCGACTCATTCTGGCCAAGTATAGGCCTTTTATAGTAGCTGTTACTGGCAGTGTAGGGAAAACTTCAACCAAGGATGCTATTTATAGCGTGCTCAAGAATCAGAGTAATTATGTTCGCAAAAGTGAAAAGAGTTTGAATAGTGAAATCGGTTTGCCCCTGACTATTATCGGCGTACCAAATGCTTGGCATAGTCTGTGGGGTTGGCTTCGGAATATTTCATGTGGTCTCGGATTGATTTTCCGGAAGAATGAATATCCTGACTGTTTGGTTTTGGAAATTGGTGCTGATCATCCAGGTGATATTAGAAAAATAGCCAGATGGCTTCATCCGGAGATTGCCGTAGTCACTCAAGTCAGTTCAACCCCTGTCCATGTCGAGTTTTTCAAATCACCGAAAGAAGTCTTTGAAGAGAAGGCTTCACTTGCTACGGCTGTGAAAAAGGGTGGGACGTTAGTGCTTTTTGCTGATAATGAAAAAGTTTTGTTGCTTGGAGAACTGGTCAAGGATAAAGATGTAAAAGTCATTTCATTCGGAACAATTAATAAGGCCGATGTGAAGGGGAGTGAACAGAGAATTGTTTATGAATTGGCAGAAGTGCCGGTTTCGGCCACAGCCCAAATTTCAATTTCAAAGTCGATTTCTATGCCAATTTCGACTAGTGAAGAGTCAAATCAGACTAGTTCTATTCCAGTTTCAGCTTCGAATTCAACCAGTTTGGCTGTGGCTACAAAGATTCCTTCTGGCTTTACTTTCAAATTGAATTTGAATGGAATGAGTACCCAAGTTTCAATAAATGGCCTCCTTGGTAGATCATACATGTATCCATTATTGGCAGCAGCCGCAGTAGGTAAAGTAAAGGATGTTCCGATCTCGGCAATCATTAACGGTCTCAATAATTATGAAGCGCCGAAAAGTAGAATGAATATAATTGCTGGCTCCTACGATACGACGTTGATCGATGATAGCTACAATTCATCACCAGATGCGGTCATTTCAGCTTTGAATACTTTGAAGGAATTGGAAACTAATGGTTCGAAAATCATTGCGCTGGGTGACATGATGGAACTCGGTCATTATTCGGCTGAAGAACACCGGCGGATCGGTAGGGAAGTTGTCGGTGTGGCAAGTGTGCTTGTAACAGTTGGACAACGCTCTCGCACTACGGCTGATGAGGCTGTGAAGAATGGTTTTGTGGTTGGAAATGTCCACGCATTTGATAATTCTATTGAAGCTGGGGAATTTCTCAAAACAATCATCAAAACTGGTGATCTAGTTCTAATCAAGGGTTCACAGTCGATTCGGATGGAGCGCATTGTAAAGATGTTAATGAAATATCCTGATCAGGCCGACCAGTTGGTGGTCCGTCAGGAGAAAGAATGGCTTGAGAAAGCGTAGAAAAGAGGTTATGATGCAAAGCGCGTAAAGCTAGAGAGGGGCTTGCCCTGCGTAGCTTTAGCGAAGCAGGGCCCTATCGTCTAACGGTTAGGACATTGCCTTCTCAAGGCAGTAATCGGGGTTCGATTCCCCGTAGGGCTACGAGAGAGATGTTACTTAAGTAGGTAATATTAGTAGAAACCGAGCAGGCACTTTGAGTGCCTGCGACTGGGGAATCGAACGGCGGAGCGATGCCGAGCGAGCACGCGAGGCCGCGAGCCGGTGCCCAGCCCGAGCCGAGCTGGCGAGGCGAGAGGCGCGGGCGATTCCCCGTAGGGCTACCAATACAAAAATGAGCCTAAGCGAATGCGAAGGCCATTTTTGTTGGTAGGCAAATTGTAACATTCACGCGAACTTTTTACGAGCAAAATTGATGTCCCGCTGTACCGACACGCATTAGACCGTGAATAGTGTACTTTATATGTATTTATATATACAAATAGAATAGTAAAGTTGTCAAGCATGCTATTGACACAAATAAATCAATGTGCTAACCTTTTTTTGTAATTAGGGTGGACCTATTTATAGGGCTTAACAAAGCCTTTTCTTTGACAGCATAAAACAAAGGTAATAACGTCTTGAGCAGGATCATTGATTCTGCTCTAAAGTCGGAAAGTAAGGTTATGAAAATACGCGCACTACTCGTGGGCATTAGCCCACTCCTTATCAATCGCATGACTCCGGCGACCTTGGAAGGTCTCCGTACCAAAGTCCATGCGCCCAAGGCCAAAGATCTGTCGCCAAAACAGGAAGCTGTTACGAAGATCTACCGCCAGAACGACAGCACCGGGCCGATGGGCATTCCCACACTGAATCTGCTCGCGGCCATCAAAGCCGCTGGTCGGTTCCACAAATTCGACGGTAAGAAGGCGGTTTCGACTGCTGAGGGCACCTTGCTCTACTCGTTCCTCTCCATTGAGGAAGAGTTTCTGCCGTTCGCGGACAACAACGCCAAGGGCGAAATTGCGTGGGAACCCGACATGCGTCGCGGTACCTGCATGGACATCGCCGTCTGCATCGTCCGCCCGAAGTTCAAGGATTGGTCGCTCGATGTGACCTTCCAAGTTGATGGCAAGCAAGCGAAAGACACTCTGATTCGCCAGCTTGTGGACACCGCCGGCTCCAAAGCGGGCATCGGTGACTTCCGTCCGAACAAGGGCGGTCCCTTCGGCCGTTTCGCGGTCAAGAAATGGGAAGTGACGATGGAAGAATCGGACAAGCAAGGCACGAGACCCGAAGAGTCCGAGGAAACCGAAGCGTCAGCACCGGTGTCGGGCAATGGTGCCAATCGGCTCGCGGAAGTCGTGACCAGCTGACCTTCCGTCCGCGCGTCCTTCAGAGTCAATAGGGTTTGCAGTTCGGTGATCTGGTCTTAGCTCGCGTGTCGCTCACTAGGGCATACTGAACTAAACTGTCCCGGGCTTCTCTGTGGGGCGGAGGTTGATCGCAAGATTGACCTCCGCCTATAATTTTCAGATTTTTTGCGTAACGTAGGGTCGCGTAAGGTGCGGTTTTGTTCCCCGGACTGTGGTGGACTTTTCTGCAACTCTAGTTATCTGTGTTACGGGGCGGGGAATGAAAATTCCCCGCCATTCTTTCACTTTCCAGTTTGTTCTTTGTGGCAGTCTCGCGCACACCTCGGTGTAGCTCGGTTAGCCGCAGTGGGCTAGACTACACTGCCGTTTAGTATTGGTCGCGGAGTGAAATATCTCCGCGACATAATTTCATAATTGTTCTTTTCGAGTCCGTTGTAGTGTCCCTTGGTCGCGTGCCGCTGTCTTCAGTGAGGTGCGCCAAGCTTCACATCGGTCTTCTATGGAAAGCGCATATCAGCAATGGTATGCGCTTTAAATTTGCATAATTTAGCTTTGTATGTTATATTAAATTCAGACTAAAACAAATTTAGGGTGGTGTGACCTGGCCTAGCCCACTGTGGCCTGAAGTGGTCGCGTGCCTAAGTATGGGGCTGGGAGGTAAAACTCCCGCCAAACTTTTCTCTAGTGTAAACCAGCCCGGAGTTCGCCTTAGCGCGTCTTTCCTCTCTGCTGTGCACTCGAGTATGGGCCGTGGAGGTAAAACTCCACGGCAGAATTTACATTTCCACCATCGTTTGTTGGAGTTAGCTGCCCTCCCGTGGGCTACTCTAGGGAGCGGTGCGGTTGCGCAAGGGGTAGGAGAGAGCATCAACTTTCTCCTACCGTTTACTTTTTACAGAAGGAGTCATGGTTTCAACATGTGATTTGATCCGGTAAGGTGTAGTTCTGTTCTCCTTGTTGGCCTGTACTAAACCACGCTTCACCAGTCTACGGGGCGGGGAATGAAAATTCCCCGCCGAGATTTATCCATCTTGTTCCTTGTCTGAAATTTCAGTCTACAGTGCCGTGAAGTTGCGCGGAGTTGGCTGCACTAATCCAGACTAGTCCTATTCTATGGGGCGGGCATTCTCAATGAGTGCCTGCCATTTTTTTATGTTAAAATCCTACGATGAAAAAAGATTTTCAAAAATGGCATACACTCAAGCAAAATATCCATAATGAAAAGGAGCGGCGATTTTATCATGAGCGAGAAATCTGGTGGTGTTCTCTCGGAGAAAATGTTGGATTTGAGCAGGATGGCAAAGGATTTGATTTTGCGCGCCCAGTACTAATCATCAAGGGTTTCAATAAAGAAGTATTTTTATCTGTGCCACTTACTACAAAAAATAAAAAAGGAAAATACTATGCGGATATTAATCTAGGTGATAAGGTAGCGCGAAAAATCATTCTATCTCAAATTCGATTGGTAGACTCCAAGTGATTACAGGAAAAAATCACCACCATTGACTCGGAACAGTTTCAGAAAATAAAACAAGCGATCATTCGTTTGATAGAATAATCGCTCATTTCTTCCTCCCCGCGTGAGCGGGGCGAGGCCGAAGCCATTTGTAATTACAGCGTAACAGAACACGGTCCTTTACGCAAGTTGACGGATTACTTATTGTATGTTAGCATCAAAAATGGAAAAGCCCTTAACAGCTAAGCCAGAATCAGGCCGAGTAAGCTTGATTTTTTGACAACAAATACAATTTAGGAGAACGGATATTCTCATGGGTAAAAAAGTCTATCCACATTATGGTCCACGATTCCGTCGTAAGTCGGATCACAGACCAAGACGCGGACATCATACGAGTGTGAACAAATATGCTCATCTAATACCTGAACGAAAGAACGAATATGATCCGCAGGACAAAACATTCCGCTATCTGCCGATTATGGGAAGGCCGAATGAGACCGTGAAAGCGGGACTCAGAACAATATTCCACGGGCGTCTATACGAGCTCATGGAAAACACGACTATTCCTACAGGAGCACCTAACGTGCTTGGTCGGTCGGACAAGTGGGAAGGAATCGGCAGGTTCAAGCTCGTTGCTTGGATCGACAACAAAAAGTAGAGAAGAAAGGAAACATGCAACATCTGGAACATCTAAAATTGTCTCTGCTAGAAGAGACATTCCCCACAAACGCTCTCCGCAGAGCACCGTGGGCAAGTCAGCGGGAAATGTTTCGTATCATCTCCGAGAATGGCTCGGTCACGATCGAATCTCCCACAGGAAGCGGCAAGACTGCCGTAGAGTATACCGTACTCAAGGCCGCGGATTTGAAGCGGAAACAACCGCTCTTCCTCATCACAACGAACAAGACTCTGATGGAGCAGATCCGCCAAGAGTTTCCTGATCTCAAGGTCGCTCTCGGGCGCAATGAGCATCAATGTCACTACTTCAAGGACACACTGCCGGCAGACAAACAGCCGATGGCGGATGAAATCCCATGCTCACTGCTCAAAGACTGCCCGCATAGAGTGGACCAAGCAACAGGCAAGACTTTTGTCGAGGGAGCGATCCCTTGTCCGTACTTGAAGCAGAAGTTCGAGGCTAAACAGGGTGGCATTGTTCTTTCCACTATGGCTTTCTATCTCTTCACCCAGCTTTTCAGCCGGGAATGGGAACAGCCGGAAGTGCTCGTCATTGACGAAGCACACCGCATGGCCGAAGTGGTCAGGAACGCGCTCTCGTATGAAATAACCGATTGGCATTTGCGCAAGTCGGTGGAGCTTCTGCGAGAGATTGGCGCCGAGGAGGCAGAATTGCTTCACGACTTCTACAAGAAGTTGATCTACATCATCAAGTCGAAACCGGCGCATCAGAAAACCGTGCTCAATGCACGCGAGGTTGGTGCGCTCATGGAGAAACTCGAGGTCATCGACCAATCAGGACTCCTGCGCAAGCTTGAAAAGGCCGTGCAGGAAAAAGTCATTGATGTCGTGGAGAAGCGAGAGACTCTGAAGAAGCTTGAGGTTGTGGTGAAAGACCTTCGCCGCTACCTGCGCTCATTCGAGTATTCACTTCCTGATCAGAATCGCCACGCGCTCAACTACACCTACGCCTATTACAAGGAGGAAAAGGGTGAAAAGGAGCATGTGCAGTATCGACTGGTGGTCAAGTGTTACTACGTCGCGCCAATTATCCAAAAGATCATGGGCAAGACGACGGTGGCGCTCTCGGCTACGATCGGTGATCCGGAGGTATTCGGGCACGAGACGGGGATACGGAATCCGGTATTCAGTCTGGAATCCAACTTTCCATCTGACAATGCTCGGCTCTTCATGCCGACGAACACAGCCAACTTGGCAGTGAACGAACGCAGTAATCGTGATCTTCCGAAAAGTATTCGCATGGTCGCTCGCGCCTCGAAGCGATTGGCAGACAAAGGGATTCGTAGTCTCTTCGTCACCATCTCGAATCTCGAGCGCGATAAGTTCATGATGATGGCGGAAGAGGAAGGCCTCAAAGCTATCAGTTATGGGAACGGTGTGACCGCCAAGGAGGCGGCAGTTCGTTTCCGTGATGGTGAAGGCGATGTCCTCTGCGGCACAGCTTCAAACTATGCCGAAGGGGTCGATCTGCCCAAACAGATTGCTCCAGTCATCTTCTTCCTGCGTCCAGGGTATCCGAATCCAAGCGATCCGGGCACTCAGTTTGAGGAGGAACGATTCGGTGGTAGTCGCTGGGCATTGTGGAATTGGCGGGTTATGATACAGGCACTTCAGGTTCGCGGTCGGAACATTCGTTCAACCAAAGACCTTGGAGTGACAATATTCATGTCTCAACAGTTCCGGCGATTCGTCCACGCTTCACTTCCCAAATGGCTTGAAAAGGCATACGTCAACGATCGTACATTTGACGAGTGCATTTCCCAAGCAGAGGAGCTGTTAAAGGGAAAGTAGTTTACAGGGTACACTGGTGCATGCTTCAGTTAGCTGAGCTCGCGTTCGCTCCAGTATCCTCCTGCAAAGTACGGGCCGATCCCATCTTCGGGTGGGGTCGGCTACAATTTCTGACACTACGCAGTTGTGACGCTTGGAGCAGTTCTCCATCGTAGCGCTTCCTGCAGTAGGGTTCAGTACGGAGTAGGGGTGGCCTAAAAATCACTCCTACTAAAAATTTCTCGGGTTTAGTAATCTTGGTTCGGTCCAGTTGGCTATAGCTATAATTTCGTAGTCATTTTGTGGTTCGCTCGACTATGCTGTGCCTTACTATCGTAGGCTGTGCTGTCGTGCAGTTCACTAATGAAAGCGTATATCAGAAATGGTATACGCTTTACTTTTTATAATATCTATGTTAATCTATTTTTAGATGATTTTGATAGTGACGCAGCCTGGGCTTCGCTGCCGTTGCGTGCAGTGCGCCAAATGTTTGCTGCGGCAGTCTACGGAACCGACCATATCTTCGGGTATGGTCGGTTACTCTTTCCGGTTTGGCCCCGCGTTCTGAGGTCCGCTGCAGTCTGGTTTCCTTCAGTATACTCGGCTACGCCACTCTAAGGAGCACGAGTGGCCTAAAAATCACTCGTGCAAAAATTTCCAGTTAGATTTGGTCGTATTGCATACCAGTTCATGCCGAAGCGTCCTGTAGTTTGCTTGGCTAGACTCAAGTGCACTGCGGCAGTCTACGGGACGAGCCCTTGATAAAACAGGGGCTCGTCTAAGAATTTTTATTGTTACCATTTTCCGGTGGCGTAGAGTGCAAGCTCGCTAACGCATTCTTGTCTGCTGTGGAGTACTGGGAGGGAGGTAAAACCCCCTCCAAAATTTCATTGTTCTTTAATTCGAGTGCGCTAGAGTTCTGTTCAGCGTGCTTTGCTAGACTCGGTCACGGTCACGTGGACTAAGGAAAGCGCATATCAGCAATGGTATGCGCTTTAATTTTAAATTTAAAACCATCCCCGCCCCCAAAAAAGCGGACGGCGCTGAAAACTCGCCCCCAGTCCCCCGAGTTTTCAGCGCCGAGGCAGTAGTCCCGCCGCCCTCGCACGCCCCCAGTGAAATTGTGGGCGGCGGTACTTCAATTTTGCTCGTAAAAAGTTCGCGCGAATGTTACAATTTGCCTACTCGGTGACGTTACTTAAGTAGGTAATATTAGTAGAAACCGAGCAGGCACTTTGAGTGCCTGCGACTGGGGGATCGAACGGCGGAGCGATGTCGAGCGAGCACGCGAGGCCGCGAGCCGGTGCCCAGCCCGAGCCGAGCTGGCGAGGCGAGAGGCGCGGGCGATTCCCCGTAGGGCTACCAGTAATTTGACTCATGTAATGTTACAAAATTTTGACATTTTTTTATCACATAATATAATTATCCGTGCATTTAACCATTAGCCCAATAATTACATGTCAAAAAAATATCTTACAACAATTATATTTGTCATTGTTGCCGTAATAATTATCGTAATCATAACTCTCGTTACCCCTTCTCCCAATTCAACACCATCAGCTGAATCCGGCCCAAACAAAAATAACTCAATTGTAAATATACCTATTGTTGTGCCGACAAGCACAACCTCGGCAACCCAACAACCTATAAACAGTTATAATATGTCCCAAATTGCTGCGCATGGTAATGTTCAAAGCTGTTGGACTACCATCAATGGGAATGTTTATGAACTAACAGATTGGATCCAAAAACATCCCGGAGGAGCACAAGCTATTTTGAGTATCTGTGGCAAAGACGGAACCGTCGCATTTACGAATCAACACGATAAACAATCAAAACCGGCGGACCAACTTGTCAATTTCAAAATCGGAGTTTTGGCCCAATAATTATAGACGCATAATATTATTCCCCTTATTAAAGATGACAATGAAAGAATACGCTCCAGTTGTTCTTCGTCTTGCAATATCTCTGGTATTTTTGTGGTTCGCTTCGCAACAATTGATGAGTACCGAGATGTGGACCGGTCTTATCCCAGTATCACTCATTGAAACGACAGGATTTAGTGCCGCAAACTTTGTGCATCTCAACGCCGCATTTGAGGTAGTATTTGGACTTACGCTCATGGCCGGATTTTTTACACGCGTTTCAGCACTGCTTCTTGCTCTACATCTTTTGAGTATCATTCTTAATCTTGGCTACAGCGCCGTTGCCATACGAGATTTTGGACTCATGTTAGCACTAGTTGCTGTGTTTCTGTATGGAGCAGATCGTTGGTCTTTTGATTATCATATAAAATTGAAAAGTGAACTGGTTGAGCCGCGATTGTAGTCTGGATGAGGATGATATGTTTAATCTAAAGGATTAGGTGAATAATAGAATCTATGCTACACTTGTTTCTACGAGAGAGCGAGTCGAGTTTTTTCGCAATATTAATTAAAATCAAAAAATCATGCAAGGACAAGGAACAATCAAGACCCTCACTGAGAAAGGATTTGGATTCATTGCTCGCGAAGGCGAGACAAAGGATCTTTTCTTCCACTCAAATGACGTGGTCGGTGTTTCATACAATGAACTTCAGGTTGGTGACAAAGTCACTTTCGAAGTTGTTGATGGACAGAAAGGCCCAAGTGCAAAGAATGTGACACGCGTATAATAACGCCTCTGTTGACATGCAAAAAACACCCGAAAGGGTGTTTTTTGTTGGAGGAATAATCTTTCGAAGGCCTATCCTCGGCACAGGAATGTGGATAGCAACAGGCTTGACAAAATGATTTAAATACAGGTATTATTTATGCGGAATGTGTGTGGATTACCCATACATGAATCTTTGAAAGGAAAGAGATGAAGACTCGCTACATTTTTTTGGTGGCAATTATCGCCATCTTTGTGTGGGTGTCAAACACCTACGCACTACTTTCTGTTTCGCCTGCGGCGACGAATGTTTCGCCACAGGAGGTGATTACTACCGCCACTGATCCTTTGATTCTCGCAAAAATCAGTGCCAATCGTGAATCAGCACGAATAGCGAGGATGAATATGCAGTCATCTGAGGAGCAGTGGTTCTTCCTGAAATGGGAAGTCAGGGATATTCTTTCTGGCTTACCTTATGTGATTCAGGAACCAGTTGTGATTGCCTGTTTTCTTACGGTGTGCGCAATTTTAGGCTGGCTCCTTCATGAGCTTTTTGGTCGATTGGTGCGATCGTGATCTAGGCTTGAGTTCATTGATGATGGATTCGTCCACTCATTTCAATCTATGCTCAAGCCTCTTTTTTATTATCAGTATTCTTGCTACAGTTATGTTTACAATCTTGATTTTTATTTAGATTTATATGCACAAGAAATTTCTCAAACCATATGATTCTACCTCGACTGAGGATCGAATTTACAGACTTTGGAAAGAAAGCGGATTTTTTAATCCTGACAAACTGCCAGCTAGAAATCAGGCGGGCGAGCCATTTTCGATAGTGTTACCGCCGCCAAATGTGACCGGTACTCTCCATATGGGTCATGCGGCGATGCTGGCGATCGAAGATATCATGATTCGTTACAAAAGAATGCAAGGCTTCAAAACCCTGTGGTTGCCCGGCACTGATCATGCCGCTATTGCCACTCAATCCAAGGTTGAAAAAGATATTGAAAAGAAAGAAGGTAAACGTCGTCATGATCTCGGGCGCGAAGAACTGTTGAAACGAGTAGATGCTTTTGCTAAAGCTAGTCATGATACGATCGTCAGTCAAGTTCGCAAAATGGGCGCATCGATCGATTGGTCGCGTGAAGCGTTCACTCTGGATGAGGAACGAAATCTTGCAGTTCGGACGGCTTTCAAGACAATGTATGATCTGGGCTTGATCTATCGCGGTCACAGGATAGTGAACTGGGATCCAAAAGGCCAGACTACGATATCGGATGATGAGATTGTTTATGAAGAACGCAAAGCGAAATTTTATACTTTCAGATATTCAAAAGACTTTCCAATTTCTATTGCCACTACTCGACCTGAAACGAAAGTCGGCGATGTCGCTGTAGCAGTTCATCCGGATGATGTTCGATATAAAAAATACGTTGGTCAATCATTTGAAGTCGACTTTTCTGGAGCCAAACTGAATATCAAAGTAATTGCAGATACGGCTGTAGATCCGGAATTCGGGACTGGAGCGGTTGGTGTGACGCCTGCTCATAGTGGAATTGACGCCGATATTGCTTCACGACATGGTCTACCAACGATCCAAGTTATCGATGAATTTGCCAAGATGACACCAAATACTGGTTTGGTTGCTGGGATGAAAGTCGGTCCAGCACGTGAGACTATCGTTAAATGGTTGGAGGATAATTCTCTTTTGGAAAAGACTGAAGACATTGTCCAAAATATTGCCACAGCAGAAAGGACTGGTGGTGTTATAGAGCCACTGCCAAAATTGCAATGGTTCATCGGTGTTAACAAACCATTCAGGATTCCACATTCAGTTATTCCTGGCATAAAATCTGGTGATGAAGTCACTCTAAAAGAAATAATGAAAAAAGCAGTCGAGTCCGGGGCGATAAAAATAATTCCGGAAAGATTCGAAAGAGTGTATTTCCATTGGATCGACAATTTGCGTGATTGGTGTATTTCGCGACAGATTTGGTATGGGCATCGGATACCGGTTTGGTACAAGGAGAAAGATATTTTTGTTGGAATAGAGGCGCCAAAAGGGGAAGGTTGGACTCAGGATGAAGACACTCTCGATACTTGGTTCTCATCAGGACTTTGGACATTTTCTACACTCGGTTGGCCGGGGAAGACAAAAGATTTGGAAACATTTCATCCAACCAATGTTCTAGAAACCGGTTATGACATTCTCTTTTTCTGGGTTGCTAGGATGGTTTTGATGACTGGCTGTCTTTTGGGTGATATACCATTCAAGACAGTTTATCTACACGGATTGGTCCGTGATACCAAGGGTCGCAAAATGTCCAAGTCACTCGATAACATCATCGATCCGCTGGATATGATAAAGAAATATGGTGCTGATGCTACACGATTGTCACTGATTATTGGGACTGGTCCAGGAAATGATTCGAAATCGTCCGAAGATAAGGTGAAAGGCTACAAGAATTTCTCAAATAAGATTTGGAATATTGCTCGATTCATTATTGGAATGGCAGAAGGTGAGAGGGTCAAGATGGTTGCAGGAGAAAAGCCGGAAATTCTGGAAGTCGAAGCGATAAATTATGATCCAACTTTCAAGGCTTGGACTCCGGCTGATCTTGCACATATGAAGCGTTTGGAAGAATTGACTGCTGAGGTTACAGGAGAAATGGACGAATACAAGTTTTATCTAGTTGGTGAAAAACTCTATCATTATGTTTGGCATGAATTGGCGGATAAGATCCTAGAAGAAAGTAAACCAATCATTTCTGGTAATGATTCTGTAGCTACGGTTTCTCGTATCCAGTTTTTGCTCCACTCTCTGAAGACTATTCTCAAATTGCTCCACCCATTTATGCCGTATGTGACTGAGGAGATTTGGTCTGATGCTGGGTTTGCTGACTCAAAAAATTTAAATAAGGATGGCAAGGGTTTGTTGATGGTTGAGGGGTGGCCTGAATAATGTCTGCGTATTACCTCAACCCCCCTTTTGCTTTATTCAACGACTCACGTTCTTCTTCGGACAGTTCGTATTCAGAGTTGTGATTTTTTACTGGTTTGGAAAAGATGCTGACATGATCGCGAGAATAGAGACTGGAGATGATGACACCATCACCTTCTTCATTGATGAGGGTCGTGGCGAAGCTTTGATTGCCACCACCACCAGTGCCTTTGAATGGATTGAATCTGACTGTATGAACTGATTGAACACTTTTCCTGAGACGCTTTTCGACGCCGAGCAGATATTTTTCCATTTCAGATCGGAATGTTTGGAGTTCACTGAGATTGTTCGAGACATGTGATAGGGAATCACTAATATTGTGAGCATCAACAGAAACAAGGAAACGGCGCAATTTCATATACATCCAAATAACCAGACCGAGTAAGATCAATGTGGCGATCGCAAGGATGATGAATCCGAGAAGTAGCGGATTGTCAAAAAGTGAAGTGAGATAAGCCATGGAGAGATTATACACTTTTTTGGCAAAAATGTGCTACATTTTATCCATGATCAAATCGAAAAGACGAATTTATCTTGATTATGCTTCACTTACTCCGATAGACCAAAAAGTCATTCGCGAAATGGGTAAGTACTCTAAGCAGGCGTATGCCAATCCTTCTTCTCTATATATGGAAGGAGTCTTGGCCAAGAAGGCTTTATTTGAAATGCGTAAGAAAATCGCTGATACCATTCATTCCCATTCAGATGAAATTGTCTTTACCAGTGGCGGAACCGAAGCCAATGCATTGGCTCTAGAAGGTGTCGTCCGGGCGGCGAAAATGGCTGGAATTTCGAAGCCGCATATCATTATTTCAAACATTGAACATTCCTCGATTATTGAAACAGCGAACTTTTTGGAGAAAAATGGTTGTGAGATTACTCGATTGAAAGTTGATTCTACTGGAATTATTTCTGTAGATGAATTGAAAAAAACTATCAAAATAAATACGGTCTTGGTTTCAATAATGACAGTTAATAATGAGATCGGCTCGATCCAGCCGATAAAGGAGATTGCTAAAGCTATTAGACAAGCTCGAGCTGGTAAGATTACTTCAGGAAATAATAGTAATAATACGATTGCAGATATTTCACCTAAAAATGATAGAGATGATAAATCTGAATCGGTTTCAATATACCCACTTTTCCACACTGATGCGGCTCAGGCATTTCTTTATGAAGAATTGTATATCGAAAAGCTTGGGATTGATCTCATGACTTTGGATGGTTCGAAAATTTACGGGCCTCGTGGTATCGGATGTTTGTTTGTGAAGCGGGGTACGCCGATCCAACCTATCATCTATGGTGGTGGCCAAGAAGGAGGAATGAGATCGGGAACAGAGAACCTTCCAGCCATTGCTGGTTTTGCCAAGGCAGTGGAAATGGCGCGAAGAGAAAGAGGCCAACTAGAAAAAAAGAAGAAAAGAATGTCGACAAAATCTGGACAATTGAGAAATATAATGATTGCCGGTCTGAAGAAAATTCGATCTGATATCATGGTAAATGGCGAAAACAATGATATTTCGAAACATTCGCCACATATTTTGAATATCTCAATTCCGGGCGTTGATAATGAGTTTTTCTTGTTTCAATTAGATGCCAGAGGCATCGCCTGCTCAATTAAAAGCTCATGTCTGCGCGACGAAGAAGAATCTTATGTCTTGAAAGCGATTGGCGCCGATAGTGGAACTTCGATTAGATTTTCATTTGGCCGTTGGACTAAAGAAAAAGACATCACCTTTGCATTGATGGCCATTGAGAAGATATTGAGCGATTAATTTTTCCTTTCTTGCGCCTTACCCGTTCATCTGCTATTATAGTTTTTCACATGTTAATGATTCGCTTACAACGTACTGGCCGAGTTCATGAGCCGACTTTTCGAGTAGTTTTGACTGATTCGAAAAATGGTCCGAAGAGTGGAAAATACCTCAAGAATTTGGGCTGGTATGATACCCGGATCAAGAACAAAGTTGAGCAGATTGATGTCGAAGCGGTGAAGGAGTGGATGTCAAAAGGAGCCAAACTCTCGCTTACGCTTCACAATTATCTTGTTGGCCAGAAAGTTATTGAAGGCAAGAAATTGAATGCTTTGCCAAAGAAGACACCGATAAAGAAAGAGGTCTCGGTTGAAGCCGCAAAAACTTCAGAAGCAACTCCGGCACCAGCAGAGGCTCCGAAAGCTACTGAACCTGCCCCTGTTATTGCTTAATTATATTTTGTCGATGTTGTGCGGTGTGGAATATACTCCATTGCCAAATCGCTAGAGAGTTGCTCATAATTCGGCATTTCTGTTACAATAAAGATAGTACAGCGAACTGTACGATTAAGTAAGAATTAATTTAATGACCATGCAGAAAGATCAAGAGTTCCTCGATTATGTTATTAAAGCGCTTGTAGATTATCCGGATCAAGTCAAGACTACTCGAACAGTCGATGAGATGGGGGTACTCCTCACTCTCGAAGTCGGTGCGGCTGACATGGGTAAAATCATCGGTCGTCAGGGCAATACTGCCAAGGCCGTTCGAACATTACTCCGTGTTGTCGGAATGAAGAATAATAGTCGCGTCAATCTCAAAATCAATGAACCAGTTGGTGGCCTAAAGTCACCAGAGAGGATGGCTCAAGCAATGCCGACAGTTCCACTTTCGACCCCAAATTCAAAGACTGTAGATGAGGCAATGGCGGATCTAAAATTGGAATAATAAGTAATATTAAATTAGCCAAATTCAAAAAATCGTGGTAATGTATAGTTACTGCGATTTTTTGTTTATATATGCTTACTTATCACCTCATAACCCTGTTTCCGGAAAGCACCGAGTCATATTTGAATGCCTCGATTTTGAAACGGGCGGAGAAGAAGGGTCTGATTGCAATAAAATATTACAATCCACGTGACTTTACTATTTCAGCCAAAAAAGGCGCCAAACAAACTTACGCCGAACGCAGAGTCGATGATCGGCCGTATGGTGGTGGACCGGGGATGGTTATAGAAGCAATGCCGGTTATAAAAGCGATTGAGGCGGCCCTACTTCGCTCCTCTCTTTCTACTTTGCTAAAACTACAGAGGACAAGTCGTTCGGAGCTTCGAAGGGCAGGGAAAATTCGAAATACGAAATCAGAAATTTTTTCGAACCTGAGGTCCGTAGAGTCAAATGGCCGAAACAAATCCGAAAATCTAAATAAGAAATCCAAAAAAACGGTGTCAAAAATTAAAATCATCTTTTTCAGCCCTTCAGGGAAGCAATTCACTAATGTTATGGCTGAAAGTTTCAAAAAATACACGGATATCGTCTTTATTTGTGGTCGTTATGAAGGTATCGATGCTAGAGTCAAAAAAGCTTTTCCAATGATTGATATTTCTGTTGGTCCATACGTCCTAACTGGTGGGGAATTGCCAGCTATGATTATGATAGATACCATCACTCGTCGGATTCCTGGAGTTTTAGGCGACAATACCTCAATAGAAGAAGGACGTATCGCTAGTCCAGATGTTTACACCCGTCCAGCAATTATCGAATACAGAAAGAAGAAATATCGGGTCCCGAAGGTTCTTTTGGGCGGTCATCATGCAAAAATGGAGGAGTGGAAGATGGCAAAAAAGCACAGGAAATAAGAAATCAAAGTTTTCCCCAAATGACCATTGACAGTCCGGAGGTACTCTGCTAGGCTAGACACAACTTCGCAGATTGTGTTCTGCTGTGTCCTTCGTAGCCTTGGCGAAGAAGGACCGTTAGCGGAGGATTAGATAGGTCCATCATTAGTCCTACCCTAGTGTCTATCACATCACTATAAGCATGTGAACTCAATAGCCGTTTTTTAAAAACGGACTTTTTGCGTGTTTAGTTGGCTCTATTTTAATTATATTACAAATAACATGACCACAACAATTCGTCCGAAGAAATTTTTCTCTCGCTACCAGGCGCCACTGACCGAGACGCCACACTTGGTTGAATCACAGCTTCTGTCTTTCACACAACTTGTCGAGAAGGGAATAAAGAATTTACTGGATGAATTTTCTCCGATTACCGACTATGCTGGTAAAAAATTTGATTTGTCGATCGGTTCGCCGGAACTTCAGCGTCCGAAGTTCGATGAGCACTATGCCAAGAACAACAAATTGAACTACGAAGGTCAGATCAAAGTCAAGGTGACTCTGAGGAACAAGTCTTTGAATGTGGTTAAAGAACAGGAGATGTTTCTGGCAGACATTCCCCTTATGACTGACCATGGCACTTTCATTATCAACGGCGTCGAAAGGGTGATTGTACCCCAATTGGCTCGCTCATTTGGAATCTTTTTTACCGGCACTGAGGTTAAAGGTAAGAGCTATTTTGGCGCCAAAATCATTCCGGCTCGCGGCGTCTGGATGGAAATCGAGACTGATACTGATGGAACTATTTTCTGCCGGATAGATCGCAAGCGCAAGTTTCCAATCTCCTCGCTTCTACGTGTCCTTGGAGCGGAGACTGATGAGGCGATCAAGGAGTTATTCAAGGGAAATCCTGATGCTGTCAAAATCATTGAGATGACTTTGGCCAAGGATCACGCCAAGACCAAGGACGAAGCTTACATGGAGATTCACAAGCGTCTTCGTGACGGCGATCTGGCCACGGCCGAGAATGCTCGCAGTTTTGTCCAGACCCTGCTCAAGGATGACCGTTATGATATCAATCGGGTCGGTCGTTTTCGTTTCAATAAGCGTTTCGGCAAATTGATGGATGAAAAAGAGCTTGAACGCCGGACGCTAAATCTCGACGACATCGCCACGACCGTCGGACATATCATTTCTCTGACCAATACCCCGGACAGTAAGCCTGACGACATCGATCACCTCGGTTCACGACGCGTTCGCTATGTCGGCGAATTGCTTGAACAACGCATTCGTCTCGGCCTAACTCAAATGAAACGCAATATTCAAGACAAAATGTCGACGGTCGAGCCAGACATCATTTTACCGGTCTCATTTATCTATCCACGTCCACTTCAAGCTAGAATCAAGGAATTTTTCACGACCAACCAACTTTCGCAATTTATGGAACAGACAAACGCTTTGGGAGAAATCGAGAACCTTCGTCAGTTGACGGCTCTCGGTCCAGGCGGTCTCTCGCGCGAACGGGCTGGTTTTGAGGTCCGTGATGTTCATCCTTCACACTACGGCCGTTTGTGTCCGATCCATACTCCAGAAGGTCCGAACATCGGTCTGGTCCTCCGTCTGGCTATGTATGCCCGGATCAACGATTTTGGGATGATCGAGACTCCATATGCCAAAGTCAAGGAAGGCAAAATCACCAAGGAGATAGTTTACATGAACGCTCTTGAAGAAGAAAACTTTCGGATTGCTCACATGGCGACCCCGTTCGACGGTCAGGGCAACATCATCCTCAATGAAATTGAAGTCCGCATCAACGGCAAACCGTCTTTGGCAAACCGTAAGGAAGTTGACTATATTGATGTGGCTACAAATCAAGCCTTTTCAATCGCTACTTCGCTTATCCCATTCGTGAATCATGATGATGCCAATCGCGCGCTGATGGGATCGAACATGTTGAAGCAAGCGACTCCGTGCTTGGTCCCGGAAGCTCCATTTGTAGCTACGGGCATAGAAGCAAAGGCGATTCTTGATACTGGACGCCTCGTGCTGGCTCCTGAAGATGGTGATATTGTCAGCGTTGACGCCAAGAAAATTGTGTTTATGTCAAAGAAAGGAAAAAAATATGAGTACAATTTGGTATTATTTTCACGAACGAACGGTTTTACAGCATTTCATCAGCGTCCAATAGTTTCGGTCGGTGACAAAGTAAAGAAAGGCGCGATACTCGCCGATACTTCCACTTCAGATAATGGCCAGATCGCTCTAGGTCACAACGCGCTCGTGGCTTTTATGTCATGGTCTGGTAACAACTATGAGGACGCAATCATTCTTTCGGAACGGGTTGTCAAGAACAGCAAATGGAGCTCGGTCCACATCGAGGAGTTCGTGGTCAATGTTCGCGACACCAAACTCGGTCCGGAAGTCACAACTTGCGACATCCCGAATGTCGGTGAAGCCAAGCTCAAAAATCTCACCGAAGAAGGTATCGTGCGCATCGGCGCGGAAGTCCGTCCCGGAGATATTCTAGTCGGCAAAATTTCTCCGAAAGGCGAAACGCAGCTTACGCCAGAAGAACGCCTGTTGCGCTCTATTTTCGGAGAAAAAGCTCGAGACGTCAAAGATACTTCAAAACGTATGGAAAACGGCAAACGGGGACGTGTCATTTCGGTAAAAATATTTTCACGAGAAAAAGGCGACAAACTTGAATCTGGCATCATTAAAAAGATTTATATTGAAGTCGCTCAAGTCCGGAACATATCAGTTGGAGATAAGATGGCTGGTCGCCACGGCAACAAGGGTGTCATATCCAGAATTCTCCCCGAAGAAGACATGCCGTATATGGAGGATGGAACCCCGATAGACGTTATCTTGACTCCGCTCGGCGTACCTTCGCGCATGAACCTCGGTCAAATTCTGGAATTGCATCTGGGTCTGGCTGCCAACGCTCTAGGTTATCAAGCTATTGTCCCGCCATTTGTTGGCGCCACCGAGACTGAAATAAAAGAAGAGCTTGTCAAAGCTGGATATGATGCTTCAGGTAAAATGAGACTTCGCGATGGTCGAACCGGTGATCATTTCAGTCAGCCAATAGCGGTCGGATACATGTATGTTCTGAAACTT
This sequence comes from Candidatus Taylorbacteria bacterium RIFCSPHIGHO2_12_FULL_45_16, assembly GCA_001821055.1. Lineage (GTDB taxonomy): Bacteria > Patescibacteriota > Minisyncoccia > Phycocordibacterales > PALSA-1337 > C7867-002. Next base: position 188,257 of record MHRT01000005.1, on the reverse strand, counting down.
CATCACATGGTTGAAGATAAAATCCACATGCGCTCTATCGGTCCTTACTCACTTATCACTCAACAGCCACTCGGAGGTAAGGCTCAGGGTGGTGGTCAGCGTTTTGGAGAAATGGAAGTTTGGGCATTGCTCGGCCACGGCGCCGCCCACACTTTGCGTGAAATTCTTACAGTCAAATCAGATGACATCGTGGGCCGCTCACAGACCTTCGATGCTATTGTCAAAGGTGAACGTCCACGTAGTCCGAACTTGCCAGCGTCGTTTAATGTGTTACTGAAGACACTGAGAGGGTTAGCACTTAACGTCGAACTTACCAGTAAGCCGAAGGTCGAGGAGGAGTAATCTTGAGGTCCGACCTCCAGATCTGGAGGTCGGACCTCACCCGAAAACCCGTATTTTCACTATTAATCCATAACATTATCACCATGACCACCCCAATAAAAAAATCAGATCCTCAAATCTTCGACATCGTGAAGCTCTCCTTGGCCTCACCAGACAAAATCCTTGAGTGGTCATATGGCGAAATCACCAAGCCAGAGACGATCAATTATCGCACCCAGCGCTCAGAAAAGAGTGGTCTTTTCGATGAACGAATCTTCGGTCCGGACCGTGACTATGAGTGTTATTGCGGCAAATATCGCGGCATCCGCTACAAGGGAATAGTCTGTGAAAAGTGTGGAGTCGAAATCACTCGTTCGATTGTTCGCCGTGAACGAATGGGTCATATTGAACTTGCTAGTCCGGTTTCTCATATTTGGTTCCTTCGATCAGTTCCGTCGCGAATCGGACTTATTTTGGGGATGACAACCGCCGATCTTGAAAAAGTTGTTTATTTTGCCGGCTATATCGTTACCAAGGTAAATGAAAATGAAAAAAACGCTTTTTTGAAAGAACTTGACGGTGAATACAAAAACAAAGTCAAAGGGGCGCAAGACGACAAAACCAAGGAAGCCCTCAAAGAACTTGTAGTCAACGCTCGCAAAGAAATCGAAAGTCTTCAGCTTGGCATGGTCATGGATGAAATGACATATCACAAGTATGCTATGAAATATGGTTCACTTTTTGAGGCCGGTATCGGCGCGGAAGTCGTTTATGAACTTTTGAAAAAAATTGATCTAGCCAAACTCAAAACCGAACTCGAAGAATATTTGGAAAATGCAAGTTCGGCTGATCATGAAAAGCTTTCCAAGCGCGTCTCACTCGTCAAGCAGATGATTAAAGCCAAACTCCGTCCGGAGTGGATGTTTCTTATTCGCATTCCAGTCATTCCGCCGGGCATTCGTCCGATGGTCGCTCTTGATGGCGGTCGTTATGCCACATCCGATGTCAACGATCTGTATCGTCGCGTCATCAATCGCAACAATCGTCTTTTGAAATTAAAAGAGATTAACGCGCCGGAGGTAATTCTCCGCAATGAAAAGCGTATTCTCCAAGAGGCCGTTGACGCTCTCATTGACAATTCCATTCGTCACAGCTCTTCAGCCGGCGCCGCCGCCGCCGCCGCCCAGAAACGCGCCTTGAAATCTCTTTCCGATAGTTTGAAGTCAAAGCGTGGCCTATTTCGTCAAAATCTGCTCGGCAAACGCGTAGACTATTCCGGTCGTTCGGTTATCGTCGTCGGTCCAGAATTGAAACTTGACCAATGTGGTCTGCCAAAGCACATGGCTTTGGAATTGTTCCGACCATTCGTTATTTCGGGTCTTTTGAAAAAGGAACTGGCTTATAATATTCGTGGTGCCAACCGTCTCATCGATGATGGTGCCAAGGAAGTTTGGGAAATTCTCGAAGAAGTCATCGAACACAAATATGTTCTTTTGAATCGTGCACCGACATTGCATCGTCTTGGTATCCAAGCTTTCCGTCCAATCCTGATAGAAGGTAACGCTATTCATGTTCACCCGCTTGTCTGCACGGCTTTCAACGCCGACTTTGATGGTGATCAAATGGCCGTCCACGTTCCATTGTCGGATGAAGCGCAAATGGAGGCCAAAATGATTATGGCTTCCGACAAAAATATCTTAAAACCAGGTAACAACGATCCCACGGTCGTCGCCAAGCTTCTTGACATTGTGCTTGGGTGTTTTTGGGTAACCAAAATAGTTAGTGACAAAAAACCTGAAGAAGTGGAAAAAAATTCACAGAAGTATTTTGAATCTCCGGATGCTGCGGTACTCGCATATAATTTTAATAGTATTGGTCTTCGTGAGCCGGTAAAGGTTATTGTGCCAAAGGGCGCCAAGTACGCCAAATTCAAAGAAGGTTTGTTTGAGACAACCGTCGGTCGCATTCTTCTCAACGATATTCTTCCGACGGATTACCCGTTTCTCAATGAAGAGGCTGGTCGCAAGCGCATCGCGGCAATCATTGACGACATGATTACCATTCACGGCGCCGAAAATGTCGCTCCTATATTGGATCGCATCAAATCATTTGGTTTCCATTATGCCACATTCTCCGGTACGACCTGGGGCATTGATGATATCGTCATTCCTCCGGCAAAATATGACATCATAAAGTATGGCAAAGACAAAGCGGATGCCGTGACACATCAATTCAATGAAGGTCTTTTGACGGAAGAAGAGCGCGTCAGGAAGCATATCGAAATATGGCAACACGCAAAAGGCGAGGTCGAAAAGACTATCCCAGCTTCACTAGACAAAAATGGCTCAGTGTATGACATGGTCAATTCTGGTGCTCGCGGCTCGCTTTCCCAGATCACTATAATGGCTGGTATGAAAGGTCTAATCGCGTCAGTCTCCGGAGATACTATTGAGTTTCCGATTCTTTCATGCGCCAAGGAAGGCTTGACTCCGATCGAATACTTCATCACGACCCACGGATCACGCAAAGGTCTTACCGACACCGCACTCAATACCGCCAAAGCAGGCTATCTCACCCGCAAACTTTTCGTGGTTGCCCAGGATGTGGTTGTTTCAGAAGATGATTGTGGGACCAAAGACTTCATCGTCATCCGTCGCCAGACGACTTCAGGCGTGGCCACCCCTTTGTCCAAAAACATCCGTGGCAGAATTTTGGCCGAAGATGTCAAAGACTCCAATGGTAAAGTTATCTTTGAGAAAGGACACCTTCTTTCAAAAGCGGACGCCGTCGTGGTGGAAGAATCCAACGCGGTCAATGTCGCCGTGCGTTCGCCGTTGTCCTGCAAGACGATCCGTGGTGTCTGCGCGCAATGTTATGGTCTCGATTTGGGTAAAAATAAAATCATAGATCTTGGCGAAGCCGTTGGTACGGTCGCCGCTCAGGCCATTGGAGAACCCGGCACTCAGCTTACGATGCGCACATTTCACGCTGGCGGCGCCGCTTCACGGGGTGGAGATATTACTCTAGGTCTGCCCCGCGTTGAAGAAATCTTCGAGAAGCGCCGACCAAAAAATCCAGCTGTCGTCGCGACCGTGGATGGTGTCGTCGTTGAAGTCAAAGATCTCGGTAAAGAAAAAGTTATTGTCGTTTTGCCCGAAATGGAAGATCGTGGCAAAAAGAAACTCACGCAACAGATTGAATACACTTTCCCATATCGTCGTACTGTTCTGGTACGCGCCGGTGACAAGATTAAAAAAGGGGATCTCCTTACTGACGGCTCCGCGGACATTGATGATGTGTTTGAGTTTGGCGGCGAAGAGCGCGCCAAAGATTATGTTATTACCGAAGTCGGTAAGATTTATGAACTTCAGGGTGAGACTGTCTCACGCAAGCACATTGAGGTGATCGTGAAGCAGATGTTTTCCCGTCGTCGCATCAAAGATGCTGGCGATACGAATCTGACTGAGGGCATGGTTGTTGATGATGCTTATCTCTCTGAAGAAAATTCTATCGCGAAAATTGAGGGTGGTCTGAGCGCCAAAGGAGAACGAATCGTTATGGGTATTACCGAGACTTCGCTCTCACGCAAGAGTTTCCTGTCAGCCGCATCATTCCAACACACCACTCGTGTCCTTATTGGTAACGCTGTTCGCGGGGCGGAGGATAACCTTACCGGTCTTATGGAAAATGTTATTATCGGACGACTGGTTCCAGCGGGTAGTGGCTTCCCAGGTTCGCTCAAAAAAGAGATGATTGATGCGGTCGCGCCCAAGGAGTTTGGGGCCGATGAATCGCCAACACACGCGAGGTAGATTCTCACGCAAAAACAAATCTGACAAGTTCAAGGTATGACCGCGATATGATACTATGTGATCGAATACTATCCATATGCGTAACATAACCATCAAAGAAGGACCGCTTGTCTTTATACGCAATGTTTTGTCGATGGAAATCATAGCGGCCATCTTGTTTTTTGGTCTTTCATTTGTTGGCAATTACGGCACACTGTATCAAAATTGGGTACTCTCAGATTATATTCGTTTTGATATATTTGAGGTATTTGTTTTTTCTGTTTTTCAACTTGTGTATCTTTCATTGTTGTTTTTTGATTGGTATTTTACCCAATATGAAGTCAATGACAAAGAAATAGTCAGAAAATCAGGCCTAATTTTTCGTCGTCGCAAATCAATGAGTCTTAGTGATGTGACTTCAGTGGAAACGTACCAATCTCCGATTAGCAGGATGATGAATCACGCTACAATCATCCTTGAACACGTTAATGGGCGCATAACCAAAATCAAGAATGTCTCTAATGTGGATGAGCACGTCTATGTCATCAAAAGCATGGTTCAAGAAGCGTCTGGACGCATTCTCTCCAGAGATCCGCGCGTGCTACTGGAAAAAGGCGAAGGTTTGTATGTTGAATTCAAAGAAACACTCCGCTATGACGCGCGCAAAGGCGAAATCAGCAGGGAATTGGAAAAAATGATACTCAAAACTATCGTGGCGTTTTTGAATTCAGAAGGTGGAACTTTGCTCATCGGAGTGAGCGATGACGCGAAAATCGTCGGTTTACAAAATGATTACAAGACGCTGACCAAGAAGAATCGTGATGGTTTCGAAAATCATGTTACGATGTTGATCAAGACTTTGATAGGTCTGCCATTTACGAAATATGTGAAGATTAGTTTTGAGGAGATCGACGGTAAAGATATCTGTGTTGTTTCGGTAAAGGAAAGTCACAAGCCAGCCTATCTTCAAAATGGTGATAAAAAAGAAGATTTCTATGTTCGAGTCGGCAATTCGACTCAACCATTCTCGATGAGTGAGACAGAGGAGTACATAAAGACACATTGGAGGTAGGAAGATACGCATGTGAATTTGCTGATTCACCTGCGCACAATAGATAAAGAAAATAAAAATGCACCATTGAAACCCCCTTATTTTGAGCCATAATTTGGGATTTCAACAAACAAAGTATAAAAACGCTTGACAAATTCTGCAGGTGTGCTATACTTAGCGTGTCAGGGTAAGGTATTTGATACAACCTTGATGCGTCATGTGACGCTTTCAGTACATTGTCATTGGGTCACCGGGGGGTCAGCCTTTGGCTTTCCCCTAGGGATTCTGTGGTTTGGGGACATTGTCCCCTTGGTGGAAAAGGGCAGTTCTGGCTATAGCCCTGTTATCATAAAGAGCCAGATAAGTGAAAGCGAGTTACGAGCATTATGGAAAGAAGATGCTACGCATACGTTTCACTTAAGTAAGATTGTATTCTTCCTACAATACGCTGAATTTGATGCATAAGGCGTATTGTGATGAATTGTTAAAATGGAATGTATCTTGCTGTAGTCTTCTGAAGGCAAACAAACATTTGAAAGCGATGTTGCCGAATGAAGATTATGGGACTGACCCTCGAGGTCATGTTTGTCCAAGCTTTCCTGTTGGGACGCAACAGGGCACATCCGGCGGGATGTGAGATTCAGATGGGATCGATGATCTCTGCGCTCCATCTCGGGCACAACGACTCGCAACCGTTGTGCCCTCTTTTTTTATCTAAAATTAAGTTTTATACGTAGGTGAATCTGTGGATCCGCCTGCATGTTGCATTTTACAAATCCTTCCTTCTCGACCTAGCTCTATCAAGTTCCGTCAAAAACTTTTTACGTAGTCGTACATTCTTTGGGGTAACCTCTAGGTATTCATCTTCACGCATAAGCTCTAGTCCACGTTCGATCGAAAGTTCAAATGGTGGAACAAGCATCAGAGCCTCGTCCTTGCCTGAAGAGCGCATATTACTCATAGCCTTGCCTTTGCAAGGATTGACATCCATATCATCTCCCTTGGAAGTGTCACCAACAACCATACCCTCATAGACTTCCACAGCTGGACCGATGAAGAGCCGACCACGATCCTGGAGATTCCAGAGTGAAAAACCGAGGGACTTACCAGAAATCATTGAAGTCATAGAACCAGTCTCGCGCTTTTCGATCTCCCCAGCATATGGTTTGAAACCAATGACGCGAGAAGACATGATACCTTCACCCTTGGTATCGATAATAAATGCATTTTTATAACCCAAAAGACCTCGAGTCGGAATCTCGAAAACCAGACGAACCTGATTGCCGTGAGTAGTCATATTGGTCATGACGCCCTTGCGTTTGCCGAGAGTTTCAATGATGGCGCCGGAATAGACAGTCGGACAGTCGATGATTAACTCCTCAAATGGTTCAGTCTGCTCCCCGTCAATTTCCTTAAAAATAACTTTTGGTTGAGAAACCTGGAGTTCATAACCTTCTCGGCGCATATTTTCTATAAGAATGGCAATGTGGAGCTCGCCACGACCGAAAACAGTGAAATATTCATTGGCACTAAAATCAACTTTAAGACCGACATTCGTCTCGAGTTCACGTTCGAGGCGTTCACGGATCTGACGACCTGTAACAAAAGTACCCTCGCGACCAGCAAATGGGGAATTGTTGACCAAAAATTGCAGGGAAATAGTCGGCTCATCGACATTGATCGCAGGGAGAGCCTCGGAATTTTCATTATCTGTAATTGTCTCACCAATATATATATCAGGAATTCCAGCAATAGTGATAATGTCACCAGATTCGGCCTGTCTGACCTCTATACGCTTTTTGCCATCAAAGGTGAAGAGTTTGGTGATTTTTCCGGTGAATGTTTTGCCATTAATATCCTTGACCCAAACATTTTGATTTTCATTGATGGTACCACTATAGATTCGGCATACTGCCAGACGACCAAGGAAATTGTCATAGCCAAGATTGAAGACTTGTGCGGTCAAGATATCATTGGCGTTCTTTTTGGCATTTGCCGGGGGGACATGTTCCAAGATCATATCAAGAAGCGGTGTCAAGTCTTTGGCCTCATCAGTAAGGTTCTTTTTTGCGATGCCTTGACGGCCAACTGCATAGACAGTAAGGAAGTCCAATTGTTTATCATTGGCACCAAGCTCCATAAAAAGTTCAAGAACTTCATCATGAGCGCGAGCTGGATTGGCGGCGGGCTTGTCAATCTTATTCAAGACGAGAATTGGTCGGATACCAAGCTCCAAAGATTTTTTCAATACAAAACGAGTCTGGGGCATGGGGCCTTCTTGGGCGTCAACGACTAGAAGGACGGTGTCGATCGAGCGAAGAACACGCTCTACCTCTGAACCGAAATCAGCATGGCCCGGAGTGTCAACGATATTTATCTTGGTGCCTTTGTAAATAACAGAAGTGTTCTTGGCGTATATGGTAATTCCGCGTTCTTGTTCGAGTGCGTTTGAATCCATGGTGCCTTCGTCTCCATGACCGCACTCTGCCATGATAGCATCGGTCAGAGTAGTTTTGCCGTGATCCACATGGGCGATAATAGCGATGTTTCGGATGTCCATAGGGGTAAAAGATAAAGAGAGGGGATGGAAAGAAGAGGGGGATTAAGATTTATATGATGAATGAGTAGGTAGTCTACATTATTTGGTCATTTTTGTCAAAAACGTGTAAATTGAGACGAGTTTGTCGAGCAACGACCACTTTTATTAAAATCTTCAGCAAATCTTTATCACTTCTTCAGCGAAACTTTATCATTATTTGCTATGGTTTGTTGGTTCGTGGGTTTTTTAGAATTTTTTAACTTATTTTTAGTCAATTTATCAATATTAGCCAGAAACCAATATGTTATATTCGTTTCCGAGACAATTCACCACGGCCGTTGAAACCATTGACTCTATTCTTTCCTATGCCATTTACATGCGTGCGTCTGACATACACTTTGATCCTCAGGAAAATGATTCATGTGCTCGGCTTCGCATAGACGGTCAAGTCGGTCATGTCGGCACGGTGCCCAAACGATTGCATGAAGAGATTATTGCGCGACTGAAGATTTTATCTGGTGTACGCACGGACATTCATGCCATACCGCAGGACGGAAGATGGACGGCGAGTATTGATGATTCATCATATCAAGTTCGCGTCTCATTTATGCCGACATATCATGGAGAAAATGCCGTCATGCGCATATTACCCACGCGCGTATCAGCTGATGTTTCATTCGCTAAGCTTGGTTTTACACCCGAACATGTCTATTCAATAAATAACGCATTACGAAGGACTTCTGGACTTATCTTGGTGACAGGACCCACAGGTTCAGGCAAAACCACGACGCTTCATACCTGCTTGTCGCTCAAGGCCCGTGAACCCTTATCCATCATTACCCTTGAAGATCCTGTCGAGTATGAGATCCCAACCGTTCGGCAAATCCATATCCGTCACAATTACGGGGTGACATTCGCTTCGGGTTTACGTTCTGCCCTGCGTCAAGATCCGGATGTGATCATGGTCGGAGAGATCCGTGATGCGGAGACCGCGCGCGTGGCTGTTCATACCGCGCTCACCGGACATCTAGTCTTATCGACGCTTCATACCAATTCCGCGCTCGAAGCCATACCTCGTCTCATTGATATGGGTATTGATCATTATCTTCTGGCCTCGACTCTGAAATGCGTGATTGCCCAGAGATTGATTCGTGCCGTATGCCATGATTGTTTTTCCGTTGGATGCCAGGCTTGCAGGAATACCGGTTATAACGGTCGTTATGTCATGGCAGAAGTTTGTGAAATAGACGCCGGGATGAGGAGCCTCATCACAAAAAAGGAAAATATTTCCTCATATCTCGCGTACGCTCGATCCCAAGGTTTTCGTCCCATGGACGATGATGGTTATGAGAAAGTCCAATGGGGCATTACGACAGAGGAAGAAATAACCCGAATCCTGTACGAATAATCGTGGCTTAGTTTTTTATAGATCTAACTTTATAATTTTATATGAAATTATTCTCACCATTGAACAATAAAGATCGGATAATATTGTTTGAGCGTCTTGAGCTATATATTTCTGCCGGTCTGTCATTGGATAAGGCACTCCACATTATCGGACAAGCAAGCACCAAACACCAACGCCTATGTCTTTTCCGCATTCGTGAGGATGTAATGTCGGGTGGACTTTTGTCAAAATCCTTCGCCAAACATATAGGTGTGTCAAAGACACTCTCTGGGCTTATTGAACACGGCGAGTCCTCCGGACAATTGCTTCGCGCCTTAACCATTTCCCGCGCCATGCTGGAAAAACAAGGCGATGCTTCGCGTAAATGCGCTTCGGCGCTTATTTACCCAAGCATTATCGCAGTCTTCGCGTCTCTGCTGACTATTGGACTCGTTCGCGGAGTTATGCCGCAGATCACACCAATGCTCAGAAGTCTTAACATTGAATTACCATTGTTGACTCGAATAGTTATGGCTGTTTCAGAACACTTGGTTACCTATGGCCTTTATGTGTTTGTTGTGTTGTGCGGAGTGACGGTCTTGTTTGTCATTCTATACGGCAAAATCAAACGGTTCAGGTACATTTCCCAATCTCTGTTCATTCGCGTGCCTATTATAGGCTACTTGTTGTATTCATATTCACTTTCGCTGTTTCTTCAATCGCTCGGCTCATTGGTAGAATCAGGCATGTCTGTCCCGCGTTCGTACACCGATACTGTCAGCACCCTTTCATTAATTCCTTTTCAAAAAGTTCTACAGCACAATTCCCCAGATATACACAAAGGGGTTTCGTGCGGATTAGTTTTGGCGCATGTCTCAAAACGGATTCCGGCTTATGTGCCATCACTTTTATCGGCCGGTGAAGCCTCGGGTACCCTTGGCGCTTCCTTGATTCGCGCGGCGTCTATCATTGACCGTGACATGGACCACAGTTTAAAGCGTCTGACATCGCTTATAGAGCCGATCATGATGATTGGTATGGGATGCACGGTTGGAAGTATAGCTTTATCCATTATGATGCCGATATATGACATATCAAAGGTGTTGCAACAGTAGCTGATGATTTATCGAGAGTCGTGAGTCACATAATACATATGCGGAAAATTAGATTCAAACAACATCGTGGTCTGATTTTGATGGACATTCTTGTGGCCATGTCACTAGCGACAATTTTCGTGATCGTCCTCGCGCAGTCATCTGCGAATTCCCGCGAATTATTTGAATTCGCCAAAGAACGCGGTAGACTGATAAACATCTTTGAAAATCATTCAAATAAGTTTGATGGAATGGTGCCATATGAATCACGGACGATAGTCCTTGACTCCAATGATTCAAATTATTCGGTATACTCCACGACGACGCTTACTGGTCATGCACGTTGGTATGGCAATGTCAGGATTCAAACTGATATCACGATTCGTTCCGAAATTGCCGACCATATTTCGTCAAGCACCGAGTCTGGCGTTTATCCAAGGTCGGCATCGCGTACGCAATCAATGACATTTACTCGCGTGGTCGCGTATCCATTTTTGAACATAAATGACGCTTCCGGTACCGCTTTGTGCAACGTGGATTTTTCAAGCAAAGATACGATTGGTTCATATGGTTTTGACGGACGACAACGTCCCCAATTGGAGGACGCCGTATTTTCGAATGGATTGAACCCGCAATCACTCAATCCGACGATTACTCCTATTATTTTACCGATTGATCCCTTGATCCCTCTGACCGATATTGAAGTCAGGAATGGCAGGGCCTACATTTCAACTGATTCCTCGAGGCAATCAGATCCGGATATTTTTGTGGTGGACATTCGTGATTCGTCGAGTGCCTACTTATTGTCGGGTATCAATACTGGACCGGGAATTTCATCCATTGCTCTGGTTGGCGACAGGATATTTGCCGCGGCGACAAGTAGAGTGGCACAACTTCAAGTCATTAAAATGCCGGATCTTGCCAACCTTATCATTGAATCCAGTTACAAATTGCCTCTGCCATACGCCACGGCAACGCCGCCACTGGGAAGCGCTATTTTCTATGATCGTGGTCTGATATATCTGGGCACGGAGAAATGGGAAGGTCAGGAGTTTTCCGTTGTTGACATGTCCAATCCAACTCGGCCAATCGGCTTGGGTGGGTTGGAAATAGGCAGCAAGGTGGGCGCTATATATGTTCGAGATGATGTCGCATATCTCGCGGCTTCGGATGAAAAACAATTGCGCGCGATTGATATAAGTAATCATGCTGTACCATTTCTTATTGATTCATTCAATCCGTCAGGCTGGGAGAGGCAAGAAGGGAAGTCGCTTGATTATTTTGAAGATCGATTAAGTTTTGGACGAACTTCCGGCGGTTTTAATATAAAACAGGATCATGAGTTATTTAGCTGGAGTGATGGCATCCTACCATTTATTGAGTCGGAAAATAAGCGTTTTCTAGATGTCACGGGCGGGATCTACGGGATTATACAGGATCGTTCTTTCTTGTATGTCATAAGCCGACAACCAGATGCCGAATTCCAGATATCTGATTTGCATATCTCGACCAGCACGCTGAAAAAAATCGCTCTACCCGCCATGCCCCAATCGTTGACCTGTGATAATGACTCGCTATACATTCTTGCGGCCACGGCACCAGTTTTGTATCAGGTATTGTTTTAATATCTAATCACGCCGAAAATATGTTAAAAAAATATTCCAATGTAAGTAAGGGCGTGACGTTTGTTGAAGTCATTATTTTTACCGTGCTTCTTTCCATGCTTGTCGCCAATATGATCAACTATATATACGCAATACACGCGCGTGATTTGAAACTGATGGACGAAATTCAGAATGCGGAGAAAGGATTTATCGCGACCACAGCCGTTATGTTGCTGGCTATGGGTGCGTTATTTTTTCAGGTCGCCACTTTATCCGCGGTAGCCTCGTATTTCGACGGTATTGAAAGAAAAGAAATGCGCGTACAAAAAAGATTAAACGAGACAGCTTGTCAAGAAACTCTGCGGCTACTTGCCGCTAAGGATTATTTCTTAAATGAGACGGTCAAATTGAGAGATCTTGGCTGTGTCGTAGCCATATAGTCACTGCTCATTTGGTATTCATAAATATTTAGTTGAATCGATTAACTGATAGTATGATAGTATAATTGTAACCGCATAGCTCGATTTGAATGCGCAATAGCCTAAACCATGTCATTCACTGTCAAAACTCAGAGTTTCGAAGGTCCACTTGATTTGCTTTTGGATTTGATTGAGAAGAAAAGACTTTTCATCAATGATATTTCGCTGGCCAAAGTCACTGATGATTTCATCAGTCATGTTCGTCGGTTTGAGAACCTACCGATGGCGGAATCAGCGCACTTTATCCTGATTGCCTCAATATTACTTTTAATCAAGTCGAGATCTTTATTGCCGGAATTATCGCTGACCGAAGAAGAAAAAGGTGATATCTTAGATCTGGAGATTCGCCTGAAGATTTTCAAACGGATAAAAGAGGCAAGCAGACGAATAAGTGAATTATTTGGCCGAGATATAATTTTTCCCCAATCCCGTTTCCGTCATGTAAATCCAATCTTTACTCCAGATTCGACATTCACTCTTGAAATGGCTCTGTATTTCTTGAAAGATTTGGTCAACCGTCTGCCCAAAAAAGAGAATTTACCTAAACATATTGTACAAAAAGTCATCAGTCTTGAGGAGATGATCGCCAACCTGACGACTAGGATAACGACGAGCCTGCGGATGAGTTTCAAACAGTTCACGGCCGAACACAAAGGCGAAAAAGTCGGGATTATCGTTAGTTTTTTGGCCATGCTGGAATTGGTCAAGGAGGGTATTGTACAGGTCAACCAAGAGAAAGAATTTGATGATATTGTCATGGAGACCAAGGAAGTCGGAGTGCCAAGATATTAGGATTACCTCAAAGCTTGTGAATATTTTTAGAGAAAGCTTTTTTATTTATTGAATACCTCGTATAATGTACTCATGCATTTTCCTCAACAACTAGAGGCCATTCTTTTTTGGAAAGCCGAACCAGTCTCTTTCAAGAAACTTGCGGCACTTTTGAATATAGATGTCGAAACAGTCAAAAACGGCCTAGATGAATTGGAAAATACTTTAAGAGGCAGGGGACTTACTTTGGTCCGAACGGACGAGGAAGCCATGTTGGGGACCGCCAAAGAACTTTCGCCGCTTATTGAGCAGTTGACCAAGGAAGAATTGACCAAGGATCTTGGAAAAGCTGGGCTTGAGACACTTTCAATTATTCTTTATCAAGGTCCAATTACTCGTGCCGATATTGATTATATTCGTGGCGTCAATTCACAATTCATTGTTCGGAATCTTTTGATTCGCGGACTTGTGGAGCGCGTCGAGAATCCAAAGGACGCCCGCAGTTTTCTCTACAAGACGACACTTGATTTGCTGTCTCATTTGGGTATTTCAAAAATTGAAGAGTTGCCGGAATACGCTCAGGTCAGGGAAGATATTGATGGTTTCAAGCGCGCACAACTTGATCATTGAAATTTGATTATCATGCATTCACACAACAGCAGACCAATTGACCGTTTCTTTCTTTTTTCTGTTTCCATTCTGACAGTTGTCGGGTTTGTTATCTTCCTGTCCGCGTCACTTGGTCTGCTTGCCCAAGAAGGAGTGAGTTTTAGCAGTGTCGCTTTGAAACAAAGCGTCAGCTTGGTGATAGGTATCATGGCTTTTTTTGTATTTTCCAAAATAAAATATCAATATATCCGCAAGATGGCTTTTTTTGTGTTGATTGGCGCAATCATCATTAACCTGCTTCTTTTTATACCTGGTTTGGCCTTATATCATGGCGGTGCTTCGCGCTGGATCAATCTAGGCCTTTTTTCCTTTCAACCTTCAGAGTTTTTGAAAATAGCTTTTATTATATATCTGGCTGCCTGGATCCATTTTGCCAAAGACAGAATAGATAAACTTCGATTCGGTTTGATACCGTATCTTGTTTTGATGGCGATTCTAAGCGCGTTTTTGTTGACACAATCAGACACGGATACTTTGGTCATTATCGGTTTTACCGGGATTATTATGTTGATTATTTCAGGATTGCCGACGCGTCATATTATAATCGCCGGCATTATAATGGTGGCAGTGATCAGTGGAGTCATTTGGTTTAGACCATATGCTTTACAACGAGTTCAAACTTTCTTAAATAGCAACGCCGACATCCAGGGTGCCGGCTATCAAGTCAACCAATCATTGATCGCTATAGGTTCCGGTCAATTTTCCGGTCGCGGTTTTGGTCAAAGCGTTCAGAAATTCGGTTATCTACCTGAACCAATAGGGGACTCGATTTTTGCAGTGGCGGCAGAAGAATTTGGTTTTGTCGGAAGTCTGGTGTTATTGGCGCTTTATCTTTCTCTCGCTATAAGTGCGTTTCGCGTTGGCGTGCGAGCGCCGGATGTGTTCGGCGCTTTGTTGGCGATTGGCATTGTCGTACTCATTATTACCGAGTCATTTATGAATATGGCCGCCATGCTAGGTATCATTCCACTGTCCGGTCTACCTTTGTTATTCGTCTCCCACGGTGGCACGGCTTTAATCATTGTCCTGGCCGCAAGTGGTATCGTGGCCAATGTTTCCAAATATGAAAGGGGGTAATTCAACTTATCAACCCACCAACTTATGTGTCACGCATTCGCATAATTCACGGATTCATATTACAATGTTTTCATGAAAATCCTATTTACCGGTGGAGGTACAGGCGGCCATTTTTATCCAATCATCGCGGTTGTCGAGGCCTTGCATGAGCGCGTCAAAGAACGCAAAATCATCGCACCCAAACTCTATTATATGGCCTCAAGCAGATACAATGCTCGGGCTCTGTTTGATAATGAACTTGAGTTTGTCCCCGTGTCCGCCGGTAAAATTCGCCGTTATTTTTCTATTTTAAATATCACGGATATCTTCAAAACACTTTTTGGTTGTGTTTCGGCGATTGTGAGCATGTATCGTATATATCCCGATGTTGTATTTGGTAAGGGCGGTTATGTCAGTTTCCCGGCATTATTTGCGGCTAAATTATTACATATACCAGTCATCATCCACGAATCGGATAGCGCACCCGGTCGAGTCAATGCTTGGGCCGGTAAGTTTGCCAAGAAGATCGCTATTTCATATCCGAACGCGGCGGCGCATTTTCCAAAAAAAGAAGGCTTGATCGCCCTCACGGGTTGTCCCGTTCGCAACGGAGTAGTTCAACCACTTTCCAACGGCGCGCATGAGTTTTTGCATCTTGAGCAGAATACGCCAGTAATCCTCATACTAGGCGGATCTCAAGGCGCTCAACATATAAACGATATCATCATTGAAGGGTTGCCGGAACTTCTCAATCGTTATCAAATTATCCATCAAACTGGTCGTGATAATATTGAGGAGATAAAATCCACGACAAGCGTAATATTCAAAGATCATCCCTATTCATTTAGATACCATCCGTTTGATTATTTGAATGAATTGGCGCTGCGCATGTCCGCGGGTGTTGCCGATGTGGTCATCTCACGCGCTGGTTCCATTATATTTGAGATAGCTGCTTGGGGAATACCGTCAATTATTATCCCGTT
Organism: Candidatus Taylorbacteria bacterium RIFCSPHIGHO2_12_FULL_45_16; assembly: GCA_001821055.1. Taxonomy (GTDB): domain Bacteria; phylum Patescibacteriota; class Minisyncoccia; order Phycocordibacterales; family PALSA-1337; genus C7867-002. The sequence goes on along the minus strand of MHRT01000005.1, from coordinate 172,512 downwards.
GCCAACTTCTATCAGTCATGATCAGACGGCAAACGCGTTCGCTTATGCCCGTACAGGCGCGGCGTCTGTTGTTGAAGACAATAACTTGAGCGCGCATATTGTGATAGAAGAAATTGATCGCATATATAATTCACCAATAATCAAGGAGACTATGAAACAAAAAGCTAAAGATTTTGCCAGATTGGATAGTGCCAGACTGATAGCTGACGCGATTTTGGATATCGCCCTTCGGCATGAAAAATAAGCTTACTAGTGAGATCTACTCTAGCTTGACTACAAGGGCTCTTGCGTACTTGACCCAGATATGTGCTATAATACCAGTCTAAATTCGTCGAATTTATTAACTTATAAAAACAATTAACAATATTATGGAACCATCATCAGGTATCAAGACATGGCAGTGGGTAGTGACTGTTATCGTCATTATTGTTCTTATTATCATTGGTATTATGGTTTTTGGTAATGACAAAGCTTCAGACCAGGACGATTTGGGCACGGATATTGACACTACCGATACCACTGCTTCAATTGAAGCAAATCGCGTTGTTTTGGGCGATCAATTTCCAGGCAATGTTGTCTTTCTCTCTTCGGTACAACTCGCCAACGGCGGTTGGGTAGTCATCCACAAGGACAATGCCGGCATACCGGGCGAGATTATCGGTTCGATGTATTTTAACAAGGGCATCAATACAGGCAAGATCACTCTGACCAAGCCGACAACTGAAGGCGGCATTTATTACGCCATGCTTCATTCTGACGACGGCGACAAGGTATTTGATGACACAAAGGATCTTCCATTGAAAGATTCAAAAGGCAATACCATTATGAAATTGTTCAGAGCTACAGCGGCGGTTGGCGCGGGATTGAAAGGATAAAGAGTGAAGTTTGATTGAAGCGAAAAGGCGAAGATTATCGTATCTTCGTTTTTTGCTTATTTGTTTCTTTCTTTGTTATAATCATCTTATGTCAAAAAAAATCTACATCACCCGTATTATTCCAAGATTGGCTTCTGATATGCTCCAAGCTAAAGGCTACTCAATAGATATCTATGATAAAGACCAGATTCCGACACAAGCCGAAATCATCGAGGCACTCCGGAAAAAACAGTATGACGCCGTCATTTGTTTGTTGACCGACAAAATAGACGCCGAAGTCTTTGACGCCGCACCGACCGTCAAATTATACGCGAATTATGCCGTCGGATATGACAACATTGACATCACTGAAGCCAAAAGACGCGGCATTGCGGTAACCAATACCGTAGGCAACTACGCCTTTTGTATTGCTGAGCATGCTATGGCGCTCGTGCTTGGTCTAGCCACGCGGATTGTTGAGGCTGACGATTTTGTGCGAGCGGGGAAATACACAGGTTGGACACCTATGAATTTTATCGGTCATGACATCAAAGGTATGAAGATTGGGTTGATCGGGGCGGGAAGGATCGGTGAACAGATGGCCAAAATTGCCGCGCGGGGGTTTGATATGGAAGTCATCTACCATGATATCATTCGGAATAAAAAAATTGAAAGGGAATATGGTGCCAGATATTTGGAGACAATAGAGGATGTTTTGAAACAATCTGATATCGTCAGTCTTCATGTGCCGCTTTTGGATTCAACCCGTCACCTAATGAATGAGTCACGACTGAATATGATGAAGTCCACCAGTTATCTCATAAATACCTCACGAGGACCGGTTGTTGATGAAAAAGCCTTGGTCAAAGCTCTCCAAGACGGCGTTATCAAAGGTGCCGGTCTTGATGTTTTTGAATTTGAACCGAAATTAGCTCCAGGTCTTGCCGAATTATCCAACGTTATTTTGACTCCACATATCGCTTCCGCCAGCGAAGAGACTCGCAATGAGATGGCGAGAATTGCCGCTGACAACGTCATCAATTTTTTGGAAACTGGACAGGTTATCAGTCCAGTAGGCTAACTCCTCACAAGTTAAAATTTATGAGATATATCGCGTATTTCCGATGTCTTATTTTTGGCTCCAATTTTCTGCTATAATACGCTTATGACTGTTATAACACGCTTTGCTCCATCACCAACAGGCTATTTTCATGCGGGATCATACCGGACGGCCCTTTTTTCATGGATATTCGCGCGACAAAACAAAGGCAAATTCATCTTGAGGATTGAAGACACCGACAAGGAGCGTTCAAAAAGGGAATATGAAGAAAATATCATTGATAGCCTGAAGTGGCTCGGTTTGGAATATGACGAGTTTTTTCGTCAATCTGATCGGATTGAAGTTTACAAAAAATATATTCAAAGATTAATTGTCGACGGCTACGCCTATGTTTCCGACGAGACGTCTAAAAATGAAGAAGTGAAGAAACGGTTTGCAGTAGAAGGTAAAAAAATTGAGACCAATCAATTGCGAGCTAGCGTTATCCGTTTCAAAAACCCCAACAAAAAAATCAGTTTTAACGATACTATCCGCGGCATGGTTGAATTTGACACTACAGAGCTTGGTGATTTCATCATCGCCAAGAGTGAAAATGAGCCCGTATTTCATCTCGTAGTCGTTATAGACGACCACGAAATGGGTATAACCCACATCATCCGCGGAGAAGACCATATTTCCAACACATCCCGTCAAATTCTCATCTTTGAAGCTATAGGAGCTAAAATTCCTCAATATGTCCATATTCCACTCTTGCTCTCATCCGACCACTCCAAGCTCTCCAAGCGCCACGGCGCCATTTCTGTCAGTGAGTATCGTAACAAAGGATATCTGCCTGAGGCTATGGTCAATTATCTCGCGTTACTCGGTTGGCATCCGTCCGATGACAAGGAAATTCTAACTATTGAAGAGATTATGGACGAATTTTCCCTAGAACGCGTTCAAAAAAGTGGTGCCATTTTCGATGAAGAAAAACTCAAATGGTTCAATCGGCAATATGTCCTCAAATTGTCTGACACTGACTTCGCCGAACACGCAAGACCGTTTTTACCGGAATGGGTTGTGCCAAATAGTGACACCTTCAATAAACTGATTCCGGTGTTACGTGACAAAATCACCAAATTTAGCGAAATCACAGCCATGTTAGGGACATCTGGCGAATTGGCATTTGTCCGTCGGTTGCCGGAATATGAAAAACAGTCACTACTTTGGAAGAAAAATCCCGATCCACGAAACGCCCAAACTCATCTTATAGAGACCGGAAATCTGTTCAAACTAATTTCTGTCGATTCTTTTATGGCAAATGTAATAAAACAAACGATTTGGCCGTATGTTGAGGCCAACGGCAAAGGTGATGTTCTCTGGCCTCTCCGGATGGCGCTTACTGGTCAGGAACAATCTCCCGATCCTTTTATCTCCGCAGCTTTGCTTGGTAAGGAGGAGTCTTTGAAGCGTCTTTATGAGGCGTTGAGTAGATTAAGAAATTAAAAGTAATATGGAAAAAAGATTTCCTTCTGCTTTCGTGATCAGTATTTTTCTCTATTCAATCATTTTTTCAACATATACATACGCCCAAACAAATTCAATCATAAACAGCCTTCAATCAAAAATTGACCAGCGTATTTTGGACATAAAAAATCTGGAGAAGGAGATTGCCGAATACTCAAAGCAGATAGCCGAACTTGGCAATCAAGCAAATTCATTATCGGCAAGCATCAAATCGCTCCAACTCACCCAAAAGAAGCTTGAAACGGATATCAAGGTCACTGAAAATAAAATTATTGAAAAAAATCTTGTCATTCAACAGCTAGGTTCGCAGATCTCCGACAAGGAAGACAATATTGAGGACAATAAGCGCATCATAGAGCGTTCATTTGCGACAATGAATGAGCTTGGCACCAAATCACTTCCTGAATTGTTGCTCGCCAAAGACTCACTATCAGACGCTTGGAATTCTCTTGAAGAAATATCCACAATTCAAAAAAACTTATCGGATCATATTGAGCAACTTCAACAATCCAAAGTCAATCTGGAGGCTAACAAAAAAGCTACTGAAAAAGCCAGAGTCGAACTTTCAACGCTCGGTAGGCAGTTGAATGACCAAAAGAAAATTGTGATGGAAACAGCCAAAGAAAATAATTTTTTATTGAAAGAAACAAAAAATAATCAGACAAACTACACGAAACTTCTAGCCACTCGTCAGCAGCAAAAAGAGGCGTTTGAAAGGGAAGTGGACAGCTTGGAAGCAGAGCTGAAAATCGCCATTGATCCTACTCTTATTCCGGCTTCCGGTTCAGGAGTCCTAGTTTATCCGTTGAATACCGTACGTATAACGCAATATTTTGGTAATACTGCTTTTGCTACAAAAAACCCTCAAATTTATAAGACAGGTAGTCATCCGGGCATAGATTTTGCCGCTCCCATCGGCACACCCGTCAAGGCGTCGCTTAGTGGAGTGATAGTGGCATCCGGAGATATGGACCAATCCGGAGGCGGCCGTTGTAGGGCTTACGGAAAATGGATCATGATAAAACACAATAATGGTCTTTCTACGCTGTATGCCCACTTGTCGCTTATAGGAGTCGTCAAAAATCAGGCAGTCATCACGGGAGATATCATCGGTTATAGCGGCAACACTGGAGCTACTACTGGTCCGCATCTTCATTTGGGGGTCTACGCAACCGAAGGAGTCCGTATCACAAACTTATCTTCAAGTTCATATTGTTCCGGCGTCCTATATCCACTGGCCGATCCAAAAGCATATTTGAACCCATTATCGTATTTATAATAATTTTGATTAATAAAATATAGCGTCTGTGCATAACTAATGTTGTTAGAGTGCACATAAATGCGCTAAAATACTAGCATGTATTCCCCCATCAAAAAGAGAAATCCTGGCAGGGGAGGATTGCTTCGTATGGTTATCTTTATAATTGTGATTTTGCTTATTTTGAGCTATTTCGGACTCAATATACGCGCTATAGTCAATTCTCCGGCCGGCCAAGAGAACTTCAGCTATGTCCAAGAAATTATGATCAATGTTTGGAATAACTATCTAAAGAAACCAGTTATGTACCTCTGGAAAGATATTTTTCTTGATCTGATTTGGAACCCCGCAATTAACAATCTGACGAAGATCCGAGATGGCGAACCTGATAGCCTTAGGTCTTCTGCACCAACCATACCGAATCCTCAACCCATCCCAAATTGAATGGTGGTATAAGAGTATATTAAGATATATTGTGCGACATGGTATCTTTCGATAAGATACAACTTTGGCCACTCGCCTGCCCCATTGAAGCTGAGCGCATTGTTGTGTTATTCCATTTACAGATCTCAGGTGAACCTCCTTCCTATAGAAGAGATTATTTTTTCTCCGCACAATCAAAGCAACAATCTTTTCCATTCTTGAACGTAAATGTTCCCCAAATTGCTTTACGGCAATAAGCACAAATTGGGCATTCAAAGACATCTATTCCCCACTCATTGCATTTCTTTTTAAACTCCTCGTCAGAGTAATAGGTTCTCACCAGAAGGCCGTCAATTTGTGGATCTTTGCCTTTATAGGTCATATCAATTGACTGATGAATACCCTGTTCATCACCCTCGATGACTCCTATAAGATTCGGCACACGTCCAACTACTTCATCTATAGCATCAATAGCGTCCTGCTCCATCGGCAGGCGAATCACTAATTCATCATTTTCTCTGCTGATATTCATAGTTAGCATTATATTAAATGCAATTATTCTGTCAAATCTTCGCCTCCTGCACAAGGCATCTTATTACAAATTAAAAGTAATTCACATGTCTAGTTGACACACGGTGTGCCCCATTTGTTATTCTTATCTCAGAAGTATGCGATAATAACTTACGAGGCGCTCCGATGTTCCCTCAGAGTATCTGGGGCTTGAGTTGGAGAGCACCACCTTGTGAGACGCTACTTCTAACAAAAAACCCGCTTCGGCGGATTTTTTGTTTATGCAATCGCCTCTCCATTAAATAGTTCCTTCCCTTCCCCGATAATATTTTCCTTCAGAATCTTGAAACATTTTTCTCCAAGCCTCCCCTTTTCAAGATATCTCGCCAATGCTCCAGCGATCCAGTCGGCAATTTGAATATTCACTACCGCAGATGAATCAACACAAAAGACCTCATTTCTGAGGCCTTTTGTGTTGTGTCTCCGTCATCTATCTCCGTGCCAAGTCTCCAATTTTAGCTTTAGACCAACACGGCTTTGAGGCCGACCATGGACTTGAACCATACTTCTCGTAAAGATATCTGCCGAAGGCGACATTACCTTCCAGAGTGCGGATATTAATACCCATGTTGCGAGCCGTATCAGCGTGATAGAATTCATTGATCTGCATGACGCCGACATCGGCTGCGTTAGCCCGACCGCGAATCGGTTTGCCATCCTTATCGAACTGACGAAATTCCGACTCACAGCGCGCGATCTCAATCAAGATCGGGGTATCAAAGTATTGTTCATGAAGATATGTTTTCACATCCGTTGAAGTTGAAAATGAGCGAATTTCCGTCGTTGTCGCAATCTGTCCTGCTTCAGTCGTGGCATTAATCGACTGAATGTGATTATCACTTTGTCCGGAACCATAAATAGATGACATGAGGAACACCACACCAGTTGTTAATTCAAGCATACAATTAAAAAAACGAAGCTAATAACCATGAGGCTACTACTTTCGTTCTTGTAAGAGCAGTATAGCACCCCTGATCTCTAAAGTCAAGCTTAATTTTCATTACGATATGGCTAAACAGAGCCGTATTTTTGACACTAAATAGCTAGGGTAGACTTTGCTAATATTTGCCTTGCACTAAATATACCCTTATGTTAAGCTGTTTTTACGTCACTTTCTAACTTGTGACTTAAATAAATTCCATGGCTCATAAGAAAGCCGCCGGCACGACAAAAAATGGTCGCGACTCAAACCCAAAATATTTGGGTGTCAAAGTCAATCACGGCCAAAACATAATTTCTGGTCAAATCATTCTCCGTCAGCGCGGTACCACCTGCCTTCCAGGCAGAAATGTCGGCGTAGGCAAAGACTATACCCTTTTTGCCCTCAAGGAAGGTGTTGTTGAATTTGGCTCAAAGCGTAAGACCGGCTATAACAATGATATTTTGAGAAAGAAAATCGTGCATGTGAAATAGGGACAAAAAAATAATCGGATAAAATTACTCATCTGTCATCCCTCACAACTGCAAGCTGGTTCCCTTCAGAATCTTTGAAGAATGTAGTCACGCCCCACGGAAATTTTGTAATATTATTAGAATCTACCTACATTTTCTCAACCACCACCTTCAACTTCACTAACTTCCCTTTCGCCCCTCCGGAGCCTTCGACGGAGGAGGGTCCCCTCACTTCGACCAGATGTTCACCAACTGTTTTCAGTGGATGCTCAAGTTGGATGAATGATGGATCAATTTGCAATCTAGTCTGCTTTTGGATCTCATCTGCGATAACTTCCTTGTGCAGACCGGCAAAGAGATGACCTTTGTCGTTGGCCTTGCCTACAATCGTAATAGTTACGCCATCAAGTCCTTCAATATTTTTAAACAAAAGTTCTTCCTGTACCTTCCTTTCCACTTCAGTGGTCGCTCTCAAGACTTCATTGCGTTTGATTGCTTCGGGTGTGGCGGTGACGGCTAGGCCTTGAGGAATGAGCAAATTTATGGCATGGCCATCACTGACTGTTTTGATGTCATACTTTCGGCCAAGCTTGGCTACATCTTTGAGGAGGATTACTTTCATGGTGACTTTTGATTAATTTATTAACGAAATTTTTATTTTTTTCAATCTCCAATTTCTGATTATTAATCACTAATCTCTTCTTATTTATTCAATAATTCCACCGCCTTGTCCATAGCCACGTCCTTTTTGTCCTCGATATCCTTTTCTGTCACTTCGATTTTGTAATCTGGTTCCAATCCATCATGTGAAAGGTTGTGTCCACCTGGTGTAAGCCAGCGAGCTATCGTAACTTTGAGTGAGGTGTCGGAGGTAATTGAAATCAACTGTTGGACGGAACCCTTACCAAAAGTTTTAGTTCCAACAAGCTTGGCGATGTTATTTTCTTTGAGCGCCCCAGCTAGAATCTCTGAAGCGGACGCCGATCCTCCATCCACCAAAATAATCATTTTGAGATTGTTGTTAAATATATTATATCCTTTACTTCTATATACACGCGGTTCGCCGCCGTTTTTGCCAAAATCTTCCGTGACGATGACTGAACCGGTCGGTAAGAACCATGAGGCCATATCCCAAGCCGCGTCGAGATATCCACCAGGATTGCCACGAAGATCCAGAATCAGTTTGTGATTGTCTGACAGGACAAATTCACGAAGGGCGTTACGAAACAGATTGTGCGATTGTGCCGTAAAACTATAAAGACGAATAACAAATATGCCACCAGGCTTTGTACTTGTTTCAATGGTCGGAATATTGATCACATCACGAACAATGGAGCGCTCAACGGGCCTAGAAACACCCTTTGTCAAGAACAGTATTTTGACTGTCGTTCCGCTTTTGCCGCGAATAAGTTTGACTGCTGCGTCAACCGACATATCCATGGTGTTTTTGTCATCAATTTTTAAGATAAAATCGCCCGCTTTGACTCCGGCACGCTCGGCTGGACTTCCCTTGAGTGGACTGACGACTTGGAGTTGTTTGTCTTTGATACCAATCTCCATGCCTACACCCTCAAAATTGCCTGAGATATCTTCTTCAAACATTTTTGATTCTACCGGTGGGAAAAAAACAGTATACGGATCACCATATGAAGAAGCCAAACCCTGAATCGAGCCATAAATCTTCTGTTGCGGCGTCGTACTGCTGGACTCGACGAATTTTTCATCCAGAATATGCCAGACTTTCCAATATGGCTGAAATTGCTCGGATGTAATCGCGCTGACATCGCCCACGTCGGCATTTGGGACATAGGACTTGTCTTCTCCAACATATACTCCGACAAAGAAGACGATTATCACCACTGGAAGCCCGACTAGAAATATAAGAAGTTTTCGATCATTGAGATTCATGTATTATGAAATTTGGTTACATGGTTACAAAAAACCAACACGCACTTATAAGATGCAACAAAGACATTATTACATATAATCACTAAATAACCAATGCTTGGTGATTCAATTCATATACAAGGCATTTTCTTTTTTTTATTTAGTCGCTATAATAGTGACATGATTACACATCACGCATCTCATGGAATCGTCTGGCTTGACATTTCCAATCCGACCGACGACGAGATTACCGGTTTGGTCAAACGATATGATCTTCATCCGTTGGTCGGCGAAGAACTAAAAAATTCGTCATCGTTGGCCAAAATGGACTTTTACAAAGATTATATGCTTGTCGTCCTCACCTTGCCTGTTCGTGTGCAGACGAAGTCAGGCGAATATGAGATCGTCGATCGTGAAGTCGACTTCGTGATTGGCAAAAACTTTCTCATCACTTCTAGGGTCGATACCATCGAACAGCTGGAATACTTCAAGAAGATTTTTGAGGCCAACTCCATCCTCAAAAAAGACGACAAGATGGACCATGCTGGCCATTTATTTTATTACATGGTCAAGCGTATATACGCTGGCATGGTTGAGGATTTGGAAAACATCAAAGACTCCCTTATTTCGGCTGAAACCAGGATATTTAACGGAGACGAGCGTGATATGGTTGAAGTTCTCTCCAATCTCAGTCGTGAACTTATTGACTTCAAGCAAACCGCCCGCGTGCATCAAGATATTTGGGAAGACATGATCCGTTACGACGAGGTTATGATATTCGGTAAAGATTTTCTCGTGTATGCCAGAGATATCAGGGACGAGTTCAATCGGATCCGTGAACTTATCACCAATGCCCGCGAATTGCTCACTGATCTCCGTGAGACCAATGATTCCCTGTTGAATACAAAACAGAATGACATAATCAAAATGTTAACTTTGGTCGCCTTTATCTTCCAACCTATGACTTTTATCGCCGCCCTGTTCACCATCCCAGCCATCAATGTGCCGATCATCAGACATGGCCTCGGTTGGTACGGTATTTTGGTGGCGATGGTCGCTATCACCAGCGGTATTTGGTTATTTTTTAAGAAAAAAAGGTGGGTTTGACAGTAGCTGGTAACTGGTTACTAGTAACTAGTTACCAGCAACCAGTTACCAGCTATGGATATACATTTATATAATACGCTTACACTCCATAAGGAAACATTCATTAAAAAAGAATGGGTTACGATGTATCATTGCGGACCGACGGTATATGATTATGCCCATATTGGTAACCTGCGTTCTTATGTCTTCGCCGATATCTTGCGTCGGACTTTTGAATACAATTCCTACAAAGTTCATCAAGTCATCAATATTACTGACATTGGTCATCTGGTCACAGATGGTGATGACGGCGAGGACAAGATGATAAAAGCCTTGAAACGCGAAGGTAAACCTTTCACCTTGGAAGCTATGCGTGATGTGGCGACTTTTTATTTTGAAAAATTTGTTGACGATTTGAAATCCCTGAATATCAAATTGCCCCAGGAATTTCCTAGAGCCAGCGATCATATAGAGGATGACATAGATTTCATCAAAATACTGGAGCAAAAAGGATACACATACCCGACAGAGGACGGCATTTATTTTGACACGGCCAAGTTTACGCCTTATGGTAAGTTGGGGAAACTAAAGGAAACTGCTTTAAAAATCGACGACCAAACAGATATTCAATCGCGGGTCGGTTGGAATTCGGATAAAAGATCCCAAAGAGATTTTGCTGTTTGGAAATTTGATGCGAAATTAGGCTGGGAGAGTCCGTGGGGCAAAGGCCTCCCCGGCTGGCATATTGAATGTTCCGTGATGTCACGAAAATATCTCGGTCAGCCGTTTGATATTCATACGGGTGGCGTGGATCATATCCCAATCCATCACAACAATGAGATCGCTCAATCTGAGTCCGCCTATGATGGACCACTAGCACATTATTGGATGCATAATGAATTTGTGACATTGAATAATTCCAAAATGTCAAAATCTGCCGGAAACTTCGCGACTCTGGCCGAACTCAAGGAACAATTTATATCACCTCTTGCCTACCGTTACTGGCTTTTAACCGCGCATTACCGTTCGCCTGCAAATTTCACTTTGGAAGCTGTCCAAGGCGCTCAAAATGCCTTAATACGCTTGATCAGCTTGATCGGTAATCTTCCGGATGATGGATTCATCTCCACTTCGTATAAAGAAAATTTTCAAACTTATATCAACAATGATCTGGACACGCCAAAGGGTATTGCTTTGGTCTGGGATATCTTGAGAGATAAACAATTGTCCGATGCCGACAAAAAAGCCACGATTATCAACATTGATGAGGTTCTAGGTCTAAATCTGATCGCGGCCAAAGGCATTGCCGAAGAAACAGTCAAGGATGTTCCGGCAGACATTGCCGCACTTGTCGAAGCACGTGAACAGGCTCGCGCTGAAAAAGATTGGGTCAAATCCGACGCCCTGCGACAAGAGATCGAGGAACGTGGATTTGTCGTGACTGACACCAAGGATGGGATTAGAGTTATCCTGAAATAGTGTCGAGGTGGAACCTTGGCAATTACATTTCCCTCATTCTCACCACTTCTCTCACTTCCTCCTTCATCTCTCCGATAACATCCGAAATATCCTGCCGACTCACCTCTACCTTATCTTCAATCTCCGCCATGCGAGAATAAAGACGAGACTCACTAGCGTCAATACGCTCCTCCAATCGCTCAAAACTGCGAGCTATAGATACGGCGATATCATCCGCGTTTTTGAACATCAGGTGCTCGATAAGTTCTATATCTTTTTGGTCTAATGACATTGTGATGTTATTTTTATTCAACTCTATCTGACAAGACAAAGTATTTGTAATAACGTCACCATATCAGACAGCGATAAAGTTTCGCTGAAGAAGTGATAAAGATTTGCTGAAGACGCGAAAACCAGTGTTTTAGAGGGATATTTTAGGCCGAAAACGCTTTATTTTATGGTGTTACCCCTATTATTTTTTTTACTTCTAGTAGCTTGGCATCAGCCTGTTTTCCGGCTCTTTCAGCCCCGTTTTTGAGTATTTCGAGCACTTTATCGGTATTTATCTTCAATTGGGCACGTCTTTCTCTCATTGGCTTCAAAAAAGCGTCTATATCCTCAATTAGAGCCTCTTTAAGGGCCTTGTATTGACCTTTATGGGCATCATATAGAGGTGTTAAATCAGCCTCGTTTTTGAATAGTTTATGGATGTTATAAATATTTGGTGGTATGCCACCAGCTCCGGTAACATTGGAATCAGTAACAATGGACATGACGGCATCCTCGATTTCTCCGCGCGTGGCAAACAACGGAATGGTATTACCGTAACTTTTGGACATCTTGCGTCCATCAATACCTGGGACAACGGCGACATCTTTTATTATCAACGGCTCAGGCAGTTTGAACGTCGAGATGGAATCTCGGCAGAAAGTATGGTTAAACTTAAGCGCGATATCTCTGGCATACTCTACATGCTGTTTCTGATCTTGGCCGACAGGAACAACATCGGTATCGTAAAGAAGAATATCCGCAGCCATTAAAACTGGATAATTGAAAGTGCCGACATTAATATCAGTTAGTTGTTCCAATTTTGATGAGAGATGCCTCTGTGCCACTGTGGCGTCTGTTAGTTTTTCTACTGCCGCCTTGAATGCGTGAGCGCGTGCCAAATAAGGAATCGTGACTAGTGTGTCAAAAATCCACGTCAACTCTGTGTGGGCCGACACGTCACTTTGTTTGAAGAGAATTGATCTGGAGGGATCTATTCCAATTGCCAAGTAATCAAGAGCAAGATCAAGAGTTAACCTCCTCATCTCTTCTCCATTTTGGATCAGATTAAGTCCATGATAATCGGCTATCATAAAGTAACATTGATAACCATCTGAGGTTCCATCTTGGAAATCCTGCAAATCAACAAATTGCTTCATGGCCCCAAAATAATTACCGATATGTGCGATACCGGTTGGTTTGACGCCTGATAGGAGAATTTTTTTCATGTGAATATTATAGCAAATTGGAGTTAATTAGCGAGATTGGACATCGTTAAAACTACACTCCCTCCCCCTTCAACTCATCAATCAAATCCTTGGCCCTCTTACTTAGTCTTTTTGGCATCTCCACATGTGTCACAATGAGTAAGTCCCCACGCCTTCCGCCAGTGTCAAATATTCCGCCAGTTGTCTCATACGGCACGCCTTTGCCTTTGACACGCAAGATTTCACCATGAGAAGTGCCAGCTGGAATTTTGACTTCCAACTTCCCTTCCAATGCTTCGATATCAACAGAACCACCGGTCAAAGCCAGCGTCAATCTGATCGGCAAATCCATTATCAGATTGAATGCCTCTTTACGAAACACGGGATGTTCCTTTACCCAAATACGAACAATCAAATCACCTTTTGTACCTTGCCCCGAGTTTGTTGAGGGGCCATCCTCACCCTTTCCCGCAACACGCAATCCTTGGCCGCTCTCTATTCCTGGAGGAATTTTTATGGAAAACTTCGAGTTATTTACGGATATTTCCTTTTCCACGCCGAAAATCGAATCCTTGAACGATACTTCCATATCCACTGTAATGTTCGCGCCTTTGCGTGGCCGACGTCCCCGCCCTCCGCTACCTCCTCCAAAAAATTCTCCAAAAATATCCCCAAGATCAAACTCAACCCCACCTTGATTGAAGTGAAATCCTCCTCCCTGTTGGAATTGAGAAAAATCAAAGCCGCCGAATCCTTGAGCACCAAAGCCGCCTTGGCCAGAATTGAAACCAGTTCCACCAGGTCCCGCTGAACCAAATCGATCGTATTGAGCTCGTTTATTATCATCTGAAAGCACCGAATATGCCTCGCTTGCTTCCTTGAATTTCTGTTCAGAGCTGGTATTGCCCTTATTCTTGTCTGGGTGATGTTCATGTGCCATTTTACGAAACGCCTTTTTGATGTCGTCTTTGGAGGCGTTTTTTTCTAGGCCGAGAGTTTTATAATAGTCTTTCATTTTGGTTTAATATACGTTGCCGTGAGAGCCAATCGAATCAGAATAAATATACTTATCATTAAATTCAAATGCAATCCTATACCTGTAATTAATACTACAAGCATAAGTGTAAGCGTATTCATTTCAGCTTGCGGACTTATTTTTTAATAAATCCGCCGACGTCCGGAGGCGACTTGTGCAATAAAGATAGCAGAAAATAGTTATTTGTCAAATTTAACTTTCACACCTCTTTATGTTATCTTGATTTTGAACAGTTTTAGCGAGGTCTCATCCCGCTACGCAAGGCATCTTGGGATGTTTTACGTAATCTTTCACAAAGAACAAACAATCAATCGATTATGGACAATAGATGGATCAGTCCCATTATTATCGCCTCACTTTGTCTCGGTTCACTTATTGGTTACGCCTTCACGATTGCTAACCACACATTAGACGGATTCTCAATCGCTGTCGTAATCATTGTCTCTGTAATTGGCATAGGCGCCACTCTAATTGCTCTTTGTGAAGCAATCACTGAGAAAAAATGACAACGATATCCCAAAGACCCCTCTTCACTCCCCCGAGCATCACGCTCCGGGAAGCTGGAGAGATCTTTTTTTGTCCAGAAATGGCTCTATCTGGAGGTCCGACCTCACCTACTTCTTCTCCTTAAACTCCGCGTCTTTAACATCCCCTTCTGGACCCTTTCCGTCAGAATTTCCACCCGTTGTGTTACTATTTGGATTCGCGCCAGCAGCACCGGCCTGATCATTTTTCATATACTGCCCTATTTTCTGTATCTCATCTGACAATGCGCCAGTCGCCTTTTTAATAGCTTCTTTATCTGGATTTGCATTATCTTTTGCCGTCTTCAAATCCGCAATTTTATCCTCAATCGACTCACGCAATTCAGCAGGAACTTTTTCACCGGCATCTTTCATAGCTTTCTCCGCAGTGTAGACCAACTGCTCCGCTATATTTTTGGCTTCAACTCCTTCATGCTTGGCTTTGTCTTCTGCTTCGTGCTTGGCCGCGTCCTGTTTCATTTTCTCAACTTCTTCTTTGGAGAGGCCAGAAGAAGCTGTAATCTTGATTGAATTGGCTTTGCCAGTGGCTTTATTCTTGGCAGTCACGTTCAATATACCGTTGGCGTCAACATCAAAGCTGACTTCGATCTGCGGCGTACCGCGAGGTGCTGGTGGAATACCATCTAGGATAAATCGGCCTAGCGACTTGTTATCAGCCGACATGGCACGCTCACCTTGAGTGATATGGATCTCAACTGAACCTTGATTATCTGCAGCGGTTGAGAAGATCTGCGAACGCTGGGTAGGGACCGTGGTATTTTTTTCTATGAGTTTCGTGGCGATACCACCCATAGTCTCAATTCCGAGCGACAATGGTATGACGTCAAGCAAGAGCACATCTTTGACATCACCGCCCAATATTCCGCCTTGAATGGCGGCGCCAACCGCAACCACCTCGTCGGGATTGACACCCATGTGAGGATCTTTTCCGAAGAACTTCTTGACCGCTTCCTGAAGTGCCGGCATGCGAGTCTGTCCGCCAACCAGAACTACTTCGTTAATTTCAGCCACTTTGAACGGCGAAGCTTCGACGGCGCGCTTGGTGATCTCCATGGCGCGGTCGACGAATTCCTTGGTCATTTCTTCCAACTTTGCGCGTGTCATGACGACAAGTAAGTGTTTTGGCCCGTCGCTTCCAGACGTAATGAACGGGATGTTGATCTCCGTTTGCATAGCCGCAGATAGTTCGATCTTGGCCTTTTCAGCGGCTTCATCGAGACGTTGCAGCGCCAATGGATCTTTCTTCAGGTCGATACCATTTTCTTTGTTGAATGTGTCGGCCAACCAATTGACGATCTTGGCATCGATGTCGCGTCCGCCGAGATGCGAGTCGCCGTCAGTAGATTTGACTTCGATGATATCATCTCCGACCTCCAGGACGGATATGTCGAAAGTACCGCCTCCAAAGTCGAAGACAGCTATCTTTTCATTTTTCTTTTTGCTGAAGCCGTAGGCAAGCGCCGCCGCCGTTGGCTCATTTATAATGCGCTTTACATCGAGTCCAGCAATCTTACCCGCATCTTTCGTAGCTTGTCTTTGTGAATCGTTGAAGTAGGCCGGAACAGTGATGACTGCTTCTGTTACTTTCTCTCCCAGACGAGCTTCGGCATCTGTTTTGAGTTTGGTCAGAATCATTGCCGAGACCTCTTCTGGCCTCATCCAATTCCCTGCCATGTTTACTTCTATACCTCCGTTCGATGATTTGCGCACTTCAAACGAAACATTCTTGATATCTTTCTGCACACCCGGCTCGTCGAAGGTGTGACCCATGAAGCGCTTGATCTGGAAGATAGTGTTCTTTGGGTTGGTGACTGCCTGACGCTTGGCCAGGAGTCCCACAAGCCGTTCGCCTGTTTTTGATTGGGCGACAATCGAGGGCGTCGTACGCTGACCCTCTGCGTTTTCTAGGACTCTAGGTACGCCTGCTTCCATCACTGCGACGGCGCTGAAAGTTGTACCGAGGTCGATTCCGATGATTTTACTCATATGATTAATTGGTTAATTTAGGGCTAATTTGGGTTGATAAATAAGGGGTTTAATGTCTATTGACAAATAGGTATCAAGCGTGCTATAATTGTCCACAGCTAGTAAGGTCTTTGAGAGCTTGGATTGTGATAGAAAGGAATCGCAAGGCAATCGTGCTTTGTATCCTTTCAGATCACAATTCAAAACTATGAAAGAAAAATGGAAGATCAGATCACGAGCATTAGGAGGTCTCATGGTTATGTTTCTGTTGATTATTGCAGCAGAGCGAAGTCATGTCATCGAGACCACAATCGCAGTAATCGCAGGAACAGTTGGGGTCATCATACTTGTGTCTCTTGGTTTTCTCAAATTGAAACACTGGATATGATGAATTTCTCACATCAGGCCTCGCGGACATCATGTCGCGGGCCTTTTCTTTTACCCAACTTTTAATGAACTCACCCCACCTCCACAATCTTACTTGGGCTATGATGCCCCTTCACAATTCTCACTGATTTTCGAGGATACAACTTTCTGAAGATTTCCAATACCCTCTTGTTTGCTTCATTTTGCTCAGCTTTTTCTTTGACAGACACAACATAGAGATCGTCAGTTTTCTTGACGACCTTTTCCGCGCGCGCACCTACAGTCACTCGGACTTTGATGAGCATCGCGGAGAATTAAGATCGACAAGACGGCTTGCCCGACGAAGCCTTGGCGAAGTTGGGCGCACGAGTTGGTTGGCTTGTAAAGAAGAAAAGTTCGGTGTAGGGAGAAATGAAAAGCGCGGGAGATATGAGGTAAGAGATATGAGGTAAGAGTTTATGGGTAGCAGATGGCAGACAGAGATTTTGTGAAGAAGCACATCCTCCAGAAAGGCTCAATCTGGAGGTCCGACCTCCAGATTTCAACGGCTGTGCGGAAACGAGATGACCACGAGGTTCGCCAGCAACGATAGTGACAAAGAAAGTCAGACGGAATTGCTGGCCGGAGAGATCGGTAAAAACACGAGAGAGGAATTGGCCATCTTGGAGAGCCAATGAAGTCAAATTTTGAGCCGAATATGACGCGTTTAAAAGCTTTTTTCCGAAGGGTTTTAACATGGAAACCATTATAACAGAAAAATAGCTCCAAGCAAGTGACAGAAACAGTTTTCTTATTTCTTAAACTCCCCCACCTTCACGATCGGCGCCTTAAGCACTTTTCCATTCAATGAATACCCTTTTTGGATAACCTGGAGAATTACATGGTCAAGTTTTTCATCAGTCACCGGTTCATAAGAAGTCGCCTCGTGATGAGTATGGTCAAATTTTTCATTGATTGGATTGATTTCTTTTAGGCCATTATCAACCAAAATTTTTACCAATTGCGCGTGAATATATTCAACTCCAGTTCGCCAATTTTTGTCGGCCTTTTCCCACGCTTCCTTGTTTTCTGTTGCCATGTCGAAACTAGCCAGTACCGGAATAAGATCTTCAATCAATTGTCCATTGACGAATCTGATGAATTCTTTGCGCTCTTCTTCGTCTCGTTTTCGGGCATTAACCAAATCGGCCTTGGCCCTCTGCCAGCCGGTCAAATATTCCTGTTTTTCCGCTTCCAATTTTTTAATCCTTTCACGAAGTTTCTTGATGGTTTCAGTCATAGCTTCTTCTGCCACGACCGAATCATCCAAAGTATCAAGTCCTGTGGCTTCCAATTCAGGGATAATATCATCGTCAGTTGGCTTCTTTTTAAACATAGTGTCCACAGCATAACTAAAAAATAAAAAAGATGCAATAAAAAACGGCGCAAGCGCGCCGTGCGACGATCAGGGTATGGATTATATCATTTCAAATCTTCGCATTC
This sequence comes from Candidatus Taylorbacteria bacterium RIFCSPHIGHO2_12_FULL_45_16, assembly GCA_001821055.1. Taxonomy (GTDB): domain Bacteria; phylum Patescibacteriota; class Minisyncoccia; order Phycocordibacterales; family PALSA-1337; genus C7867-002. Next base: position 154,149 of record MHRT01000005.1, on the reverse strand, counting down.
GTATCTAAGGAGCTACCAGACGGAAATCTCTGCGGGTGCTCTCGTACTTCATCTTCAAGCAGAATCTTCCGATAACTTGATCGTTTTTCGGATCTTTTAGCTTCCTGCAAAAGGTCCTGCATGTCTCCGACAAATCCCGTATGCGAAGCCACTTCGAATAAAGAAATGCCATAGTGCGAGCAGATATGCTCGCAGTGTTCATATCTCTGAGACGCGTCATCACGACCCGCCGGGTCAAAGATCATCTTGACCTGACGGACCAACTCGCTTCTTCTCATAGGTCTGTTGGAGACAATACAGATGTGTCTCACAATGAAGATTAAGGCCAAAGCACATCCCCCATAGATTGCCCAAATAATCAACGGTTCATTGCTTAGTTCAGTTAACATAATTATCAAACGGTTGCTGGTTTGTGTTTAAAAAAATGCTAACACAAAAAAAGAGATGTTTCCACCCTTCTTCTGTGAACGCCATCCAATCGGGCTTCAATTCGTCAAACCCTTATCTCTTGACCACTGTGGCGGTAAGTTATCTCTTACTCCACTGTGGCATCCTACGAGCTGTTTTATGAAAATGCTAGATCACACAGAGATTACAAAATTAAGTATACCCCATTTAGGGACGGAGTACATAACGCAAAGTGGATAGCCTGTGGACATATTCTCTGCTATATGCCCGCCATCACTGCTTGGTGCATCACTTTGCATTTCTCCTTATCAATACCAATATAATACCTAAGCGTGGTGCGTTCGCTTTTGTGCCTTAGTAATGTTTGCACGCTTTTGATGTCAACTTGGTTTTGTAAGAGATATGTACCGCATGTTTTTCTAAAAACATGGTGGCCGATCTTTTTCTTGATACCGAGATTTTTCGTCTTCGCTCTGATGTAGTTTCGTGAAGTCAAAGGAAGCATACGATCTCGGCCGGAAAGGAATAATGCAGGATGTTTGTCGCGCCGTGCGCCTAAATACATCTTGATCCATTCCGCACTTCGATCTGTGAAGTAAACCACGTTGTCCTCATGCGTTTTGCAATTCTTAATGCGTATCTCATGGGTGTCAAAGTTCACATCGTCTCTATTTACACTGCACGCTTCCCCTATCCTCATACCTGTATCGAGCAAAAACTCGATCAAGCTACGAGTGCGTAATCCAGGCATACTATTGGGATTGAACGCATTACGTATTTTCTCAATCTCATCGCTCGTCAGATAATCGACCATCTTACTAGGGACTTTTGGTGTCTCGATGTCTCGCCAATCAAATGGCAGTTTAGTACCGCGCTGATTAAGAAAGCGACACAACTGCCTGAACGTAACTACAGCTCTTTGAGATCCATAAATCCCATAAGGCTTGCCCGCTTCAATCAGTGCCGCCCTGTCAATAATCCGCAAATCTTCTACCTTCTTGTGACCCACTGCTGTTTCTAATGGTCCTTCTAAAAATCTCCTATGCTCCACTAGCGTCTTTGATACATTTCCCTCTTGCGCTCTGAATGTCAGATATTCCTCAAAGTAGTCCCGCAAAACAATGTTTGGGTTCATACTCATAAATTGAAACCCGCCTGACGCTAATCAGACGGGCTTCATAGACAAGTATACCGCACCAAATACTGTGCTGGAATACCTGTACAAGCTCTAGTCGTTAGCGTCTAGCCCTCGCGGGCGTACTCCTCTTGGGAGCGACTGGGTTATTAACTTGTAATACTTTTAACCTTACACGAGTTTAACCTATTGTCAAGGATTTCTCCTTTGAGCAGAAGGCTTACTTATTAAGCCCAGGAATAACGGAGGAAACAGCATTTTTGGCGTTTTCAACTACAGGTTTGCTGACCTTATCAACCATCTCACCAAAACTCTCCGCCCACTCCTTTTCATCCTCGACCTTCGTCAGTTCATTATTCGGATGTCTATATATCCCCACCATTGCATGAAGGACGAATGCAAGAATGCGGTTTCTAAATTTTTCTTCAGGAAACCTGCGTGCCAATATCTCCGTGTAGCTCTCTAACGCCTTTGCTGTGGCGGCTTTGAACGCATAGCTTTCAAGCAAACGACGCTCACGGGAATATTGTCTCAATGCTACGAAGAAGATAAGCAAAATTGGGGAAACAAAAGAGAGCCTGTAGAAAAGAGAGGAGGGGTCAAATATTCTCTTGCCAGAGACAATATCGATTGGTAGTTCTTTGAATACTTCGTACAAAGCCCAGGTGACCAAGAATGTCGCGCTGAACAACATTATACTCCACAGAATTAGTGGAAGATGTAATTTTTTCTGCCGGTCACTAAATGAATGCGCCAATCCCTGTCCGTTGATGAATCCGTACACCTTTTCGATTTCTTTACGATAACCCTCGACTTCTTTTTTGTGACCTGCGATACCCTCGGTATCTTTTGCGGAAGTCGTCTTCATTTCTGTCACCGCCGCTTGATCTAAGCGTGATTGTCCAAGGAGTTTCCCAATCTCCTCTTTCTGCTGTTGTGCCCAAGTGAATACAGCTTCAAGGCCATCATCCCCGCCATCTAGTTTTGTTCGCGTATTTTCAAAAGTACTAATATATTCCGCAAGTTTTGTATTTTCAGTTTCAATTTTCTGGACTAATTCTTTTGCTTTAGTCTCCAAAGAAACAATCACCGATTGAGAAGCCTCAATTTCAGTCTTTCTCGTTTCCGCATTGGTGCTGATCTGGGCAACCGCACGACGTTTTGAACTTATCTCCTCCTTTATTGTGTCTAACTCTGATGTGTAGCCTTTTACTGAATCAAGAACAGCCTTAATTTCAGCTCCTTGGCGGACTGCCTCTTCTTGGATGGATTTTAGCTCTGTAGCTTCCATAATTTTTTAATTACTGAAACCCTAGCATATTTATATCCGTATTTCAAGATGCTTAATTGCTAATGAGTGAATAATATTGTATGCTGTTCTCACAATCGAATAGGAGCCTAAACCAGTAAAATGGCATGGCAAAAAGACCAGTGGCGATCAGAGAACCCATCGTGGGGACTGTCGTCACTGGCCATGTCGGGAAACCGGCATGGAAGGCTTCGAGCCTTCACTCCGCGGTGGGCTTTTTGCATCCCGCAGGAGGTTGTGTCTATATGCGGGGGGTTGACAGATCAACCTTCTGTTGGTATACATGACTACCAATTAGTTCGGCTTCACACCTGTTGTGTGTTGCCTTTGACAACTGAATAAACAATCAGAAACGGGATTAGTATTATGAAAAGAAATGTCCTCCTACTGGCGACCATGATTCTCATCATGGCGATAACAACGATCGTGAAGGTCTCGGCTCAAACCGAAGAAACAAATCAGCCGACTGGCACGGAAACACTCGAAAAAATCATGGGAAGTAAGATGCCCTTGGAAATCTATCCGCCAGCGTATCTGGACTGGCTGAAAGAATGGGGAGATAATCCCCTGCCTTTCGTCGGGCCAGTAAAACCTGCGCGGCCAGTACGACCAATCATAATGGCACTGGATGGGCCAAGTCCGAACGATCCTGCTCCTGAATACGATTACAATGTCATTGATCTCGGTGCCCTAGGAGGCACTGATAGTTTCGCTAATGGGATCAATAACGATGGCAAAGTAGTTGGCAGAGCTAACGCTTATGCCTTCCTGTATTCGAACGGCTCAATGCAAAATCTGGGTACTCTTGGAGGCCCTGACAGCAATGCACACGAGGTCAACTCTGCGGGAAAGGTCGTAGGTGCGGCGGCATACAGTAGCTCAAGCGCTCACGCATTCTTGTACGCAGGTGGTTCCATGAGCGATCTGGGCACATTGGGTGGATCGGACAGTCAGGCATTTGGGATCAATAATAACGATTCTATCGTTGGCTGGTCTCTCATCAGTGGAAATGCCTACTATCATGCATACCTCTATTCTGGAGGCTCAATGCAGGATATCGGGACTTTCCCTGGCAATACTGGTTCACATCTAAGTATCGCCTATGGCATCAACGACTACGGCGATATTGCAGGTAGTTCGACGACAAATGGGCATGTTCACGCCTTCCTCTATGCCGACAGTGTAATGCAGGACATCGGTACATTGGGAGGCAATGAAAGCGCGGCCTATGCAATCAATATGTACGCAGAAGTTGTTGGTTACGCAACCACCAGCGGAGGTGCGCATCACGCAATGTTCTATGACTACCAAAATGGAACGATGCAAGATCTCGGCGTTCTTAGTGGTGGATCATCAGATGCCTACGGAATCAATGTGAATGCTCACGTGGTCGGTTCGTCTGGCAATCGGGCTTTTCTTTTCTCGAACGGCTCAATGAAGGACTTGAACGATGTGACTATACAGCACGGCACTCCGTGGACACTTCAGTCTGCAACCGCTATCAATGACAAGGGTCAGATCGTCGGCTACGGATTGAACCCGTCGGGACAGACGCATGCATTTCTGCTTGATCCGCTATCTGCGGGCTGGAGAGATGCTATTGAGGCACAGCCGTCTCAACCTACGTATGCAAATTGTGTGTCCAAAGGATCGGGAAAGAGTAACTTGATATTGGCAACGCACGGGTGGCAACTATTCGTAACACCGACATTTCCACAACCTGATGTATCATGGCTTGATGGGATGTCGAATGCTATAAATAGTTATCTCGTGGCAAATAGTTTGACCACATGGCAAGTCAATACCTACAAATGGATCGATAAGGCGTGGACATTTTATCCTACGCATGCGTTAAACAACGCGAAACAAGAGGGTAAAATGTTGGGAGATTGCATTGCTGCGCAAGGATGGACACATGTTCATCTGATATCACATAGTGCTGGAGCTGGTCTGATTCAAGCGGCAAGCGAGAGGATCAAAGCCTTATCACCGAGTACAACTGTCCATTGCACGTTTCTTGATCCCTATGTAGGTAAAGAATTTGAAGGGGTAGGAAGATACGGTAGTGGAGCGGATTGGGCAGATCAGTACTTCTCACGTGATTCACTGACACAATTCGGAAGCGTTCTAACTGGGCCGTTCACTGAAAGTCCCCTTGACCATGCATACAACTTGGACGTTACACCGCTCGATCCGCACAAGATCGTTGGTGCGAAGTTTAGGTCATCTGCTACTGGTTTAATGGAACCTTGCGTTAGGACTATCACCTCACATAGCTGGCCATACGAGTTCTACTCAAACACGATTACAGGTAACGTAACTACGGATTACCAAGGATTTGGTTTTCCTTTAAGTAAAGAAGGTGGCGGTTGGAGTTCAGGCGTGCCAAGTTATACGCCAGGAAATGATCCAGCTCAACTTCTCGGCACTGCTGATCCGACGTGCACGCCAGATATACAAGTGACGCCGCCGTCGTACGTGAATACTGTGATTGACTTTACTCAATCGCCAATCATACAGAGTGACACGGGAACGATTCAGAAATGGATCGAATCTCTCAAACTGTTCAGTGGGTCACCGGCATGGATTGCAACTGTCGTTTCCAGCACCAATCCAATCAATGTTGTCTCCTTCAATACTCAATTTACGAGTACCAATGGAGCGCAAGGAGTATTGTCGGTGCTATGGGATGACCAAATCATCGGAACAGTTGATGAGCGAATCGTGAACACAAACCACTATACGTTTAGGTTTCCGAATGCTGTTGCGAACAGTAGCCACATCTTGGGCTTCCGTCTCGATCCGTTCACAAACATTCAGTCAGTCGTGACTGTGACGAACATCGCACTTAATCAGATCGGCGTAAGTCAGCCGTTCTCGTTGTCATTTACAGGAAGCACGACGAACGGAGCGATGGTACAGCAGTTGACAGGAGAGGCAGGGTTTGATTATCACATCCAAGCCTCGACTAACCTTCTCAATTGGACAGACATCGCAGTCCTCGCCAACACTAATGGCTTGGTTCGTTTCTACGATCAAAGTTCGACGAACGCTCCGATGAAATTCTATCGTGGGGTTTCGCCGTACTAATCGGTAGTTCTCTTAGTCACAGGGCTTGCTTCAGGGCAGGCCCTTTTTTATTTGTAGTCACCACTCTCCACTTTCTAATGACTAATATTGTACAAAGTTCCTGACAGCATGAATGAGAGGGGCACTATTAAGAAAGGAAACAAAACCAGTAAGATTCCAACTACCAGTAAAAGATTTCCTCCCCAAGATGATTCCTTCTTCCTGTTACTCATATGAGCAAAGAAGATACCTATAACTGCGCAGATGAAATAAGGTGCAGTCGCCGGTGAGTTTAATATAAAATAAAACAAAAGCGCCAGCACGTAAAATGCAACGGAAATATAAGTATTTTTATACTTTTGCATTATTGCATCGATGACAAATAGAGGACAATGAAAGTGAATATCAGCCAAAGAATACCTATAATACCGAGGAGACTTCCGATCCAAGATGATTCTTTTGCTTTGTTGCTTTTAAGACTGAATATAATTCCTATTACCAAAAAAATAGCAGTGACTATGGCGATCGTTAAATTATTTGTATCGGGCGATGCACTTACAGGAATTCCTATAAGCATAACTAACAAAGCAAGAACATACGAACCTATAGCAATATAAATATTTTTTTTCATATATATAATTGGCCACTCAATTATTAAGAGTACGAACAATAGTATAGCATAAAAATACCCCTTCTAATTTTGGTTATCCACAGTTCATACAGTAACCAGTAATTGATCCGAGTAAAAGTGCGGCAACAGTATATCCCAAGACTACAGCTCCGATGGCTACCCAAATACCCTGCTTCCATTTAGGTTTGTTTGCACTGGTACTCCTGATGCCAAAGAGTATCCCGATGATTGTCAGTGGTATTCCAAGAATAATATTAGAGAGATAAAAAGTGTAACTTGAAAGTCCTAAAGTCGCCAAACATAGCAATGCGTATTTCATTTCAGTTGGGTTCATGTGTATAAATCTAGCACATTGTTATTTAATTGTATTGTGACAATCGCTGTTCCGTATATAATATCCCTCTTGTTTTCACGAGCGCCCCTACTCCGCTGATGACAGCAGAGTAGGCCGCTCGACGTGTATTATCCCTCGACAGCGTTAGACAGCTGACAAGCCAACACGAAGCGTGAGACAACTTAAAACGGGAGTTCCCCCGTCCGATCATCCGTAGTGGGCACGCCGGATGATTCTTTAACGCCGTTAGCCCCATTTAACCCCCTCGGCGACGCGCTTTCGCGCGCGGGCGTGTGCTTCCGCTTAAGCGGAAGCACACGTTGAATCACAGAGCACAAAAGCCAAAATCGCTCCGTGAAGCTCAAATCCCAAGCCTCGACATACACTTTCTGCGATCTCGGAATTCCTCCACGAAGATACTTTGAGTTGTATGCCTCAAAGACACGCTTTCTTCCCATGTAGAAGCGTGTAGAGATGGGATCGGCTGTCTCATCAACAGTCTCCCCTGTCATATCTTGGAATTCCTGTCGCCGAAAGAGCATGACCGGCCACGTCCAAATCTTTGTGCAACGATAGAATATATTTACATTTCCGCGAGCGGAAACATGCACCGCTGTTGGACGTTGTGAAATAATATTGATCGTTCTGTTGAAATGGCGCGTATGTAAAATGCTTTTACGTTTCCGTAAAGACATTTTGGCCATTTCATACGAATCAAAGATTACGTGCCCTTCGTCGAGATACACTTTGCAGTCCGTCAATTTCTCGAATTTATCCATAAATTGATCGTCTATTTCTATGAAGTGGAAGTTTTCTTTTGGGAATCGGTAGTACCTTTTCCTAAAGAAAAAGAAATTTCGCGAAGCGTACTTCAACGAATATCTGTCATCATGTCCTTCAAAGTTCAGATGCCAGTTCGCATAGATCACTTGCCCATTTGCCAGATCATCAAGCACATCTTTTGTCGCCGCATACGTCTTTCCTTGTCCAACTCGGCCATAATACTGATTGATTGTGCCCTCCTCGGCCTCGAAAAGATCAAGTAAGTCAATTTCCTTAACAGCGGTTCCCGCTTTGTTTGGTATGAATGTAGGCATTATGTTGTTGCGCTAGGCGTTCTATGGCCTAAGAAAATCTTTACGACTTGGATTGTTAATAAGAAGCCCATATAGAACAGGGCGCACTGAAATGGAAATACCACTGGCCAGACAACACTAGAAAATGACTGCCAGTATCCCATCGCTGTAACAAAAGCAGTATCCAATGAATACCCGAAAACACTCGGTAAGGTACTCGCATCGGGAAGCCATCCAAATAAAATTTCTATTGCTCCGATCAGAATTGTTAGAATCAATTGCAATATCATTTTAGTGGTGTCTCATCCCTATTACATGCTTGGTAATTGCGAGTACGAGGATTACAGCCCACAACATGTACCAATATGGCTCCGTAATTTCACGGAATGTCTGCCCCTCCGTAGAGCTTGCTGATCCGATAGTCGAAGAAGCACTGAAAAGATATGGCCACGGATCAAGTTCTACATGCTGTCCCCCAATCACGGACGGCATTGTAAAGTCGAGTGTGGGTAATGCTACGGGGGTTGTGGTCGCCATTACGGAAATTACTCGCGTAACGTAACCTAGAGGCCATTTAGTTAGGAAGGCATCGCGGAATCGTTCAAAATCGGCCTTCAAAACTGAAGCTGGCGGTACAATGAGCGAGATTAGGCAGAGTTCGAGTGAAAAGCTCGTTACGTGACAGTTTAAGATCGGAGCAGTAGTGGTACCCGTAATCAGAGCATCAATCAATGCTGTCCCGCCCGCCTCCACCGCAATATCCACACCTGTTCTTTGGACGACAATGAAAGAAGTAGAAGAAGCTACGATCGTCTGTCCTCCAAAGAAACGCCCTATCAACCACAACCCTTCGTATGCAGATGGTCTAATAATTTTGTAATTTCCTATCGTTCGGCCGATAAACGGAAATACTGTCGAAGTTGCTACATCGTTATCTCCGGCAAGCAGTGGTAAGTGGATCGCGGTATCGCCTCCCGTCGAACCTGTGCCAAATGCCGCGTACCACGCATCGAGAGCCGAGCCACCTACATGTGCCACAGTCTGATTGGTATATGCGAGGGACAAGTACGTCCCATCTTCCCAGTCAGATTCATTTACATACACATGCGCTCCGACTGTAGTGCTTGTTGCCACAGTCGAACTTGCGACAGGAGAAAGAAAGATAAAGCGAGTTGAGGTATCAGGAATCGCTGAATAGTCAGCATTTATCCAAAAATACAGATCCTTTCCAGTTATTGATGGTGATGTATTCGGACTTAAAGAGTCAGGCAAAACATCACCAAAGGCATATGGGGAGCCAGAAGAAGCTCCGCCAATTGAATAGAAACCATCTGAACGTACTGCTAATCGGTAGTATTTCGTAGGTGTAAATGTGTCTACATAAACGCCATTCGATTCGATATTTATGTACCCGTTGAGTGTAGTTACGTCAACATTTTCTGAACGAAAATGAGTTCCATCCGTACCTCCTCCACATATTAGGGTGTAGGCCGCATCGTCGTAACAGGCAATCGCCACAATAAAGATGCCTGAACCGCTATAGTATTCAGCATATACACCGATACTATCAATTGACCCAGAAAGACCTGTACCCAGTGCCTGGTCTATGGTCTGACCGTTCTGATACAACACGCTGTTTTCCAATTGCTGAATATCAGCACTCGCGCGTGGCACGTCGGCAAAAAATACGAGAGTAGCCACTACTCCTATAATGCCTAGCCACTTGCAGGAATTTCTCATAAGATGGTAAAATTATGGTGTATTACGAAAGGCCTCCGAATAGGGGGTCTTTTCTGTGTTTACCTTGCGTGGGTGGCGCGTCGATAGAGCACCCAAGGGATGCCGATCACGAAAAGCAAAACACCTATACCGAGCCAGAGCGGCCACAAGGTCACAAAGATGTCCAAAAGGACTTGCCCTGCTTGGCCTACTGCCGTTTGTACCGAGGCATACATGGTTGCCCAAGGAATGCCTAGTGCGGTAAAAATGGCTGTGGTTGTAGAGGTCATGTTTATGATGTTATTTTGATAAATCGACTTGGCTTCGGGCTTATTGGCATTGCCGAGATCACCAGTTTAGAAATCGTTTAATAAGTCGCAAAAAAGTGTAGATCACTATCGAAAGCAACATCGCAAAAATATAGAGAAAGTAAATTTCGGGTGTAATCATATTCGCAATACATTACGTGAACCACCTTTGCGAAAAAATCTAACTATCAGGCCGATAAAAAAAGAAATCGCCGCATATACAGGAATCCATGTAGCGAGAAAAATAAAGACCGCATTGAATGCCATGAGTAGAGGAGTAGCAAATTGGTAATTTGGATCAAACATGTTATTTACGCTTAAAGAAAACATTAAAGACCAGACCACAAGCTATCAATCCCATGAGGACAATCTGAACCGCAAGACCAAAACTGATGTTCCCTGCATCCTGTGAATAGATCGGGCTTGAAGTTGAGCTGATCGTAGTGCTGGCCGTTACATAGCAGTCAGACGAAGAAGCTTCTATGTCGCAATGCCATTGGGTAATCATCAGAATTTAATTTCTGCCTCTTTAAGTAACCTACGTAGCCAGTAAAAATTCTTCTGTACGACAAGAAAATCTCTACGTGCCAATCCCTCTGCTATTTTTGACCAAGCCATTTCTATAAGATGATCGTTTTTAATGATTCTCATGGTGATTATTTATTTAATTCGAGCCGACGGGTACATTTTTTGTAATTGCAGAGCCGCACGCGGTTTATACCCTCTACCCGAAAAGTACTTCATCTTACTTTTAATGTGACGTGACCTCCTCTTTCCTCCAAAAATGTGGAATATGTTTTTCATGGAGATTCTAAAAATAGACGCTCAATAATAGACTGGTAGTGATCTCTTTCCTTGCCCTCTCCGGCTTCGACAGCCATTACAAGAGCGTTATAAACACGCACGATATCTTGACCATGTTCGAGGACAACAACTGAATTTAACCTAGGGTATTTATCCATGTAGATAAAATTAAAACGCCCATCTCTGGGCGTCTTAATCTTTTCATAAAGAAGGCTCGTTTATCGTTTAGACCACTGCGGCGGTAAGTTATCTCTTACTCCACTGTGGAGACTTACGGGCTTTTTTGAAACCAAACTTGCGGCGCTCTTTGGCACGAGGGTCACGTTTCAAGTAACCAAGCTTTTTGAGTTTGCCACGGAGCTCTATATCATAAACAAGTAAAGCGCGGGAGATACCGTGACGGAGTGCTTCTGATTGAGCTGAAATGCCTCCACCTGTGAGCTTAGCAGTCACATGGAATTTCTCTGCGGCCTTACCATTGGTGAAAGGATCGGTAACATTCATTTGCATTTCTTTGACTGGAAAATATATCTCCAATGACTTGCCGTTGATCTCGAATCCAGTTTTTGTAGCAGGAAAAAGACGCACGCGAGCAATGGCAGTTTTCCTGCGACCGACAGCTTCAAAGTATTTGTGAATTGTTGGTTTGGTCGTCATCTTATTTTATATTCATTCTTTTATGGTCAGATTCTTAATCCTTTCATCGCGCAGACGGTTGTTGGGCAACATGCGGGTGACGGCTCGACGGAATACTTCCGTCATGCCTCGGCGCGCGATCAGCTCTCCTAAAGATTCATTTTTCAAACCGCCACGAAAACCAGTGTATGTCACAAAAATATCATTGATTTTCTTTTTTAAAGTAAGATCAACTTTTGAAGCGTTGACAATTTCGACCGTATCAATTGACACTTTATTTTTAGCAAACGCGGGCGAATGTTTTCCTAAAAGAATAACCGCCGCTTGACTAGCAATGCGTCCTATCTTTTTACCTTGTGCGTCGATGGTGTGTTTCATGATTGTGACACTCGTGAACTGGTGTTATTTTTATACAAATTCAATTAATGACATCGGACTGCCATCCAAATCGCGATTTGGCAGACGGATGATACGGGTATAACCACCTTTGCGGTTCACATATCTTGGCGCAATTGTTTCAATGAGTTTTTTGGTTTCGGCAACAGCGTGGATCCGTGAGATAATCAGGCGGCGCGAGACGATAGTCGCAATCTTAGCTTTGGTGATAAGTTTCTCGACCATCGGGCGGAGCTCTTTAGCTTTCATAGTCGTGGTTTTTATCCGGTTGTCACGAATCAAGTTTCGCGCCAACGAAGACATCAAAGCGTTTCTCTGATTCTTTTCTCTGCCGAATTTTCTCTTGTTTGAATGATGTCTCATAAAAATAACAGATTATTGCTTTAGCGTTATGCCGTGCTGAGCCAATAATTTTTTGATCTCTTGCATACCTTTGGCGCCTAGCCCGTCAATGTCCATAATATCCGACTCTTTTTTGCGTGCCAAGCCGCCCAGTGTACGGACATTGCTGTTAGAAAGCGCTTTGGCAGTGCGAACAGAAAAACCAAGTGCGTCGACGCGAGTCTTCAACAGATCAGAATTAATGTCCTTGAGCGATCCTTCAGGAGATTCCGTTTTTTTATCGACAGATTCAACCATATCAACTTCCGTGTCTTTCTCGGTGAAACCGACAATGGCTTTGAGTTGGTGAATCATTATGGCGATGGATTTTTCCAACGCTTCACGAGGAGAAATCGTACCATCGGTTTCAATCGTCACACGAAGACGATTGAAATCCGTGCGATCGCCGACGCGCATATTCTCAACTTCATAATTAGCTTTACGAATAGGAGTGAATGCGGCATCAAGGGTGATGGCGCCAATTTCCACGCGTTCTTTTTGGATGATTTCCTTCGAAACATAACCAAGGCCTTTTTCCACCATGATTTCCACATCAAGTTCCGATGATTTTTCGGTCAGCGAAGCGATATGAAGTTCCGGATTAAGAATCTCAACCTGTCCTGGAACATCAATATCTTTGGCGGTGACTTCCTTTGCACCCTTGACTTTGATAGTAAGATTGACCGCCTCGTCGCCGCTAATGCGAACTCGGAGTTTTTTTAATGCAAGTAAAATAGTGATGACGTCTTCCTTTATACCGTCTATTGCCGAAAATTCATGCTCGACATTCTTGATTTTGACCTTGGTAACGGCCGCACCAGGAAGCGATGAGAGGATGATGCGACGGAGCGAGTTGCCCAATGTGTGTCCGTAACCAGGGTAAAGACCGTCAATCTCATAGGTACCGCTGGTACCGTGCTCATTGATGATTCTTGGCTTTGAAGGAAGAATAAGATCGTGTGTCATGATATTTATAAATATTGGTGGTTAATTATATATTAAAAAATAATATTTGTCTAGCGAGTATAAAACTCAAGCACGGCGCGCACATCAAAGAGCAATTCAGACATGTCCGTCACCGGCTCACCTTCGACCCTTATCTCTTTTTTTTCCGTGTTGACCGAGATCCACGCCGGAGCTTTGATATTTTTTAGCTCATCATCCAACTTGCTGAAAATCGCTTTCTTTTTACTCCCTTCACGAATGGTCAAAGTATCACCGATGCGCACCTGATATGAAGGAATGTTGACTATTTTGTCGTTGACCATAATGTGACCATGGTTGACCATCTGACGGGCGGACGCACGACTCAACGCGAAACCGGCGCGCAGAACTACATTGTCAAGTCTGCCTTCGAGAATACGGAGAAGATTTTTGGCGTTGTCTCCAGTAGTCTTGAGTGCGGATTTGACATAGTTGGTAAATTGGCCGCCGGAAATACCGTAACTGTAGCGGGCCTTTTGTTTTTCCAAGAGTTGACGACCGTATTCGCTTTTCGCGCCGCGGCGTTTGGTGTTCTTGGCCTTTGTTTGCACACGCAAGGAATACTTTGGCGTTTGTGTCTTACGAAAAACGGCGGCACCGAGATAGCGAGCTTTTTTATATCGTGGACCAATTAACATGATGATATTGAAAAAAATTAATAATCAAACACGACGAGGCTTTTTCGGTTGAGGACCATTGAATGGAATCGGGGTCTTATCTTTAATGGAAGTGATGATAATGCCTTTACTGATAAATCCACGAATCGCCGATTCACGACCTGAACCAACACCTTTGACTATCACGGCGACCTCTTTTAGGCCAATGCCAATGGCTTTCAGGGCCAATATTTCACCAACCTTGGCCGCCGCGAACGGCGTGCCTTTTTTCGCTCCGCGAAATCCCGCGCCGCCACTCGAACCCCACAAAAGAGCATTACCTTTGATATCAGTGAGCATTACCTTGGTGTTGTTGTAAGTGGATTGGACATGCAGTATGCCGGATTCGACGCGTTTTTTTGCCGAAACAACAGGTGCTTTTTTTGCATCAGTTGATTCGGTCCCGGCGGTTGTGACGATTCTTTTTTTACCCATGATGATATGAAATGGTTACATTGTTTTTATTTCTTCTCTTCTTTGCGTTTACCGGACCCCATGGTCTTTCTGACATTGCCTCGAACAGTCCGGGAATTTGTTTTTGTCCTTTGACCGCGCGCCGGAAGATGACGGGCGTGTCGGCTGCCACGATATGATTTGATGTCTTTCAAGCGTTTGACATTGCCCGCAACCTCTCGTCTGAGATCGCCTTCGATTTTGAAACTCTCAATAATCTTGCGTATCTGATTTTCCTGTTCGACCGTCAGAACGTTTGAACGGAGACTGGCGTCAACCTTCGCGGTTTTCAAAATCTGGATGGCACGAGAACGTCCTATACCGTATATGGCAGTCAAGGCGAATTCAAGTCGCTTATTTTCCGGAACTGTAATACCGAGGATACGCATATGATTGGTGTTTTGGTGGTTTAATCTTATCTGATTCAAGATTCACGATTCAAGAATATGTTTCTGTGCTTCGTATTTATTCCTGAATCTTGAATCCTGCGTCTTGTAATTTTCTTACCCTTGTCTCTGTTTGTGCCGGGGGTTTGATTTGCACACCACATAGACATATCCCCATCGGCGGACGACAGTGCACTTTGGACAGATACGTTTGACTGATGCTTTTACTCTCATAATTTTATGAACGTCGCGTGATACGAGCACGACCACCATATGGATCAAGTTCCAAATCCACTTTGTCTCCAATGAGGACCCGTATACGATTCATCCTCATTTTACCCGCCAGATACGCAAGAATGACTTCCTTGGTTTCTTGAAGTTCGACTTTAAACAACGTATTAGGCAATGCTTCAACAACAATACCGCTAACGGTATTCCTCGAGCCATTTTTTGGTTGTAGCGCAGGTTCCATCTGGTATTAGGCGCGTAGGTCACATACTAGCAGATATCATGCTATTTCGTCAATACTTCTATTGTTATCCTGTCCGGATTGCTTGGAACTTTAGACCATGGCGGCGTTACATAGCCGGAACTTTTTTCTATTTCTATAACTGACTTGAAGGACCGCAATACTGAGCTTGTCTCTGCTAGAGAGAGCCCGGCAAGTTTTGTTTTGAGAGAATTTATAGGTATCGTACCGACGAGCATAGCATCTCCTTTGAGTTTTATAATCAAAGTGTTTTTCTTTTCAGGAGAAAAATCTTTGATATTGGCTATGCTAAAATCGAGAGAATCCAAACCAGGAGTTTCATATGAGAAATCATCAAATATAGCGACTGACTGCTCGCCAGCGACGCGTGCCACAAGCCCAGAGCGTTCGAACAATATTCCATAGACGGTTCCTTGGAGAGTGACTGTCGCTGATCTTGGATCGGTGCCACCAATCACTGGAGCGGAAAATATTGGCACATAAGCATTTGGGTACATGATATATCCATCCGGCACGCTTGTCTTCAGTTTGGCCAGCAAATCAGAGACTATCTTTGATTGGAGAGTGGCAGTAGTTGAAGCTAGTACGGCGGGATTGATTGTTTTTTTCGTGCCCATGAACCCGCCGGTTATATCGGTGGCCAGACGTCCATATATGCTTTCGTATTTTGGATTACCTTTGTAGGCTACTATTTTAAAATCGCTTATAGGGTCAATCTTGGTTATGTTATAGGATTCTCCGGCTTGATCGGCGACCACTGACGCTGAGAGGGTGCCTGGCGTAATGGTTGATCCGACTTTGTTGTATCCGGGGACGACAACTGAACTTGAAAGCCGATACACGCGTCCTTTGTCATCGGCAAATCTTGTGCCGGCGATAAGGCGTTGCGACTGGACGCTGAAATTATTGTAGATAGTAATTTTTCCTTTCGCGGATGTGGATATTTTCGGCCCATCGGTCGCGGGAACAGTCACAGCAGAATCCCCTTTGATGGACGCCAATTCGTACATAAGAACACCTTTACCTTGTGTACTTTGTGAAATATAGGTGCTGTTCACGGAAAATGGAACGGTCTTCGGAACTATGACAAAAGAGGCGCGGGAAAAATAAACGGAGGCAATATATCCGGCTATCGCGATAATGACAACGATACTCATAAGGAGAAAAAGCCATTTCTTTGCCCCAGACTTTCGCATCTTTCGCGGTGGCATAATCGGCATCTTCATCTCCGGAAAATTTGTTTTTTTGCGAGTATCGTTTCTTGGCTCTAATTCATGTTCATTGGTCTTTTCTTCGGGCTGACGCATCTGCGCTAAAATAGAGCTACCAAGTTTTTTCTTGGGGGGTTGCAACGGCACGATGATAGACGAGCGTTCCAAAGGGATGTTTCGTATTGAACGGTTGGAGTTCGGGATAATATCTTGAACACGTCTGGGCATATATGGAAAAATTATACCACAATTTCTTTATTTCAATAAACTGTGAATAGCCGTAACATATACGCCCGTCAAGAGGATACGCTCTGCGTTAATTTCGTACGAGACATTCGGTAAAATATTTTCTATAACCAACAGTTCTGGCGAAGCTTGAGGATACGCCAACTGGAGGCTTTTCACAAAAAAATCTTCATGTGATCGCGCCGATATGATAACTCGATCCAAAGCCGCTTCGGGTGTCGAACTTGTTTTGAGCAATTTCTTAAATTCATCTACCCATCTCTGCTTCATGTTTTCTACAAAAACAAACTCTTTTGACTTATTAGAGTCAATATCCCCATCAAGAATCAAGTTGAGTGTTGATTCGGCGACATCTTCCGTTGTTTTCGTCTCTAGCGCGACGGCACGGATAATACTATGGATGCCGAATGGATATGAACCAAAAAATGAACAGGAACGCGCACGAATAATCGCGACATCAGTCAGTTCTCCGTGGATATGCACCAGCACATAATCCGATGAATCCGGAATAATCTTTTGTATGCCAATGTGTTGCAAAAATAACGAAGAATGAAATTTAACACGATCTTTTTTACGTACGAGACTTTGAGAAATTTCCACAAAACGATCTATCATCCGTCCGCCGGCGATGCTGACGACAAAAGAAACGCCAAGCTCTTTGGTGTGTTTACTTTCCCACGATGTCACCGAATAACCATTGAGACGCACATCAAAGACCTTTTCTTCAATGACTCGGATATCATCGGATGTGTTGGCGGTCATTTTTGCTCGTTCTTCCCAAATCATGCCGGTAATATAAGCCCGACTAATCATCGTATCCTTCTCAAACGACATGGATAAAGTCTTTGCTTGCGAAACCACCCACGGTGACGAAAGAACATAATGCACGGAAGAAACATGGTGTGGCAAGTCATCGGAATTCGATTCCTTCTGAATATTCGCCATGACAACCTGAGTGATTTCTTCAACAGCACGGGTGGCCATCTTAATAAGATAACTACTGCCACCGCCAGATTTGTAAGGAATAGAGATGTTATGCGTGTATATGATCGAGGGGATCGTCAACGGACTCTCATAAACAAGCGAACCTCGCACGATGGAACTCTGCACATCTATGATCAACATCAGTTCTCCGTGTGGATTTGAGAAAAACATTGCTGGTAGTATATCACAATAGTTGTTGTGAATAATATGACTTTCCGTTACGGTATCCTAGACAAGAACGGCTTTGATTCTTCGTATTCCTTGCGACACGGCTTCTTCCTTCTGGATTTTGAAACGCCACCGCCCTTCCGGCCCGGCCAGTTCGATGGTATTTTTGACATGTGGACCACCGCAAAATTCTTTTGAGTAGGCATTCTTGGAATCATCGACCGAGGGCTGGTTGGAGGACAGCCCAATAAAATAAATGGAAACATGTTCGCCATATTTTTCTCCAAAAAAATGTTTGGCGCCGGTCTTTTCGGCTTCCGCGCGCGGAACAATAAGATTGTTCACCGGTAATGCCGCGGATATTTTTTCATTTACGATGTTCTCAACCTTCTTTTTCTGTTCATCGGTCATCTTCGCCCCGTAGGTAAAATCAAAACGCAATCGTTCCGATGTAATGTTGGAACCTTTTTGGTTACCTTCATTTTCACCCAAGACATCATGCAAAGCTTGGTGAAGCAGATGCGTAGCGGTGTGATATCTGACAACCATCGGATCATCGGCGTCAGCCAAACCGCCCCTGAATTTTTGTGAGGCGCCAGCGCGAGAAAGAGCTTGGTGCCTTTCAAATTCGTTCTCGAATCCCTTCTCGTCTATTTCTATTTTTCTTTCTTTGGCCAATTCTTTTGTCATTTCGATCGGAAAACCGTAGGTGGAAAATAAAATGAAGGCGTCTTTTCCGGAGATGCAATCGGTATCGCGACTTGAAGAAGTTATCCTATCAAATTCCTTAAGACCCTTATCTATGGTTCTTCTGAACTGTTCTGACTCCTTGAAAATAACCTCAACGATTTCTTCTTTTTGTTTTTCAATATTTTCGTACATCCCTTTATAGATGACCTTGGCGATTATCTCCACGAAAGAGGAAATTTCATTTTCGTTTATTTTTTTATTTTCCGTGCAGAAAATGGCGCGGCGAAGAATACGACGAAGGATATACCCCTTGTCTGTGTTTGACGGCCTTACTCCATCAGCAATCATGAAGATTGACGAGCGGATATGATCGGCAATTATTCTCTGTCGTCTGATATCGTCACGCCCCATCGGTCCAGCAACCGCCATCAGTGGACTAAAAAGATCCGTATCATAGATATTGTCTGTTTTCTGCAACACGGTTGCCAATCTCTCCAACCCCGCGCCCGTATCAACATTCTTTTTCGAAAGATTGCCGACGATTTTGCCCATTTTTTTCTCAAACTCCATAAAAACATCATTCCAAATCTCAACTACTTTTTGGTCATTATCAGCTTGTTCAAACTGTCTTTGCGTCAAATCACCCAAACCTTCCTTGGTAATATCATAGAACATCTCGGAACATGGACCCGTCGGCCCAGTCCAATTATTTTCTTTATCGTTTTTAACAGCCGGCCACCAGTTGGAAGCCGCATCTTTGAAATATATACGGTGTTTCGGTATACCGATGGATTCCCAGATTTTCGCGGATTCATCATCTCGTCCCGAATCGGAATCTCCGGCAAAAACCGTCACATACAGGCGTTTTGGATCCAAGCCGAGACCCTTATCGCCATCCGGCGCGTCTACGGAATTTGTCAAAAACTCATAGCTCCATTTTATGGCCTCCCACTTGAAATAATCCCCAAGAGACCAGTTGCCCAACATTTCAAAGAATGTGGCATGGGTTTTATCGCCAACATCATCAATGTCCACTGTGCGCAGGCATTTTTGCGCATTGACAAGGCGTTTTATTTCCCGATTATCAATTAAATACGGTTTTCCAAGCAAGTATGGGATAAGCGGCTGCATTCCGGCGGTATTAAAAAGTGTGGCATTAGTCTCGCCCTTTTCATTAGAAGTGACCAACGAAGCCGACGGAATGACGGCATGTCCGCGTTTTTCAAAAAAACTCAGAAACCGTGAACGGATTTCGAATGACTGCATAGACAAAAGTGTAGCACGAGAATTATTCAATACCAAACACCGTTGATATTTGAGACGATTGGACTGGAGCCAATGACGACGGCGGGGTGTTTCCGGTCTTTTTATACGCGTCATAGACTCCGACGATTTTGTCGATAACGCTCCGATAGTCAAGACTGATGAATGAAAGATGGAAAAGTCCAGCATATACCATCACTATGAGTAAAATCGCTATGAGAACTTTTTCTCGCAGTGAATAGGTATGCCTACGCGCGGACAATAGTTCCTTGTGAATTCGTCTGTCATGCTGAATAAGAGCTTGATCAATTTGCTCTTGATTCCATCCTCCGGCGCGTAGATTGGCCGTCAAGACCTGTCGCGGTATGCCCTGTCGAAGCTGATTATCAATATAGCGATTGAATTCTTCAGGTTTCATGGGAACCCCCATTATAACAGATGCGCAGATATTAAGATGCAGTCCTTAACCAGGCCTTGTATTTTTTGTCCATGGACTCAAAAGATGTGCTATTATCGGTTATTTTCTTTTTGCCGTGCATCATTATTATCTTGCCACCCAGATTGATTGGTCTGGTGTGTCGTCTGACCTTATCGAGGCGTCTAATTTTGGCCTTTGCGTCGACGATGATATCGTCAATCGGTCTGGTAACATCCCGAATGAACGCGTCTGGACTTAATTTTTTGCCGGTTGCCATAAAGATCAGTTTCTTTGCTGAATATACCGACGCGTATGACCAAATCTTTTTCAACTCCTCCCCGATTTTTGGATTGTCCACGATATATCCGTATTTTTTGAAAAAATATTCCCTCCATTGACTTACACCCAATTTGGCCAAGCCGTATCCATGATAATAAGCGGAGCTTTCCCATGAATAAATATGAGGCACATTCAAAATTGAAATTGAATTCAAAGAGCGGTCAAGATATTTTTTTGATGCCTTTTGGGCGGCTTTGATGACAAATTCTCTGGTCAAATTTTTACATTCGTAAATTTCTTTTTCAAAAAACACGACAAAACATATACTCATCATATCCAAAGGCCTGAGCATATGTAACGCTCGGGCCTCCTTTTCAAAAAGCTCAAATGGGTACGGATCTCCGGCGTCGTTTTTTGCATATCGCGTACGCCATTCAACACTACTTGAAATAGTATCCATGAACATGCTATGCGTCTCCGCCCATGAAACAGTTGACGGCGGATACTCAGAATTGACGCAGGCGTCTTTCTGGAATGAATTGAGCCTATCTGCGGCATGCCCTCCTTCATGAAAAACGGTATGAATGCCTTGCGCGCCCGAACCGACTTGTCTGGGTATGGCATTCGAACTAAAGCCACTTGAACCGGAAATCCGTCTACCGTCTTTATACTGAACAAGCTTCGGATAATGACAGAACCCGTTGTTGGATTTTCCTTT
Organism: Candidatus Taylorbacteria bacterium RIFCSPHIGHO2_12_FULL_45_16; assembly: GCA_001821055.1. Lineage (GTDB taxonomy): Bacteria > Patescibacteriota > Minisyncoccia > Phycocordibacterales > PALSA-1337 > C7867-002. The sequence continues at coordinate 132,997 of MHRT01000005.1, read as the reverse complement.
CCTATCCAGAAGATCCAATCTAACTTCACCGCCCTGAAAATCAATACCCAAAGCGGCAAACGAACGACCCCAATACGAGAGTACATTTTCAAATTGGAAATACTGGTCTTCCTTTTCAACAAAATCACCAGTCATCATATAGGCAAAATTCCACGGTTTTCGTAATCCTGGTCTAGTCTTTTCGATTTGACGAACATTTTTAAATGCATATTTTGTTTTTTCGTAAACATCTTCAAAAACAGAAAACAGCTCCTTTTTACTCATATTCTCATCAATCCGAGCTTTGTATTCATAAAAATCCGCATATCCAAGTGTTCGGGCGAATTCATTCCGGACACGAACCACTTCTACATACTCATCTATATAATCAAGCGGAAGTTTTTCCATTGCCTCAAAGCAGGCTTGTCTAGTGGCTTCATCAGGATTTGTTCGCATCACGGCGCGCATCTTGTTTTCAGACGCTTCGACAAACTTGTGCGTCCTTGGATCAATATATCCTTCAGTGCGTTTCGTCCTTTTTCGCAAGATTTTCGTCTCCAATTCTATGGCTTTTTTCTTAAACGGAACCGCTTGGACGGGAGTTTGATACAGACCAAAAAAATGATTCCATGATTTAAGGCGATTTTTGTATTCACCTGAAGATTTTTTGAGGTGATAGTCGGTTTCCGTTTTCAAAACGGCATTCGAACGAAATGAGTCACGTCTGATTTGCGCCTTATTCATCAATGCGTCAACGCTATGATCGCCCATGTATGACAGCCAGAAATAATTCTCATACTTGGTATGGAGTTTATTGTATGACTCATTCAAATAATCGAGAAGATCTTTGGCTGACGAAAATCTTGAACTAAGGATATCCAGCTTGTTTTCCGGGGAATTTTTCTTCATTGTCTTTGTTCTGTTATTCTTTGTACTGCGTTAATATTTCAAAATCTTTTTTGAGATTTGGCAGGTTGTTGGGATTATACACGGCAACGCAAGGATGATACAGCACAACTATGCCTTGAGGTCCGACCTCAAGATTGGTCGGGTACGATTTGCCATGTGCCTTCCCAATGGGCTCAATCTGCAATTCCAATCCGAACTTGGTCATAATATAACCCATGGCATAGCGACCAAGCGCCACAACGACTCGAGGCTTGATAATCTCTACTTGTCGATCCAAAAATGGGCCATAGGTTTCAATTTCTTTCGGGGTCGGATCTCGATTTTCTGGCGGACGATCTTTGACGATATTGGTCACATATACCGTTGGGCGCGGAATACCGACATGTTCAAGCAATTGATCGAGCACTTTCCCAGCGGCTCCACAGAACGGCTTGCCGGTTTTCGCTTCATTTCTTCCCGGAGCTTCTCCCACAAACATTATTTTCGCGTCATGACTTCCCTCTCCGATAACGGGAAAAAAATTATTGGCCGTACGATATTCATACAAAGGCGACTTTTTTAGAGTCAATATTTCGTCGCGAATAGTGCGCATCTGATCTGTCTTGGTCATAATTAGGAGATTAGTTCCAATGTGTTGGCATCTCAAACCATGTCTTGTATGTTTCTACCCCAAAATCACCGGTTTTTTCATTTACAATGTCTAATTTTTCACTCATGTGATTTTTGTTAAATCGCAACTCCGGTAATCATTCTGGCCTCATGCAAGATTTTTTCAATTTTTTCTTCGGGACGAATACCAATCTCCTTTAGAATATCCGGACACTTGATCATGTCCGCACAGGTAACAATATTTCTTCCCACCAAATCTTTCTTTTGTTGGTATGAAAGTCCGATAAGGCAAGTGATAGGATGAAGTTTGTATTGTTCAATGATGGTGTGAAGATTTTTGTTAACCGGATAATTCCAGCCTATGAGTTCAATATGATTGCAGACGCCGTATTTCACCGCTTGATCCGTAAATTTGGTATTGGTAAAAAGGTAACGCTCGGTCAATTTTCTCTTCAGGCCACCATAATCAAAAGTATTCTGGGCAATATCATCAAAACGCGCTTTGACATATAAAGCGACTTTGACATCTGATTTTAAGCCAAACTCGTTGTGAAATTTTGCTTCAACCATAGCCAATGCGTCATCTTTCCAGGCCACCACATCCATCTCATGTTCAATGCATATACCCATGATATGCTGATCCGTTAGCGTCTCGTACCCTCGCGCGTTAAAGATGCGCGCGACAAATTTTTCAAATGGAAAACCGTCAGGTCCGAGCTCCGTTAAGGCTCGTCGGACAGAGTACCGCGTGGCCGTATGCACGGAGTGTTTTCGCAACAAAGAGAAAGCATGGCCATAAATTTCATTGGTCGTCATGCCCTCTTTCATGCTCGCTTCAACCTGATTGATTATTTCGTCTACTGATTCATCGGAAGCTCCCGCGTGCTTGAGCGAATTGACCAATTTGTCCTCTTCAAACAATTGTTTTGTCCCATCGGACTTGGTTATGTATATCAGATGATTCATGATGACATTATACAAGTAAAGAAGGGGAAATGAAAAGATTAAAAAAATTCTATATCCCCTGCGTCAACGAAACTATCTTATATCCCAAATCTTCAATCTGGGTAAATATCTCATCCAAGATCAAACCGGTAATATGATCGCCCAGATGCATGAGAACAATCGCGCCCGGTTCAATATGACTATAAATGCGCGCGCGAACCGCGTCGGCCGTAAATCCTTCCGACTCCATCCAATCACCGGCGTCAATGGTCCACATCACGGCACGGTAACCATGGCGCGCCGCGGCAAAAAGAACCCGTTCATCATAATCTCCATAAGGAGGGCGAAAATAAGGTTTTGTTGAAGTATTGATGAGATTCAACAGCGTTCTATCCATATTGCCAAGTTCATTGGCTATTTCTCTGTCAGTCAAAAATGGCAAGTGAGGATGCGTCAAGGAATGATTATAAATCTCGTGTCCCTCGGCTTGCATCCTTCGAATCAAATCCGGATTGCGCAATACCCATTTTCCAGTAAGAAAAAAAGTGCCGCGAGCATGATGTTTTCGCAATATGTCCAATACAACGAAAGCAGACTGTGAGCCTTCACCACCATCAAAGGTAAATATGACTTGTCTTTTGCTCACGTCTCCGTGAGTAATCGGGCTTGGAACTTTATCTTCAAATCCGATTTGTATCGCGTCGACAAGAAGCTTTCTGTCTGGCATGAGTCTTTGAATCATATATATTAGCGTCAAAAATAAGATCAAGACAAGCGCTGTTATTCCCAGACGATGATAGTTCATGGAGATATTATAACCCGTAATAGAAACTTACACGATAAAAACAGATCCAAAAACACTCCACAGACGCTTGCTTACACTATAATCCCACCACCAAGACAGACTTCACCATCGTACACAACAAGTGATTGACCGGATGAAAGAGTAGACTGCGGTTTTTTAAAGATGACAGCATCGGATCCAGAAAGACGCGCGTCTTGCAATGATTCTCGATATCGTGAACGAACTTGAAGGTTTTTGTTCATCGGGACGATGTCTTGATTCCAATTCATGTCTTTCAATATTATTTCTGTTTTGACACTCGGCAATTCTCCGTCAGCGGTCTTGTGTGAAACCGTAATCGTATTTGCCGCAATATTTTTTGCCACAACATATAACGGCTTGTCATCTGAGGTTTTCTTCGTGATAAGAAATCCATGGCGCTCGCCGATCGTGTAGAAAAACGCACCATTGTGTTTACCGACTGTTTGGCCGTGAATATCAAGCACGACACCCTTCTTGGGCGTGATGTAATGAGACAGGAACTCTTTGACATCAATCTTGCCGATGAAACACAGACCTTGACTGTCTTTTTTCTCGGCATTTGGCAGTCTAAATTTTCTAGCCAGTTTTCGGACTTCAAGTTTTTCCAAGTCCCCGACCGGAAAGAGCGTTTTGGAGAGCTGATCTTGAGTAAGAGTCCATAAAAAATAAGTCTGGTCTTTGTTTTTGTCCGTACTTACGACAAGTTTGAAGCGATCATCTAAGACATTGGATAGTCGCTTCAATACTTGGGCATAGTGTCCAGTGGCCACATAATCAGCGCCTTGTCCCATTGCCCAACTAAAAAATCCACCAAATTTAACATACCGATTACACATAACATCTGGATTTGGCGTTCTACCGACCTTGTATTCTGAAATCATATAATCGACTACGTCTTTTTTGTATTCTTTCTCTAAATCTAGAGTGACAAACGGGATATCCAGACACGCGGCAACACGCATGGCATCGCGACGATCTTCACGCCAGGTGCACATGAGCCAATCCGGTTGCCAAACTTTGATAAAAACGCCCGTAACATCATATCCAGCCTTTTTGAGCAATACCGCCGAAACCGACGAATCAACGCCACCGGACATGCCCACGAATACTCGCTTGTGCGTAGGTCTACAACCCGTGAGTAAAGTGGACGGAGCCGTAGTCACATGATTGCTCTGCGCAGTTGTTTGAGGATAATTTACTTGACTATTCATATTTATCATGCTAGCATAATTTTTAGTAGCTGACCAATGTGGTTGGAAAAACAAATAAGGAACAATTGAAAACGAAACTTAATATATTGGTAGTGGAATTCGAAGCCGATGTGCGCAAAACAGCTCTGAGGATACTTGAACATGACGGTCATATCGTCACAACTGCATCCAACGGTGAGGAAGCTTACAGTTTGGTCTTGATTAGTGAAGCAGATGAGAGGCCTTATGATCTAATCTTGACCGATTACAAAATGGGTCATGGGATGACAGGGATTGAGTTGGCCAAAAGAATCCAATCAGGCTCAAGGACTTATGTTATCTGGCTTTGGTCCGGTACGTCAGAAACATATTTTGGTGACCTGACTAGCTTCGGAATCAGCAGATTCATCTCAAAACCCATCGGATTTGGAATCCTTCTCAGATTATTGGCCCAAGACTTTGAAAAGACTCAGACTGTCGCCGGAGGGTGATCGTCTCCACCACCTCACCCATCCGCGGAATTAAAACTCCGCGGACTTTTTTTATTTTAAATATTTCAACTTATTTGCCACATGCTCGTCATGAGTAACCGCGTAATGCGTAATGCCTTCTTTGTCCGCCAAATAGAAATAATGCGGCGTTTGGGTAGGATATAGGGCGGCGATGATTGAATCCAAACCCGGATTGGCGATGGGGGTCGGCGGTAATCCTTTGTTTAGATAAGTATTGTAGGGTGATGGTGTGGCCAGATCATCTAGAGTCAATGGATTTGAACCTTTGTTCAAAATGTAATAGAAAGGCACATCAATTTGGAGGGCCATGCCTTGATCAAGGCGCTTCCAGAGAATACCTGAAATAATTTTTCTGTCAGTCATATTATTCGCTTCTTTCTCCAGAATAGATGCCATGATGATAATATCCTTCACCGAACGAGTCGAAGTAGCGAATCCTTCCTTGAGTGGTTTAACCATGACATCAAACTGTCTGCGCATCATCCCAATGACTTCACTCGGCTCCACGTCCGGATCAATAAAATAAGTCTCGGGAAAAAGATAGCCTTCATCCGCTTTAGCTTGAACAAGAAAATTGACGACATCAAACATTGGAAGATTTTTCTTTAATAAAGCGGCAAGTTCTTTCGAGTTCATGCCCTCAAAAATTGTCAGTCTTATTTTTTCAATATTTTTTACACCATACGCAGTGCGATACGCCACCTTAAGTGCTGATTGTGGTTCGTCGAACAAATAACTTCCCGTCTGCACGCCCTTTCCATTATGCAGAAGCCTTATATATATTTTGTAAAAAAAATCAGACTTTATGATACCTTTTTCTTCTAAAATCAAGGCAGCTTCCGAGACTGTCATATCTTTGTCGATTCGGACAATCACGTTTCGCGGAAATGATGACGGTGGAATGGAAGCAACAATCACGCCCGCGCAGAAAATCAATGATAATACCAAAATAGCCGCAATGGCTATTTTGTATTTCAAAATAAAATCCGGCAAGTTAATTCGTTTCCTCATCATTCTAGGTATTTGTCTAATTCGTAGATTCGCATTATTTATGTCGGTAAATTTGACGGTGCCTCGGTCTTTTTTGATGGCAAACGCTCCAAGGTCGGCGTAGCCGCGACCGACCCTGGGAAATGGTAGATGGTAGCTAATTCCTCGGTATTAAGCACCAAAGACTTGCCTTCCCGTGGCGCGTAAAAATATGAACGACGCTTGTACATAGCCAAACCTTCTCTAGCATAGCGATTGCGACGAATATCTTTGTAATCCTGCCATGGATCACTCAAACGATTGTGCCAGACATCCCCATTTGGTTTGAAACCATTCAAGCTTTCAGTGTTGAAATGCTTCATGTTGCCGATAATCCCACCAATTCCAAAAGGCGTGTTGAAAACTTCTTTTTTAGCAATATAGAGAGCTCGTATACCGGCATCGAAAGCCAACTTGGTCACGCTCCGTTCAATGGCTTCGATGATATCTCGTTCACCTTGGGAAATCGTCGGCAGTTTTGCAAATTCTTTGGCTGGAACAATTTTACCGGTCTTTGGATCTATTTCGCCGGTTATCTTGGTTTTGGCATCACGGATTAACATCGTATTGACCAGCTTCTTTGCTTCATCCTGCCATGTATCAGTATTTTTGAACCAGTGACCCAATTTTTTTTGATCATCCTTGTGCGCGCGAATGAGTATTTGTATCCATATTTGTTGATTTGGACCTACGCTACCCAAAAATTCAAGCATTGGTAAAAGTGGATCAACTTTGAATTCCTCTTTGGGATCTTTGTCCAATCCATAATCAACATAAGTTTTAATCGGATACGGATCGGGCTTCGTGAATTTGAACTCCGCTGCCCAAATCTTCATAGTTTTTGGATCAAAATGGACTGATTGGGTATAATCACCACTTTCGTGCACTTCCACCCCAGGAAATTGTGAATACAATGCCGACATCACGCCACCTTTGCGCCGATCCTCGGTCCAAATATAAAATTTAACTTTGCCTTCAATAGAAGCAATTTCCAATGAATACCATGGCCGCGTCTCCCCTTTCCAATATTTGGCAAAAGAGCTGCCATCAGCCGTATTGTGGAGAGATTGCAAAAAAACCTCCATAGCCAATGGCGACTTGAAGGTGTCTTTGGGTAGTTTGATTTCCAGAACGGTGTATTTGAGAGAGAGAAATTGTTTGGCTCGAACATAACGCACCCACAAAGGCCACAAAAAAACCGCCAACATCACGGCCAAGACGACGGGCGAGATAAAAATGACATATTGTATTGCTTGTGGCAATATCGTCGACTGAAAATCATCAACCAAGACGGGAAATAATTGTTCAATGGGCATGGAATGCATTATACCAAGCAAAGAAGCAAAAAGGAAAGATGTCTAATCTTTCCTTTTTGCTTCTTTGTTTTGCTTATATAACTACCGAGTACTTTCCATCCTTGTCCCTCTTGAAATATTTTGGATTTTGGAGATTAACGGCGATGGTGTTTTCTTTGACATAACGTTCCTTCATGACCTTGGCAATAATTTCTTCCTTGGTCAGAGGGCCGTGTTTCTCAATCACCAGACGAACAACATCACGGACAATACCGGGCGCGTACCCCCATTCGGCCAAAGCATACAGACCGCGTCCGACAAGTACAAAGCGAGGATCCTTAATCAATTCATTGTGCGTCGTGGCAACATGGGCCTTTTTCTTGAACATCACCATGATCTGCTTGGCAACATCGCGAAAATGAATCGGCGAGCCGTGTTTACGGATGACAAGAAAAGCGTAATCGCGCATGCCCTTGGTTTTAATGTTGGAAGAATTTGAAGAACCCCAATCACCCAAAGCATTAACGCCTATGGATTTGGAGAGTTTCAACCAACGCCTCATTATCTCCTGATTTTTGTAGCGTTCAGAGACGTTCTCAAGATGCTGGAGAAATTTATTGATTATCTCCGATTCGGGCAACAGATCTTTTGTGCTCAAACTGCCGTATAGCTTGCGCAGAGCATCTTCAACTTGTGTGGCGAGTTCTTCGTTGACATGCCAGCGATGATTGAAATCATCGTCTTCTCTCCTTTTTTTGAACGGTTCACCGATGATGAGAAGAAAATGAATGTGATTTTGAAGACTTTTGTCTTTGGAGATAGATCCTAGAAAATCATCCTCAACGACTATTCCACCCAACGCATGCAGGGTGCTCTCAAGCTCGGCAAAAACCGCCTTCTCAAGCTTATATTCATTTGATTTGCGGACTATGCCCAGAGCGTAATTCTCAATTTGGCGGACGCGTTCACGAGTAATTCCGTATTTTTTACCTATGGCATCTAGGGTCATGCGACGAGTATCGACGCCAAGTCCGTAACGGTAAACGATGACTTCACGGGCACGATCAGGAAGTGATGAAAGGAGGCGTTTGACGATTTGCTTGGGTTTAAACGAAATAGTTGATGTGGCCATATGAGTTGTTAATAAATAATTCCTATAGTTGTATCACTAGCTTGTCCTAAAGTCAATTTCGTGGGAATGTGTAATTCCCATACCCAGGCTTATTACACTTAACCCTACCTCATTGGAAAATTGTTGTCAAATCGGACAAATCGGTTACACCCACTGCCAAAACATACCCAACTGTTCGAGTCTAGCTGGTGATAATGTTGACCAATTTATTGTGTACGACGATAACTTTCTTCACATCCTTTCCTTTTAGCCATTTTGCAGACTCTGGAATAGCTTTAGCGCGCTTTTCCAGCTCTTCCTTAGAGGTATCTACAGGCGCCACAAATGAGCCGCGTGTTTTGCCATTGATCTGGACCATGATTGTAATCTCAGTATCGGCCGCCAGAGCAGGATCGTAGATTGGCCATGAGACTGTGCCAATCGAGTTCTTATGACCAAGTGACGACCACAATTCTTCGGCCACATGCGGAGCAAATGGTGCCAGCAATTGCAAAAATGTTCCATATTGTTCGTCATCCACAGCTTCGGCCTTTTCCAGTTCATTGAGTGTGATCATCAGAATACTTATAGCAGTGTTAAAGCGCATACCCTCAATATCATCACTGACTTTCTTGATGGCTTTGTGGATAATCTTGTTGACCAGCATAAAATCACTGATTTTTTCATCTGTTTTTGGCACAATTCTTTCTTGTAATTTCCAAACTCTTTCAATAAAACGCCGAACTCCCGCTATATTCTCCGTGTTCCAAATTATGGATTGATCAAATGGTCCCATAAACATTTCATACAAACGCAACGAATCCGCTCCGACTGTTTCAATGATATCGTCAGGATTGATGACATTTCGCTTTGATTTGGACATCTTCTCGCCTCCTTTGGCCAAGATAAGGCCATGAGAAGTCCTTTTGAGATATGGTTCGTTGGTCGGCACCAAACCGAGATCAAACAAGAATTTATGCCAAAATCGTGAGTAGAGGAGGTGAAGTGTCGTATGCTCCATCCCACCGTTGTACCAATCAACTGGTGTCCAATACTTCAATTTTTTCGGATCGGCAAACGCCTTTTTATTCTTCGGATCAGCGTAACGCAAATAGTACCAGCTCGACCCGGCCCAGTTGGGCATGGTGTCAGTTTCGCGCTTGGCAGAGCAATTAGTGTTGAAAAAACTATGAATATCTTTGGGGTGTAAGAGAATGTTTTTTTCTGGAAGTAATTCCTTCAATCTATCATACCCATGATACCCCCAAGCACAACCGACAATTTGTTTTCTGTCCATAATGTTTTCCAATTCAAGAATATCAGCTTTTGTATCGGTAAAATAATATGCGTTTTTTATGTCTATACCCCAATCCTCGCAAATACGCTCGACTTTTTCTTCTTTGGAATGATGATCCTCATATGCCAGTATATGCGTGAATTTCAAACCGGATTTTTTGAGTGCGGGCAAAACATATTGCGCAGAACCAGAAGATGCAACTGCCAGTTTTACATTTTTTATTTTCTTTAATTCCTTGATAAACTCGTCAAACAAGCCAAAATTTGATTCCGAAAGATGTTTACCAAATGTCGTTATCCACTCTTGTCTTTCCTTCCTTTGTTCAGGCGTCAAAAAATGGTTTCTCGCATCAATCGGTTTTTTATCAAAGTGGGATAGTGAATCTTTTGCCGCCTCGTCTATTGTCTCCGCGTCGCCCATCCTGACTTTTGCTGAATTCATGATATCCCATGTATTTCCCAAAACCCCGTCAAAATCAAAAATAAAATACTTAGTCTTTTTTTTATCAGCGACACACTGCGGACACTTGGTATTCACCCACTTGGAAATAGCGGCCAGCGGTGATTCGCCGGTCTCCGTCGGCTTGTAATTTTTGACCTTTGGCAACTTTACGGGCAGATCCTTTTCTGGAACCGGCACGATGCCACATTTTTGGCAGTGCACCACTGGTATCGGTTCGCCCCAATAGCGCTGGCGGGAAAAGATCCAGTCGCGAAGTTTGAAGGTTGTAACCCATTTGCCGCCGACAGCTTCGGTAATTTCTTTTTTGGCCGATTCGGAATCTTGGCCGTCGAATTTGCCGGAATTTTCCAAAATTCCTTCGCCTACATATGCCTTATCACTCTCAAATCTCTGCCAAAAAGCCCAATCGGTTATTTTGGGGTGCAGTCTATTGGCAATGTCTTTGCGCGGAATCCAGGAAATCTCCTGATGGTTCGCTTCGTGTTCGGCCACCGGCTGTTGTGTTCCACTTTTTAGTTCAACGTAAAAACCATTGAGTCTGGCCGAACGATTTTCATTCTTGTGCGGCGCGAAATGTTTGGCATACACATGCCCGCCCAGCGGTCTAAATGACGCAAAATCCGTGAAGCCGGTCTCCTCCGTTATTTCCCGCTTGGCCGCCGCGACGGCATCTTCACCCTGATCGATGCCGCCAATGACAAAAGTCGTCCAACCATGTCTCTTTGAAGTCAGACACAGATACTCGTCTTTTTCCCAATGCTTCACAATGGCCAGAACGCACTGCCTATCGACTATCTTGACTCCCGGCCGAAAGGCAAAGTCACCCTCAGTCACATTGATCATCGGCGCGACGACTTCTCTTTGTGGCAATCCGCATTTTTTGGCAAAATCTCCGTCACGCTCATCGTGCGCCGGCACAGCCATAACCGCTCCGGTGCCATAATCAGCCAGTACATAGTCGGCAATCCAGACCGGAACTTCTTCATTGTTCGCCGGGTTTACCGCTTTTACACCCTTCAATTCCACGCCGGTTTTTTCTTTCTTGGCGTCAGTCCGCTCGATGTCTGACTCTTTTTTGACTTTCCCTATGTACGCTTCGACTTCTTCTTTATTTTCGACATTTGGCAATAATTCCTTGACCAGGGCATGTTCCGGCGCCAAAACAACATAGGTCACACCAAACAAAGTGTCGGGCCTGGTGGTAAAAACTTTTATTTGCTTGTCCAAATTGGCTGCCTTGATTTTGAAAGTCAGTTCCGCGCCCTCCGACTTCCCTATCCAGTTCCGCTGTGAATCTTTTATCGATTCTTTCCAATCGAGCAGGGGTTTACCGTACGAATTCACATTCAAATCAGGGTTGAGAAATTTCTTCCAAACATATTGATGCGAAGCTGGCGTCAAAAACTTGGTCATTTCTTCTTTTGAGAGCCACTCCACATCATGGTTTCCTTGTTCTTCGGACGTTATTTCATTCCGGTCACTATTTTGAAGTTCGAAATACATCACATCAAAATGGGCGTATCTATTTATATTTTTTGGCACGTGGAAAAATTTTGAATCCACTCGATCTAAATGCCTTATAAGTTTCGGATTTTTGTAACCGGTTTCTTCAGCAATTTCTGCTATTGCCGCCTCTTCTAAAGTCTGATTACCTTCTGGTCCTCCAGTGATCAGGGTTTTCCACGCCACCTTTTTCCATTTGAGGCCGATGTATTTATCCTCTGACCAATGCTTTACAATCGCCATAATCGCATCGCGTTCTACATATGGAAGCTCCAGACGAATCGCCGAAGTTTCTGTCATTTGCGTAAACAACGGGGTACCGAAGTCATCCTCAATCAACGTGCCATCTTCAGCCACCTTTGCGTTTAATCCTGACAATAGCTTGTCCGCATACTTCGTTATCGCCAACATCCACTGCTCTTTTTCGCGCTTTTCCACCGGCGTACCGCAACGCTCACAGGCACCGTTAATCCCTTCTTCGTTCGCTAGGCCGATCAAATCCTTTGGACACCAATTGATGGTCATCTTCTTCTTGTAGGCCAGGCCTTTCTTCAGAAATTGCAGAAAAATCCACTGCGTCCATTTGTAGTATGCCGGATCGGTTGTATTTATTTCGCGTGACCAATCAAATGAAAAGCCAAGCGCCTTTAGTTGACGGCGGAAAATATCTGTATTTTTCTTTGTCACTACAGCCGGCTGAACACCATTCTTGATGGCATAATTTTCCGTTGGTAGACCAAAAGCATCCCAACCTATAGGGTAAAGCACGTTGTAACCCTGCGCGCGGCGTTTGCGGGCGATGACATCCATGGCCGTATTGCTGCGGATGTGGCCAACATGCAGACCGTCACCGGATGGGTATGGAAACTCGATCAAGCCGTAAAATTTCTTTGCCGACACCGAGGTTCCACCTCGGGACTCCCAATATTTCTGCCACTTTTTCTCAATGGTTTTATGGTCGTAAGGTTTGAGCGAGGATAAACCTCGCTTGTCAGTATTCTTCTTCATGGGTCAAATCATAGCTCAAAAAAGGAGTTTTTACAAAAAATGTCGGTGACTGAAGGTCTGCCCGGCGGTGCGTGCGATCGGAGGACTGCTACTGGAAGAACAAGCTGCCGACGCACATGGCAATCGTGATTATGACGATTATCATGATACCAATCATTGGACCTCCTCCACCCCTGACAATCTGCTGGGGTGATTGGTAATGAATTTGATCAGCGGTCCACTGAAAACGCCTGGATCGTCCAGTTCGTTGCCGAAAATGCGTGAGTCTCGATAAGTGCATATTTTTTAAAGGTGCCGTACAGCAACACAAGTCACAGTACAGTGCTAAATAATAGCATATGGACGTTTTGGTGTCAATGGTCAAATCTTGAGCCGAAAATCTCGTGTTTCCAGCTTTCTTTTGTCTAAATCTTAAACTCTATTCGAATACCATCTTATATATGGCTCTAAATATAGGTTTTCAATAATTTGCAATTTAAGTACTTGACAACAAATTAGTACCCTGCTAAACTATTAGCATATCTGGAATCAGTGGATGTGACCTGGCTCTCCGGACTAATAAACAGGTCTTACCTTCTCTCTGAGAAGCAACCCGTGGGCAACTGCGGGTTTTTTGTTGCCTAAATCTTAAACTCCATCACACTGCCGTATTTTTCCAACAGAAAACCCACCTCTCGCGAGGTGGGTTTTAACCTTGGTGGTAGGTTAAGGATTAGTGTTCAATTTGATTTTCAGTGACGATCCCAAACACATCGGGATGCATCTCAATGAGGTTTCCAACAGCCTCACTGCCAGAGGTCCCGAAGCCTTTTATTGAAGGATTTCCCTCCAAAAAAGCAACGATGACACCAGGCTGAACTTCATGGTTTTGATATATAATTTTTTTCATAATCTTGTATAATTATACACCTTATAGTAGCTATTGTCAAGTATCTAAATTCTAAACTCTATGACACCACCATCTTCAGAAGTTACCAAAACTTCCAAAATGGTTTCTTCGTGTCTTCAGTTCCAATAAAACTCCCATATGCAGCAATTGAATCCTCTGCACCATTTTGAAGTCTTTTCATTACTCTTTGGACAGGCCACATCTGAGTTCCGTGTGTAGTTTTTAGAGTTATATTTATTTCACCTTGTGGATCAGAATCATTCACAATCCATTCTCCACCAATCTTCTTTCGAATAACTTCTCCAACATAGGAACCAATACAGAATAGTCTATTTCCTATTTGTTCTGACAGTAATCCACCATCTGTCGGTTTTCCATCCTTGGAATGCTCATCAAAGAATCTATCAACTTCTTTCAAGCTCTTTAGAGAAAAGTCAGCCTTATATCCTGATGATTTTAATGCTGCGCTAATCCAATTTGAACCTGTTTTGATATCTTCTTTTAATGTCGCCATGATGAAATTATTATAACTCAATTTTCTCAAATCCTAAACTCTATGACACTACCGTCTTCTGAGTCAGAATCGCACGGTCCCAAATCTGTTCAAATTCTTCTTTAGAAATTTGAGTTTCTTTGAAATCATGCTTTTCGAGAATTGGTTTTGGATCAAGAGTCGTTCCATGAAATTGAATATCTTTACTTGCGAATCCGAGTAATCCTTCGTTTGCAAGTTCAACTTTTCTAACTTCAATTCTTTGATCGTCGATTTCAATATAGAATTCTAAATTTTCAGTTTTTATTTGGATATATTTCATAGTAATTTTATGGCTAGATTCTAAACTCCACCACATCCCCATCCTTGACTACATACTCCTTCCCTTCTGTCCTCAAGAGACCTTTCTCGCGCGCCGTGGCAAATGAACCGGATTCGAGTAGCTTGTCCCACTCGATAACTTCCGCGCGGATGAATTTATCTTTGAAATCACTATGGATAGCCGTGCCGGCTTCAGGTGCAGTCCAGCCGCGAATAATAGTCCAGGCGCGGGATTCGTCTACTCCGGTCGTGAAGTAGGTAATCAGATTCAGAAGCTCGTAACCCTTTTTGATCAGGTTATCGATGCCGTCATCTTTGGAGCCTAGGACCTCGCGAAGTTCCTGTTTTTCTTTGTCATCAATATCTTTGAGTTCATGTTCGATGCCCGCATCCACAATCACCCACTTGGCATTATTTTCTTTGAAAAACGCCATTAGAGCTAGGTATCTTTCATCCAAAGTGAAACCTCGAGGTTCATCCAAATTTTTACCGCCGGACTTCTTATTCAAGACATACATGAACGGTTTTGAAGTAAGCAGGTGCAGTTGTTTCAAAAAAGGCGCTTCAAATTCATCTGCCACAACCGTTGAAGCCATCTTGCCGACTTCTAATAAGGTGATGATTTTTTCGACCAAACCATTTTCTATAATGGCCTCTTTTTTGCCGGCTTTGATCTCGCGGGCCAGACTAGCCTGACGCTTGGCCACTGTTTGCAGATCAGCCAAAATAAGTTCCAAGTTGATAACTTCAATGTCTTTTAGAGGGTTGATCTTGCCATCCACATGGATAATATTATCATCTTCAAAAATGCGCACTATCTCGGCGATAGCATCCGTCTCGCGGATGTTGGTGAGGAATTGGTTGCCTAGGCCCTCGCCATCGGATGCACCCTTGACCAACCCGGCAATGTCTACAAATTCTATGGCTGCCGGAACGGTTTTTGCCGACTTTGAAAAAGCCGAGAGTTTAGACAGACGTTCATCGGGCACGGCTACGACACCAACTGACGGATCTATCGTGGCAAAAGGATAGTTGGCCACGAGCACGCTCTTTCGGGTAAGAGCGTTAAATAGCGTTGATTTACCGACGTTTGGTAGGCCGACGATGCCGATAGAGAGGGACATGTTATTTCTTCGGCTTCATCAGCGGAAACATTTGCGTTTCGCGGAGAGGTTTGCCGGCTAGAACCGCAAAAAGGCGTTCACCATAAGCAAAACCGAAAGCTGGTGGCATAGCGTGCTCAAGCATCTCCACAAACTCCCAATCGGGCATCATAGCTTCGGTATCACCTTTTTCAATCATTTTATTTTGAACATCAAAACGTTCCCTCTGATCTACTGGATCATTCAACTCCGCAAAACCATTGGTCATTTCCGAACCCCCAAGTATCATTTGGGCGCGGAGTGTTGTATGAGGACGCATCAAATTGATTTTGGAAAGAGGAGAAACAAGCTTCGGAACATTGATGAGCCATACTGGTCCTATTATTTGCTTGCGACAATATTTCCATAAGGTATCGGTAAGACGTTCGCGATTTAGACCTTCATATTCAACTTTCAGTTCGTGAAGTTTTTCTTTCATATCCTTTTCCAAAGCTTTGAGCACATTGATGCCAGTCATTTTTTCTACGGTATCCACATAATCAATCTTCGGCCATTCCTCTGCCAGACTGACTTTGGTGCCTTTGATCTCAAATTCGAGAGTGCCAAATGCTTCTTGAATGACTTCTTTGATCAGTCTTTCACTAAAAACGACCCCTTCCTCAAAAGACATATATGAAGAATAAAATTCCATGCTGGTAAATTCCTGAGCATGTTCCGGACTGGTGCCTTCATTGCGATAAATGCGACCAATTTCAAAAGTTCTTTGAAAACCTCCAGCCATCAAGCGTTTCTGCCACAATTCCCCCACCGAAATACGTAAATAAACATCCATGTCATAATCATTGTGATGCGTCTTGAATGGCTTTGCTTCAGCCCCGCCAGTAGTTGTTTCCAAAGTCGGCGTTTCAACTTCTAGAAATCCCTCCTCTTTTAGAATCCTACGGGTTGCATCCCAAAACGCAGCTTTTTTCTTGAAAATCTCTCGAGCCTCCGGATCCATAATAAAATCCAGATACCGTTTGCGGAACTTTTCATCCGGGTCCGTCAGACCATGCCATTTTTCTGGCAGAGGCAGGAGCGATTTTGAAGCCATGGTCCAAGAAGTGATCAGCAAACTCTGTTCACCTCTTTGGGTGGTAAAACAAGTACCAGTGACGCTTATTATATCGCCAATATCCACGGCTGTTGTAAACAAATCAAAAAGTTTTGGTTCCAAAACGTCTTTCTTGATAACTGCTTGGAATGTCGCCTTGCCGTCATCTAGTACCGCGAATAAAATCGCTCCTTGGCCGCGAATGGCCATAAGACGTCCAGCCAAATTGATCAGCTTCTGTGATTTTTCGTACTCGACAAAGTTGGCTTTGGCATCTTTGAGACAGTGGTCGCGTGGAACCTCGGCCGGATAGGCTTCCATGCCGGCATTTTTTAGAAGTTCCAGTTTGGCGAAACGAGTTGCGCGGATTTCATCTATTGAAGACATGAGGTAAGTTTACAATGAAAAGTGCAAATTGCAAAGTTTTAGTGAAAATTTATGTAGTTGTCGTACTTTTAAACTTTGCACTTTGCAGTTATATGACTACGGCTCCGTTCGCTTCACTCACGGGTTGCACTTTTCACTTATTTCACTGCCGCAATGTTGTAAATGACCACGCCCTTTGGAGTCGTGACTTTGACTGTATCCTTGACCTTGTGTCCCAGAAGAGCCAAGCCCAACGGCGACATGTTGGAAACTTTTCCTTGAGTCATATCCGCTTCTTCGGAACCAACAATGGTGTAAAGATAGGATTTGTTCTCGCCATCTTTGGTCAAACGTATCGTCGAGCCTACGGTCACGACATCACTGCCACCAGCAATCATGATGGTCGCGTTTTTGAGTAAATTTTCAAGTCTATCAATCCTGTCCTCAATCTCAGCTTGATCTTCGCGCGCCTGATGATATTCCGCGTTTTCCGAAAGATCACCGAGTTTTTTCGCATATTCAAGTTGATCGGCTACTTCTTTTCGTCTAACGGTCTTCAAATGTTCCAACTCCTTTGTGAGTTCAGCAAATTTTTCATTGGTAAGATATTGAGTTTCTGTGGACATAAAATAAAAACACTTAGTTAATAAGCGATTGTATTGTTCCATTGTAGCACTGCAGCGGGAGGTATTTCAAGCAAGATCGGACCTTAACGCAGGTAACCTCAAGGTTCGGCCTTGTTGAAATATCCCGGCGTATTCTCATTCATCCAATCCAATTGTTGTCTCATCGCCGCGGCCGCTCCCACTAGATTGTGAACCGAGCCGCTCTCTAACATCACCACAAAAGCATATCGCGGATTTTCATACGGCCAAAAACCCGTAATCCAAGAGTTGACTTTTTCCTTTGTCACGCCAAGTTCAGCCGTTCCAGATTTCGCGGCCACTTTCACATATGGAACATCGAGCGATTTCGCCACGCCTTCAGTTACTGAGAGACGCATGCCTTCACGGACAATTGCGAAATTTTTATCTGGAATCTCTTCAATGGACCTCTCTATCTGCGGCACGCTGTTTTTCGTCACGCTCGGCACCAATAATAGACCATTATTCGCCAAGCTTGCTACGGCTCGGATTATTTGTATCAATGTCACCTGAAAACCATATTGACCGATAGATGTGTGATATGTATTTCCAATATACCAATCTTCGTTGAATGTGGCTTTCTTCCATTCGGGGGTCGGAATGACTCCAGCTTTCCCACGCGCAAACGATTCTGGTATTTTAGAACCCAGACCGAACAATCGCAAATATTTGTCTATGTTCACGATGCCCAAACCTTTTTGATCTTTATACCCACCGCCGACGATATAAAAATAGACGTCCGATGACACAGAAATGGCGTGGAGCATATCGATCGAACCGTTATTCTTCCAGTCTTTGAAAACAGTGCTTTTTGTCGGATCATACGGATTCGGAATCGAAATTGATCCCGTCGTGACGATAACAGTCGCAGGGTCAATGATATTTTCGCCCAAAACACCGAGAGCAATATAGGGTTTGACGATAGAACCGGGAGTATAAAGCCCGTCAACCGCCCGATTCAAAAACGGTAGACTGGGGTTCGTGAGAAGTGATTTGACTTGAGCGGTGTCATTGCGATCGGACATTACTTGCGAGCTGTATTCAGGGTAACTTGTCAAAGCGATGAGTTCTCCAGAATTGACATCCATGATCACACCTGCGCCACCTGTAAAACCAACTCGTCTGGCTATATCTTTTATGTTGTAGTAAAGAGCGGATTGTACGCGGCTATCGATGGATAGTGTGATTGATTTTCCCTGTATCGGCCGACGCACAACATTTTCTGAAACGATGGTGCCAAAAGCGTCAACCTCAACAAGCCGTGAACCGTTCACCCCCTGCAGACTTTCGTTAAAATATTCTTCAGCGCCGGCTATTCCCTCAAAATCATCCTGATAATAAAAACCATTTTTATCTTTTGATGGATACTGCACGTAACCGAGAATATGCGCCAAACCAGTTGATGTCGCGTACTCGCGAATGGCAACCGCGTCTTCCACGATAGTCGTCATTTCTTTTTGCGACGGAGAATTCCAGGCCAACAATCTGCCGTCGCGGTCTTGTAAGACTCCGCGTCCAGCGAATATCGGTATGGGGCGAAGAGTATTTTTTTCGCTACGCGTCAAGTATTCCTCGCCAAGCCTGATTTGTAGATGCCAAGATTGGACAAGAAAAACTATCATCAATGCGCCAAATACACCCACAACCATAAAAAGAGTCAATTTGGAAATCGGTTTTTCCAATCGCCCCTCGAACTGCGCCCTGTCAAAATCAGGCAGATTGCGCGAATCGAGCATGATTTCATCGGGAGCAATCTCAATAATCCGCCGCTTCCTATTCCAACGCCAAAACATGAAGTTTTTTAAGAAAAATGACATGAATCAATAGTAGCATACGGATCTCATGTTGAAACATCAATCTGAATAAGGACTTTACCTCCTCAATATTTTTTTTATGAAAAACATGATGCCAAAAATCGCGACTGAAGAGATCGTCCCAATATATCCCCAAATGTCTATTTCGGGGTAAAATCCGAACAGAGAATCATAAATGATTCCGACAATGATGATTTCCACGAATAATGGGAATCTCCACATGCCGACGAAAATGAACGGCAACGCAACAAACCACCAAGCGTGGATGACACAGATCAGGATTATCATATCCAGAATCATCCTTTGAATTAATCGTTTATTCATAATATATATTGAATCTCCTACTTCTTAATAAGGACCCATCTCAGTTGATATATATTCACCGGCGACGCGAATAATACAGTTTTGAACGGTTGCGTCGGATCAAGAAGCACAGCGGAAACAAAACCGAATGGTTTATCATTCAGACCAGAATTGAGCACAAAATCCCCTTCTTCCACGTCAATGTCACGAGACACTTGCGCTTCGTACTGTCCACCACCACGACCGATCGCCGTGGCGGCTGAATGCTTCGGTCCAATCGAGATAGGGTATAATTCGCCGGGAGAAGAAAAAAACTTGACCTTGGCGGTAGTCGTGAGCACATCAAATACTCGACCAATCAGGACATCGCCTGGGGCATACACTAAACTGCTCGTAGAGATATCATAATCACGCCCGATATCTATGATTATTTCATCATATGCTAATAGTGGTGGACGTTTGAGAACGGCCGCCAAGATACCGAGGTTCCCATTCTTTTCAAAAGTCCCCAGCTTTGTCGTTGTTTCAATCGTAGATGTTCCAGTTGAAAATACTCTCTCTCTCCCCAAAAGCGCTTTCAACTCAACATTTTCCAATTCAGTCGCCTCAATAGTGTCAAGACGAACACGGATTTCAGACAATTGGCGTATCAAAAGCTCTTTTTCATTCAACAATGACTCAATGGAATGAAGCGCACCGCTTTTCATGGAAAATTCCACGCGCCAAAATGGTCGGGCTACGGCCGTGAACAAACTCGGCAAAAAGTGCGGTGTGAAAAATTGTATGGCAGACACCGCCGCCACGATCAGAACAATCGTCAGGCCAAGGATTTGCCTGAGAAACCGGCGCGGATGTTTATGAGTTTGAAGGTATATCATCTTCACTTTCTATTAGCACTGAACGGTATTTCTCCAAATCTTCCAAAATGATGCCGGCGCCTCGCGCGGTGGCAGTCAATGGATCTTCGGCGATAGTTATGGGTATATTGAGCATTTCGAACAACAACGCGTCAAGACCATTGATGAGAGCCCCTCCTCCGACTAAGTGGATACCTCTTTTCATGACATCAGAAAGAATTTCCGGCGGCGTTATCTCCAAAACCTCTTTCGCTGCTTCCAGTAACAGGTCAATAGATTGACCTATTGCTTCACGAATATCTGAATCCGTGATTATCACTTCGCGAGGAAGACCCGTAATGAGATCCCTGCCGCGAATGGTTGTCTCATGAGGCTCACCTGAAATAACCGTGCCAACATCTTTCTTCACTTGTTCCGCAGTCGTCTCACCTATGAGAATTTTGAATTCATTTCGAATATAGGAAATAATGTCGTTGTTAAGTTTGTCGCCGGCGACTTTGATGTTCTTTGAACGGACAATGCCACCCAAAGAAATTACGGCAATGTCCGTCGTGCCGCCGCCGATATCTATGATCATGCTCCCGACCGGATCGTGGATAGGCAGACGGATACCGATGGCACCGGCCATCGGTTGTTCGACAATGTAAACTTCGCGCGCGCCAGCGTTCTTGGTGGCATCACGAACCGCGCGAACTTCGACATTAGTCACACTTGAAGGAACTCCGACGACGACACGAGGACCGAGAAATTTTTTTGGCATAAATTCACCAGCGCGTTGCATGAGATATGAAAGCATTTCCTCGGTGACTTCAAAATCAGAAATAACTCCTTCGACGAGTGGCCGAACCGCAACAATATGCGCCGGTGTCCGACCGAGCATGTCTTTGGCTACTTGGCCGACGGCTACAACTTGGCCGGTCTTTTGGTTGACGGCAACGACAGATGGTTCGTTGACCACAATACCCTTGCCCCGCACATAGACGAGAGTGTTGGCAGTCCCAAGATCAATGCCAATGTCGTTTGAAAAACGGCTGAATAGCTGATCTTTTCTCTCTTTGAAAGTCATGCTTGAAGAGTATCATAAAGAAAAAAAACAGGTAATTGACAAATTATTTAATACATGCTATTCTAGTAGCAGATCATTTATTGATTTCACCATTTCAACCTTTCCTGTCCTTCTATCCTTTGTCTCAACTGAATTTTCTCTTAACGTCTTCTCACTAACTACAATCCTTTTTGAAATACCGATCAGATCAGAATCGGAAAACTTCGTCCCAGCAGTTTCTTCTCGGTCATCATACAAAACTTCCACGCTTTTCTTGGTTAATTTTTCATACAAATCATCAGTCACTTTTTTAACTTTACCTTCAGAGTCAAATAAGGCAATCAAATGAATGGCAAACGGCGAAACTGATTCCGGCCAGACTAGACCTTTGTCGTCGGACCACAATTCGGCAATCGTACCCATGACACGTCCCGGACCAATACCATATGAGCCCATGATGACCGGCCTCAACTTCCCTTCAGCATCTTTGTAATTTAAACCAAGCGCGTCAGAAAACTTCGCGCCGAGACTGAAAATGTTGCCAACTTCTACAGCTTTGTTTTCCTCGAGGTCCGACCTTGATATCCTCAGATCTTTTAGCACTTCATCATTCAAGACATCTCTGTTTACCGCCAATCTCTTGTCTTTATGAACATATATAATATCCTCGCCGGCGTCGGTAATCGTCTGGAACTCATGCGAATATTTGGAAAATGAACCGCCGGCGGCAAATGTCACGTATGTCTGCGCACCGATCCCGAGCCGGTCGAAAACTCTTATGTAAGCCTTCTTGGCTTCTTCATAAAAATCCTGATGAGATTTTTCATCCACATTGAAAGAATACAAATCCTTCATCAAGAATTCCCGAGCACGCATGATGCCGGACTTGGCGCGTTCTTCATTCCTGAACTTGGTTTGAAATTGATAGACGGCAATCGGTAAATCACGAAATGAGCGAATATGATCCTTCATCAGATTTGTGAGCGGCTCTTCGTGGGTGAATCCAAGTCCGATATCACCGCCATTCTTGAGCTTGGTCTTGAACCAATTGTCCACGACAGAATCATCCCAACGACCAGTCGCCTCCCAAAGTTTTCTGTCCTGCAAGGCTGCCAGATGCACTTCCTGCCCACCGATGGAGTTCATCTCTTCACGAATAATGTTGACCACCTTATTCATCACCCTCAACCCCAGAGGCAGATACGAATAAACTCCAGACATCTCTTTGTTGATATAGCCGGCACGAATCAGAAGCTGGGCATTCTTGGCAACTTCATCTTTTGGCACTTCGTGGCGGGTCTTGGTGAAGAGATGGGATTGTTTCATTGGTTGTAATAATAGCGAATAATCGCGAAAAGTGCCACTAGCAAATTTCCATCAAGATGCCGATTTTATATTGATTATATTACTATTTCGATCAACACCAGATCACAATGCCAATTCAAAGAAATAATTACCTAAACAACTTGACCACATCCTTATAGGTCACCACGACCATGAGGAGCATGAGGAGCGCAAAACCAACCGCGTTGACGGTATTGGTAAACTTCATGGGTATACGCCGACGAATAACGCCTTCAATTAGTACAAATAGTGTGCGTCCGCCGTCAAGCGCAGGAAATGGGATAAGATTGATTACGCCAAGGTTGATGGAGATGAGAGCCGTAATCATAATCAAATAAATAAAACCAAGTTCGGCCGCGTTGCCGACTATCCCCGCGATGCCGATCGGACCGGCTACATCAGAAAAGTTGGCCGTGCCTTGAAAAATATTGGCGACAAATGTGTATAAGCCCACGGAAGTTTCGCGAACCATGACCGCAGTATAGTGCAAGCCTTCCCAAACGGCAGTGAATAATGGCAGACGCAATTCACCGACATTCTGCATACCAATGCCGATGGCGAATTTTCCTTCCACCAGACCGGTAACCGGCATCACTTCAACCGTCTCAAACCCACCAGGTAATGGCTTCTTGATCAGGAGAGATACTGGTTTAGTCTCACTCTCATTGATTTTTTGTTGAATTTTGCCAATAGGATCAGGGCCAGCCTCAACCCCAAGAACATCCCCAGTCTTCAATCCCGCCTTTTCGGCTGGAGAATTCTTTTCCACATATGTAATCATCACACGTTCATTGACGAACCGGTCCGTGTATTTTTCAAAACTGTCCGTGGTGGCAGTCACTCCGAACAAAAACGCGCTGGAATATAACAGCCATGCAAACAAAAAATTGAATGCCACACCCGCCACCAGAACGATGACCTGCTTCCAACGCGGTTTATTCACAAAACTTCTGGCGGAATCATCTCCACTAATCGCTTCCTCATCCGGATTTTCTCCATGAATTTTGACATAACCACCAAACGGAATCAGATTTACCCCATATTCAGTTTCTCTCCTTTTCCACTGAATGATTCTTGGGCCAAAGCCAATCTTGAACGCGTCAACGCGAATGCCGGATGCCCGTGCCGCGAGGAAATGTCCGAGTTCGTGCACGAAAATCAGGATTGCGAGAACAATTATGAAAATAAGAGCAGTAAGCATGGGGATAGATGGAGATTGGTAACTAATAATTAGAAAAATACAGCGCACTACTCTAGTCACTAATTACCAATTACTAACCTCTAACTTAATAGTTCCTTTTCTTTCTTGGCATACATCTCATCCAATTTCTTGTTAATATCATCAACAAGCTTTTGGGTATCGTTCTTGCACCTAAATGCGTCATCTTTACCCATCTCTCCGTCTTTTTCCTTCATTTGCAAATCTTTGACAATGACATCACGATAGCCCCGGACCTCTTTTTTGGCCTCTTCAAGTTTTTCTTTGGCTGACTTTGCGATCTGCTGACGTCGTTCGCCGGTCAATTCCGGAAACATCACCCGAAGCCCTTGATCATCAACAACCACGGAAAGTCCGAGATCGGCGACTGTGATGGCCTTCTCTATTTCTTTGGTCTGACTCTTGTCCCAGGGCGCGATGCGCAAAGTCCGCGCGCTTTCAATGACGACGCTGGCAACCTCCTTGATGGACATCGGCGCGCCGTATATTTCAACCTTGACCGCGTCGAGAATGGCTGGCGAAGCCTGACCTGTGCGGATCTGACTTAGCTCCTTCTTGAGCCATTCTTCCGCGGAAGCAAGTTGTTTTTTGAATTGATTGAAGTCATATGACATGGGTGTAGTGGTTAAATCTATAGTGAAATCATTATATCATATCTTCAATGCAACATACTCTAAGAGCATCTTCACGCTCGGCGCGCGATCATGCATATAAGTCAGAGCAAATTCAACCGCTTCGAGCGACGACTTTCCTTCTTTTAGACCTTTCTCTTTATAGATAAATGCCTGGATCGCACTCAACAGATCAATGGCATCCTGTTTGGTCCTTTTTTCTTTGGCGATATCGTCAATCAATCTTTTGATTTCCTCCAATTTTTTGGCTTTGGACAATGTAACAAATTTTTTGACGCTTTGGAGAAGTGCTGAATCAATGGTGTCAGTAGCACCGATTTTACCATTTTTATCAAAATCAATTTTATTTGTACCTCTTCCTTTTTCTTTGGTCCACGCTTCCTGTTTCATATCCAACAAAGACATTCGCGACTTCATCGTCGGCAACAGTAAATGCGTCGAAGGAATAATCACAAAAAAATGTGCATGCTTCGCTGGCTCTTCAAGTAGTTTGAGTAAGGAATTCTGCGCCTCCACTGTTATGCCATTCATCTGCATTATAAAAATCTTTTTACCTGCCGTGCTTACTGGCCTTGTTCCATGAAATGTCTTCACTTCACGCGCATCGTCAATCGTGAAAATCTGATATTTCCTATCAAAAAAGTCTGGGTTTCCGCGCGCGTTTATTTTGTGAGTTTTTTCAAGAATTGAAAGCAGGTCGGCATGTGTGGAGTGAGAGCCGACGAGAAGATAGGCATGATGAGATAGTGTTTCTGGCATATAATTTATTACGGACGATTACGACTCACCAAATAACTGTGCAACTAGAAATTTGACTTCATCTCTTACTTAGCATCGCCTTCTTGTAAACATCCAAATGTTCCAGGGCTATACCGGTCCCGTTCGCCACACACAACAGAGGTTCGTCAGCCATTTGGGCTTTTACACCAGTGCGACGGAATACCAACTCCGGAAGATTCCGTAACATGGATGATCCGCCAGTCATGATGATTCCTTGGTCAATAATATCTGAAGCCAATTCCGGAGGAGTTTCTTGTAGTACATCCTTGATTGCTTTGATCATATCGCGAAGTGGGGCGGCGATGGCTTTGACGATCTCATTGGTCTTGATTTCAGTTGAACGCGGCAAACCGGAAATAAAATCTCGTCCTTTCACTTGCATAGAGAGTTCTTGATCGAGAGGAATCGCCGAGCCAATGGTGATTTTGATGATTTCCGCCATATGGTCCCCAATAGCCAAATTAAAAGTTTTTTTCACATAATCCGTGATCGCCGCGTCGATCTTGTCTCCCGCACATTTTACCGACGTCGAAGACACTATACCACCTAAAGAGATGACGGCCACATCGGTCGTGCCTCCACCGATATCGGCGATCATGTGCCCGCGCGGTTCTTGGATAGGAATGCCAGCGCCGATAGCCGCAAGAATGGGTTCTTTGACCACATACGCGTTCTTGGCGCCGGCACGCAGAGCTGCTTCAATGACGGCGCGTCTCTCAGTAGAAGTGATACCGGCAGGAACCGAGACCATCACATCGGGCTTGAAGAGAGCAAATCGGCCAAGAGCTTTGTCAATAAAGTATCGCAACATAGCTTCGGTCACGCGATAATCGGCGATCACGCCGTCCCGCATTGGCCGATAGGCGATAATAGTATCAGGCGTGCGACCGAGCATTTCTTTGGCTTCATTGCCCACGGCTAGGACTTTTTTATCTACTTCCGAAACAGCTACAACTGATGGTTCATTGAGAACAATTCCTTTACCTGGCAAAAAAACCAATGTATTGGCCGTGCCAAGATCAATTCCAAGTTTTGGAAAGAAAATACCCATGAGTAAAGACTATAGCATACCTATGGAGTGATTCAATGATTTGGTCCGGATGTCGAACCCTGTACTCTTTTTATCTTCGCCCCTAAACTCCTCAACACCTCATCAAGTTTTTCATACCCCCTATCAATGAGATAGATGTTAGTCACTCTAGACTTTCCTTCTCCAAGAAGAGCGGCGAGCACCACGGCAAAACCGGCGCGGATGTCATGCACTGTCAACTCTTCGTCGTCTGGTAGACAGTGAAATAGCGTCGGGCCTTTTATCAAAATCTCGCGCGGATCTGCAATCGTAATGTCAGCACCCAATTTTATAAGCTCATCTACATATTTGAACCGTCCCTCAAAAATATTTTCAAAAACAACGCTTTCACCAGCACATTGTGTCAGAAAAACAACCATCGGCGACTGGAGATCGGTAGGAAATCCCGGGTACTCTTGGGTACGAATATTTGATATCAATTTATAAGCGGAATTTTTGGTTGTGCCATCCGTTTCGTCGTCTCCTCCACCATAGACCGTGATAAAATCTTCCCCTATTTTCATCTTCACCCCCGATTCAATGAGTAGTTTCGTGGTCGCTTCCAAGTGATCGGGTCTGCAATTTTCAATAGTCAATTTTTTGGCACATAGCGCCCCCAAAATAATGTAGCTTCCGGTCGTGATGCGATCGGGAATCGTGATGAATGATTTCTTCGCCGAAAGCAGTTTGTCATCCGTCCCTTGAATGATGATAGTCGATGTTCCGGCTCCTGAAATGCTCGCTCCACACTCGTTCAACCACTCAGCCACATTGACGATCTCGGGTTCACGAGCACAGTTATTCAGAACTGTTTTTCCTTTGGCCAAGACCGCCGCCATCATCAAGGTTTCCGTAGCGCCGACTGAAATTTTCTCAAAGGTAATTCCTGTCCCTTTAATACCCTTATCGGCCGAGATATCATAGACACAATCGCGCCCATTAACCTTTGCCCCCATTTTTTCGTATCCCGAAATAAAAAGATTTATCGGCCGCGCCCCAATAACACATCCACCAGGGGTGGGAAATTTGACGTTTTTGTAACGCCCCAGCAGAGGCCCCGTCAAGACCACCGAACCCCGCATATTTTTTGCCAGACCAACATCAATATCCGTCGAGACAATTCCAGTAGCGTCTACAATCAGTGCCCGCCCTCCTCTTTCACTCTTCTTTACCTCAACTCTTCCGCCTAATTTCCTGATAATATTCGCCAGCGTCTCAATATCGCTCATCTCAGGGACATTTTCTAGTATCACGGGTCCATCAAAAAGAATGGCAGCCGCCATGGCCTTCAATGCCGAGTTTTTAGCGCCATTGATCGTGACCGTGCCCTGAAGCGTCCTCTTGCCCGCAAGGCCTTGGATGATGAATAATTCTTTGGTATCCATATATAGACAGTTATTGTAATGTTTTTGGGAGGATTTAACAAATAGGTCAATAAAGAGTATAAATAGACCAATGAAACCGCTCAGCATCATCACCGTCATTCCCCTAACTCGCTTGAAAGTCGCCGGGGAGCTCTCCTATTTCACCTCTTCGGAAGTGCCAATAGGCGCAATCGTTTCCGTTCCACTTCGCTTAAAAAATATTCACGCCATTGTCGTCAATATCCGCTCGGCGATCGACATGAAAAGCGAGATTAAAGACTCAACATTCCAACTTAAAAAACTAGGGAGAATAAAGGCCACAGCGTTCTTTCCCGTCTCTTTCATGGAAACCTGCAAAGTTCTGGCCGAATATTACGCCACCAGCATCGGCTCCGTCATGGACACGTTAATATCGGACGAACTTATGGAGAATGCGCATAAGATTGTTGTCCCCGTAAGACAAAACCAATTTTTTAATGAAACGAAAAACACGCCGGCGATTGATGAAACCTACGCCATACAAGGCGACGACGAAGACAGGTTCGGATCATGGCGTAGCCTCATCCGCCAAGAATTCGCTCGCAAGAGATCCGTGGCTATATACGCTCCGACTATTGAAGACGTGGAAACTATATTCACGGCATTAACCAAAGGAATTGAAGGTTATATATTCACTCTACACGGTAAACATACGAAGAAACAAGTGATAAATACTTGGAACAACATCTCTGAAATCAATCATCCGGTTGTCATTGTCGCGACCGGTTCATTTTCCATATTACCGCGCGCCGATATAGATACGATCATCATAGAACGCGAAAACTCTCGCGGTTGGATTGGACAAAAACAACCATATTTGGATATCCGTCAAGCGCTAGAAACTATCGCCCGAAGGCAAAAACAGACGGTATACCGAGCCGATAGCCTGTTGCGCGTCGAGACACTTTATCGTATAGATACGCATGAGGTAGCCCAAGGCTCGCCATTCAAATGGAGATCCGTATCAAACGCAAAAGATATTTTAGTCAATATGAAGCGAAAAAAGATCGACCAACAGAATCTCCCTTCTCCCGTCCCCTTCCATATCCTTTCGCCGGAACTAAAAGATCTCATCGTCATAAACCAAGAATCAAGCGCCCACTTGTTCATCCTTACCACGCGCCGCGGTCTTTCGCCAATCACGGTCTGCAGCGATTGTGAAACAATAGTTCTGTGCACAAAATGTTCAACGCCGGTGGTTCTGCATACATCAAAAGATTCAGGCAAGAATTTCTTCATGTGCCACATTTGTGGCGAGCGAAGTGACGCGAACGAAAAATGCAAAAACTGCGATAGCTGGAGATTGACGCCGTTGGGCATTGGTATAGACCGTGTGCGTGAAGAAATTCAATCCGAATTTCCAAATATCGACATATTCAAAATAGACACCGATACCACGAAAACAAGCGCGCAAATAGGATTGGTCATGGAAAAATTCCGAGCTAAACCGGGGAGCATATTGCTCGGCACAGAAATGACCCTTGTCCATCTTACCGAAAAAGTCGACTATGTCGCCATCGCGTCACTTGACTCATTGTTCGCGCTACCGGATTTTCGGATCCAAGAAAAAATCATGTATGTCATCACCCGCTTGCGCAATGTGGCCAACCGCTCCATCTTGATACAAACGAGAAAAGCCGAAGAAAAGATTTTTGAGTACGGTCTCAAAGGTAATTTGAGTGATTTTTACCGATCCATCCTCGAAGAACGCAAACAATTTTCATATCCTCCTTTTTTCACACTGATAAAGATAACCATAGAAGGAAAAAAAGACTGCATCGCTCGCCATATGGCGGATGTGCAAGCGCTTCTGGAGCCTCAAGAGATAGACATCTTTCCAGCCTTTACTGCCACAGTCCGCGGCAATTCAATCATCCATGGACTTATCAAACTTCCCGAAGGCGGCTGGCCAAACTCCAATCTCATGGAAAAACTGCGTAGTCTACCGCCGAATGTAAAGGTCAAAGTCAATCCAGAGAGTTTGTTGTGACGGACAATTTACCAATGACACTTTCCATGTTACAGTTTCCTCATGAAAGACATTATCCAGCGTGACAGCCCCATCCTGCGCCAAAAAGCCAGAACTGTGCCTGTTTCAGAGATTAGTTCACCCAAAATCCAATCCATTATCTCTGAAATGGCCAAAGCCATGGCGAAACAAAAGGACGGTATCGCTATCGCCGCCCCGCAAATCGGCGTGTCACTCCGTATATTCGTCATCTCCGGCAGTCTACTCAAGCAGGCGGACAAGACATACAAAGGAGAAAACACAAATCTGGTTTTCATCAATCCTGAAATTCTCAAACTTTCAAAAGATAGGAAGGAAATGGAAGAGGGTTGTCTGTCGGTTCGATGGCTTTATGGGAAAGTCAAACGCTCCACTCGCATTATGATCAGTGCCTATGATGAAAAAGGCCGGAAGATCGAGCGCGGCGCCAGTGGCATCTTGGCTCAAATATTCCAGCACGAAACCGACCATCTGGATGGTATCCTATTCACAGACAAGGCCGACCATGTCTGGGAAATGAGCGAGGAAGAAATTAAAAAACTACAAGAAAAGAATTGAAAAACTATCAGCATATTAACTTCGCTTTCTTTGGTTCATCGCGCTTTTCCGTGATTGTACTTGACGAGTTGGAAAGACTTAGTATTATTCCGACTCTTATAATCACAACGCCGGATAAACCACAAGGTAGAAAATTAATCCCGAAAGCCAATGTCGTGAAGACATGGGCGCTGACAAAAAATATCAAAGTTTACGACCCAGCCAAAATCGACGATGATTTTGTCGGGGATTTGAAAAACAAATATTTTGACCGGCTAAATAAATCCGAAAACGCCAGCGCCGATTTTTTTGACTTATTCATCGTGGCTTCCTATGGAAAAATACTTCCTGAACCACTGATCAACCTCCCGTCGGGCAAAACATTGAATATCCACCCGTCATTACTGCCAAAATATCGCGGCGCTTCCCCGTTGCAATCGGCTATGCTTGACGATGCCAAGAATACCGGGATCACCATCATGAGGATAAATGAAAAAATGGATCAAGGACCAATTGTCACCCAAAAAGAAATCACAGTTTCTAAGTGGCCAATTTACGAGGAATTTGAGGAGTTGATGGCCCGTGAAGGCGCCAAGTTGCTCGCTTCAATACTGTCGGATTGGGTTTCCGGAAAAATTGAAGAAAAAGAACAGGATCACTCCCTAGCTTCATACACCAGAAAGATAACCAAAGAAGACGGCCTGATTGATTTCACAAAAGACGCCTATCTGAATTTTAGAAAAATACAAGCCTATCATGAATGGCCCGGAAGTTATTTTTTCATTGCACGGGCCGGAAAAAAACTGAGGGTAAAAATATCCGTCGCCTCATTCAAAGACGGAAAATTATTGGTGGAAAAAGTCATTCCCGAAGGATCCAAGGAAATGAACTATGGTGATTTCGTGAATGGATACAAAAACCAAAAATCATAAGCGGCAATATTGTCCGCGGTCAATATTTGCCGATCAATTCCGACCGATTATTGGCGAAATTCTCGCCAATGGCTTCTGCCTTTTGCACAAAATAATATAGAAGCGTCCAAAAACAAAACACACTAATAAAAGCGATGCACAGCCACTGATTGATCGGCTGTTTCATCTCCGCCAAACTAAAAAAAGAATTTTTATTGTTCATTGTTTGTGTTTTTTAATATATTAATTTCTACGCCACGGCCACATACCTTTCACCATCTCTTTGATACGCGCCCCGCCGCGACGAATGCGAGACATTTTCTTTTTACGATTGCCGGTAAATTCACGGATTACGGCATCACGGACCTCGTCAATCGCGGTGTATAAGTCCTCTCTTTCAATGCTGGTATAAATATTGAGTCCAGCGGCGCCCACTAGATGTATCTCGGCGCGAAATACTTCACCTTTGTTGTGGTGCGTCGTGGTGCGGGCAAGTTCAACATCACACTGTGCCGAAGAGTCGCCATTCGTAAGCTTTTCGATTTTCAAAAGACGCTTGTTCACATAATCTGAAATAGCGTCCGTCAATGCGATATTGGTTGTTTTGATATGTGTATTCATGCGATCAGTATACCAGCTTTCTTCTTCCAGGGAAATAATCCCGAACGCGTTTTGATTTACGAAGTGGGATATGGTACATTTTGCATATTCAAGTCATAAACAAAAGCTTGAAATCATTCCGCGGTAGCTCAGCTGGTAGAGCGGTCCCCTGTTAAGGGATTGGTCGTAGGTTCGAATCCTACCCGCGGAGCTGATCTGTACCCTATAAAGTAGACACGAAAACCAAGTGTCCGCGGTTTTCTTTTGTTAGGATTAACATAGGTGGGCGAACAGCTTAGTTAGCTCCAACAAACTTTGTTCCTGCATAAAACGACCCACCTCCAATAACCAGAACTCCCACAATCGCACCGATAATTATATTTTTACTCATACTTTTTTATTAACAATTGATATTAATTACTCATACCTCAATGCCTCGATCGGATTGAGGGCACCTGCTCGACGTGCCGGATAGTACCCGAACACGATACCGATTGCCGCCGACACTCCGAAGGCAAGAAATATGGAACCTATCGAGACTTTTGTCTGAATAATTCCAAACGCTGTCAGGCCCCAAGACACCGCCGCACCAAGCGCAACCCCTATGAGGCCGCCAACTAGGGTAATAACGATTGCTTCTACTAAGAACTGTCTGTTGATATCGGCTCTTTTTGCCCCGATAGCCTTACGAAGACCGATTTCCCTCGTGCGCTCGGTGACTGTGGTAAGCATCATATTCATTATACCAATACCACCAACCACAAGAGAAATTCCTGCAACAGCTGCCAAGAGTATGGTGAATGTTTGTGTTACACTCGAAGCCGTTGCAACAATATCGTTTTGATTGAGAATACTGAAATCAGCAGACGCAGGATCGGAGATTTTGTGTCGGTCAAGCAACAAGTAGGTTATATCTGTTTGCGCTTGCGACATTGCATCCGAACTTACTGCTTGTGCTGCGATAGTCGACACATAGTTAGCACCAGCAAGAAATTTTTGAGCGCTCGTAAGTGGAATAAAAATCATATCGTCTTGATTTTGAAATCCTGATCCACCTTTCGCCACTGTCACACCAATGACTTTAAATTGGATTCCGTTGATACGTATTGTCTGACCAATAGCTGAAGCACCTTTTCCAAAAAGATCGTCACGAGCAGTGGGACCAAGCACTGCCACCTTCGAGAGACTTCTCAGATTTTGATTGGAAATGAATGATCCTTCCGCTATGGAAACATTCCTCACGCTTGGATATGCAGGAGTTGCTCCCATGACTGTTGTATTTGTATTTGTTCCTTTGCCGACTACTTGATATCTACTTGAAAGTTCAGCAGAAACTGCCTGAATTAAGGAAAGTTCTCCTGCTACAGCTTGAGCATCATCGTATGTAAGCGTCCGTGCAGTTCCTCGACCCTGACTTACTTGCGACCCTGGACCACCCTGCGATCCAGGTGTTACTTGAATAAGATTAGCTCCCAGAGACTGGATGTTTGATTGGATTGTTCCTTGAGCACCCTGACCGATCGCAACCATAGCGATAACCGATCCAATACCGATAATGATACCGAGCATAGTAAGACCGGTCCTCACCTTATTTGAGAGGAGTGCAGTATATGTTTCGTGGATAATATCGGATGTTTTCATGCGTGGTGTCTGGCTTTTCTTTTAGAATGGGCTCTGCCGTCCTCAACGATCTGTCCGTCACGAATATAGATGATTCGGTCAGCGTGTTCCGCCACGTCCGGCTCATGTGTAATAAGGATGATGGTTCGACCGAGTTCTTCATTGAGCTTTTGAAATGTGCCAAGTACGATATCTCCTGTCTTGGTATCCAAGTTTCCTGTAGGCTCATCGGCAAGAATGAGTGACGGGTCGTTTACAAGCGCTCGTGAGATTGCCACGCGCTGAATCTGTCCTCCCGAAAGCTGATTGGATAGGTGATGATAGTGTGAATCTGTCATGCCGGTGGCTGTAAGAGCTTTCACAGCTTTCTTTTTTCTTTCTTCCTCATCAATACCTGAATACATCAAAGGAAGCATCGTATTGCGCAGCACTGTAGTACGAGGTAAGAGGTTAAATGATTGAAAGACGAAGCCAATTTTTTCCCTGCGAACATCTGCAAGTTCATCATCTGATAATGTTGAGACATCTTTTCCGTCAAGAAAGTAAGTGCCAGCAGTCGGAGTATCGAGGCAGCCGAGAATATGCATAAGTGTAGATTTTCCTGATCCAGAAGGACCCATGATGGCTACAAATTCTCCATCTTTGATTGTAAAAGATACTCCTCTCAATGCCTGAAATTCGATGTCGCCGGTCTTATAGATTTTTGTGATATTTTTAACATCGATCATAATTTATCTGGTGAATGTTCTCGTACCACCGCCGGTAGGTCGACCTGTTGCACCTCCTCCAAAGAGACTCGGCGCGCTTTGAGTCGCCTGCGTACTTGTAGTACCAGTTGTTATAGTGCGAGCTACATACTGCTGTCCTTCCTCAAGGCCGGAAACAATTTCGATAGATTCATCATTTGTAAAACCAGTAGTGACTTCTACCCTGCGAGGAGGAGTTGCAAGAAGAACACCTGCCGCTTGACTAACCTGATTATGCGGAATGTTCTGATCAGCGACTTCAACATAGCTTATACCACCCTGCGATTTTACCGCACTTGTTGGCACCATAAGCGCATTTTGCTTCATGTCGGTAACGATGCTTGCATTTACCGTCATGCCAGGTTTTACTTTGCTGTCATCAGTATCGAAGGTAATTTTCACTGTATAGTTAACCACTCCTTGGCTCACAGTACCTACGAGATCGATCTCAGCCACCTCTCCCATAATAGTTAGGTCTTCAAATGCATCGAAGGCAAGGGTTGCTTTCTGTCCAGCCTTAATTTTTGCAACATCAATTTCATTGAGTGATATCTCTGCTATTTTCTTTTTGGTAATTAATGTTGCGATAGTCGTGCCGGAACTAACCGAATCACCCTTCTTTGCACTTACAGATGCAATTAAGCCTGCAAATGGTGTCTTCACAGTATAGTCGGAGAGTTCATTCAGTGCTTTCTGATATGCATTTTGTTTTTGAGTAACAGTAAGTTGTGCAGTCTGAACATCGAGAGGCTCACTGGAACCACTTATTTCGCTATATGTGCGGTTGGCTTCTTCTACATCAGATTTTGCATTCTTAACATCTTCTTGAAAAGAAAGGAGCTCAGTAGTTTTTTCGTTTACTGTAGCAATATACCCATTGACAGATGATCTATCTTCTTTAAATTGATCTGTCTGCGTATCGAATCGCACCTCTAAATAACTATACAGAGCTTGAAATTCCTTCAGTACATCACTAAATTTTTTAGAAAAAATGTAACTGCTATTTACTAATCTCTCAATCTCTTCTCTGCTAGAAGTGCTGTTTATCTTTTTATATTCAATAAAAAGAGCATCGTAATCGTGCGCTATCTTGTCAATTTTTGCTCCAACCTCATATTTTTCAGTTATAGCATTATAACTAATTTCAAATCGAAGGTTGTCATCTGTAAAATAAGGAGAGTGGTCTTTTTCGTAATATATGTTCCTAATTTCATCTATTACATTGCTGTAGTCTGTAAAGGTGTCGGTTAATGTGCCATATCCATTTTGATAGGCTTTTTCTAGTGTTTCTTCAGCTTCCTTTTTTGTATCGATAGTGGAAATTTTTGCCTTCTCCAATGAAATCTTGGCACTCGTCAAATCGGTTTGCATATCACGAACATTTTGTAATGCGTCGCGAGCATTCACATTGGCTACCACTGCTCCTTCTGCTACTTCTTGTCCAGTTTTCATATTTAGAGTTGTCAAGTCACCTGAAGCTTTTGTCTTAAGATCAACCTGGTCGGATGAGGACACTTGGCCTGAACCGGTTACTGAGGCCACAATATTTCCGCGCTCTACTGTAGCAAGGACATAGCGAGTTTCGCCACTGTCGCTACCAAAAGCGCGTACCATTCCATAGCCCATACCAATGAGGGCAAGGAGAATGACCACACTCATGATTTTATGAGCTTTGGTCCATGTATTTATTTTTTGAATAGGTATTTTCATAACTATCGCATTGGCTGATTATTCATCACTCTGTCAGGAGGCGGTGGCATGAGACGTATTAGTTTGGCATCAACTTGGCCTTCTTCATTTGGATTTCCAAGAACCACAACAAAGTCACCAACTTTTAACTGACCCACGTTGATTTCATCTTGAAACTCACGGACCCTTGTTGATGTACCGACAAGCACAGTTTTCTCCAAATTATCAGGACCGGCTACAACAACTTGCGGAAGAGCGATACTGACAATCTCTCCGACAGCCCCATGTCCGCCTGGCA
Organism: Candidatus Taylorbacteria bacterium RIFCSPHIGHO2_12_FULL_45_16; assembly: GCA_001821055.1. Lineage (GTDB taxonomy): Bacteria > Patescibacteriota > Minisyncoccia > Phycocordibacterales > PALSA-1337 > C7867-002. The sequence goes on along the minus strand of MHRT01000005.1, from coordinate 96,538 downwards.
TACCTGGACTAGGAAGTCTCCCAACAAAATTACCTCCACGAGGACCGACAAAGTTTTTCTCGAAATTGTCGCCAAATCGCGCACCAAACTTAGCTTTGTGATACCCGAGAACCTGTCCGGTTTGAAAAATAACCAGGACAAGGACGACAACTCCCAGTCCTATCAGGATGCCTCTTACTTTCTGTGATTTGTGTATGTCTCTAAAATCCATATGTGATTAATTAGCTGTTAAAGCAAAGCGGCGCAGATTCGTAAGGGTATTAGCCCCAGACCAAATAAAGAAGCTGGAGGCAATCAGGAATACAATTGTACCTACGATCGGCATTGTTTCCACTAGGGAGTACATGAGCTCCTCCCAGTAAGACAAAACTATGCTATCTCCAGAAAATAGTAGTGAAAGATAATCATAAAATCCTGATTCATAAAAACTATTCAAGAGATACCGGCCGGACAAAAACATTGCGACTAAGGACACTGGTAATACTGTTGCAGCTACAGTGAAGTAAACTTTTGCGCGTCGAAACTCCTCCTTGGCAATTCCCAAAAGGATATTCCGTTTTAAGTCCTGTGGTGGCCGTATTTTCTCCATATTAGTTAGACGGAAACAGGATGCATTTTGGTGCATCCTGTTAGAAAAGAGAGGAGATTCTATTTAAATCGGCCTTACTTCAAGAGATCGGCGTAATGCAATGAGCGCCCTTCTATACTGGCTTTTAATTGTGTGAAGTGGCCTCTTAAGAAGTTCACCAATCTCCTCAAATGTCATATTGCTTGAATATCGAAGTTTCAATACATCGCGGTAGAGAGGATCAAGTTCTTCCAAAAGTATTTCTACAAACCGAACATCTTCTGCTCTTGCTAACAGTTCATCCGACAACAAGCTCTGGTCTGCAAGAGTTTCAGTGAACATATTTTCTCCTCGTTCATTTTCAAAAGCAGAAAAGACAACTTCTTTTCTTCGTCTAAGCCAGTCGATTGCGACATTTCTGGTGATTGCAAAAAGCCACGTCTGAAAAGTGCTTTCTTGCTTAAATCCTCGGATATTTTTCCACGCTTTAACGAATGCCTCTTGAGTTATGTCATTTGCGGCCTGACTATCATTCACGAGTTTCAATGCAAAATTGTAGGCATTAGTTAGATGCCGTTCGACAAGTGTACCTAGCGCCTTTTCATCGCCATCAAGATACTCGGAAATTAATTGTTCATCAGAACGTTCCATGTAATATGAATTTACCATTTTTTTGACCCTAAGTCGAGGTTAAGCAATAACCGCCTGTCGCAAGTGTCATCTTGCGGGGCGGTTTTATATTTTTAAATGGCTCAGAACTCGTCCAGTATATGGAGCAAGAAAATAATTCCGAACTTTGGTATAATTTAGTTGTGAAAAAAATAATTATACTAGGAGCTAGCGACGGGCTTGGCAAAGCAATTGCTAGTTCATGTTCAAACTTGAACCCAAGGTCATGAAAATCAGTAACACCCTCAAACTCATCATCGCCATCGTAGTCTCCGAGCTCGCTGGCATCATCGGTTCAGTGTTTACCACACCCTCGATCGCTGGCTGGTACGCAGGGATCGTGAAGCCGGCCATCAATCCTCCAGCGTGGATATTTGGTCCGGTCTGGACGACACTCTTTGTGCTTATGGGTATCGCCGCATTCCTGGTCTGGAAAAAGGGACTAGATCGCAGAGATGTCAAAATCGCTCTTGGTATATTCCTCGGCCAACTGGTTTTGAATACACTTTGGTCGATTATCTTCTTCGGCTTGCACAGCCCGGGTGGTGCGCTCGTGGAGATTGTATTCCTCTGGCTTGCCATCTTCGCCACGATGGTTGCCTTTTATAAAATTTCCAAACCAGCCGCTTGGCTTCTTGCGCCATATATCCTTTGGGTAAGTTTCGCCGCATATTTGAACTACACTATTTGGATTCTCAATTAAACACCCATACAAACACCCATAACAAAAAAGACCATAACAGTGAACGACAAATTTCAAAGGGGTTACAAGTACGACCTCACCGAGCCGGTAGGACGAAACTTTGACCCGAGTTTCAAACCGGAACTCACCCCCAGGGAAATGCTCGCACTTGGCGTATTTGGCGGCAAGTACATGACCGACTGCAGGAAAGAGTTTCCGAAAAGCTGGTTCACTCGCGCCAAGCTGTCGCCCGAACATCACGATGACACGCTCAACTTTTTTCATAAGCATGCCAGTCAGCCACTCAAGGTGTGGCAGGAAAAAGGCTGGATCAATGAGAAGCACGACCCTCGCGGTTGGTTCCAGTGGTATTGCCGCTACCATATGGGTAGACGCTTGCCAGGCGAAGATGAGCTCCAGATCAAGCGGTGGAAAGCCATCAGCCGTCATATATCACAGATCAAGAAGAATTGTCGGCCGAAAGACCTGACCTGCCGTCCCGCCCAAAGACAGGCTGTTCTGCACTGGGCTTACGACAGCCGGAAGATGTAAATCGGCCCTGATGAACTAACTCTGAAACTCCACCTCGAACGGATACATCCCCATCCCGCATGATCCCTGGAGCGTGCCGAGCTGACCGCTACCAATGTCTATATCAGTTGCTCCTGATTGAGGCAGCAGCTTACTTATATTCAAGCTCGGAATACGAACTGAGGATGAACAATCAAAAGTTCCCTTTGTGTTGAATCGAATAATTGTAGGGATACCTGCCTTGGCAATACTTTTTCTTGGCTGATAGCCGCCTTTGGCATTGATTTCTATAATCTGTTTTCCATCAACGATCGTGACGTTATTTGTCGGAACAGTCGAAGCATCATTGTCTCCGCCCCGGGCCAGCACAAAAGCCCCTCCGATGAGGATCACTGCCACGACAATTGAAATAATAGTTGCTTTCATAATTACAGGACGTGATTAACAGTATACTAGAAGTTGAACAGCGGCGGTATGACACCGATCACCACCAAGCTATTGACAAGATTAAACAGCGCAAACATGATGACGATCAGTCCGGCCGTCTTGAAGAAGATCCCTGCCTTTGAGCTCTTTTGGATGCTGAATGAGCTGAAGCTAATCAGAGCAAGAACCGGTAGTGTGCCAAGTGCAAATGCAAGCATGGTGAGTCCGCCTTGAAGGAAACTTCCTGTGGTTAACGTATAGAGTTGCATTGATTGAGTGAATCCGCACGGCAAGAAAAAAGTGGCGACACCGACAAGGATCGGCGTAAGTGTGTGATTGAATTTTGAGACACCGTGAGCATGCTTGGCGATGAACTTCGGCATTGATGGCTGAAGCTTCTTGGCCCAATGGAAGGTGTCAAGAAGATTGATACCGAGAATGAGCATGACGATACCGATAATCAGGCTCAAGATAAACGTTGCAGAAGTGTTGAGCGTGAATGCGGCACCGATCGTCCCGATAACGCCTCCAAGAATAAAGAATGAGACTATTCGGCCGCCATGGAACATGAGTTGAGGCCGTACCTTATCCCCTTCTTTGGCGAAGGTGGCAGACATGGAAAGGACCAGTCCACCGACAACTGCCATGCACGTTGAGAGCGAGGCAATGATGCCAATGACGAACGCTGTGCCGTAGGTGACATTACCGGCACTGACGAGATTCACGATCCCCATTTTCTGTAGTACTACAAAGAGTACTGCGAAGCCGAGCGCTATCGGGACAGCGATCTTGAAGTCTCCCCATGTGGCATTGTGCTGCTGTTTTTCAACTGAAACAGTGTAACCGTGTGACTTCAGCGGAATAGTAAGCTCTTCCGCGATCTGCTCCAGGGTCTTATCGCCAAAGTCTCCGGTGACCTCTGCCGAGTGATTCTTGAGGCTTGATTTAACATGAGTAATATTCGGTAGATCACCTAGCTCGCTTTCGATCATAAGGACGCAGGCGTTGCAGTGCATGCCGTGGACGTGGAATGTATATGTTTTAAGAGTTTGTGGATTCATATTGTTGGTCTTGTTGATTATAGTTTTTTACCTTTGATGCGAAGCGAGTTCGATACGACTGACACCGACGACATGGCCATGGCAAAACCAGCAAATACAGGATTAAGTAACCATCCAGAAATAGGATAGAAAACTCCAGCTGCAAGAGGTATGCCGAATATGTTGTAAATAAATGCCCAGAAAAGATTTTGCTTGATTCCACGCATGGTAATTTTCGATAGCTTGATTGCCTTGACGAGCTTTGAAATATCTCCACCAAGAAGCGTAATACCTGCTGATTCAATCGCCACATCAGTTCCGGTCCCCATGGCAATACCCACATCAGCTTGTGCAAGTGCAGGAGCGTCGTTCACACCATCTCCTGCCATAGCCACGATCTTTCTTTGTAACTGTAATTCTTTTATCTTTTCAAGCTTATCCTGTGGCAGCACATGAGCAACCACATCATCGATGCCGACAAGTGATGCGATATATTTTGCCGCTTTTTCATCATCGCCGGTGAGCATGATCACTTTGATTCCCAGTGCGTGAAGATCTCTCACCGCTTCTATTGATTCAGCTTTTATTTCATCTGCCACCATTACAAAACCAAGAACCTTTTCTTTACTAGCGAGAATGACTGGCGTTTTACCCTGAGAAGTAGACTCATTGAGCTTGGCTACATCAAAAGAAAGTCCGAGATCACTTACAAGCTTTGCGTTACCAACAAAATATTCAGCACCCTTAATTGTTCCCTTGAGACCCTTACCTTGAATACCTTCAAAATTAGACACTTCTGATACCGAGATATTCTTTTCCTTAGCGTAGCTTACAATTGCGTGTGCGATTGGATGTTCTGATTTTTTCTCAAGCGAAGCAAGTACTGATACAAGTTCATCATCTTTTAAATCAGAAAGGTTTTGAATATCTACAAGTGTTGGCTTGCCTTTAGTAATGGTCCCCGTCTTATCAACCACAACCGTATTTACCTTATGAAGCTTTTCAAGTGTTGCTGCATCTTTGATGAGAATGCCTTCCTTGGCTCCCTTACCAACTCCTACTATGATCGCTGTTGGAGTAGCGAGGCCGAGAGCGCATGGACAAGCAATAACGAGAATACCTACAAAAGAAACGAGGCCAAATGAAAGCGCTTGAGAGAAGCCTAGATACTGGGACCCAATAATAAGCCATGCTCCGAGTGTTAGAAATGCAATCACCAGAACGATAGGCACGAAGATAGATGAAATCTTGTCTGCCAGTGCTTGAATTGGCGCTTTACTACCCTGGGCATCCTCAACCATTTTTATAATCTGAGCGAGAAGAGTCTCTGAACCGACCTTGGTTGCCTTAAATGTAAACGAGCCACTAGTGTTGATTGTTCCGGACACAACACTGTCTCCGATCTTTTTTTGTGCAGGCATCGGCTCTCCGGTAATCATAGACTCATCGATAAATGAGGATCCTTCGGTAATAATTCCATCTACTGGAATCTTTGCTCCTGGCTTAACAATAATGAGATCTCCATGTTTTACTTCATTCACTGAAATTTCTACTTCTTTTCCATCTCGAACAACAAGTGCTGTTTTAGCCTGGAGATTAAGAAGCTTTTCAATAGCATCTCCGGTCTTTATTTTCGATCGCGCTTCAAGATATTTGCCGAGTGCTATAAAGGTGATCACCACGATGGTAACGTCGTAGTATTGGTAATCAACATTTATAAAAGGTCGAAGCGCTTCCTCAAAAGCGGTAACGGCAAAGCTGTATAAAAATGCTGCAGTAGTTCCGATACCTATGAGGGTATCCATATTAGCCTTGCCATAGCGGAGAAAGCGGTAGAAGCCCATGAGATAGGGTTTTCCAACAACAAAGAGTATGTATGCCGCCAGTATAGGCAAAAGATGGTGAATAAATTCTTTGATCGTATAACTCATTTCTCCCACAACTCCATATTGAGCCAGAATGTCCCATCCCATGACTAGTGCTGCGAAAATTGCCAAAGGAATGGCAGAGAGTACCTTTGTCTTCATATCAGCGACTTCAGCAAGCTTCTCTTTCTTTGATTGACCGATTCCGAGGTGAGTCGCATGCTCGTCTGCAGACATACCCATCTCCTCTGCTGAATGGCCACCATGTTCATGTGAAGTCTCCTGGTTCAGGGCTAGGGAGTAGCCCAATGGTTCTATTTTTTTTGAAAGCTCCTGTGCGCTTGTTTTCGATTCATCAAAAGCTACTTTTGCTTTTTCGGTCCCATAGTTTACTTCAGCAGAGTGGACTCCCTCGGTTTTCTTGAAAGTTTTTTCAATTATACCAGCGCACGAAGCGCAGTGCATTCCTTTTACCCTGTAGGTTTTGGTAGGATGATTCATATTTTATTTACGCTTTAGCTTATAAACCTTAAGGATCTCATCAACAGCTTTCTTTTCACTTCCATGCTTCATCTGGTGAACTACGTGGGTAGAAAGATGGTTTTCAAGGACCAAGTTCTCAATTCCTGTAAGGGCTTCTTTAATAGCAGATGCCTGGGTAATAATATCGATACAGTACTTCTCATCTTCAACCATATTTTGAAGTCCCCTAATTTGTCCCTCAACAATTTTTAATCGGCGAATAGCTTTTGTTTTGATATATTGTCTCATGCCTACATGATACCCCTAGGGGGTATAGGATGTCAAATGGACAGATGCCAACATCTCTTAAACCCTTGTTAACTGCTCGCTTGTCGGCCGAGTAAGTTCGTAGATACCATCCTTTAGATTTGAGATGTAATGGTACTCCTTTGTGGTCTTAAAGTAGGTAGATATTTCATTCGCAACGCGGAGCCAAGAAATTAGATACGAACTTCATCTTATCGTTTCACCTCCTTATTTCTATCGCCTTTACCGACTTCTTTTTTATCTGATTTCGGACGAGAACTGTAAAAAAGAATCGCAAAAACTATAATTATTAGAACCACTGTTTCCATGTGCCCATTATATCAAAAAATGCTTAAAATAAGCCGCAAAAGTTATACACATATAAAACACCAATTTAAAGGCCCATATTTGTAGTATAATGAGGTGTACATAAAGCCATGCAAACCCCTAAACCATATCGCGAAGAGCGACCATGGGGAGAGGAACTTTGGGTTTCCAACGACAGACCGTCAATGGTGAAAATCTTGAGTATCAAACCCCACGAAGAATTGAGTTTGCAGTATCATCGTAATCGCGATGAGTTCTGGCATGTTATCTCAGGCGACGGCACCGCCATCGTTGACAATGATCACGTATCGCTCAAAGCCGGAGTGGATCAATTTGTGCCAAAAGGAATAAACCATCGTCTTATGGGTGGCGTGATGGAGTTGATCATCCTCGAACTGTCATTCGGAGAATTTGACGAGAAAGACATAATAAGACTGGAAGACAAGTACGGTAGAATCACTTAAATTTGTCTTAAATATTTTTACGCAGAACACCAATGAACATTACAACTGACCACATCATATTTGTCACCGCACTGTCTCTTGCGATAGTAATCGTCATCGGAATTGTCTGTTATCTTATTTTGTTAAGAAAAAAACGGGAGGAAGGCGACGCTCCTGTTAGTCATAAGATAAAACGCCACCACGCGAATCCCATAATGTCACCGCGACCACATCAAGAATGGGAAACCAACGGCACATTCAATCCGACGGCGATAGAAGACGATGAGGGACGCGTTCATCTGCTGTATCGGGCAATCGGAAACAACGGACTTTCTAATATCGGACACGCCTCAAGCATAGACGGCATGAACTTTGATAGGCGTTCGCCTTTCCCAGTATATCAGCCACATGTTGAAGAAAAAAATCCCTCTGAAAAAAAATCTTCAGGTCCCGCTCAATACAATCCCGCCATATACACATCCGGCGGCGGCTGGGGTGGCCACGAAGATCCTCGTGCCGTGAAAATCGGCAGTCGCGTTTACATGACTTATACCGCTTTCCAAGGCTGGGGTTCGGTACGCATCGGACTTACCTCAATCGCCGTCAAAGATTTGAAAAAAGAGCGGTGGAATTGGAAGAAGCCTAGACTCATATCGCCTCCCGACGAAGTCCACAAAAACTGGGTACTTTTTCCAGAAAAAGTCAATGGTAAATACGCCATATTGCATGGTATTGTTCCGAAAATAATGATTGAATACGTGGACGATTTGGATGAGACATTTCCTCACATCAAGAGCTCCCGTCCGCAAGGGCCTCAACCCGGCCGTGAAGGATTTTGGGATAATATCTTGCGTGGTGCCGGTCCACCGCCGATAAAAACCAACCGAGGTTGGTTGCTTTTGTATCACGCAGTGGATAGAAAAGAATTTCACAAATACAAACTTGGCGCGATGATCTTGGATGCCAACGACCCGACGCGAATCTTGTATCGCGCGCCGGAACCGATACTGACTCCGGACATGTGCTATGAGAACGATGGCAAACCGGGCATTGTTTATGCATCTGGCGCCATCGTACGCGACGGCCAATTGCTCGTCTATTACGGCGGTGGCGATAGGCATGTCTGCATAGCACAAACTCCACTTGATGTTTTGTTGGATTGGTTGGTGACATACGGCAAACATACCGGTCAAGAAAATGTCGTGTGATATACTATTTCGATGTTTACAGTCACCCGCTTCCTACATAATCCGATACTCTCTCCGCTCCGAGAACATTCATGGGAATCGGCGGCCGCTTTCAATCCTTGTCCGATTATTCAAGGACGCAAAACTACGCTTGTATATCGGGCCATGTCGGACCCGGAACTTCTCAAAGAGCCGCACATACGCATGTCCGTCATCGCGCGAGCCGATTCAAAAGACGGCGTCCACTATGAAAATCGCTCAATCTTGATTTCTCCCGACGCGGATTTTGATCGTTACGGCTGTGAAGATCCGCGCGTAACCAAAATCGGCAAGACCTATTACATTTTCTATACCGGACTTGGTGGATATCCGTTTTCAGTTGACAACATAAAAGTTGCCGTTGCTCTGAGTGAGGACTTGAAGACTATCACGGAGAAACACTTGGTCACGCCGTTCAACGCCAAAGCTATGGCTCTTTTCCCGGAAAAAATAAATGGCAAGCTTGCCGCACTCGTCACCGTAAATACCGACCGCAAACCTTCCGACATTTGCTTCATTGAATTCAATAAGCCGGAAGATATCTGGTCGGCCGATTATTGGAATGAATGGTACAAAAATCTTGACGAGCACAAACTGAATATCCGCAGACGCCTTGATGATCATATTGAATTGGGTGCCGTGCCAGTAAAGACAGATAAAGGATGGCTCTTTGTCTATTCTCATATACAACGATATGACCGGCCAGACCATGTTTTCGGCATTGAAACGCTATTACTTGACGCGCAAGATCCAAAAAAAATCATCGGGAGTACGAAAGGCCCTTTCATGGTGCCCGAAGCGTATTATGAACATGTCGGACAGGTGCCACACACAATATTCCCTTCAGGCGCGCTCATCCGTGGTGAACACCTTGAAATTTATTATGGTGCCGCGGATTCCTATGGCGCCGTCGCAACCATCCCACTTGATTCTTTATTGAATGGCCTCAATATCAATATGAATAATCAGTCTCCACTGCGCCGCTTTAAAGGCAATCCAATCATCGCCCCTAGAGCTGGTGTCCTTTGGGAAGCTAGAGGCACATTCAATCCCGCCGCCATAGATTTAGGAAATAAAACTCACATTTTATATCGTGCGGTATCAGATGACAATATTTCGAGTATTGGATACGCGTCATCAAGCGACGGATTTAGCATAGACGAACGATCAAACAAACCAATCTACCGGCCTCGTCTTGAGTTTGAGCTTCGCGGCTGTGAAGATCCACGCGTCATACTCATTGATAGACGTATTTTCATGACATATACCGCGTATGACGGTATAGTGCCACGCGTAGCGGTAACCTCCATCGGTAGCGATGAATTCCTCAAGAAAAAATGGAGCGCTTGGAGAGCGCCAGAGATTATCACGCCCATGGATGTGGACAATAAAGACGCCACCATTCTCCCCGAGGCCGTCAACGAAAAATATCTTGTCTTCCATAGGGTACACGAAAGTATTTGCGCGGATTTTATCGCTTCGTTGGACTTCTCACGAGAAAAAATCACGCGCTGTATAGAAATGTTATCACCACGCAAGGGCATGTGGGATGGCCTCAAGGTTGGTATCTCGACACCGCCGGTAAGAACCCCAAAGGGCTGGCTTATGCTGTATCATGGCGTCTCGTGGAGCGCAATATATCGCGTCGGAGCCATACTTCTTGATTTTGAGGATCCGACGATAGTTTTGGCGCGCACGGCAATCCCCTTTTTTGAACCAGAAGAAGACTATGAACGTCTCGGCAGTATCCAAAATGTGGTTTTTCCGTGTGGTCTGGTTGTGCGAGGAGGCGTCGTATACATTTATTATGGAGGCGCCGACAGCGTGGTTGGCGTCGCTACCATCAAGCTTGTTGAATTATTGGCCATGCTTAAGATTTAGCATAAAGACTTATCTGCAATGGTAGCATATTCCAAAAAACTAATAATCTTTGACCTTGACGGCACTCTGGGAAGAAGCAAGTGTCCGCTTGATCCTGAAATCGGCAAACTTCTACAGAAACTTATCGCCATCAAGAAAGTCGCCATCATTTCAGGTGGAGGCTATCCGCAATTTCAAACGCAGATATTGAACGCGTTTCCCGTCGGGGAGAACAACTTCAGCAATTTGTTTCTCGTGCCCACATCCGGCACTCGTCTGTACACATGGCGCGGAACATGGAATGAACAATACGCCGAACACCTCTCGCCAAAAGAAAAAGAAAAAATCATGACATCACTCAACTCGGCTCTCAAACAAGCCGACTATATCCAACCGACCAGAGTCTACGGAACAATCATTGAGGACCGCGGCTCACAAATCACCTTTTCCGCGTTAGGTCAGCAAGCGCCCATTGCAGAAAAAGTCGCCTGGGATCCTACGAGAAAAAAACGGGAAAATATTGTCTCATTTTTACAGCCCAAGATACCGGAATTTGACGTGCGCGTCGGCGGAAGCACATCCATTGACATCACCAAAAAAGGGGTCAATAAAGCTTATGGTATTCGCAAACTGGAAGAATTCCTACACATGACCCCCGACGATATCGTCTTTGTCGGCGACGCGCTTTTTCCTGGAGGGAACGACTACCCGGCCAAAGCAACTGGTGTCGATTGTATTTCAGTCAAAAATCCGGAAGAAACAAAAACGCTCATCAGAAGCTGGCTCGCGGAATAGAGGTGCTTTTCAAATTCTTTAATTAAAATCCGCGTATCGCTTTCACGCGCACCGTATCTTGATCCCAAGATTATGAATACTATTGGTTCATTGCCGATGTTAAGTATCGTCATCATGGTTTCACCGGCTTCTTCGGTACGACCCGTTTTGCCACCGATAAATCGTGGATCATTGACGAATGGGTGTGTGCTAGTGAATGTGTGGCCACCATGTTCGGTGGTGGTAGAAATCGAAGCAACGGCCGTACGCGTTATTCTCAAAATATCAGACCGATACATGACAAGATATTTTGATAGTCCGAATAAATCCCGTGCCGAAGCTGTATTGTTTGGACTGACACCAGAAGGATCAGCAAAGAAACTTTGCGGCATGCCGACTTCCCAGGCATAACTACTCATCATCTCCATGAATGTCACGCGGTCTGTGGCGGTTGCGATCGCTTCCGCGGCGATGTTAGACGAGCTCAACAAAAGTGGTTGGAGTATTTCCTGCAAAGTAAAGCGCTCATTCAACGTGAGATTGCTAGAATCCGGCGGTACCACCAATGTACTCGTCGATATGGCGATCACCGTCGTTGAACTCATCATATCTGTCGCCACAAACGCTGTGACGAGCTTTGACATTGAAGCGACCGGCAATACGCGCGAGCTATTTTTTTCTAGATAAATTTTTCCCGTTTTTATATTTCCTACAAGGTAGGCTCTGGCCGTCAATCCGGCGATGTCGTCACTTGCAATCTTTGCCGGCATTTTGGGCACGGTCTCGATCAAACCATCGATAAATGCCGCATCAACTTGTGGAACATCCACACCAGCCACGGTCGCCGGCGTCAATATCTCCGATTCAGGTCCGGGATCAGTCTGCTGGACCATCAAAGCGGATATGCCGACAAGCGCGAGACATCCACATACAAGAAGCAAGAAGTGATGTTTGATATGCATCTTCTACATCGTACCATGACTCAATCACCTCGTCACCGATATGGTCGGAATTAATTCACCAGTCGAACTTGCTGTAATACGCCCATTGTCATCACGGAAGAACTCATAACCCGTGTTGTAATCCGTGATGCTGACAAAATGGGCACCGACAATGGAAGGATCAAACGGAAGCGCGGAAAGATAATCAGGCACTAGGCATGACGCGACATCTTTCGGATCATCGGGCGTATCGCTGCTTTCCATGAGAGTGGCGACTGAGGGTATTGCCCTGACGACGCCATTGCAGACGAAACTTCCTTTGTGCTCTGATATATTTTGATGTATGGCATTTAAGATGGCATTGACATTACTGGTTCTTTGCGAATCACGAGCAAGCTTGAATTGGCGAGACGGATTGACCGCGACCAAGACTACGGCAGCAAGTATGGCGATGATACCGATGACGACTAGAATCTCAATAAGCGTAAATCCGGCTGATCGAACCATACGAGGTATATATGCTTTCAATGCGTGCTTTGATATGCGTTTGTAATGAAATTTTGCAACTGAACGAATCTTTGGCGGATAGGCAATCCTTCTAAATGAGACTTTGTGTGTATTCATATTGTTATATAATTACTAATAATGGACACACCATATCAAAGAGCGATAAAGAAACGCTGAAGAAGCGATAAAGTTTTGCTGAAGTTGAGACCTAGGTCCAATAAAAACGCGCCCCACAATGGAGGCGCGAGTGACGGCTGGTGGAGTTGTTGGGTCCCAATTAGAAACGAATTGAGCCTCCACCCGAACTCAACTCATTCATGATCTTGAGCTGCTCAACCGCTTGAGCAAGCTGGTAGATCAGGGCCGCGACGATGATGCACCCCACAATGAAGAGGATAACCTTTGGATTCGTCCTCTCCCTTTGGGACGAGTGGCGGCGCCTGACCCAATGTCCGCGATGACCTTGATGTGCTGATGTCATATTTCTCATAACTTTGTAACCAAAACTAAATTTCACGCCCAAACGTTTTGCTTGGGTGACTAAACTGTTCCATATGCTAGCATAAACAAATAATAATGTCAAATGTTGACATTATTATTACTTGTTGTTAGGGTGTTATTCAGATTATGACCCGACAGGATCATAATGTTATTTGTCAAAGATTGGGTCCAAACCAGTCTTATCACTGCAGAATATCCCAGGCAGTGAAGACAATGATCATAGGGATAAAAAACAAAGAAGACCAGAAGGTCAACAGAAACAGGCAAGACAAGTATGAACAGAACTATAGCAATATTGGTGACATCCGTGATTGTCTGGATGGGTACCTTTTCCCCGCAGACAGCGAGTGGAGTGACGAACTTTGTGGGAGTATACTACATAGTCAAGTCCAACATGCCACCGGTGGTACCACCAACCGTAGTGACCAACAGGGATGGGAAGACCAATACCCTTGACTTCTCACCGTGGGGAATGTCCCCGCCACCGGTCATTGGACCTCTCCCGCCGAACTTCTTCTTCCTAGACAGCCCAGCAATCAGTTTTTCTCCGCCAACTGGTGGAATACGGTTTGGTATTGGTCCTATCGGTACTGAACTCAAAGGTCAAGGACTCAAATTGTTTACCTGGAAAACGGGTGACAAAAACAGAACAATCGTTGGAGATGACAATCCTATCCCCCCGATTAGTTGGGCGGCGGGAAACTTTCTACCAAATGCCGGTCCATGGCACGGAATGTCTGAAAACCCAGACGGGACAAGAACATTCAAGAACATGGACAGCCTGTTGTCAGGCACCAATAACCTCGTTGAGGGGTCAAAACTGACAATATTCTATCAGCCCTTGGCTGTAGCCCCAGAGACGAACTGGGTAGCATTCACATTCTATCAATTCGGGAGTAACGCTCCAGGAGGGATGATGAGATCCAATGCCACGAAAGTATCGTGGACAATACACAACAACGGAAGTTCTGGATGGTCTGCCACCGACGCCTTCTACAGGCAAACTGTCGGAACGCAGATGAGGAACATCACCCTTGTCCCGAACGCAGATTTGCCTCGAGGCATTGGAGCGACTTTCCAAGGATCCGTCGAACTTATGGTCATTGGTATCAGTAACGGAATCAGCGGGGTTTTGGAATCACGAACAAGTCTGGATACCGGAAATTGGGAGACTGAAGGCAACAATTTCTCGGGAACATCTATTGGCGTTCAGACAATAAACTTCAACCCTGATGGTCGGACCAATCTGTTCTTCAGAGTGAGGAGGATCGATAACAACGATTATTCCGCGACATTTGGTTGGTACACATGTACCATACCAGCCCAAGGGGTGCGTCTCGTTGCCAACCAACTGGATCCTTGGGATCCAAGAGTCGGCTCAATTTTCAAGGGCGCGGCCACCAGTACCTATATTGCCAAGTATGACAACGGCGACGGGGTTTGGGTGACCAACTCCTTCGACGGGACTTCTTGGACAGATGAATCAATTGCTCTCCTCCCTGGGGAAGGGGGGTTGTTCTACAATCCATCTGCCAACGCCATCCAGGTAACATTCTCTGGTCAAGTGCTGGCTGGAGGACTGACTGTTTATTGTCCTTCCGGTCACAATATCCTGTCTTTCCCGTTTTCAAAGTCAAGTTCAGGAGCCGGGTTTCCAGCCAGAATCGGTGACAAAATCCACAAATACAGCAGCGGGTGGGTCACCTATACCGCTACCAATAGCGTGAACATCTCAACCAACGCTGGTGACATACCTCCAATTGGTGATGGAGGAACTGGGTATGTGACAAACTATGTTTGGGCTCCAGACATGCCGACCTTCGCTTGCGGAGAGTCATTCTTCGTCGAAAGAGTCACTGGCAATACCAATGCTTACTGGTGGCCAGTATCTGGGCCAGAAGTTTATCCTTCGGCGATTGGGCCATACGGCTCCTGCCCTTCCACAAGTTATTCCGTTGACGAAAGTTTTTTGTCAGCACCCCCGAACACCGCCCCACCGGGGCAATTGGGAAGCACAAACTGGATAGGTGTGCGCGGGATTCCAGGAACATCTTATGATCTTTTGGCAACGACAGATATGTCGACTTGGACCACAACCCAAGAAAACATCGCAGTCGGAAACAACCGGCTGACATGGGTCCCAGTAGTCATTACGGATCCTTCGAAACGATTCTATCGGTTCAAATGGCGACCTCCTGTCGGGTGGTAAAAGACCACCGATAGAAAACTCAACGACCCCGCGCTGTGCGCGGGGTCATCTTAATATAGTTGACAATAAGTGGAGTCTGCTAATATATTTCTCCACATCTTTTCCCCTCTTTTTTAAATTGATAATATTTTTCCATTCTATCACCCATGTTACAATCTTCACATGAGCACCACTTCGCCCTATTTCAAGACCAAAGAATTGAAAATACCGCCGCAGAATATTGAGGCTGAGAAAGCCCTGCTCGGGTCAATCATGATACGCGGCGAAGTCATATATGATATCGTTGATATCGTCAGCGAGAAATCATTCTACTCAAATCAACACAAAGCCATCTGGGGGACTCTCTTTGAACTTCATACCAAAGGAACACCGATTGACATGCTTTCTGTATCGGCGCGCCTCAAAGAAAAAGGTTTACTGGAGCAGAGCGGCGGCCTATCGTACTTGACCGAAATCATCAATTCGGTTCCCTCATCAACCAACGCGGAACATTATGGCGAGATCGTGCAGAAAAAACATATCATGCGTGAATTGCTCCGTGCCGCCGAGGAGATTACCGGTCTTGGCTATGACGAGGAATCAGAGCTCCATGACATTTTAGAAAAAGCGGAAAAGTCCCTCTACGCTGTCACCAACAAAACCGGTTCACACAAGTTTGTGGCTCTCAAAGATACACTTTCCGAAGCGTGGGAACGCCTTGATCACCTGCACAAAACCAAGGGCGAACTTCGCGGCGTACCGACAGGATTTCCCGAGCTTGATATCAAGCTCGCCGGCCTGCAAAAATCCGATTTGATAATCTTGGCCGCCCGCCCTTCCATGGGTAAAACATCCTTGGCGCTTGACATCGCCCGCAAGACCGCCGTCAATCACAAGATTCCCGTGGCGATTTTCTCTCTGGAAATGAGCTCCCAACAGCTTGTCGATCGTATGCTCTCGGCCGAGTCGCAAGTTGATTCATGGAAGATTCGCACCGGCCATAACCTATCTGTAGAAGGAGACTTCAAGGCCATCGGCGACGCCATCGGACGATTGTCGGACGCGCCAATATTCATTGACGATCAGGCCGGCAACAATATTTTGAAGATGCGTGCCGTAGCCCGTCGTCTCAAAAACGAAAAAGGTCTTGGTCTGATCATCGTTGATTACTTGCAATTGATGGTGCCGACACAAGCGCGTGGCTCGGATAATCTAGTCCAACAGGTCACCGAAATTTCACGATCGCTAAAGAATTTGGCGCGAGAATTGGAGATTCCCGTGCTGGCGCTTTCCCAACTTTCCCGCGCCGTCGAACAACGCGGCGGTAAACCCCGCCTCTCTGATTTGCGCGATTCGGGTTCCATAGAACAAGATGCCGATGTAGTCATGTTCATTCACCGTGAATCTGACGTCGATGCTGGTGGCCGCAAAGAAGAGACCGAGATTCTCATAGAAAAGCATCGCAATGGTCCGACCGGCATCGCCAAGCTCTTCTTCGACAGCAAGAAAACGACATTCTTGAGTATGGATAAGGCGGATTTCGGCGGGTTTGAGAAGGTGTAGGATTTGCTATTAACTTTAATTTTCTGTAGTATTTCCACTTCTTCAATTTTCACCGAGTCAGACTCGGTGGTTTTTTTATCAATTAAAAGTTAAAATTGCTAAATGGACAACTTCCACCGCCTCGAAGAACTTTTCGCCAAATTCCCGGGCATAGGTCCGCGGCAGGCCAAGCGCTTTGTCTATTATTTGTTGAACAAATCCCCTTCTTTCATAAAGGAGTTCACCCAGCTTGTTGAAGAAGTGAAAAAAACGAGCAGTGAATGCGATCAGTGTCACCGGTTTTTTATCGGTAAAAATGGGGCGAGACTATCTGGCGCAAAACAGTCGAACCAAAATCTTAAATCCAAAATCTTAAATCTTTGCTCGATCTGCTCTGACCCATCGCGTGATCAATCAACCCTAATGGTCATTGCTCGTGATTCTGACTTTGAAACAGTCGAGAAAAGCGGCGCATACAAGGGTCTGTATTTTATTCTTGGCGGGACAGTGCCTGTTTTAGACAAAGAACCAGATAAGAGGATTCGTTTGAAACAGCTGCTTGAGGAAGTTTCAGAAAAAAATTCGAGTAAGAAGGGCGGAGACACAAATTCCACTCAGTTCAAGGAAATCATCCTCTCATTGAATGCTACTCCTGATGGCGAGCACACCGGAACGATAGTAAAAGAAGCTTTACAAAAAGTGACGGAAAAGTTGTCACTTTCCATTTCTATGCTAGGGAGAGGTCTGTCTACCGGCGCGGAGTTGGAATATGTGGATGGTGAGACGATAAAAAATGCCCTAAAGAACAGGGCGTGAATGATCACAAAATTTAATACGGTCTCCAAGCATCAAGGTGGACCAAGGGGTTCCAAATCCCAAGAACGATCTACAAACAAAAAACGCTCTTCCAGTGCTTTTCTAACCTCTAATTACTAGTTACTAATCTCTTATTTTAGACTATCAATCTTGACCTTGAAGAACGGCTGGCGATGTCCATTTTTCTTGTAGTAGCGGGACTTCTGCTTGTAGTGAACGACTGTGATCTTCGGAGCGCGGCCGATCTCGGTGATAGTGCCAGCGACCGAGGCTTTTGGGATATATGGAGCGCCGATAGTCGTGTCCTTGCCATCGTCGATGAGGAGAACCTTGTCAAAAGTCACCTTATCACCCTCTTTGTGGGTGCCCGAAAGCTTCTCAATGGCGATAACGTCACCCCTAGAAACGGTGTATTGCTTGCCTCCGGTTGCGATGACGGCGAATTGCATAGTCAGGACATTATACACGAAATGGCGTCTTGCGCAATATATCACTCCTCCCCCTCCGGCTTTTCGATCATCGCCGCCTCTATCCCTGGAGTCTCCCCAGTGATCCGCAAAACATCTTTGTCCACCTTCTTCAATTCTTTGCCAGATGTATTGTAATGATTGACGACCGTCGAAAGTGAGACGCCCAACTTGGTGTGATACTCCTCATATTTTTTGAGATGATTACCCAGCTGGCCGACATGCTTGACGATATCCTTGGCAGTCTCCTCTATCTGCATAGCCTTCAAACCCTGTAAAACGGTCTGTAAATAAGCCAGAAACGACGTTGGTGAGACGATGATGACCTTGTACTTGCTAGCCGCGCGCTGGATCAGGTTGTCAGTTTCATCGGCGAGCGCCCCGATCTTGTTGACCAAAAGGTCGTAATAGATGGCCTCATGCGGAATGAACATGAAAGCGAAATCCATGGTCTTTTCGGCCGGCCGAATATATTTGGCGGTTTCTTCAATACGCCTCTTGAGATCATTCACAAAAGCCTTTTCCAGCTTATCTTTTTCAGCTGGATTCTTTTCTTCAACCAGCTTGTTGTAATTTTCCAATGAGAACTTCGAATCAATCGGAATGACTTTATCCTTGACAAACACGGCCGCATCCACGATCTCTCCATTCTTGAAAGCGTATTGCATCTGATACTGCCCCGGTGCCAGAACATTCTTGAGCAATGTTTCCAGATAATATTCACCGAGAATCCCACGATGTTTCGGATTCTTGAGGATGTCCTGCAATTCACGCAATTGATCAGTAACCGAAAGACTCTGTTTGCCAATCTCCTTTACCTGGACAATCTCATTTGTTATATCTTTAATTAACTTTTGAGACTCGCCGAATTGGTGACGCAGTGCATCATTCACACTCTTAGACGACTCGTTCATTTTATTATCCACCGTCTTGGTCAGATCACCAACTTTACGATCAACAGTCCGCGAGACTTCGTTCATCTGTTCAAGGAGAAGCTTGAGACCTGTATCATCCTTTGGAGCCTGCTCCGTAGTCCGCTTTCGCATGAAAAATACGACAATGAAAACGTTGGCCAAAATGGCGATAGTGACGAGGATGATGAGGGTGGTGGTCATGGGATAAGTATAAGGGGAAAGTGGGAAAATAAAAAGCCACCGACGCTCGCGCGAGGGTGGCTGTTGATTGTGACAGGCTATGCACTTAAACGCCCATCTTCTGTAAGGTGTCCTTTGATTTCGGTACTGATTCGATTACCCCGGGCTTGGCGATGATCGCCCCACCCCGACACAGTCGGAAACTGATTTTCCCTTCTTTGGCCAGTTGGTTAACTTCAGCAACAGGATCCTTGCCAGGAAAATACTCCCGGAAAGCTTCGTTGAAGCCAGAGTAAACGGTATGAATCATCTGTTTATCACCCTTGGGTAGTTTATCTACCGCAAGAAGAGTGAACTCTTCAATCGTAAGTTTTTGACTCATATTTCCTCCTTATTACAGGCCCATACGAGCCAAGGTTTTCCGACCAGAACTCTCATTTGTGGTTGGAGCCGGGGCTTCTGGAATGGTAACACCGTCGTCACCACTGTCGCTGGTATCTTTTGCAGGGTTCAGACCATCAACCCCCTTCAACCGCTTCTTACGCTTGCCGCTGTTGATCGCCTTGAGCATGATCTCGTACATGATCGCACGCGCCTGACCTCCTGCACCCGACAACCTTTCGATTTCCGGATCATTGATTGGGAACTTGGCGATCTTGCACCGCAACTTTTGTTCGACGAAAAGTCGAGTCCCGCGCCAGAAGTCGGTATGATTGGTGAAGATATCGGCCAAAGACAACAGGAATGTACTGCGCATGTAGGACGCCGCATGCACCATCACAATCCGTTTGACACCAAAGCATTCGTCGATGACCTCGAAGAAAGTCTTGATGTTATCGCGCATGGTAGTACGACCCACGGTCTTCATGGTCGTATCCAGAGCGGACGCCAGTTCGTGACAACTGCTGGTACGGCCCGGGCCGAACCTCGAGTGCAACACACCAGTGACTTTGCACAACAGCAGGGCAGGAATAAGCTGCCCACGGAGCATGTTCTGCGACCACTTGACGCGATTTTGAAGGATGAACGACGAATCGTTGCAGAGACGAAAAATCATGTCAATCGCTTCACTATCGGTCTGCAAATTACGCAGAAACACATTGACGTCGAGTTTTGTGCGCTCTTGATTCAGGATACGAAAACGCTCTCGCTCCCAGTCAAAACTCGTGGAAAAATGGACAACAGCACCGATGCGAGGTTTGCAGTCGAACTTCTCCTGAAGAAGCTTCAGAGCGGCTGTTATCCGTTGCAGACCATCAATGACGAATACGTCATCCTGGAGAAAGTAAACTTCCTCGCCGTCAGGCTTTCGGACTTGATACCGTTCGCCACGCATACCGAGTTCGATGTCTGGAACCTTCGATGACTCGAGCGCGACCATCAAAGCCTTGATTTTTGCCGACGACAGAACCTCACGTTGGTACTTGTCGACCTTGATTTCTTTCAGTGACTCAGGATCAACCACACCCCGCAGGATGATAATCTCCTCCGTTTTTGTAGTCGTCGGGAGTTTGAATATGTCAATCGCGGCTTTCAGCAGTTTTATACTCATAGCTTACCGTTGTTTGTTGTTTTTGTTGTGACCAAGCTTCCCTTACTTTAAGTTTTTGGGGGAAATATGATCGTTTCAGTTGTTGAGAACAACCCGTATAATTACTAGCATAATAATAATAGTATGTCAACCCACTCCCTCGCCTGACAAAAAGTTGCTATAGTATTATCCATGAACCCCCCTTCCGAATCACTCCAGCATATGCGCCACACTCTGGCCCACCTCCTTGCCGCAGCAGTGCTCGAACTCTTCCCAGAAACCAAGCCAACCATCGGGCCGGCCATAGATAACGGCTTCTATTACGACTTTGAATTCAAAACTCCGATCACCGAAAAGAACCTCAAAGATATCGAGAAGAAGATGCACAAGCTCCTGCCTTCGTGGAAAGAAATGGCAGGCAAGGAAGTCAGCGAAAGAGAGGCTCGCAACTTATTCAAAGACAATCCATACAAACTCGAACTCATCGATGAGATCATCGACAAGGGTGAAAAGATCACCCTCTATACCGCCGGCAAATTCACCGACCTCTGCCGCGGCGGACACAATGAAAATCCGGCCAAGGAGATTCCTTCGGACTCATTCAAACTCTCGCGCCTCGCTGGCGCATATTGGCGTGGCGATGAGAAGAATACGCAATTGACCCGCATTTATGGCCTGGCTTTTGCAACAAAAGAAGAATTGGACGCCTACGAAACCATGATGAAAGAAGCCGAGAAGCGCGATCACCGAAGACTTGGCAAGGAGCTCGACATTTTTGAATTTGACGATGATGTCGGCCCCGGACTTCCCCTCTGGCTACCGAACGGCGCCGTGCTCATCGAGGAATTAGAAAAGCTGGCCAAAGAGACCGAATTCAAAGGCAACTATGTCCGCGTCCGCAGTCCCCACATCGCCAAAGATGCGCTGTATTTGAAGAGCGGCCACTTGCCGTATTACGAGGAGTCTATGTATCCCCCGATGACATACGAAGGCGGCAAATACTATTTGAAAGCCATGAACTGTCCGCACCATCACAAGATCTACGCCGCTAGGCCCAAGAGCTATCGCGATCTGCCTTTGCGCTTGGCCGAATACGGGACCAACTATCGTCACGAGAAATCCGGTGAACTTTTCGGTTTGATGCGCGTCCGTTCGCTCCAGATGAACGATGCCCACATCTATTGCACCGAAGAACAGTTCGCCGACGAGTTCCGAGCCGTCAATGACCTCTACCTGAAATACTTCAGGATTTTCGGCGTGGAAAAATACATCATGCGCTTTTCAACTCATGATCCGAATCGTCTCGGCGAGAAATTTGTCAATGAGCCAGCACTCTGGAAGAAGACCGAGGACATGGTCCGCAAAGTTCTGGTTAATTCGAAGATCCCTTTTGTTGAAGTCGCCAACGAAGCCGCCTTCTACGGTCCGAAAATTGATGTCCAAGTCTGGTCGGCCATCGGTCGCGAGTTCACCCTAGCTACAAACCAGGTTGACTTCGCCGTGCCAGCTCGATTTGGCCTGACATATACAGACAAAGATGGTTCGCTCAAAACCCCTCTCTGCATTCACCGTGCTCCGCTCGGCACCCATGAACGCTTCATCGGCTTCCTCATCGAACATTATGGCGGCAATTTCCCTCTCTGGCTCTCACCTGTCCAAGTCCGCGTCATTCCCGTTTTGGAAAATCACTACGAAGCCGCCCAAAAGATTCATGACTCTCTGCGTCAAGTGATGATCCGCTCCGAAATTGATCTGTCCAACAATGGATTTGGCAAGAAGATCCGCAACGCCAAGAACGACCGCGTCTGCTACACGATCATTCTGGGTGAAAAAGATATCGAGGCTGGTAAAGTCACATTGGAGAGTCGCGATAAGGGTCAGGTTGGGCAATTGAGTGTTGAAGAAGTATTGAAAAAGTTACAGGAGGAAATCAAGGAGAGGAAATAGGAAGTCCACATTTGCACTAAAATTCAATCGGGAAAAGTCCATTGGGATGTGAAAGCGCCCAACCGTTTCCGGCTGGGCGCGATGTTAGTTGGTTTTTGCAGGTACCTCCTTTCTTGGCGAATGTTGTGCGCCCGTTCGATCACTCGAGACGGGCGCTGGTTGTAGTCACATGAGCGTCAAGCGAATTTGCGAGATGCCGGCGAGAAGCTTTGCGCGGTTGGGAATCTCTTTCCCGACCCACGCTCCGAACTTCTTGAGGGAATCCAGGACTTCCTCCTTCGTGCTGGGCTCGCCAACACAAAGAGGGATGAACTGCTTCCGCTTCAATGAGACTGCCAAGAATTCCTTGGCACCAGCGGAGGAGGCTTTCACCTGCACCCCACCGATCTCTGGAACGATGACATCTCTGCCACCATCCCCGAGTCCCCCATTCACCGTGCCGCCCAGTACTTTTGCGTAGGCAGCCTCATAATCGTCACCGACGAACTTTGTGGTTGTTGCCATAAACTGCCTTTCGGAATTATTGTTGACTGCCTACATCAGCCGAACACTCTTGTGGAGTTCCCGGCAAATTCCCGCCTTCGCGCGAACCCAGCTTTCCTTGCGCTCTATTAGCGCCAGAATGTGGAGCGCGATGCGCGCCAAGCCATGATTCGTGGCCTTACACGCCAGTGCAAACTCAAACTTTTTCATAAAAATTTCCTTTGGTTGTCAGAGATCGTGATTGACTCTGTTCCTATTCACCGTCAAAATCCATACTCACCTTCTACTTTTATAGTATATCATATTTGTATACATATTGTCAAGTAGTATTGTGTAATAAAAATATATCTGAAAAAACCTATATTTTGAGCCATATAATAATCTCATTTCAGATAATTCAGGACCTCAAGCCATCCAAAACAAAAACCTTCTGAAATAGAAGGCCTTTGTTCCTTTCAACTTGCTTTCTCGCTCACTACTTCTAAATCTTTTGACGATTGAATATAAGATAGACAACCGTTGCAAAGAGAACCAGAATAATCATAATAGCGACCCATCCCCAAGGAACATTTTTCAGAGAGAAGAGAGCAGCGGCTGACAAAGCGTTCTCATCTTGCTGTTGGACAGGTGGTTGAACTACAGGTTGTGCTGGGGTTGCCGGCAGCGTAGGAGTGACCACGGAGGCACTACGAACAGTCAGTGCTGTGGAACACGCACTCGCTGCCGTCTTGCCATCAGCTGACCTGATAGTGATGACCGCACTCTTTTCACCGACTGTATCATAATATTTGATGACCGAACTATCGCTACCTGAAAGACCACTTGTACCAGTCCATGAATATGTGTACGGAGAGATGCCTCCGGTCACTTCAGATCTCCATGTGACAGGCTGATTGACTCGGACAGTAGTTGGATCCGAATAACAGGCAATGCTAAGACCGTTATTATTGCTGTTGATGTTGTTGTTGTTGTAATTAACATATCCATAGCCACCGACATTGACTGAACCGCAGTACTGCGTTATAGACTGGCCATTTGAATAGACAGTGACGGAAGCGGTTTTCGTGCCGGGATACGAATAGGTACGATAGACTGATTGACTTGACCCATAGAGACCATCGGTACCGGTCCAGCTATAGCTGTACGAACCATTACCACCGGAGGGATAGGCATTCCAAGTTACTGAATTGCCACTATTCGTATAGGTGCTACCGACACTACATGTGACACTCAATGGGGAATAGTAATTATAATTTTGTGGGTAATAATTGTAATTATAGTTGTAATCGTAATTATAATTTGAATTACCATAGACGTTGACTATACCATCGCAATTTTTGGAAACTGTCTGCCCGCCGGAGGTGACCGTCACGCTGGCGCTTTTGTAACCAGAAGAATAGTAAGTTTTGCTTACAGAAGATCCGTAGCCAGACAAGCTGTCTGTTCCCGTCCAGGTGTAATAGTAGGAATTGTTGCCTCCATAAGCGGAAGCGACCCAGCTAATGGATTCACCTGTACGAGCCGAGAGTGGCATCGGATAACACGAGACCTGCAACGGGCCGTTGTTATTATATTGAGAATGACGGTTGTATGAATAATCATAATCGTATGTCGGAGTACCATAATAGCCGTAATCAGCGCGTGCTTGATTTGGGTTCAAAACAACGCTACCGCAGATAAGTATAAGCGTTATGATACCAATGACGGCATATGAGATTGTGTGGATAATATCTTTCATAAATATTCGCATTCCCATTGATATGGCTTAAATAAGCCATAAAAAAGGAAAGATGCTCTTATTGGTTTATATGATAGGATTGTATACTGAAATAAGACAAAAGTCAAGGCTTTAGAAAATTCTGCGTCAACAAATATATCACATACTGTGTCGCCTACTCTTAAACCCTATTACACTTCCCCTATAATTTGCTACAATACCTCTATGTCAAACGAAATGAAAAAACTATCAACCGACGCCTACAAGGGCGTCCGAGATTTCTTCCCCGCCGATATGGCCGTAGAAAAGAAGATTTTTGATATTTGGAGGAATACAGTTGAAAAGTATGGGTATGAAGAGTATGGCGCATCAGTCTTGGAACCGGCCGAACTCTATAGAGCGAAGACCGGCGAAGAGATCGTCAATGAACAGACCTACACATTCACCGACCGAGGCGACCGCGAAGTTACTCTTCGTCCGGAGATGACGCCAAGCTTGGCACGAATGGTGGCAGCCCGCAAGCGCGAACTTTTGTATCCGTTGCGCTGGTATTCCATCCCCAACCTTTTTCGATACGAACAGCCACAGAGAGGACGAGTCCGTGAACATTGGCAGCTGAACGTCGATTTGTTCGGGGTAGAATCCACAACCGCCGAAATCGAGGTTATCAATATCGCGTACGACATTACCCGAATGTATGGATTGAAGGACGCCGATTTTGAAATTCGGGTCAATAACCGCAAGCTTATGAACTACCTGACAAGGGACATCTTCAATCTGGATGAAAATGCCGCACAAAAAATTTCCAAACTGATCGACAAAAAAGACAAGGTCAAGCCAGAGTGGTTCGAAGCCGCCGCAACGGAAGTTCTTGGCGACAAGACCAAGCAATTTTTGATATTGCTCAATTCAAAAAACTTTGAGGAGTTGACCAAGCAATTACCACAGACAGCTGATGAACATGTCGGCATCAAAGAAATTCGCGAGATTATTGCCGGACTTGAGCATCTCGGTATTACGAATGTGAGATTCGATCAGACTCTGATGCGCGGCTTTGATTATTACACCGGCATTGTGTTTGAAATTTACGATTTGAATCCGGCCAATCGTCGTTCAATATTCGGCGGTGGACGCTATGACGACCTGCTGGCGCTTTTCGGCAACGAAAAAGTCCCCGCGGTTGGTTTTGGCGCGGGTGATGTCATCGCCCGTGATTTGATGGAGACTTATGGAACGCTTCCGAAGCGGGGTGAGCTTGGCGGCATTCCTGCATCAGCTGATTTGGCGTTGTGTATAGTTGGAGAACAAAATACTCCATATGCATTGGACTTAGCGCAGACATTCCGTGAAAAAGGCATCCGAGTTGCGGTTGATTTATCGAACAAAAGACTTGGTGACCAGATCAAGAATGCCGATAAACGGAGGATTCCAAGAGTTATCTGCATTGGCGATGAGGAGGTCAAGAATGGAAAGTTGAGGATGAGGGTCTTGGAGAGTGGTGAGGAGGTGGAGGGTGACGAGGATGAGGTTGTCAAAATTATCAGGAGATAATATACGAATCAGAAAAATAATCTGGTATTGATTCGCGTTGTTTGCATAATCAATATAATATCCATGCGTGTCATTACTTTTGATTGCGAGACAAAGAATATGTTCCAGGATATAAACTCCAATGATCCAGCCGATCTGGACATTTCCGTGGTTTGTATCCATGATTCCGACACAAATGAATTTTCAAGTTATCTGGAGACTG
Source organism: Candidatus Taylorbacteria bacterium RIFCSPHIGHO2_12_FULL_45_16 (assembly GCA_001821055.1). Classification (GTDB taxonomy): domain Bacteria; phylum Patescibacteriota; class Minisyncoccia; order Phycocordibacterales; family PALSA-1337; genus C7867-002. Next base: position 69,872 of record MHRT01000005.1, on the reverse strand, counting down.
ACTTCGGCAAACTCTGGCCGATTTTCGAACAAGCCGATGCCCTAGTTACTTGGAATGGCGACCACTTCGACATTCCCCTGCTGAATAAATACTATCCTGGAGATTTGAGCAAAATAAAGAGCATCGACCTGATGCGTGATGTCCAGAAAGTGATCGGACGGCGTCTCAAGCTTGACGGCGTCGGTGGAGCGACCTTGAACAGGAACAAGTTGGGAAATGGGCTGGATGCCATAGAATGGTGGAGAAGTGGTGAGGTAGATAAAATCATCAAATATTGCATAGAGGATGTGCGATTGACGCGGGATTTGTACGATTATGCTCTCAAAAATAAACATCTTAAGTACAAAGAATTCGGAGGGACTAAAGAGGTCAAACTGGATACGTCAAAATGGCAGACGATCGAATCAAACGCCATGACTTACACCCTACCATTCTAAAATCCGACTATTCAACCATCTAGATCATATCCAATAGTTAAATAGCTGGATTCTCGTGTTACAATGAACGCATTACTTTTTAACCAACCTCAATGGAAAATAAACCACATTATCTAACCATCCCCGGGGCCATCATCATTGCCGCCGCCATCATCGCTATCGCCATTATATACGTCAAAAAACCCGCGGAAGCGCCAACTCAATCTGTGGAGCAAAAACCGGAAACCGAAATTTCTCTCTCTCCGATAACAAATATTGACCACATACTCGGTAACCCAAACGCACCCATAAAGATCGTGGAATTTTCCGACCCTTCCTGTCCATTCTGCAAAACTTTCCATCCGACCATGAAAAAAATCATTGAGGAATACGGTCCTAGCGGTAAGGTCGCGTGGGTCTATCGCGCCTTCCCTCTTGACGAACCTGATTCTCAAGGACGCATTCTTCACCCAAACGCCGACCGTGAGTCTCAAGCCTTTGAATGCGCCGCTTCGCTCGGCGGCAACGAAGCTTTCTGGAAATATGTTGACAAACTGTACGAAATAACTCCATCTGACCAAGGCCAGAGTCTTGATCAAAAAGAATTGCCGAACATCGCCAAATTCGCCGGTCTGGAGGCGGTGGCTTTCAACGAATGCCTGTCAAGTGGACAATTCAAGGAAAAAGTCGACAAGCAATATCTTAGTGGCGTAAACGCGGGTATTTCCGGCACGCCAACGAGCATTTTTGTACTTTCAAAACCAGCACCGAAGAGCCTTGATGTCATAATCGCCGACTTGGCGCTTCAGTTGCGCGTGCCCATCATCATGTCAACTGACCGCATGAGAATACTGATGAGTGGCGCGGTGCCAGATACCGCCATCAAGGCGATTGTTGAACCGGTACTGGTGGAGATAAAATAATTATTTCTTCAGACTAGTCTCCAATCGCCTTCCGTTCTCTAACCATCTCATACCGCACCATTCGCATTTCATATTATCGCATTTGGCGCGGGCGATTTCGCCATTCCAGACAAAGTCAATAAGCGATTGGATCTCTTTTTTGATCCGTTCAATGTCAGCCAGCTCTATTGGCAACGCAACAGTCGGACACTTCCCTTTCCCGTCAGGCGAAATGAATACCAACGCCGGAATTATTTGCCTGGATCGCCAGCGCGGATCGGCGCTCAAGATCATTTTATAGAAAATGAGCTGGCGAAAATAGTTGCCCGTGGAATCGGTTTTTGTCTCCCCTTTGATGGCATTGACCGACATGGCTTGGCGGGTTTTGTAGTCAAAAACATTTACAATTGTTCCCATATCGACGATTGTGTCTAGTTTTCCATGAAGTGGAATTCTTATTTGTACGCCTTCATACGTGCCGATAAATTCTGTTTCAATCCATAATTCTGTAAAGACTGCGGAATTTTCTGGCAAAATGAAGTGCGATTCAAGAGCTTTGGCGACTACGGGAATATCTTTGAGCAACTCTTTCTTGACTGATTTCTTTTCCATGATGGGCAGGAACGAGCCGTCAAAATATTCACCGATTTTTTCATTCAAAACAATCTCAATCTCTTTCGCAGTAGTTTTCTTGGATCTCCAGACCGCGTCAAAAGCCGCGTGCATGGCAGTCCCTTTTTCCGCCGGCACCGACGGGGCTTGCGGTAATTTTAGAATACTCTGATAGAGAAACATGTTCGGACATTCAAGAAAGTGATTGAGTGCCGTCACTGAAAGGCCTTTTTCAAATAAAGTGTGTTTGGTGATATCCATGAGCTTTTGAGAAATCGGATTATGTTCAAAAGTTTTAGTATTTTTTTCTTCTCTGATGTCACGCAACACCGGCTTCGTTCGGCAAGCTCGCGGGTTGCTTATGTTGCTTTTCATTGCTTTTTTATATATCTCCTCCACTCCGACTCTCGGTAGCTCCACATGCACCACGCTCTTCTCGTCCAATTCCTCAATAAATCTAAGTGGCGATAATGTCTTTCCGTCGGATTCTTCCCTGGCCGTCAAAACAGTCACATGCTTGCGACCACGAGTCAATGCTACATAAAATAACCGGCGGATGTCGCGAATGTCGCTGTCAACCGTTCTCTTTTTAGGCAAAATAAACGAGGCGCCTCGAGGCCGGCCAATCCAGGCCTCTTCAGTGGCGTATGGAACAAAGACATAATCAAATTCAAGGCCTTTGCTGCCATGCGCAGTTAGAGCACGAATCGGAACATCAGGCGCACCGACTGAGACTTTGACCGTGCGGGTTTCAGCTGAAGTCCGATATGCCAGCATATTTTTGATGAGTTCTGCTGGATCTTTGATTTCTCCTTCACGTGTCAATGATTCGGCTAGAGCTACAATGCCCCGCCAAACGTGTATATAAGAAGGATTTTGAGCAATTAGCGCAGTGAATCCTGACTGTTCAGCAGCATGAATAATGAATCCGACCGCGCCATCATTTAACATGCTTCGTTGAATTTTTAGTAGATTCGGGATTTCTTCACTCCAAGATCCGACCTCTTGTCCACTTCGCAAAACGCGGATTATCTCCACCCCTTTTTCAAACGAGACTCCCCACATGCCTGCAATCACCGTTCTAGCCAGCGCATCCACTTTCGATGAATCAACAAGATATTCAATCAAATCAAAGAAAAGTCTGCCGACTGGGTGGCTGAAAACGTCCACACTCCTTTCTGATGAGACTGGGATGCTATGCGACTCCAGCAAACGGATAACGCGATCGAGGTCGCGGTTTCGGCGGACGATGATGGCAGCCGTGGCTTTCGGCTCACGCTCGATTAATGCACGCAATTCCTTAACAAGATGTAATTCAATAGATGAAACATTTTCACCACTAACTATTTCAAGCATTTCAGAATCTTTTTCCGTCTTTCCGTCTTTATTTCTTTCCTTCTCCATTCCCGACTTTAATCTAATTCGCAAATCGGTATGCTCGCCTTCTTCGTAATTTTTCTCAATCATCCCAAAACTGGCATCGAGAATGCTCTGATGAGATCGGTAATTCGTATCAAGCGAGACCAGCTTCATGGCCGGCCATTTCTTTTGCAATAGCAGAAAATTCTCGACTGATGCGCCCTGGAAACGATAGATGGCCTGTTTCTCATCACCAACGATGAAGATGTTCGGCGTGTCGAAAAATTCGGCAATCAAACCAATGATGAAATTCTGCGCGTCGTTCGTGTCTTGGTGTTCATCAATATGCAGATATAAGTAGCGCTCCTGAATTAAACGCAGCAATAATTCATCACGCCGTAGAGCAAGCAAGAGTTCGATGATAAGGTCATTGAAATCCATCTGCTTGGCTTCGCGTTTCTTCGATTCGTACAATTCGTAGACATCAGCAAAAAGTAACGTACGCTCTAATTTCTCGATCGCCTCCTTGGCTTCAGCTTTCAGTTGGCCTTTGGTCGCGCCACGCGTAGAAATTGATCCTTCATCATTTTTAATACGTTTAATTTCTTCACCGGCAAACTGCCTGACCATCTCCGGAGTCAGGGCCTCACGTTTAGCATCATCGATGCTCCGCATGATCCCCGAAACATATGCATCAGGCTTCCCTGCCGGCCTGATATCCGAAAATTTCTGGTCTGAAATGATCGTCCGAATCAACGACTCCTGCTCGATATCGCTCATCTGCTTCAAGTCGCTGATGTGCAAAAAATGATCCGGGTATTCAGCGATGACAGAAGACGCAAACCCATGGAACGTGCTGATACGCACATCGTGCGCCCTGTCCCCAATTATTCCCTGCAGTTTTGCTCGCATGGCTTTGACCCCGGCGTCCGTGTAGGTGATCGCCAAAATGCCATTTGCTGGCGTGTCTGTACGTTTGAGGATATTGGCGATGCGCAATGTGAGAATAGTGGTTTTCCCGGTTCCCGGGCCGGCTATGACCATGACCGGACCTTCGATGGCGTCAACGGCTTCACGTTGGGCGGAATTTAATTGACTGTATAATTTGTCGAATGGGGCTTGCATTATTTTAGGGGAGATGCTATACTACTGGTACAAACTGCCTAACGGCGACCGAAGAAACCCCGCTTTATGCGGGGTTTCCGCCGTCTGGAGAATACAAACTTAAATATTTATCGCCTATTTTCTTAAATAAGCCGCAACCAATTCTGGACATTTTTCTATTCAATCTTTTGGCGCTGAGCAGACGTGGTTGAACGACTTCTTTTTGATTTATTTGAACTTTCTTTCTATACCACAAGAAAAAATCAAGTTTTGATTTTACAGAAACTTCGGGCGATTTTGGCTGCTGGTCATTTATGATTTCATTCATATTGACCTCATTATGTCAGTCACCCAACAAAAATCAATGTGTACAAAGTGTTGATTGTAAGACATTCATGATACTTAACCAAAGTGGTGCGAAGCTATTGAACCTATACGATGACTTGACAATGTAGTTAATAAACTATATTTTAAAGACTGAACAGTTTGACAACAAACCTAAACAGAAAGTGAAAACGGTATGAACAGTATTAGCATTTTCCCCTCAGATTATTGGTTCGGATTGGGCTTGTTAACCATGGTGGCCTTGCTCGCAGCCACATGCGCTACAATCTCATGGGGATTTGCGAGGAAAAAGAACTTGAGTGTGGCAATTCCCTCCTTCGGAGCCATAGTCCTTCTTATTCCAGTCGCAAATCATTGCTTTAACCAATACGAAGTTCGGGCAAACACGACTCTGATTTGGCTTCAAAAACTGCCGAATGGCTCGGAGTACGTCCACACGGTCTGGTGGTCAACGGACAAACAATTGGTTATGAGCAGAAAAGCCTTGGTTGGCATGATGGATGGCTATCTGAATTCTATGCGGGCCGACGCCAAAAGTCTGGCGAGAAACCCCGAGAACGACAGGCTGGCGTTGGTAAGAGTGGAGCCGAAGCAACACGCTACGCATTCACTCAGCATCATCACCCAGAACCCGAAAGTCCGTCACCTCAGCATTAATCTGGAGACGGACGTGATCCCCTCTCGGACCGACCGCTTTCTGCAAGCACAGATTCAAACCGACGGAAAAGTCATTGAGTCTCTGCTGTATGAGTTCTGCGAGAGCAACAGCACGAATCTGGCAGGTTTTTACAATCCAATCAGCCACGAACAGCAGGAGCGCTTCAATGCTTTGGTGGCCGAAAAGATGCACGACTCCCTCGAAGTATCCGGGCTCAAATATGTTCAGGCACGGTTCGATATTCTACCCTGATTCGGCAACTTCAGTCGCAAAAGGCGCTCCAACAACTGGAGCGCCAATTTTTTATATTTAATAGACTAATAATTCTTCAACTGCCCTATCTTCTCATGCTGCCTGATCTTCTCATGAGCTTTGGCCTCGATCTGACGGATACGTTCGCGGGTCACGCCGAATTCACGGCCAACTTCTTCCAGAGTGTGGGTGATGCCATCCATCAAACCATGACGCATCTCCAGAATCTTGCGTTCCTTTTCGGAGAGGTCGCCGAGGATCATATTGACTTGGTCGCGGAGGATGCGGCGTGAAGATTCCTGATCCGGAGAAAGGATCTTGTCGTCGGGAATGAAATCTTGAAGCGTGGATTTGCCGTCATCACCGTCGTCACCTACGGGATTTTCGAGCGACACGACATCCTGCTCGATTTTTTCAATCTGGTATATTTTTTCCACGTCCAGACCCATCTCCATAGCAATCTCATCTGGCAACGGCTCTCGGCCGAGATCGTGTGACAGACGGCGGACGACTTGTTTGTATTTGGCAATAGTCTCCACCATGTGCACCGGCACGCGAATGGTGCGAGATTGGTCAGCCAGAGCCCGAGTGATGGCTTGGCGAATCCACCAAGTAGCATAGGTTGAAAATTTGTATCCTTTCGTCCAATCAAACTTATCAACGGCGCGGAAAAGGCCGAGGTTGCCTTCTTGGATAAGATCCAAAAGAGTCAGGTCGGGGCTACGACCGACATATTTTTTGGCAATTGAAACCACCAGACGCAAGTTGGCTTTAGCCAACAAATTCTTGGCCTCGGTATCTCCGACCTGAATACGCTTTGCCAAATCTTTTTCGTCGGATGCGGTGATGAGCGGATATTGGCCAATCTCTTTCAAATACATCTGGATAGAATCGTATGCCGAATCGGCGCCGGTGCGGGAATAGTGCGTGGCGACTTTCTTTGGATTCAGATCCTCTATTTCAAGCAAACCGCCACCTTCTAGAACATCAACATTGGCGGAAGTGAATTTGCTATAGAGGTCGTCAAGAAAAATAATGTTATTCTCAATCTGAGGGAATTCCTTGAGAATCTCGTCATATGTCACAAAGCCGCGATCACGACCACGGTTGATGAGCTTGGTGGCGCGGACTTCAAAATCCTTGGCTTTATCGATCTTTGACATCGGCTTTCCATTCTTTCCCAGCTTGCTTGAGCCATCGCCTTTACCGCTGGATTTGGCATTGCCAGCCGACTTTGATCGGCCTTTGGAAGCCTTAGACGAATGGTTCTTGATACGAAAAGAAGCGCGCTTCACTGAACGCCCGGCTGATTTACGAGCCTTCTTGTTGGCCCCCTTCTTGGTTTTACTCATATGTTGAGAGTGGAGAAAATATTAATTAACTTGATGATTGTAAGGGATTTTATAAATTCATGCAAGTGCCTTTACCCGCGCTTCTTCTTCCCCACCTCCGCCTTGCGCATCGACAGAACCTGGCACTTTTGGGCTAATTCGGCTACTTTTTCAACGTTCCTGGCCTTTTCCGCCGTCTTCAGCTCATTCATAGCCGTTATGAGCTCTTGATTTATTACATCTTCCTCGAAGTTGATGATGAGTTCCTTCATATGATGATCCCAATTCTTTTGATCTCCGCTGAAAAATGCTTCGGCCTCAAAAATGATATCACTAGCTAAAGATTCGATTCGGGCGATCCGGTCGGCATAAGAATCACCGGCAATTTTTTTGATCTGTTTGCGATACTCTGTGGCAGTTGGCAGAGATGATTTTTCGATGAGAATAAGGAGTCCGAACATTCGGCGTTCTATTAAATCCATGTGATTCCCACTCTCTATTTTCTTATTTTCAGTTTCAGCTTTTTTATCTGATTCAGCCGGCTTGAATGTTTTGCCGAATGCTCGCACATCGTCCCAAACAGCTTGCTCAGAAACATTGGTCTTGTCGGCAATCATTTTAATATAAAAAGCCTTATCCATTTCACTATCCATCCTTATAAGATATGGAAAAATTCTTTCTTTAACGGCACGTCCGACTTTGCGAGGATCAGTGACATCCCTCAAGACGTTGTTGAGTTCATATTCAATGACATGTTTTGCATTGCGAAGAATTTTTTTCCATTCATCCGGATTGAGAAGAACGATGTCCGCCGGATCTTTTCCTCCTTCAATATCGGCAATCTTCACTGCCATACCCATGGATATAGCCGTGGCTGCAACAGCGCGCATAGCCGCCATCCTACCCGCCTTATCTGAATCAAACGCGAGAATTATATTTGATGAAAGTCTGCGTACCAAATTGAGATTACTAACTGCCCCCGTCTCGCTGAATGATTCGTCCGTCAAAGCCGTGCCGGAAGACGCAACTGTATTTTTTATGCCCGCCTGATGAGACATGACCAGATCCATCTGACCCTCGACCATAATCGTGTAATTCAATCGGCGAATGTCGCTTTTGGCTTTATTAAGCCCATAAAGCACCAGTGATTTGTCATACAAAGGAGTGTCCGGGCTATTCAAATACTTGGCCGCTTTGCCATCATCAAGCCGTGGCAGGATGCGTCCGGAAAATGCAATGACACGACCGCTGGAATCCATAATCGGGAACATTACCCGACCACGGAAACGGTCATAGTAATCAGAGGTAAGATTTTCTTTATCAGATTCTCCATGGCCATGACCCTTATCTCTCATCTCTTTTTTCTTTATCAATCCAGCTTTCTCAATCAGAGAATCATTGAAACCTTTTTTCTTAAAATACAAGTGCAGATTACTCCATCCTTCAGGCGCCCAGCCGATTCGAAATTCAATCCTAGTTGAATCCGTAATCCCGCGCTTCTTCACGTATTCCTGAACTTCTTTATTTTGCCCAAACTGGATCTCAAAAAAATGCGCCGCGGTATCCATAACCTCAAACAGTCTGTCTCGTTCTCCATCAGCCTTTTTGTCAAAGGTCAATCGGATACCGGCCCGCTCGGCTAAAATTTTCAAAGCTCCACGAAAATCAAGTCCTTCAAATTGCTCTACAAAAGTGAAGATGTCCCCCTTGGCACCACAACCGAAGCAGTAGTACCCGCCTCTATCCGGCGAGACAAAAAATGACGGGGACTTTTCATTGTGAAATGGGCACTTGGCTTTGTAGGAAGAGCCTGATTTGTCCAGTTTGACATACTGACTGACGACTTCGTCGATCGTCAATCGTTCCTTGATTTGTTCGACAACAGTGCGGTCCATATGCTCATTATAGTTGATTTTGACAAAAGAAAAAGGCGACTACATACCAGGTAGATTATTATCTATAAAAAATTCGAACATGTTTCGTGGGTGAAATTGTACGATTTCGCATGTGTTTCGTGGGTGCCAAGGCCCGGGATCGAACCGGGGACCCAACGCTCTTCAGGCGTTTGCTCTACCAACTGAGCTACCTTGGCAAATTTATTTCAATTAATTTAACTCTCAACAAGAACTACTGTAACAAACTTCTCAAGGAATCGGCGGCGCTTTGGGTAGCATTTATATTACCTTGAATTCCATTCAAGCTACCTTGGATATCTCCATAAGCCCCGATCAGGCTTTCGACATAGGGCTGTATGAGATAGTACGCGCCAAAGCTGACGATCAAAATGATGACCCAATAAAGGACACGCAAGGCCATTGAAAAACGATTGGTTCGACGGATCGAACGAAGTATTTCATTATTTTCCTCGGTGAGCTTGTGCGTCCGCTCCAATAAAGAACGTTCTTCTGGGGTCATGAGAGTACTTTAGCAGAAAATAATGGGCCATGCAAAGCGACCGTAATTTTGATGGCGATAGTAAATGAAATAGTGTAAAGTTAAAAGTGCAGAAGTAGTGGCCTAACGACTTTACACTTTTAACCAATCCCGCCCTCGTAGTTCAATGGATAGAACAGTTCCGTCCTAAGGAATAGATGTCAGTTCGATTCTGACCGAGGGCACCACCATTACTCTTCATTCTCAACTTCGTCCTTTTTCACTAAAGTTTCGGAGGGGGTGCCCGCCTTCTCAAACTCCTTCAAGGCGTTGATAATCTGGTCAAATTTCCCCGCCAAAATAGCTGGCAAATTATGCCAGGACTGTTTTATCCGGTGATCGGTCACGCGATCTTGGGGAAAATTGTAAGTTCTGATCTTTTCCGAACGACTGCCTGTGCCGATTTGACCTTTGCGATCGGCCGAGAACTTTTTGGAATCCTCTTCTTCTTTGAGCGCTTCCAGCTTTGCGGTCAAAATTTGTAAAGCCAATTCACGATTGGCACCCTGAGAACGCTCGGCAGTCGAACGAACATCTATACCAGTCGGCTTATGGATCAACCGAACCGCTGATTCGACCTTGTTGACGTTCTGCCCGCCCTTGCCACCGGCGCGCGAAAATTCCATTTCCAGATCGGCTGGGTTGATAATAAACTTGGACTTCTTCCTGATAGGCATGATGGCCACCGTCACCGTTGAAGTATGCACCCGACCCATTTTTTCCGTCTCCGGTACGCGCTGGACACGATGTACGCCGGTTTCCCAGCGTAAAGTTTCGAAGGCATCTTTACCTTTGAATTCAAGTGACGCTTCCTTGTAGCCACCTAAATCATTTTTTGACTCATCAATGATTTTTGTCGTCCAACCCTTGCTCTCGCCGTATCTCTTGTACATATCCATAAGCTCCGCCGCAAACAGTGCCGCTTCATCGCCACCGGCTCCGGCTCGGATTTCTAAAAGCATTTCCTTTGGCTTCTCTTCTTCAACAAAATCGGTCGCGACAATAGCCGCCATCTCCGTTTCCAATGACTTTTTCTGCTCGATTATAGAGGAGAGTTCATGTTCGGCCATTTCTTTGAGTGCTGGGTCAGACTCAATCATTCCGCGAACCTCGGCCTCCTCTCTGATCAATTTTTCATAGAGACCGGCTATGAAAGCAGTTTTCGGATTTGATTTGTAGGTATCTAGATTCATGGATAGTGAATAAGAAGAATTAAGAATTGTGAATTAAGAATAACACAAAAGAACTGGCTCCACACTGAAGAAACAGTGCCCGCTTCATAATTCACAATTCTTAATTCCTAATTCTTGGCCTTTGCCTTGGCTTGGCGAGTCTTGAATTTCTCCACACGGCCGGCAGTATCAATAGTTTTTTCCTGATTTGTATAGAAAGGATGCGAAGCGCTGGAAATCTCCAGATAATAAATCGGGTACTCATTGCCATCCGTCCACTTAGCGTTTTCCTTGGTGATGACGGTCGAAGATATCAGAAACTTTGCTCCACTAGAATTGTCAGCAAAAATGACCTGGCGGTAATTGGTTGGATGAATATCTTTTTTCATGAACGATAATCTAACATATATAGATGATTCCCGCAAGGAAAGCATAGCCTTCCGATATGTTGGTGAAGATACATTGTGGAGCCGCGAAGGTAGCGAGCATAGGAATCTTTCGGCAGGAAAATATCCGTGTACCCGAATCCACATTTCGGAAAGTTATGCTACGGCTAACCGTGTTATAATTATCCAAAATATGTCAAATACAGTCACGCGAAGCCACGCCATTTATACTATTGCCGTCATCGGTTTCATCTATACCTTGCATATGGTATTGCCGATGTACTCAAACTCCAGCTTCTTGTCATTGTTCGCCGATGAAAACACCCTTGGAATAATTTACATGTTGAGTGCAGCCGTCGGGATTTTGGGATATTTGATCGCACCCTCTATCATTCGCCGTTTCGGAAATTACGCCACGACCGTCTGTTTGATTTGCGTCCAGATAGTCCTATTTTATTTTCTGATAACTTCAACTTCGGCAACAACTATTGCCACCGTGTTTATCCTGCAGTCTGCGGTCATCGCTTTGATCGGCCTCGGACTAGACATCTTCCTTGAAAATTACACTGATAGTCGGAATGTTGGGTCTGTCCGTGGATTGTACACGACGACTTTGAATGCTTCATGGTTGATCGGTCCATTGCTGGGCAGTATGCTCATAAACGGCGCCGAAAACTACCGTGATACCTATGTGGCGGCTCTGGCCATGCTTTTTCCACTGCTCTATCTCATTCACAAAAACTTTCCACGCTTCAAAGATCCAAATTATACCCACCTTTCGCCATGGCATCTCATCCGTCATATTTCTTCGGACAAAAACTGGGTAAAATTATTTTTCGCCAATGTCATCCTCCAGACTTTCTACGCCTGGATGGTCGTCTACAGCCCCATCTATCTAAACAAGACTATCGGCTTTGGATGGGAAGAGATAGCCGTCATCCTCACAATCATGCTTATACCATTTCCTCTCATCCAATATCCGCTGGGCAAATTGGCTGACAAAAGATATGGAGAAAAGGAAATCATGGCCATTGGTTTTGCAGTGATGGGTCTAGCCACGATCGCTCTGGCCTTCATCGATATAAAAAGTCTGATGTTCTGGGCTTTCGCCCTGTTCATGACCCGTGTCGGAGCGGCGGCGGCCGAAATCATGATCGAGACTTATTTCTTCAAAACCGTGTCCGCCAAAGATTCGGCCGTACTCGGTTCATTCCGAGTCACTCGGCCGGTGGCTTATTTCATTGCTCCGTTAATAACCGGCGTTGGACTTTTGTTCACTTCACACGAATATTTGTTCGTGATTATAGGCATCGTCTCATTGATTGGACTGTATCCTGCACTGACAATCAGAGATACGAAATAAAAAACAAAATAAGGTTTGGATTGTCTACAATTTCACGGTTTCCAAACATAAAAACATCGGGATTTCCTTCCTCATCCGATCTTCTTCGGTTGCCCGCGGTCCAGTTTGACTATTTTTGTGCGAAACCCATTCTTCAAGACGTGTCACCGCAAACCCCGCTTTACTCAAGGCTTTGAAATATGATTGCAATGGGCGGTGGAATGAAATCGTGAACTTCTTTTTGGCGGTAATTTTTTCTCCCGGCGTCATGTCTATTTCAACCCGACTGTCAGACATATAGCCGTCAAGCCGGCGATACATTACCTGTTCGGGAATTGGTCCAACAATCTTTTCCCATTCTTTCTTTCCCGCAATTTCCACTTTTCTTTTTTTGATTTCATCCCAGCCCCAATCAGATCTTTGCGGAATTCGAAATGCGGGATGATTCACGACGATAACCAATCGCCCACCATTTTTGAGGACTCGAGCTGATTCGGTCAAAGTCCCGGCTAGATTTTCAATATTTTGCAGAGCTAGAACGATCGTCACCACGTCAAATGAAGAATCGGTAGCAAATGAGAGTCTGTCAGCCGGAGAGACATTATAGGTCACAACTGGTCCAACTTTTCCTGCCCCACTTTTTTGAAAATCTTTTTTAGAAAAATCAACTGACGGCATTGACTTATCCTCATCTCTTGGATCTTTGAATCCGCGAGCCTTACCAATCAATTCTTGGGAAATGTCACAGCCGATGACAGTCGCCCCATTGGCCGCGAAAGCACGCGAAAAATATCCCTGACCACAAGCGACATCAAGCAGATTCATGCCTGTTTTTGGCCCAACTATCCGGATTAAGTTGGGCATTAAGACATTCTTCTGAAATGAGTTCGAATCTTGCTCCAAAAGATCGTTGTACCATTCGACAACTCCGCCCCATGAGGTATTGGGTTTCATGGAGATAAAGTAGCATAATCTGGAAAGAATTCATATGCAACCTTTTAGATAGTTGAAACTATCATCAGGAGCTTCTTGCCTCATTATTCTGCTTATGTTACAATCTCTTACCTATGATAAACGCAGAAGTAACCCGCAATCCGAACGAGAACGCCATGGGCGTTATCAGGCGCTTTACGCGAAAAGTCCAAGGCTCTGGTATTATTCAACGCAAACGGGAACTTCGTTTTGCCACGCGCGTCCAGTCTTCTTACAAGGTCAAACAACGCACCCTCAAACTTATAAAACGCCGGACCGATCTCGCCGAACTCGTCAAACAAGGCAAAGCTCAAATCAAGCCAGAACGTGGCGGCCGTAAGTAAGAGACATGATTCAAGATTCGTGAATCAGGAATAAGCGCAAGACGCAAGTGAATATGCGTTTTTTCTTGAACCCTGAATCCTTAATCCCAAATTATATGCCATTCACCATCATCAATGAAACAGATTCCGGACTGTTCTCAATTCCTTTTAAGCAAATCAAGGAAGCTTCTCTCGGTGTCAACTATTCCCTGAATCTGATTTTTACCACTTCCGCCAAGATCAAGAAACTCAACACGATTTACCGTGACAAAGAATACGCCACTGATATTTTGAGCTTCCCTATTTCCAATATTGAAGGAGAAATTTACATTTCAGAAAAAGAAACGCGCGCCGAAGCAAAAAAATTTGAACGAACTTACCCTGATTTTCTGACTTTTCTCTTTATTCACGGTTGTACCCATTTGAAAGGATACGACCATGGGTCTATAATGGAGGATGTGGAGACCAAAATTCGAAAGAAGTTTGGGATCTAATTAAGTCCCAATAACCAAGATACAATAACCGTAAGTTGCTTCTTTAGTTATTGAAAGATCGAATATTGGTTATTTACCCCAATGTCACGCAACATCATCACCGGAATTGACATCGGCACTTATCATGTCAAAGTGGTCATTGCCAGTACCAAAGAAAAGACCGAGCGAGGTCTGCCTAAAATCATTGGCGTTGGCGTAGCTGACTCCCGTGGCGTTCGACACGGTTATGTCACCAATGTGCGTGATGTCGCAGATAGTATCCGCGGCGCGGTCGCCGTGGCCGAAGAAAAAGCTGGGGTGAAGATAAAAAAGGCCTTTGTCGGCGTCGGTGGCATTGGGCTGAACGCCACCGCCGTGACTAGTTCCATCATTACTTCGCGCGCCGACGCGGAGATTACCGAGATTGATTTAGTCAAGCTTCGCGAACAGTGCGAAAAAGATTTGCCGCAAAGTGCCAAAGCCAATCGCCGTATCATTTATGAGATACCGGTACAGTATAAAATAGACAATTTTCCTTCTCTGGGAGCACCTTTGGGCATGACCGCCAATAAAATAGAGCAAAAGACTCTCTATATCACTTGCCTTGAACATCATGTCGCCGACCTTATCGCCGCGGTCAATGAAGCCGGCATTGAGGTTGAAGATATCATGGCTGCGCCGATTGCGGCGGGATTCGTCACTTTGACCAAAGCGCAAAAAATCGCCGGCTGTATCCTCGCGAATATTGGCGCCGAGACCGTTTCCATCGCCGTGTTTGAAAATAATATTCCCGCGTCGCTTGAAGTGTTTCCGATCGGTTCAACAGATATTACCAATGATATCGCCCTTGGCCTGAAGATTCCACTTGAAGAAGCCGAACAGATCAAAATAGGCGCCATCACCGGAGCGTCATATCCGCGTAAAAAATTGGAAGAAATCATAAGCGCGCGATTGTATGATATTTTCGAGCTCATCGAAGCTCACTTAAAAAAAATGGGGAGAAACGGCCTTCTGCCGGCGGGCATCATCATCACCGGCGGCGGCTCCACGTTAAACTCTATTGATGATTTGGCCAAAGCCGCATTGAAGCTGCCTTCGCGCATCGGCTCCATGGGTCTCATTGACGGCAAGTCTTCATTCAAAGACAATCCTATTTCCGTCGCATACGGTCTTTGCATTTGGGGTGTCCATACCGATGAAAGTCCTGAAATAGACATTACCGCCGATTTTTTCAAAAATCTCTGGAAAAAGCTGAACCGAACAATCAAACAGTTTTTGCCCTAAAATAATTATATTGAAATCAAGCTGACACTTGCGCCATTTTCATTACTTGCTATCATGATACTGTTAGTCTGAACATTCCCATTTGAACATACCCGGTGGCCAACAAGCCACTTTTCATTTTTAATCTTTCATCGTAAACTATATCCATGCCCAACATCACTCCCGACATCGAAGCATTCGCTCGCATCAAAGTCCTTGGCGTCGGTGGTTCCGGCGGTAACGCCGTCAATCACATGATTATAAGTAAAGTCCGAGGCGTTGATTTTATCGCAATTAACACCGACTCCCAAGATCTACATCGTTCTTTGGCCAAAAAACGAGTTCACATCGGCAAAAACATCACCCGAGGATTGGGCACGGGCATGAATCCGGAGCTCGGCAAACGCGCGGTTGAAGAAACCCGCGATGAAATCCAAGAAATCGTCAAGGGCGCGGACATGGTCTTCGTCGCCGGCGGACTCGGCGGCGGCACATGCAGCGGCGCGGCGCCAATGGTAGCTCGAGTCGCCAAAGAACTCGGCTGTCTGACCGTGGCCGTGATTACCAAGCCATTTTTCTTTGAAGGACGCCAGCGGTCACGTATCGCCGAAGCAGCTCTTGAAGAGTTGCGCAAAGAGGTAGACGCCATCATCGTCATACCGAACGACCGGCTTCTTTCAGCCATCAGCAAAGAGACCACGGTCAAAAACGCCTTCGCCATGTGCGACGAAATACTGCGCCAAGCCGTTGAAGGCATTTCGGATCTTATCACCACGCCAGGACTCATCAATATTGACTTCGCTGACATCCGCACCGTCATGGAAAATGCCGGTTCGGCCCTTATGGGCATCGGTTCGGCTTCCGGTGAAAACCGCGCGATTGAGGCCGCCAAGGCGGCCATCAACAGTCCACTTTTGGATGTTTCCATCACCGGTTCCAAGGGCGTCTTGTTCTCGATTGCTGGTGGTGAAGACCTAACCATGTTTGAAATACAGGATGCCGCCAAGGTTATCACCGAGTCTATTGACCCCGAAGCGAAAATCATCTTTGGTACGGTTCGCGACGATAAACTCAAGAAAAACGAGATCAAGATCACGGTTATTGCCACAGGTTTTCCAGAAAGCAATACCGCCGGCGCTCGCTCCTCATCGCCTGTTTCAGCCGAACCAACCATTGCTTCCATAATGAAAAATGTCGCCGAAAAAGGCGATCGTCCAGAACGCGGTAAGATTTTCAATTCAATGTCGGATGTAAAGCGTGACACCAGTCCCGCCGAAAAAATTGAAGCCAAAAAAGAAGAGAAAAAGGATGACGATGATGATTGGGGCGCGATACCGGCGTTTTTGAGGAGGAGTAGGTTAAAGTAGGTTGGAATAAATAACTGTAATAAAAAAATCGGGACCGAATCACTTCGGCCCCTTTTGTTTTGTCCTTGCCCTACCAGTCCAAATCCGGATCACAGCAATCGATTTTCTTGTCCTTGATAACTTCAATAAGTTCCCCCACTGCTGTAGAACGGATATGATCAAAATTGAGCGCGTACTGCTGCAATAGATAGTTCACATCCTGATCCGTCATCAAACTGATGATAAGAAGTGGATCCCCAATTTTCAATCTGTCCACGAAGTCATAGATCGGATCAAGAGCCCTGTGTGGATTCTGCAATGTGACCTTCGGGTACTCATGATACATGAGCTCTCGCAGACGATTGAATTTTTGGGCTACATCACACTTGACGAATGATACTTTTCCCTCAACCGCAGATTCACGAGCCAGCTCCAATATGACTTTTAGAACACGTTGTCGTTGGCTTTCGCCAAAGTCATTCATCAACGAAACTAGTTCGGAATCGACTTTCCATTGCATTCTGATAAAGTCGTTGTAATCAGCAAAAATGTAGGCGAACTTATCGGCATACCTGACAACCCAAGCTTCAGGAGTCATGCTGTCTGAAACATTTTTTCCGGAATGCCGCATCATGCCATCTAATACTTCATGCGTTAGGTTCAATCCTTTGCACCTCCGTTCTATATGTTGGACGAGCACCACGCCCATGATCTCGTGAGTGTAAGGTTTTCCAGTCCGTTCCGCCAAGTATGCCTCTCCAGGATGACCGAATGGAGCATGTCCGAGATCGTGCCCAAGAGCAATCGCTCGAACTAGATTCGTATTGAGGCCAAGCATTTCCGATACGTTCACACTGCATGCGACAACCTCCATGGTATGGGTAAGGCGGTTGCGGATATGCGGATTTCGAGGCAGACATGTTACTTGCGTCTTTCCCGTCAACCGACGATATGCCTTTGAGCAGAGAATCCTGATCTCGTCAACGAGAAATTCATCCTCTTTCTTGGTGACAAACATCGTCGAATGAGTAGCCTCCTCTTCGGATTCAGAATACCGCCTTCGACCTTGAAGAGTCTTCAGTTGCGAAAGACATCCGCGAAGATCTGAAATTTCATTGTTCATGATTTTCCTTTCAAAATAACATTGTTTATCTAATACATTACAGGCAATTCAAAGAAAGTCAACTTATTTGAACGTGTCAATCATACATGATACAATTCCCCCACTATGACCTACGACCTCGCGATCATCGGTGGAGGACCCGCCGGAGCGGCGGCGGCCGTCTATGCCGCTAGGAAGCACCTGCGAAGCGTTTTTATCACAAAGGATTGGCTCGGCCAGAGCAATGTTTCGGAGAAAGTCGAGAACTGGATAGGCACTACCGCCATTTCCGGACTTGAATTGTCCATGAATCTTGAGAAGCACGCCAAGGCTTATGCCGAAGGCGTCATTGATTTCAAAGAAGGAGAATTGGCGACAAATATAACAAAGACTGGCGACAATTTCACCATCACAACCTCCAAAGAAAACTATGAGGCAAAAACCGTTCTGATCGTTTCCGGCAGCAGCCGGCGCAAGCTGACTGTTCCGGGTGCGGAGACATACGAACACAAAGGTCTGACCTATTGCGCTTCCTGCGATGGCCCGATGTATTCCGGCCAAGATGTCGCCGTAGTCGGCGGAGGCAATGCCGGTTTCGAGAGCGCCGCACAGCTATTGGCATACTGCAAAAGCGTCACGTTGTTGAGCCGCAGCGAGTTCAAGGCCGATCCCGGCACCGTCGAGAAAGTTTTGAGCAATCCCAAGATGAAGGCCTTCGAATTCACCGTTCCTAAAGAAGTCAAAGGCGGTCAATTCGTAACTTCTTTAATTTACACAGATACCAAATCCGGCAAAGATACAGAAATCTCTGTTACAGGAATATTCGCCGAAATCGGTTCGATGCCGAACACTGATTTTGCCAAAGACATAGTTAGGCTGGACAAATTCAATCACATCATCGTCGACGCCAGAAATCAGCGCGCCTCGGATGGCATTTGGGCGGCCGGTGATTGCACTGACGGGCTTTATCATCAGAACAATATCGCTGCCGGAGATGCCGTGAAGGCGGTTGAGGATATTTATTTGTACATCAACGCGAAGTAGTTATTGACGACAATCTAAATCTTGCTATCATAAGTATACAAATATACATGTTTCAATATTTCTCGTTCGTGATAATACCTGCGAGATGTTGTTGATAAATCTATCTCCTTCTTTCGTTCGTTCCACTTGTCAAAATCTTTGATAATCATAGCTTTGCGGGTTTAGAGCTTGTAATCTCACACCCTCCCCACAAACCCTTCCCCGCCTCTTTAGCAGTTTTTTCGATCTCCCTAAACTCTTTCTGATACATGTACGGCTTACCATAGGTATATTCATGCGCATAACCATTTTCCAGCAGAAATTCATTCACAAACAAATTGTTTGCGCCATTCATATACACATAGGCCAAATAGCGTCCGTATCTATCCCTCTCTTCTCTGTTTGGATTCAGTTTCAACCTGACTTTTTGGCCAGTCAAAAGACTCTTGGTCTCATCAGATGCCTCTTTTCCATAACACTGTACCAGCTTTCTTGGATCAACAGTCTCTGGCGTATCAATGCCTAGCATCCGGATAGTAACATCGTGCCAACCAATTTTTACCATGAAAGTATCCCCATCCAGCACGCGTTCAACCCGATAAGGAGTATTTTCATCAATCGATATGACAGTCACAGCATAAATGATGTAAGAACCAGATACAAACAACACAAATACGACAAACCCAATCGCCATTAATTTCTTGTATTTCATTTTTGTAACCACAGTGACAGGATGATTGCAGGTCTTCCCTTGTAGCCCTACGGGGAATCGAACCCCGATTAACGGATTGAAAACCCGTTGTCCTAGCCGTTAGACGATAGGGCCTTGATGCGTGTTCTGTATCCTATCATCTTTTGAAAAAATGGCAAAAAATGCTAAGGTGTTGCTGGTTGCCGGTGAACTAGTATACTGGTAACTGATAAATAGAAAACCAACAACTAATTACTAAAAGGAGAGGTGGCAGAGTGGTCGAATGCACCGCTTTCGAAAAGCGGCAGGGGCGCAAGCTCCTCGGGAGTTCGAATCTCCCCCTCTCCGCCTTCGCTACGCCGAAGCACGATTAGTGCGTAGGCGAGATTATATCAACGGCATAGCTACGGCGTGATAATATCCGCTATTAATACGCCGAAGCGTAAGCGAAGGCGATTCAAATATATGTATTATATTTATAGTTTAAAGTGTAAAGATGGATATTATATTGGTTGCACTACTGATCTGAGAGAAAGAATTTCTAGACATCAGAAAGGACATGTACCAGCAACTGCTGATCGTTTACCGGTTGGCCTAGATTTTTATCTTGCAATAAATGACAAATGCAAAGCATTTGAATTAGAAAAATACCTAAAATCTGGTTCTGGCAGATCTTTTATCAAGAAACACTTGATGTAGCTGATTGATCTAATCATACCCTTATCTATAAGTATTCTGTGCACCTCGGTACGCCGTAGCGTAGCGAAGGCGACTCACTTTCCGAAAGTGCTGTAGGCGCGGGGGCGAATACCGACCGTGGTTTACAAGGTGGCTTAACAGAGCCATGCCACAGCACATATTTGACGAAATCGCCAAAGTATTGACATATATACTCAACTATGCTATACTTGTACCAGAAGGTCAAGGTCATTGAAACAGCTAAGTCTAGCTCCGAAAAGGTAGAATTTTGCCTTTTGAGAGCTAGATTTAACCAAACAAACAATAAACACAG
This sequence comes from Candidatus Taylorbacteria bacterium RIFCSPHIGHO2_12_FULL_45_16, assembly GCA_001821055.1. Lineage (GTDB taxonomy): Bacteria > Patescibacteriota > Minisyncoccia > Phycocordibacterales > PALSA-1337 > C7867-002. The sequence goes on along the minus strand of MHRT01000005.1, from coordinate 49,355 downwards.
AAACGATAGATTATGAAAAAAGAACAATGGCAAGAGCTCGGAACAGCCCTCAAAAAGTGCCTCAATTCTCGTGGCACATTCCAGTACAACTATGATGGCGGCTTCCGCCTCATCGAGAAGTACTATCCCAAAAACTGCATCTGCGGACTCAGTCCGGAGAAACAAGATTTTGAGACGCAGAACGCGGAGCAATCGGTCGCCGCAGTGGATAATTTTGTGAAGGCAATGATGTACAGGGAGGATACCTGCATCTGCACCAACGCTCAACTCCTACTCGGCGAAGACGAACAACCGGCGAAAGACAAAATCGCCGTGGTCATGGAAGCGGAAAAGCGACTTCTCGTGAGAGCGGTTGCTAACCTCGACTGGCACAAACGCTTCCCTAACGAGGATGAGTGCCGATCGAAGCAGGCGGAGGCGCTATTCGAGGTTGGGTGCGCCGCAATTGAGGAGTTTCAGAAAACTCCTACCGCACTGATTCTCTTCCCAGATCTTGTCCTCCCGGACAGCAGGGTTCTCGGCGGCTTCTATGGCTCCCCGTGGAGTACCAAGAATGGTCGCTCGCTGAAGATGAAGTTCCGGATGTTGAATCCGCACTTCGAGATGCACCTGCGCTCGGTCTATGAGTCCAGCGATTACAGAGACAGGAGGAAGATCGGCGTCCTGTTCACTTACACCAATCCTTGGTAATGGTGGTTAATCCACTCGGTCAGAGAGACCGGAGCGAAAGCTCTTAATGTCCTCACGGATTTCCCCCGCGGTCAGCAATGATCGCGGGTTTCTGTTTATACATATGCTAGACTTAATAATGTGAAAGAGCCGGAGAAAAGCCTTTATATTAGAGTTATCGAACTTGCCCTAAAATATCCTAAGGGTTTTAAGTCTGCAGATATACTTGATAACAATAAACTCAATCTAGAAGACTGGGAAAGGAGTATTGTGATGCGACACTTTAAAAATGCATGCGATCATTCCAATTGGAATGATAGTACGAAAGGTGAAACCATATTTCTTTTTATACACGGTAACCATTCCCAAGCAAATTCGCCAGATAATATGTATATGCTAACTTTTGATGCAGAATTTACCTTTATAGATTTTTTGGAACTGAAATTTGCAAGAGAAAACGCTAGAGAAGCAAGGACGTTATCTAATCGAGCCATTTGGATATCAATAATTGCCATAATAGTTTCGGCACTAGTTCCTATTGTCACGGCCTCACTGATGACACAGACGGTCAAAATTGACGATAATCAGTTCAGATCTAGTTTTACCTCCGCTATGCCAGCTCTAAGTTCCTCAACGTCAGTAATGACCAAATAGAAAGCATTTATCAAATAGATGTTATGCTTAACGCTATTCGGATATCGTCCCACACTCCCCGCATCTGTGTTAAATCGTGATTTTTAGGTGCCAAAGCAAGCACCTGATATTGGTTTTTGAATAGGTATTGAGCCACGCTTTTGTTTTTGACCGAAGCGTTCGAAAGAAATTCGGTAGCAAAAGTGATACAATAAAATAGGTCGAGAAAATAAATCTAAGGAATAATTTTATGACAAAACAATTTTACAGAGATGCCTTGGGTTGGGGTTTTATGCTCTGGCTTATCGGCTACGCGCTTGGCATCCTGCTTTTCAAGGCGGTGCCACAAAACTTGCTCGGCTGGGTTATCATGCCAATCGGAATAGTTATGGCGCTCTGGGTATTATTTAAAAAAGTTCAAGCTGATTCTTTCAAGTATTATGTGCAAATGGCCGTTGTCTGGGTTTTGATCGCCGCTGTTTTTGATTATTTCTTTCTCGTAAAAATGTTCAACCCGGCGGACGGATATTATAAACTGGATGTGTATTTATATTACGCTTTGACTTTTATCTTGCCCCTTGCTATTGGCTGGCAAAAAAAGAGATTAAGAAATAACCAAATATAATAATATGGAAAAAAATAATAGACAAAATTTCAACATATAAACTTTTTAACTACTTTTTGCGACAAGTACATCATATAGATTAGCATTATAGCTATTCTCGATTTTGCCAACATAACCGTGAAAATAGTAATGAAAAGCTATGTCACGGTTATGGAGATGTATTGAAGTTATGCTAAACTTAAAGCTATTCGGATATCATCCCAAGCTCCCAGCAATTTCGTAAAAAACTGCGAATCGGATTCTAGAACCAAAAATATGGTGCTATACTTACTCCATGATTCTCACCAAACTCAGACATCGTTGTCTCCTTATTGAGGTCCTATGAAATCGAACCCCTTAAGCACTATTCTAACCACATTCCTAGTGGTCGCCTTTGGTTGGGGATCAATGTATTTGATTACAAAAGGCATTGAGATAATGGACCAAGAAACAATACTTGTTAAAACAATCCCACAAACAGCTGCCACGTTGGAATCATCCGGGCAGATGCCCTCCGCAAAGATAACGATCGAATCATCTTCCGTCTCGGATAATCTAACAATAATGGTTGGCGGTGATGTGATGTTTGATCGGGGAATTCGCGCCATTGGCGAACGCAACAGCTATGATTCATTATTCGACGAATCGATTGTCTCACTATTCAAAAAAGCCAATATCGTCGCAGTCAATCTGGAGGGACCAATCACTTCATATCCATCAAAAACACTGGTGAATGACAAAATCACGGATGTTCTTACTTTTACATTTTCGCCGAGAACACGCCTGACCTTAAAAGACGCCGGCATTACTATAGTTAACTTGGCGAATAATCATGTTGACAATTTAAATTTTCTAGGATTTATGGAAACCCAAGACTGGCTGGAAGATGCCGGCATACTCTGGTTCGGTAACCCATGGAATAGCACTTCCACGAAGATGAGCAGAGAAAAAACTAGCGCCACCAAATCCCCCATCGCGACCGTAATAGAAAAAAATGGGGTTACAGTGGCATTCGTCGGATATCACTCGTTTCAACTGGGCATAGATCGTGTGATTGCCGAAATCAAACGTGTATCCGGACCGAATGTTTTCACCATCGTCATGCCGCATTGGGGCGAAGAATATACCACGATTCCATCGGCGAAAATGAAGTCGCAAACTCAAGCATTTATCTCCGCCGGGGCTGACGCTGTCATCGGCGCTCACCCACATGTGATCATGGAACAGGAATGGATCGGAGACGTGCCGGTACTCTATTCACTCGGCAACCTTCTGTTTGATCAGTATTTCTCGCCAGATGTCATGGTCGGAAATATTGCCGAATTGCACATCACCAGGGATGGATCCGGAGTTCATCTGGATAGGATGAGTCTGCACGAGAATCATTTGATCAAAGGAAAAGGTGTCTCGCTTGAACAGGAAAAAGTAATCTGGTAAATAGGGTCCAAAAGAGTGTACTTTTCTCCTATTTTTGCTATAGTTTCCATGAATTCGTAGTATTCGTGTAATTCGTGAATTTTACTTTTATTCGCGCGGTTAGCTCAGTTGGTAGAGCATCCCCTTGACGTGGGGAGGGTCACAGGTTCGAATCCTGTATCGCGCACCTCGATCTGAAAAAAGGTTGAATATGTCACGCGGGACGAAGTGAGCACGACAAGAAGCCTATACCGGTCCTGTAAGGATCAAATCCTTTATTACTATCATCTCCTTACGAAAATAATCCCTAAATGACACAACAATGATAATTTTAGGCATCGAAACATCTTGCGACGATACAGCACTCGCGCTCATAGAGACGCGGGAAGTTGGTGGTGTATTTGAATGCCGGATTCTTTCATCATTGGTCCATTCGCAAGCCGAACTTCATAGCCCTTATGGTGGCGTATTTCCAACTTTAGCAAAACGCGAGCACGAGAAGAATCTGCCAGTGTTATTGGAAAAATTGTTGGAAGAAAGCATGGAGACTCAAGATTCAGGATCCAAGACTTGTCCCTGGCTCCGAACAGGGATTCAGGAGGACAACAAAAACGATAAGATACCCATAGATATCATAGCCGTCACCGAAGGTCCGGGCCTTGAACCAGCCCTTTGGACGGGGATTGTTTTTGCCGAAATGCTTTCAAAAAAATGGAAGGCACCGATTATTCCCATAAATCACATGGAAGGCCACATCGTGGGATCCCTATTACGATCAGATAAAAGCGGTGGCGAATGGCAAAGATTGAAACCTCTACAGATGCCTGCCTTGGCCTTACTTATAAGTGGTGGACATACCGAACTAGTCAAGATTGAGGACAGGCAAGACTCACTGGTCACTGCCCTGCCACAATTTATCTACACCATCGTCGGTCAAACCAAAGATGATGCCGTCGGCGAAGCTTTTGATAAAGTTGCGCGTCTACTCAATCTGCCTTATCCGGGTGGCCCACATATTTCCCGACTCGCCACCGAAGCGCGCAAAAAAAATATCTCATCTTCGGTCAAACTTCCACGCCCGATGATTTCAAGCCAAAACTTTGATTTCTCTTTTTCTGGATTGAAAACAGCAGTGCTTTATGCCATCAGAGACGCCGGCAAATTAAGCGGTGATTTTAAATTGGGGCTTGCCCGTGAATTTGAAGATGCCGTAACGGACACACTTGATACCAAGCTCCGTAAAGCCATAGAAGAAACAAACGCGCTGACCGTCATCGTCGGCGGAGGTGTCAGTGCCAATTCATACCTTCGTGCGCAATTTGAAAAGACTGCCGCTGAATACGGTATTTCCCTTTATCTTCCGTCTAAACATATTTCGGGCGACAACGCCTTGATGATAGCTCTGGTCGGCGCGTTTCATTATCAAACCAGACCAAGAACAATTCGGGCGCATGGGACAAAAAGGCTGGATAATCGATGAATAAAAAAGGCGTCTCCAAACAAAAAATCACGCCATCTGGTGTGATTTTTTGTGAGAAAATTAACTATTATCTGAAGAGATTCTTGATGAATGTCCAAAAACGAGAGAGGATTGACGCCCGACCGACTGCGGCAACATTGTCTGCATTTTCATCAATAGCACCGACTTCAAGCGTACCAATGGTGTCCTCTTCATTCTGGACAGCCTCAACTGATTGCTCCGTGTTATCACCACGCGCCTTATAGGCGTCAATAATGGCTTGTTCATTTGCATTCAAGGTGAGCGGAGAAGCGCAAGCCAGTTCGTTGAGCTTTTTCAAAGTCGTAATATATACGAAACCAGTGGCACGTGTGGCATCCCAAGGCCCAAGGATTGAAGGGAGGTATTTCAACTGAAAAGTTTTGACTGCGTCTTCGGTCTTCTGATCAAAATTACCACTCACATCCACATTAAGCTTCTCAACATTTTTTAGGAAAGCCTGGAGTTTGGCGACTTCCAACGCGTCATTGACATTGCCAAGTTTGAGATAGCTCGTAATCAGTGGGCAGGTTGTTGTCGAGAAGGTAGTTACGACAGGCGAAACAGAAATAAGCGAGATTGAACCAGACGATCCGCTAGAAGATGACGGGCCTCCGCTACCTGGTGATCCACCGCCACCTTCCGGAGTGACTGGGGGGGTTACGGGTGGAGTAACTGGCGATGTAAATACCCCATCATCATCACCATTCATGATAGTCCCCGGACCAGAATCAGGATTCTGTTTGTTTGAAACTGGCATAGTAAATGATACATCGTCATTACCATTGGAAATATCACCACCTGAAATTGGGGAGATGGCTGAACTATCAGCTGGGGTTACATATCCAGTATCATCATCTCCATTGGAAACTTGGGCAAGCACTGGAATGGCTATAAACAAGGACATCGTGACAATGAGACCAGACAAAATAAGATTCGTAGGATTTTTCATATGAAGTAAATTACTGATTAATTCCTGATTCGTAATAAACTGAAGCTACCATATAACACTTTCAATGTCAACTCAGGTCAAAATTGAGCAAATTTTGACATGAGTTTAGGATCTAATTAAAAAAGCGACTTCCCTGATGGAAAGCCGCCCATCCCATGATCGCCAATCATGGAGACATAACCGTCAACAATCGAAAGTACCGCTCGGGGTCACTCGTGATTGGCATCAAAATTGATTGCCCTGAATGGAGTGAGTCCGAATAAAACTGGAGAAATGGGGCCCTTGACAGGTTTGTAGCCGCCAAAAGTTTGTAATTCATCCAGAGTTGTCCACCACTGATGCCGATGATCATCGAATTGTCGCCATATTTCTCAATATGGAGTGTTGGTTTTTCCTCCTCAACCGTTTTTGAATCAATGACAACCCCGCCCTTGATAAGTTCGGCTGTAAACGATTGAAGTCCGCTCACAAATTGAGACTTGACTCCATTGAACTCCTCCGTTGAACCAACATTTATGACAGCGGTCGCACCAAAACGAAACCACCTGGTGTATGTATTCGTCGAAGGATCTTCTCCGTTGGAAAATACTCGATCATCACCACCAACAACCCAATTTCCGATTGATGGATCAGGATATGATTCGAGTTGACCGTTTGGCCCATAATCAACGCCCACGAAGTTGATGCTGAATGGATTTGGTTGATGTGTAGTGGTATTGGTCGCAACATTGAAGAGCGTGGTGACGAAATTCGTCAACGTGCTACTTATCCGACACCAATAATCACTTACTGGGTAATTGCCAAACGCTGCAACAATCACACGGTGATTTTTTTCAGCAGCAGTGGCCGAGTTCGTGAATGTGGTCGTACCCATCCAGCTATTGAAATTTGTGGTCGTGATGAAATCGAACCACTGTAAACCATTCTCCGGAATTGGATGCACCGCCGCAGGATCGGACGCCCGATCCATTGGAATTCCAGAAACAATGCCACGAAGCCATGCCATCGTGTTCAGCCGAAACTTCGGCGTATTTGTAGATTGCAGAGCCGGTCCAGAAAATATTCGCACCCCCTCGTCACCAAGCAGAGGTGGAACGTCGTTTGGCCCCGCAATGACTGCGAGATTTGCACACCATGTGATACACACCAACACAATCATTGACCAACCGATTTTTTTCGTCTTCATTTAGTTTATCTCTCCGTTTTTAACCGCGGTTTTCCGCAGTATTAGTTCTTGTTGTTTTTCGTTCCTTGTATGTACAAATCCCAAGTCGCAGACAAGCGACTTTGACCAAAATTATTTCAAGGAACCTGAAACGTTACCTGAACTTTCTAGCAAATCCCTTTACTTTTGTCAAGTACTATGATACGGTAAACATGAGAACAAAGCTCTTGACCATTTCTTAAGTAACCGTGTGCAGGAATGGCTTGTTGCGATGTGAGGCGGGAATCAAGGTTATTCCCGCCTTTTTTTATAACAATTCTGAGTCGAAATAATAGAGGCATTGTCGGCCATAACTTGCCATATTCGCTTTGCTCATATATCGATTGCGAACTTCCATAAACCCTGACTTGTCGATATAATACCCCCATGTCGTCCACTGCTCTTCTCTATGCTCTACTTTCAGGAATTCTTCCTTCATTTATTTGGATCTTTTTTTGGCTTCGCGAAGATCGTCAGTATCCGGAACCGCGTTCCCTGCTCGTCGCCTGCTTCTTTGGGGGCATGCTCGCCGTCGGAGCTGCGGTCTTTATTGAGCAATACATAGCCAAAATTTATACTGATCCAACCATCCGCTATACGCTTTGGGCCGCGACCGAAGAAATATTAAAATTCATCGCTATTGCCTTGATTGGGATTCGTTCACAAGCCAACGATGAACCGATAGACGCCATGATATATTGCATCGTCGTTGCTCTCGGTTTTGCCGCCTTGGAAAACGCCCTTTTCATCATGGGACCGCTTTCAGATGGAGAAATAGCCCGAAGCATTGTGACAGGCAACATGCGCTTTATGGGAGCCACATTACTTCATGTGGTCAGCTCCGCAAGTATCGGTTTTAGCATTGGTTACTTCTTTTACCACGGTCGTATCGTCAAGATCATAGCCGCAGTTATTGGCATCATTGGGGCTATCGCTATTCACGCCATCTTCAATCTATCCATCATTGAGGCTAGCTCAAACAGTACATTGCAAACTTTTTCGTGGATTTGGGGCGCGGTCGTGATTATGATCATTCTTTTTGAGGAAATCAAGGTCGTCAGACCAAAATTATGGTAAAGGAGTTGAACCACTTTACAAATAAGCAATCCAAGGCGGACCCATAATTCGAAGAATACCAGTTGTACACATAAAACCACCTTTCTTTAAGATCCAATTTGGACTATAATCAATGGGAATTTTAATACTTAGACATTCACCACCATCATGTTAAAAGACAAAAGATCATTCTTCGAACGATTAACCGGCACAGTGCGTATGGACGAAGAAACAGAGTTAAAACCTTCAAAAAAAGCCGCAATTGGAGAACAAAACTCTTGGCTTGAAGAAGAGGATAAGGATGCCGAGTTGACGGTTGATGTATACCAAACGCCAGAGATGATTGTGGTCAAAGCCATGATTGCCGGCGTCCATCCGGAAGATTTGGATGTTTCCATCACTCGCGATCAAGTGACCATCCGCGGCACTCGTGAAGAAGAGCGTGTCGCCCGTGACGAAGATTATTATGCCCGTGAATTATTTTGGGGTTCGTTTTCCCGCACTATCCAACTACCAGAAGAAGTTGACGTAGATGAAGCGGAAGCTATCGAGAAACACGGTCTTTTGATATTGAAATTACCGAAATTGGACAAAAAGAGACAATCGAAGTTGAAGGTCAAGACGGTGTAACTAAATATCCAACGTCGCTAACTTTGCGTTGCTCTGGATGAATGACTTTCTGGCTGGGACATCATCGCCCATCAGCATGTCAAAGACTTTGTCGGCATCTTGAGCGTCGTCAACGGTGACTTGGCGCAAGATGCGGCGAGCCGGATCCATAGTTGTTTCCCAGAGTTCATCGTGGTTCATTTCTCCAAGACCTTTGTAGCGTTGAATGGAAATTTTTGCCACTTTTCCTTTTTCCGTCTTTCCTTCTTCCTTTTCTCCGTCCACACCCTCGGCATCAGTTTCCTTGCCCTCCGTAGCTTCAGCGTAGGAGGGAGCTTCAGCACGCTCCAGGAGTTCCGCGCGCGATTGAGCGTTATTGGCATCCTGCATATCGACATCAGCCGCGGCCTGCTCGATCTTGTCGGCATCCTTGCCGAGCACTTTGAACTTTTCTTCATCACTGTAGAAATACAGGATCTCTTTCCCACGCTTCACCTTATAGAGTGGTGGCTGGGCAATATAAACATAACCGTTGTCGATAAGTGGTCGGAAGTAGCGATACAACAGTGTCAAAATAAGCGTGCGAATATGAGCTCCATCAACATCGGCATCCGTCGCCAGAATTATTTTGTGATAGCGGAGTTTGGAAATATCAAAAGTATCACCGATAGCCGTGCCGAAAGCCAACACTAGATTTTTTATCTGCTCTGAACCAAGCATTCTGTCCAGTCGAGCACGTTCAATGTTCAAGATTTTTCCACGAAGCGGTAAGATAGCTTGAATACGACGATCGCGTCCTTGTTTTGCCGTGCCTCCAGCAGAATCTCCCTCCACGATGAATATCTCCGATTCAGCAGGATCACTGGATTGACAATCGGCAAGTTTGCCTGGCAAAGTCATGCCTTCGAGAGCGCCTTTGCGTAGGA
>MHRT01000005.1:0-39781 GCA_001821055.1 Candidatus Taylorbacteria bacterium RIFCSPHIGHO2_12_FULL_45_16 | reverse complement strand
CTTGGCGGCTTTGGCGGCTTTGCGGGCCTTCATGGCCAAAATAACCTTGTTGATAATACCACGGGCATCATCAGGATTCTCTTCCAGGAATGCGGCAAACGCATCTCCAAAAATACCTGCTACCGCGCCTTGAGCCTCGGTAGACCCAAGTTTGGCCTTGGTCTGACCTTCGAACTGAACTTCGAGGAGTTTGACCGAGATAACCGCCGTCAGACCTTCCAGAGCATCATCACCGATGAACGTATCGCTCTCGCCTTTTGAAAAATTGTTATTTTTTGCATATGTATTCAACGAACGAGTGAGAGCGGTCTTGAATCCGGTCACATGCGTTCCACCTTCAGGGTTGGCAATGTTGTTGGCAAAGGCCATGACGCGCGAGGAAACATCGTCAGCGTATTGGAGAGCGACTTCGACCGATTCCACTCCCTCAGCCTTCTTTTCGACATAGAAAATATTCTTGTGAAGGGGCTTGTAAACTTGATTGGTGAACCTGACGAGCGAAACGAGGCCGCCCTCAAAGAAGAAAGTGTATGACGGAGCATCGACGCCGGTATCGCGAATATAAAACAATTCATTGTCACAACCAAAGCCAGCAAATTGACCGCGAACGTCAATGACGCTGATCCGCAAAGCTGGAACGAGATAGGCCTGCTGGCGCATGTGAGTGACGACGCGATTGAAATCAAAAATAATACCTTCTCTGAAAATTGTGGCGTCTGGTTCGAAAGTAACAATGGTTCCATGTTGTTTGGTAGAACCGATTCTCTTAACCGCGGACTTGCGTTTGCCGATGGAATATTCCTGCATGTAAATACCCCCCTCCTTATGCACAAGTACTTGGGTATATACCGACAAGGCATTGACGACCGAAGCGCCGACGCCGTGAAGACCACCAGAAACTTTGTAGCCACTGTCTTCCCCGCCAAATTTGCCACCAGCATGGAGCGTGGTCATGACCATTTCCAAAGCCGAAACCTTGCTCTGTTTATGAATGTCTACAGGAATACCGCGGCCATTGTCGGTAACGCGGACTCGATTGTTCGGCAGAAGCGCGATCTCGATGTCATTGGCGAATCCGCCCATGGCCTCGTCGCGGGAGTTGTCAAAAATCTCGGTAATCAGATGATGCAAACCATCAGGACCGGTTGTGCCAATATACATTCCAGGACGCTTACGGACCGGTTCTAGTCCTTCAAGGACGGTAATTGCGGAGGCATCATATTTGCCCTTACCGGCGCCTTTTACCGATTCTTTTGTCGTTTCTTTCGTCAAGGTTTTCTTGTATTTTTTGGTTTCTTTTTCGGCTGCCATGTGAGCTTTTTTGGTAAGTAAGGTTTGAATAAATCAAAACGGAATTAAATAAAAAACACTCTTGAAAAAGACTCAAAATATGGCTCAATAAAGGGTTATTTTGAACCTCTGAAATATTGTTTTTATGCCATTAATTATAGCAGGTTTGCCCCATCAAAGGAAGCGACTATTTGGTGGAAAAATGATGTGGTTGGGGATAAAAATATGTGAGTAGATTTGACTTTTTATAATAAAAGGGTTATGATCCTAACAGTTAGAAACCCAGTCGAGACAAGGGGTTTACGTAGTTATGGGAAAAAAGGAATCCCGCAAAACGTTTCTCTTCGACCATTGCATATCTTCGTGAAAGTGTGGAACACTGTATCAGTCAACAGAAAGTGGAAGATTATTGCTATAAGATTCCCAAAAAACTAACGTTGAGTGAAACCAACCACATAGACACGCAGAGTAGATCGACGACGGATCTTGGCAATGTTTAGAAGGTATTTGCCTCTGAGAAGACAAGGTGTCGATTTGACATTGGCACTACGTTGGGCAAACCAGGTTACAGTCGTCCCCGGATACACATGGTGTCCGGGGATGCTTTTATTTCTCAGACTTTTCCGAAAAATGGAATTTTTGTAGATTATTATCTGGAAAAATTTACAAAAGTTTCTATTATCTCACCTCCCACCCATTCTTCTTCATCTCCCTATAAATCTTTTCCATAATTGAATTTGCCTCATCATCAGTCAGAGTTTTTTCCATTGATTGGAAAACCACCCGAAAGGCATATGATGTTTTGTCATCTTTTTTGAAGGTGTCAAATAATGAATACCGGGCAAGCAAATCGGAAGCTCCGGCAACAGCAATACCCTTTTTGATTGATTTAGAGACCTCTGTGTCCGGGGTGGAACCTCGGACAAAAACAGCAATATCACGGACGATAAACGGATACAATGAAAACTTCTTGTATTCAATCAATACGGCTTTGGAAAAATGAAGATCATCGTAAGATTTTGGAATTGGCAAATCTTTGATCAGTGATTGTAAATCAATTTCAGCAACGACTCCGGCGCCATCAATAAGTTTCTGATTCGTATTCAATTCGACTGAAACTCCGCCAAAGGTCTTAGAGATCAGTGAAACTGCTTCCTTCATCTCCTGTTCAGCTGAATAATCTTTGATTTTCTTCACAGGTGACACACCGATCGACAAAGAAATCTTTTCTCCATCATCAGTAAAAACCCGACCGACTTCAAATATTTTAATTTTATCCAAATTGAGCAATGGGGCATTTTTGGCATTAAGTTCAAGGGATTTTGTCAAACCATCGGCCAAGTTTGTCCTCAAATGATTTTTATCAGCCGCCAAAGGCTTTTCAATCTCATAGACACCTTTTGCGACTAAGCTATATGTATAGACCTCGGAAAAACCAGCTTCAATTAGTACATTTTTGATTTTCTCGGCATAATAGCAGTTTTTCGAAACTTTCGGCTTTAGGGATGAAATAACCGAATTATTGGCCTTGATTTTGTCATAGCCATACATTCGGCCGACTTCCTCAGGAATATCGCGCCAATCACGAATATCGAGCCTTGATGGGGGTATGGAAATGGTCAAGGTATTGCCTTTTTGGGCCACTTCGAGATTCAACCGCCCCAGAATGGCAACAATTTCTTTATCAGAGATATCAATCCCAAGTACACCGACGATGTCATTTATTTTCGCAGTAATACTCTTTGGTAAGATTGGTTTTGGATAAGCATCAGCGAGATCTCCAATAATGACATCTTTTGAAAGATTCAAAATGAGTTTTGTAGCCTGATTAATCGCTTCAGGTTGCAATTTGATTGACAGGCCATTTTCGAAACGTTTCGAAGCATCAGTCCGAATGCCAATCTTGGTTGAAGTCTTGCGAATGTTGACAGGATTGAAATTGCCACTGACGAGCATAACATTTTTCGTCTCCGGAGAAATCTCTGCCCTTTTACCACCTTTCACACCAGCGATGGCAAGTAATCCATCGTCATCAGCTTCAATAAGCATAGTTTCATCAAGTATGATTTCTTTGCCATCCAAAAGGATGATCCTTTCCCCAGTTCTGGCACGACGTAAAACGAATGTGCCTTTTATTTTATCAGCGTCAAAAGCGTGCATCGGCTGACCAATATCGAACATAGAGTAGTTTGTAACATCGACGATCGTATTGATCGAGCGTTGACCAAGAACTGTCAGTGGCTTTTTGAGCCAATCTGGAGATTCAGTGATTTTAACATTGCCAATATATCTGGCACAATAACGTGAGCAAAGTGATTCATCATCTATCCGGATTGATGGTTGACCGAGTCTGCTATTTTTTAAACTGTCCAGTTTTTTTGCAGAGTCAATATTTTTCGGCAAAAGAATATCGTCACCAGAAAATTTATTCTTTTTGAGTCTGAGACCAAATATGGCCGCAACTTCCCCGGCGATACCGCGATGTGATAAAGCATAAGGTGCCCGATCGGGCAAAACATTGATATCAATAACGGAATCATCTCCGACTTTTTCAACGCTTTCGACTTCACAAGCACGGAAAGTAATCTCTGATGCCAGTTTTTCAGCTGACGGAAGTTTGTCTTCGAAATATGTTTGGAGCCAGTTGTAGGAAATTTTCATGTTATTTATGATTCTTTGACAAATTGGAAACGTGGTGTTTTTTTGCCTTCTATTTCAACTATGTCCTCAAAAATCGCCAGCGGTCGAACCCAGAGTTTGGAAACTGGATTGTCGTATTGAGCTTCATAGACAACCATTGGCTCAAAAGTTTCAGAATGTTTGGCCACACCAATTACACGATATAAATTGCCCTTTTTTGAATGTTTATATATTCCGAGTTTCATAAAAATCAAAACTGATTAACAAACCTCAAATCCCCTGAATAGAGCGAACGGATGTCATCAATGCCATATTTGACCATGAGGAGGCGGTCGATTCCACCGCCAAAAGCAAAACCACACCAAAGATCAGGATCTACTCCAGCGGCTTTGAAGACATTTTGATGCAACATTCCGGCACCCATCATTTCCAACCATTTGCCCTTAAATTTGACATCGACTTCTGCCGAAGGCTCAGTGAAGGAGAAATAACTCGGGCGGAAACGGACTTCGACATCATCGCCAAGAATTTTTTTGTAGAAATAAAGCAAAGTACTTTTAAGATCAGCAAGGGAAACATTTTTGTCGACATAGACGCCATCCAACTGAAAAAACTGGGCTTCATGAGTGATATCGGTTGCTTCATTACGAAACACCTTTCCAAGAAATATTTTGCGAATCGGAAATTGATCTTTACATTCTGCCAAAGCTCTGGCGGTAACCGAGGTGGTATGAGTCCGGAGAACTGGCCTCTCTTGTGAACCTTTTAGAGGTTTGATCCAAAATGTATCCTGCATATCCCTAGCTGGGTGATCTGCCGGAACATTCAGTGCATCAAAGTTGAAATGTTCAGTTTCGAGTTCTGGTCCATCTGCAACTTCAAAGCCAAGTTCTCCGAAGACAGTCTGGATCTCGCGGATGATCTGAGTCATCGGATGAAGATGGCCTTTTGCTGGGGTTTTTGGGGCAGATTTAGCTTCGGGATTCATGCCTTATACTTTAGCAGAAAAATAGGAATATTTCACCATTTCAGAAATGAATTCGACCATTATTTATATATTTTTTCATTCTCCATTTCCTACCTTTTCCTTTATTCAGATTACGAAAATGTGGTGTAAGAGAATGACAATTGGGACAAATAAGTCTTAGATTGTTTTCTATATTATTATCTGAATTACCATCAATATGATCAATCTCAAGTGGAATCTTTTTGGTAACACTATGGACTTTATCCCAGCCACATATTGAACATTTGGATTTATATTTCTCTAACAAATACCGACGAATATAACAAGAGATCGTCTTTGAGGTAATGCCAACAGAACCCTTTACTTTACCTTCCTTCCATCTATCGATGTAATAATGATATTCATGATTTTTCTGACATTTATTTGAACAGAATATAATTTGATGACGTGTCTCTAATTGTCTATTACAAAAGATGCATATGTTTCTCATATGTTAAAGAATCTGTTATATAACAGATAAAATTACTAATAATAAAAACTGAATTTCAGAGCCATCTCCCGGATTCGAACCGGGGGCATCCACTTTACAAAAGTGGCGCTCTACCAGCTGAGCTAAGATGGCGAAAAATTGACGAGAAGAAATGCAAACCAAAATAATTGACTTGACAAACTCTATCAATTTTTTAGCCTTTCTGCAACAAAAAATCCGGCAGACTTTCATCGCATAGGCCTACCCTGCGTACGCAAATTTATTTATCCGCAATCCTTCTTAGATAAAATGAGACTCCGTGATTACTGACTTCTCCACGGCCACGAACCGCGTCAAGCATTTTTCTGCCTTGGGGCAAAGCCAAAAATAAAGCTTTGATTTCAACATAGACCTTGCGAATCCGAACTAGAATATGGAAAACCATCCAGTGTCCAATGGCCACAAATGTGTGTCTGTTGAGATATGATAACCCTTTCTTGGCAGTCCTAAAAATATCATGGAAGATGTGGTCGCTTCCGCTACCAAGTTTGGATATAACGGTCGGATGACCACTTTTGACTTCGCGGTGTTTGAATAGAATCATCAAGAAGATGAAAGCAAGTGAAATGTAAAATAAGACAATAGTAGTGTACATAACGTTATGCTTAATTTTCCAGCACCTTGAATCTCTTGAATCGCGCGACAGCTATTTTCTCGCCGAATTTCTGCACGGCGGCATCGACTAGACCTTGGATAGTTATGTCTTGATTTTTGATAAATGGTTGGTTTGAAAGCACCATTTCCGCGAAATAGGTATCTAGCTTGCCCTTCAGAATCTTATCTTTCATGGCCGCAGGTTTATCTTTGACTTCCGCTTCAAATACTTCGCGGGCAGACTTCATGTCAGCCTCATGAATGTCAGTCTTATTCAAGAATTTTGGATTGGTGGCAGTCACATGCATAGCGATATCGCGGGCCAAAGTCTTGAATCCTTCATTGTCGGCCACAAAGTCAGTCTCACAATCAAGCTCAATGATGGCACCGACTGTCCCAGTCGCATGAATATATGCCTGAACAGTGCCCGCACCGAAAGTTCGATCACTTTTTTTGGCGACCAATTCACCGCTCTTTTTACGTAGAATGACCAGCGCTTTTTCGATGTCTCCACCCGCCTCTTCAAGCGCTTTTTTGCATTGCATAATTGATATACCAGTTTGGTCACGGAGAGCTTTTACTTGTTCTGTGGTAATAGGTGATGACATGGTGGTTGTTTGATTAATAATTGATGGTTGATCTGTTACCGATGGCGTATTTGGAACTGAAAACTTTTTTGATAATTGGTCCTTTTTTGCCTTGAAATTCTCACTCAAGAAAGAAACGTCCAGGCTCGGTTTCTTGTCGCGTGAATCTTTATTCAATTTCCACAACAAGAATGGGCTAAACATGATACGACTTGACGATCTCATTCAGAAAAAAACCTATGCTTGCCTTTGAAGCGTCGTTGCCGACGATCGGATAAGTGACTTTTCTGATGTCGCAATCAGAGCCGGCCAGAGCAATAACTGGAATATTCATGTCAATCGCCTCTTTGACGGCGTTTTTTTCACGACGAGGATCTATAATGAACATGACATCGGGCATCTTTTTCAAAGAAACGATGCCATAAAACATTTTTTCAAGAGAGGCAATCTCTTTGTCAATAAGCATACGCTCACGCTTGGTGTATTTTGAAAGTTCGCCTTTTTCGCGGTCAGAGACAAGTTTTTCGTAGCGGTCAATGCGCTTTCTGATTTGTCCAAAATTGCTCAATGTCCCGCCTATCCAGCGTCCATCAACATACGGCATATTGATGGACATGGCTGCATTCTTGATGGCGCTTGAGGCCTCTTTCTTGCCGCCAACAAAAAAAATAGTTTTGCTTTCCTTGGCCAAGGACGCGACGATGGCCTTGGCCTTTTCGAAGGTTTCGGAAGTTTTCTCCAGATCAAAAATGTCAGTGGAATTCTTTGTACCAAAGATAAACGGGGTTACGGTCGGATGGCGACGTGAACGGCCAAGACCAAAATGCGTACCGGCAACAAACATGCTTTCAATGCTTTTTTTATCTATTGTTTTCTTGTCCATATTGGAATTTACCTTATCAAAATAATCACTTAAAGTCAATTTCGTCTGCTTTCTATATGTTCTGGTTTTTAACTTTAGCTATCCATGTTTTAATTTTTAATTATTCTCTCAGTACTCTCGCATAGATACTTGCGCGTCAATTTTCTTCAACAAATCAAGCACCACCGAGACGACGATGAGCAACGCCGTACCGCCAATCGCCAGTGATTTGTTAGAAGTGAACGCCTGCATAATGAGTGGCAAGACCGCCACAATACCTAGAAACAAAGCACCAACAAGCGTTATACGAGTCACAATTGACGCCAAATGATCACGGGTATGGTCTCCCGGACGGACGCCGGGAATGAAGGCGCCTGAGCGCTGTAGGTTCTCTGAAATCTGCTTGGGATCAAAAGTAACTGCCGTGTAAAAATAGGTGAAAACGACGACAAGAATAAAGTAAAAACTGCCATAGACCCATGGATTATTGAAAAAGGAGGTGAACAAAGTGGCATAGTGTGAAATTGTTTGGTTTGAGACATGTGACAAGAAGTTAGAAATTATCTGCGGAAACAGAAGGATTGAAAGTGCGAAAATGATTGGGATGACGCCGGCTTGATTGAGGCGAAGCGGGAGATAAGTGGAGGCGCCGCCGTATACTTTATTGCCTCTGACTTGTTTGGCATAGGTGACTGGAACTGATCGTTCAGCTTCAGTGATAAAGACGACGCCGGCGATGACAACCAGACCAATCACCAAGGCCACAATGTACAGAGGAATATTGGAAACATCATAGCCAGCGACCAATTGCGTCACGGTATTTGGCAGTGACGCGACGATGCCGGCAAATATAATAAGCGACGCGCCATTGCCAATGCCAAATTCGGATATGAGTTCGCCAATCCACATCAGAAGAAGCGACCCACCGGTAATCACCAACACATTTATGGAAAACGAAAATACACCGAGAGACGGTATGATATTTTGCGATTGGAGGAGCGAGAGAAATCCAATGGCCGACAAAATGGCGAGTGGAACAGAAAGTAATCGCGAATAATTTGAAAGTTTCAGACGACCGGCTTCGCCCTCATCATGCATCAGCGTCTTCCATTTTGGAAACATCATGGTGAGAAGTTGGATGACGATCGAAGCGGTAATGAACGGACCAACGCCCAACATCACGATGGAAAGATTGGACAGACCGCCACCGGAGAAGATGTTCAGGAAACCGAAGAATTGGCTTGAACCAAGAAGTGTAGAGAGGTTTGCCGCGTCAACTCCTGGTATTGGAATAGCGGCCAGTAATCGAAATAGCACAAGCGCCAGCAATGTAAAGCCGACTCTTTTTCGCAGAATCTGATCTTTGAAAGCCAGGACTATTTTTTGCGATATGTTATTCATGGGATGACTTTGTTTCTTTCTTTTCTTTTCTGACCTCTTTTTTCGAAACTTTGACTGGAATAATATTCTTATCATTTTCACTCGACGGGCCTTTCCTCTTCGGCACGACCCGGGAAGCAAGGGCGGCGACTGAACCGCCGGCTTTTTCTATTTTTTCCTTTGCCGATCCGGATATGGCACAGCCTGAAATATTGAAAACCTTGGTGACTTCCCCGTCACCCAGAATTTTAACAAATGGAATAATACCAGAGGTAGTCGAGATCAAACCCTTTTCAATGAGAATAGTCGGGGTGACCGCTTCATTTGCCAAAAAATTAGCTTCAAGAACAGCAGTATTGATGACTACCAATTCATCAGTGATTGGTTTATTCTGATTGACGCCGCGGCCACGCAATTTCGGAAGTTTCTTGATAACATCTCTCCACTCCGGTCGACGCTTGTTGCCGGCGCGAGCTGATTGACCCTTACCTCCGCGACCAGCGGTCTTGCCACGCTTGCCGCCGCGCGCCACTGTCATGCGCTTTCTGTTTGGCGTATCTCGTCTTAGTTGATGGAATTGCATGATGGTTAGTTAAGAAATGATGAAAATAAGCAAAGAAACGAAATTACTGCGACGTGTCTTTGCTTGTTTGCTTATTTGTAATGATCGCGCGGCTGACCTTGCTCAACTTCTTTAGGGCTTCAATGGCAACCTTGGCATTGTTGAGACGGTTTTTACTGCCAGACAGAAACTTGGCACAGACATCTTTGATGCCGGCCAATTCGATGACCGCGCGAGCCGAGCTACCCGCCACCACGCCACGACCACGAGCCGGGAAGATCATAATGCGCGCACTGGCGTATTTCGCTTCAACCGCGTGAGGAATAGTCATCTGGACCGACAAAGGAACCTTGATGAGGTTTTTTTTGGCTTCACGAGTGGCTTTTTCAACCGCGGAAGCAGTATCAATACTCTTACCCAGACCGACGCCAACACGACCTTTGTGATCACCGGCCACGACGGCGACGCTGAAATTCATGCGTCTACCTCCAGAAGTAACTCTAGTCACACGACGGATATCAATAATCTTTGAATCAAACTCCGGTTTGACGCGTTCCCGCGGTTCGTTGCGACCGCCTCCACGTTGACCTCCGCGACTTTGGCGTCCGCCTGATCCACCGCGTCGGGCCGAGTCCCCGCGAATCTTGCGTCCGGGGGTAATTTTGTTGGCAACCGAGGCGGAAAGATCTTTGGCTTCCGCGACTTCAATGGCCGGCTCGACGGCCGTATCGGAAACTGGAATGACCACCGCCACATCAATGCCGGTCGAAGGGACAATCACATCTTCCGTCTCTATATTTGTTTTTATGTCTTTGGCTGTCATGGTATTCACATAATTCGCTAGTCTGTGTTATTGATTATTAAAATTCTAGTCCTCCCTCACGAGCAGCATCGGCGACCATCTTGATTTTGCCGGTATAAATATATCCACCACGATCGAAGACGACTTTGGCAACTTTGGCAACTTTGGCAATTTTGGCAATTTCCACGCCGACTTCTTTGGCGCGCTCCACCGGAGTTTTGGCTTTGGACATGCGTGAATCAAAAGCGACAATAGTGTGGCCTTTGACGTCGTCAATGATTTGGGCATAAATATATTTATGGGACTTGAAGATGGCCAAACGTGGACGTTCTGCCGTGCCGAAAATCTTGGCGCGGATGCGGATCTTTCTGCGGGCGAATATCGTATGTTTTTTCTGTAAAGTATTCATGATAGTAAAAGTAAAAAATAAGATGGAAAATGACAATTTTTTACGCCGCCTTCTTTCCTTGCTTACGCCTGATGACTTCATCCGAATATCTAATGCCTTTCCCGAGATACGGTTCCGGCTTTTTCATGGCGCGGACAACCGCGGCAAATTGACCGACACTTTCGCAATCCATGCCGGAAATGACAACAATATTCTTTTCAGTAGTTACCTTGAGATCAGTCGGAATCGGGACATTGACCGGATGGGAAAAACCAACGACAAGAACGAGATTTGTTCCTTTGACATCAGCCTTGAAACCTATACCTTCGACAACGAGCCTCTTTTCGTATGGCTTATTGACGCCGATGAGCATGTTTTTGATGTGAGAAGCGTATGTACCCCACAAGGCACGAGCTTGGAGTGAAGTGCCGTTTGGTGTAAGAGTGATAGCCCTATTTTCAACAACCACGTTGATATATGGACGAAAGGTCTTGCTCAAGACGCCCAAAGGACCCTTGATCGTCATGACACCGCCTGAAAAAGAAGCTTCAGTCTTCGGAGGAATTATTATGGGTTTTTTGGCGATTCTTGACATATTGATTGGTAACTGCTTGCTAGTACAATAGTTACCAGATTTTAAATAACACTTCTCCTCCGACCTTTAATTTTTTGGCGTCCATATCAACCATGATGCCTTTCGGTGTTGAAAAGAATGTGTTGCCGAAACCACTACGGAATACCCTGATATCGCTGGATTTCTGGTATACACGGCGTGATGTCTTGGAAATGCGTTCAATGCCGGTGATACGAGGTTTTCCTCCATCAAAATAGACTATGCCGAGTTCAATTTCACGAGTATCGTTATTTTTCTGAACACTTGACAGATAACCGTTTTTCTTGAGCGCGTGGGCGACATTTTCCACAAGCTTGGATTGCGGAATGGTCACAGCGGGTTTCTTGGCGTCGCTGGCATTCTTGATGCGGACAATTAGATTTGAAATTGGATCGGTTACCATAAAAATAATTGGGTATTGAAAATTAAATATTACCAGGATGATTTCTTGATACCAGGAATAACACCCTCATTGGCAAACTCTCGGAAACAGATGCGGCAAAGGTCAAAGTCTCTCATGTAGCCACGCTTGCGACCACAACGAAAGCAACGACGAACCACGCGCGATTTGAATTTCGGCTTCTTCTCTGATCTGACGATGACTGATGTCTTGGCCATGGATGAGCTTTGGGTATCTTTGCGCCTCTTGGGTAAATTTTGGCTAATTTTCTCAAAAAAACGAGGACTGGTCAGCTATCCCTTCGAGTCCTCTCAGGGTGTGCTTCCAATCGTATTTTCCAGCGAAAAACCTTTGTGTTTAAGGTAGGGGTACTGTAGCAAATAGGAGTCAGGAAGTCAAACAAGTATGATTGAGGTTTTTATCTCCCATCCTTGCTTGCCGTGGATTCAACAGAGGCGAGCTCCCTCTTCAAGGGCATCCCGATATGCTCCAGGAAAGCCAGTGTCGCCTTCTTGTCGCTAGAAGTCGTGACAATTGTGATGGCAAGACCAAAAACATCCTTCAAATCCTCGTCAGAAGTCTCCGGGAAAATAGTGTGCTCCTTGATGCCGATAGTGAAATTACCCATATCGTCGACTGATGTACGCGAGAGCCCGCGGAAGTCTTTGGTGCGAGGCAGAGCGATGTGAATGAGACGATCCATGAAGTCAAACATCCGCGGACCACGGAGAGTGACTTGGTAGCCGATGGCGTCGCCTTGACGGGTTTTGAAAGTAGCAATGGCTTTCTTGGTAACACGGACAGCTGGCTTTTGACCAGTGATCTTGGCCAGGCGATCGGCGATGAGTTCAATTTTCTTTTTGTCCTTAGTGGAGCCAAAGCCGTTGGAGATGACAACTTTAAGCAAACGAGGCGCTTGCATCGGATTCTTCAAACCCAACTTGTCTTTGAGAGCTTTGAATGATCCTTTATTTAGTTCCAATGTGTTGGTGTGTTTCATTTGATTTAGAGACTAATAATTTTAGAGAATCATGGTGTTTTTTTTAATTACTAGTCACCAATTACTTTTTTACTCTTTCTTTGCTACCTTCGACGCATACATCGGCATGGCTACATCCACAACTTGGCCCTTTTGGCCCTGCTTGGTCGGACGTTGATGTTTGTGAACTGTGTTCATGCCCTCAATGACAACCTTACCGACTGCTGGAAAAGCTTTGACAACCTTGCCGGTTTTGCCTTTGTCATCTCCTGACAGAATAGTTACTGTATCTCCTTTTTTGATATGCATGGTAGTTAGTTGGTAATTAGTAGTTAGTAACTGGTAACTAGGGATCTGGTTTTTCCAATTACTAGTTATTGATCTTTTTTGTTTACACAATCTCCGGAGCTTTAGACGCGATAGTCTTGAATCCCGCTTCGCCGACTTCGCGCGGGATAGGTCCGAAAATACGACCAGCAACCGGCTCTTTCTTGCCTTTTTCTATGATGACGACGGCATTTTCATCAAAACGGATATAGGAGCCATCCTTGCGACGAGTGGCTTTGGTCTGACGAACAACAACAGCGTGAAGGACATCCTTTTTCTTGATGGTCTTGCGAGGCTCGGCTTTTTGGACCGAAAGAACCACGACTTCACCGATTTCGGCATAGCGCTTATGCGAAGCTCCAAGCACTTTGAAAATGCGTCCGATCTTGGCTCCAGAATTATCTGCAATATTGACGATGGAACGTGGTTGGATCATAGTTTGAAGAGAGATTAGTAATTAGATTGCTTCTGCTGTGTTTTTCCAGTCTCTAGTTATTAATTATTAGTCTCTTGTTTTTCATGCGATTACCCTGAACGATTTATTCTTTGATAACGGTCTGCAGGCTTCTATGGTCGCTGTATCACCGATATTTTTGATATTCCCCGCATCATGCACCATGAGCTTGGTCTTTTTGTTCATATACTTGTGGTACTTGGCATGTCTGACATAGCGTTCTATGGCCACGACCACCGTATCCTTCATCTTGTTAGAAGTTACAACGCCGGTAAATGTCTGGCGCTTTAGTTTTTTTTCGGTTGTGACGGCGGTTGTCATGAGTTGTGATACTACTTGATTTGTGACTATTTGTCTAGTAGTTTATTTTTGGTGTTAAGCACCGTCAAAATCCTAGCTATATCTTTTCTAATATGCATGCCCTCTTTGACGTTCTTGGTCTTGGCACCAGCCGAGCCGAAACGGAATACTCGAAGTGCCTCACGCTTCTCAGCAACGAGGCGATTGAGGTCAGATGGGGTCTTGGTTAAAATGTCTTTGATTTTCATTTTTAGGCCTATTTTCTTTATAATTTCACCGCTACGATTTTCGGTTCTACATGAGTATGTCGTAAGTATAATTACAACCTCGCCACAACCTTCGTCTTGACCGGCAATTTCGTTCCCGCCTTGCGGAGTGCCTCGGCCGCCGTCTTGTTCTCAACACCGTCAATTTCAAACATGACGCGTCCCGGACGGACTTCGGCCACAAATCCAACTGGATCACCTTTCCCTTTTCCCATTTTGACTTCGGCCGGCTTTTGGGTAAATGGCATGTCCGGGAAAATGCGTATCCAGACTTTTCCGGATTTCGTGGCGTAACGAGTCATGACTTTTCTGGCTGCCTCAATCTGGTTTGAAGTGACGCGACCATAGGTCATCGCTTTCAATCCAAAAGATCCGAAAGCCACCGTGACGCCACGGGTTTCATGTTTGCCAGCCTCCTTGACGCGATTCTTGCGTTTGGTGAAGTGTTTTCTGTGCTTAACTTTTTTCGGGAATAACATGGTAGTAGTTTAGTAGTTAGAGATTAGTAATTAGTAACTAGAGATTTGGACTTTTTGTTTTTCTAATTACTAGTTACTAATCTCTATGTTTCATTGCTTCTGATCCTTCTTAAATATTTCCCCCTTATAAATCCAAACCTTAATCCCAATATCTCCATATGTCATGTGAGCCTTTTCGCGCGCAAAGTCAATGTCTGCGCGAAGGGTTTGTAACGGAACTCGGCCCTTTTTGAGTTCCTCACTGCGTGCGATTTCGGCGCCACCGAGACGGCCTCCGAGACGAATACGAATACCTTGGACATCCTTGTTGGCCATGACTTTTTCTATCGTCTGTTTCATAACGCGTCGGAACGGGAGGCGCTTTTCAATAGCTCCGGCGACCATCATGCTCGCGATAGCCGCATTTGATTCCGGATTTCGAACTTCTTCAATGTCAATCTTGAGCTCTTGACCAGTCACTTCCGCTTTATTTCCATGTAAAAGTCTGACAAGCTTCCCGTGAAGTCTGACTATCCCGTCGCCCGCTTTGCCAATAAGCATGCCCGGACGTGAGGTTTTGACGATTACACGCAGGACTTTTTGGTTGCGTTCGATGTCAATGCCACCGATATAATTGGGACGCAACTCTTTCTGAAGAAATTCACGGATGCTCAAATCCGCCTTGAGAGCTGTACGATATCCTTTATCCATACCGAACCAGCGACTCTTCCAATCGCGGATGATGCCAAGTCGGTGTGAATATGGGTGGACGGTGTGGGACATGAAAATAGTTAATGGTTATTAGTTAATGGTTTTTGGTTTTGCCACTTGTTTCAATTTTGCTTATTTTGAAATTTCTGGTTTGGCAAGCTTAATGGCACGAGAAGCGAGTACAATACTGATATTGCTAGTTCTCTTCTTGATCGGATGAGCCGAACCGTGTGAAACCGGCATGGAACGCTTCATGACAAAGCCCTGATCGACACGAATCTCTCGCACGAAAAGATTTTCTGAATCAATCTTTTGATTATGTGAAGCGTTGGCGATAGCCGAATCCAAAAGGTCACGCAGAGGGTGTTTGGCTTTCTTGACGGCATTGGTCAAAATTGTTTTTGCTGAATTAACATTTTTACCGCGAATCATATCCGCGACTAGGCGAATTTTGCGGGGAGAGATACGATAATTTTTGAGAGATGCGGTAATCATAATGTTGTTATTTTTTTGTGGCCGTGGTGGCGGCTTCCTTGGCTGACTTTGCGGCCGCAACTTCTGCCTCCTTGGCCTTGAGCTCAATCTCCTTCTGCATCTTTCCTCCATGCCGGACGAACTTGCGGGTAGGCGAAAATTCACCGAGGCGGTGTCCAACCATATCCTCGGTGACCAAAACATCTACATGTATTTTTCCGTTGTGTACGCCAAAAGTGAAGCCTACCATTTCAGGGGAAATTTGGGAGCGACGTGACCATGTCTTAATAACCCCGGCTGTTGCCGCCTTCTTTCCGGCGATCTTTTTTAGGAGTCGCTCTTCTATATAGGGTCCTTTCTTAAGTGATCGTGCCATAATTTGTTTGGGTGGAATTCATTGAAATGAAAATGGAAGAGTTCATCTCCCATCTCTGAAAAACGATGAAAATAGGCTCTATTGAGCTCGCCAAGCATCTTAACAGAGGAGAGATGCGAAGTCAAATTGCCTGAGAATCATTAAATCTTCAGCAAATCTTTATCGTTTTAAGGTTCGACAGAAGCCAATTGTAATGGCGGTTTTTTGTTTCTAAAAACCTTCACCATAAACAACACCGAAACGACCATAAAAACAACCATCGAAAACATCGCCCAGCGATAGCCTCCAATCGAAAGAACCATACTCCAAGCCAGAGGGCCAATAATAGTTGCAGCACGCTCAGAGATGGCATAGATGCCAAAACTCGAATTGAGCACACGCTCCGGCACCAACTCAATAAGTACCAGTCGAGACGTAGAAAGTGTTCCTCCGATACTCAAACCGGCCAATATGGAAAAGATGAAGAATATTTGATAGTTTCCGACCCACGCCATAATAGGAATAATAATAACCCAGCTGAGAATAATATATAGTAAGGTTTTCTTTGAGCCGATTTTATCAGCCAACCACCCCCAGCCCATCGCCCCGATACCGGCACAGACGATCACCAACAACGTCAGCGTACTTATTTGTCCATCTGAGACTCCAAATATTGAGGAGGTGAATATGGAAAAGTTATTTACCAACGTCGTAATCGCATCATTAAAAAAGAAGAATGAGACCAGGAATAGGAGGACGCCTGGCAGAGCTATCAATATTCTCAAGGAGTCAAGCATGTCGGCTCCAGGTTCTTTCGTCGAAGTCGATGTGAATATTTCTTTGTTGAGAAATAGTGGGATGGATAATAGTATAAATATAATCACCTGAGGAATGAGCGCAGCTACCAAGGGATCAATACCCAAAGATACTTTTCCGAGAACAAAAGGCAGAGCGACCAAAATACCACAGATTTGACCGGTATAACTTGAGAGAAAACCAATGCCTGATATTTTACCCCTGTTTCCGGCATGCGAAATTGTATTGAGAAGTGGGTTGTAAAATACAAAAGAAAACTGGTAGAAAAAATTACCGAGACCAAAGAAAAGGGCCGACAGGAAGACGTTCAGTCCTCCAATTGCACTCCCAATCGCCAATGCATAAAAAATAAAACACCCACTGGTCGAATAGATAAGATACTTTTTACCTTTCTTGAGTTTGTCAGCTCTATTACCGAACCATGGCGCCAAAAATATGAGGCCGATGGAACCAATGATAAATGTTGCGTTATACCACCAATCGGATAGACCCTGGTTTATAACCAGCCATTTTGAGAAATAGACAAGAAAGCTGATGAATACAAACGAGTTTGCAAAATCGTATAAACTCCATACAAAAACAGCTTTTTTATCCATAATTCAATGATAACATAAAAATATTCTATGTTATAATACTAGTCCCAGCACTTGCCTGGTATCATGGATTACAAACAACTGATTCATCTACTCCCTTTTTCCGTCTCCATAGAGAATAGTCTAGCGGCGATTATTTTTGGAATTTTGGTTTTGATATTTTTTGCACTTGTAATCTACTATTTGATCAAAAAAATTGGAAAAAACGAGTCTCTCAAATACGAATTCATCACCATTATTGCCCACAAATTCCGCACCCCGTTGACTCATGTCAAATGGTCGGCCGATGAGTTGGTTAAAAATGAAAACGATCCCTATAAAAAACAAAGCCTGCAAGATATCCAACGATCAAACGAGAAGTTGATAAAACTAACCGGCACTCTTATCGAATTGACTGATTCCGACAACACAGCCGTAGCCACATACACCTTCGAACGGATATCTCTTTGCTCGCTTGTTCGTACCGTCGGTGATTCATTCAAAGGCGACTTTCACGAGAAAAATATTTTCTTCTCTGCACAATGTCCGATAGACGATATCTATGTGAAGGTAGATCCTTCACGCCTGGAGTTCGTCCTGCAGACACTGCTTGAAAACGCTCTTTTATATACTTCGCCGGGTCAAGATGTCAGCATGATCTTACAAAAAACCGGACGCGAGGCAATCATATCAGTGACAGATCATGGTATTGGAATTGACAAAAAGGACATATCGCGCTTATTCAGTAAATTCTTCCGCGCGGAAAATGCCCGCGTCGCCGATACAGAAGGTTTCGGCGTCGGCCTCTATCTGGCGCAAGCCATCGTTCGCAGGCACAAAGGCAACCTTGACGTACATTCAGAGGGGATAGGAAAGGGTGCAACGTTCACTATCATTCTAAAGACAGTCAAGTAAATTTCAGGAAAAAATTTACGGTGACCCATAAAACTGCACAAAACTTGACTAGCCGATTATTTGTCCGGTGACAATGATCGTGGCGATTTTGTCAAATATTTTCTTGGTTGCTTCTACGAAGAATTTGAACATAGGAAATAGTATAGCATGGGTTACAGAATTATTTAATAAAAGAAATCGAGAGCTACTTGACTGTGCAACTCTCGATTAAGCGAATTCACTATACAGGATCAAGCGACCGTCATTTGCTTGAACGAACGGACTTCCTCGAAGGCCACCTTCAATTATGAAGCCAGTCTGACGTTTTCATGACACGAAGTTGCGAGCTCAACGTCCAGTGAGAAAGTGTCACCAATCTATCTCTGTCAAACCAGATCCGGTGGAAAGACGAGCTTGTGGGCTTCATAAATTCCAGCAAGCAACTGCGGTCCGCGTTTTTCGATTTCCCCGCGGATCAACTGAAGACCATAGAAATACGCCGATCGGCCGAGAGTTTGGAATTCAATCTTCATCCTGACCCCGAGTGCTTCTGACACCAAAACATGGTGCCCAAAAGCGTTTGTATTTGACGATGGGATGTCGAGAAGCAACTCCGCGAGAAGATTATTTCTCAAGGAGCCAACTAGCTCCTGCGGAATGCCAAACATCGCAGCAATCTTCAGCATCGTACCTGGAGGAGATGTCTTGTCCTGTTGGTGAGCTTCGGCGCACAATGATCTGGCACCAAGACTCTGGGCGATCTGACCAAGTCGCGGCAAGACCTCGAACAGGGCGAGAATGAGCAGGCCGAGATTCTTGGCTTTGATGACGGGAATCGTCACATCCGCCGGGACTTCAATCTTTGAGTCCGACGAGGCGATAATGAGTGGAAAGTTGCGTTTCTGACATTCTTCGAGGACCAGTGGAAACCCGGGAGAATTGCCCAAGTAAAGTACGTGGGAATTTAACGGAAAATCAGTAAACGTGAAGGGGGCACCGTCGACGCGTGTGTGAGGAAGCTGTTCTCCAATACACATTTCGCACAGTTCCCGAGCCATTTCACCCCTTTTCTTCCCTGTCTCATCCGTCCCGATCCGACCGGCAATGATCAAATGACTTGTTGTGCTCATAATTTATGCTTTCAATACTGTTTTTTGTTTACTGCTGTTCAGGTTCCGATATTACTCTTACGTGAAAATTTGTCAAATTAAAACCGCGGTGCATTGCTGCACCGCATTGTTGGGAAAATTGAAGAATAATCAGAGATGAAGAACGTGCTCATCGCTACAGAGGCCACGATGACGCATGTCGAGATCATCGTACGTTTCCGCACGACAGATCCGGCGAACAATACTGTGCATCTTCCACAAAAGCTCCTGAGGACGACACCGGCCGTTGTAATTGAAGGCCATGGCGATCGCATGAGCTCCACAATCGTCAGTTTGAATGAGATCCCCTTCATAGGCTACCGCCATCTCCATGTCCCGGGCGAGGACGTCACAACCTTCACATATCGATCCAGCAACAGTGAATTTACCCCTCTGACCTTCCCGTGGAATCCCGTTAGGATCAAGAACACTGCACTGATGATAGGCCGTCGAATAGATAGCAACCCGCATCAAAGCCGGCATGGCCACTTGGACACCAATGAATTCGCTGTACTTCCGATATCGGTTCATGGCCCGATTGATGAGCACTCCGTGTGTTCCTGTGACCCAGCGTCCACTTTCTGCATACAACTTCGGAACAAATCCGTAATCATGTCGGAACTTGCCGAGAAGTTTGCCGCATTCAAAGGCAAACGATTCAACGTCGAATTCGCGATCAGTCGGACGGTACGGAATACCCATGCCGCCGCCAAAATCGAGAAACTCAAGCGAAATACGAAGCTCTCTCCAAATTTGACCAGCAAGTTCAAGAAGTAGACGAACACTGCCTACCAAATGTTGGTAGTCGAGATCATTGGAGAAGAACATTCCATGAATGCCGAACCGTTTGGCACCCTTGATCTCGGCTTTCCTGAAGACCTCAATGATTCGCTCGAAAGGTACGCCATACTTTGAACTGACATCCACCTTATTCTGCTGATCCGGAGCAGGATGACGGTTGCCCGGATGAACGCGGAAACAGATGAGTTCAGGGAACGGTCCCGGTATCTCGTCGACGAATATTTCATCATCAAGATTGAGGATGCACCCGCCATTGGCAAGCGCCTCCTCGAATTCTTCAGGCGCCGTATTGTTGGAAGTGAAGATGATATTCTCCGGTTTCGCGCCGGCAGCTCGGGCCAAGCGCAATTCCGGTATCGAACTGCAATCAAAGCCGCAGCCTTCGCTGTGAATGATATCCATGATGTCTGGCTTCGGCAGAGCTTTCACCGCATAGAACTCTTGGAATGGAATGAGATGTGCTGAGAATGCGCGTTTCAACCGGCGCAAACTATCTCGAATCCCCTCTTCATCGTAGATGAGAAATGGGGTGCCGAACTTTTTGATGATAGCCGGAAGAGCTGGATGTAGTCGATCGCTGAATGATTTCAAGATTGGCACGGTATGCCTCCCTAGTTAGATTGTTTCGCAGTTTTAGTTGGAAAAGACCGACGCAAAGACTGCTGGCACTCTGTGTCTGGTTCGAAGATTACTGATAAACATAGAGAATGTCAAGAACAAGAATAAAAAAACCGCGCTCGCATACGACGATGCAAGGCGGTTACTATGGCTTGTGGAGAAAGAAGGATCAGTAGGACACCTCGGCTTTTTCAAAAGCTCTGCGGATCTCATCGCGCAGAGCATGTACATCAGCTGCGCAGATGGCGTAACGAATCCATTTACCGAACGGCACGCCGACGATACCGGTATTCTGGATCATTAAGGCATTGAACTGCTCCGCGTCGTTGATTTCCTGCCCGAAAGCTTTCTTCGGGCAATTAAACAGCAGGAAGAATCCCGCTTCCGGCTCGACGGCGAGACGCATGCCACAATCAATCAGGTTCCGAATGACAAGCTTGATCCGAGAATCATACAATTCCCGTACCGCTTCGATCTTGTCACGATGATTTTCAAAGAGATGCAGGATGCCAGCAGCAGAGAATGCCGTAAAGCCGCTGTCTGTGTTCCCTTTGATGCGTTTGATATCACCAATGAATTCTGGAGACCCAACCATCGCACCGACACGCCAACCAGTAAAATTACCGGCCTTTGATGCCGAGAACGCTTCGATCCAATTCAGGCACGGAAAACGCGAAGCGACATCAGTCAGTGTTGCTGCATTGTGCGTGTGAGACAAAATGGAGTATGCTGCATCATTGAAAATCCGTACTCCTTTCTTGGCGCAGTAAGCGCAAAGATAAGGCAGAAATAAATCAGTCGCCACGATTCCCGTCGGATTGTGCGGGAAGTTCAACATAATCATGTCACCTTCAGCAAGTTCACCGAGGGCCTGAATTTCCGCATCATGGATATTGAATAAAAACCCACATGCCGGATCCATTGGAAGATGGACCTGCTTGATTCCTTTGATCGGTTTGCAAGCATCCGCCGGCGTTGGGTAGCCTGGCTTTGTCATAGTGAAGACTCGGGCAGTGCGACCTGATTCCCATGTGCCAAGAGCCTCCACAAGAACGTGAAGCATTGGCTTGATGCCTGGAATCGGCAGATACTCAACTGTCCCATCCAATAACTTCAGATCAGTCTTCACATGTGCTTGCACGAAGCGCTTGGCGAAGTTTGGCACGCCGGGACAATCGTTGTCCTGATACTCGTGCATGTTTTCTTCGCGCGACATAACTGCAATAGCAGTAGCTGAACATGCTTCCTCGATGGCCGGGCCTGAAGGTTGGCCAATCGATAGCTTGATGAGTTCGATGCCTGCCTGTTGGGCAGCCAATGATTGTTTCTTGACGCGCTGAAATAGATTTTCTCCAGCAGGTAGTAGTAATGATTTCCTAGCCACAAATGTCCTTCGATTGTAAGTAGCCTTTGTATTGTTTGGAACAACAAGCTGGCTATTTCTTGAGTTCTTGTATAACACTACTCATAATTTCGGATGTGTCAAGAACACAAAAGCCGGCACATTGTCCGGCTTTTTGTTGATGATGAAATACAACCCTACTGCACCGCTACACTCTTCTTCTTGCCAACTTGGCGGCGGGAAACGATGAAGACATTGGAATACTTTTTCGGAGTGCGAGTCTTCTGACCTTTACCTGCTGGCTTGCCCCAGCGAGTCTTGAGACGGCGCAGACCCCTGCCTTGACGTTGTTCACCTCCACCATATGGGTGGTCAACCGGGTTCTGGGCGGTACCGCGGACTGTCGGACGAATGCCCATCCAGCGCGTGCGACCAGCTTTGCCGATATTGACTAGGCGATTTTCTTCATTGGAAACCGCGCCGACTGATGCCCAAGCGTTCTCGTGAACTTTGCGAACTTCCGTCGAAGGCATCTTGATGTGCGTATATCCAGCGTCGTTGGCGACTACTTGAGCAAATGAGCCGGCAGAACGGACCAGCTTGGATCCGGAACCCGGCTTGATTTCAATATTATAAATAAAAGTACCGACTGGAATATTTTTCAAAGGCAGGCGATTGCCGGTCTGGATCGGAGCCGTTTCGGAAACGATAAATGAGTTGCCAACTTTCATGGTCTTTGGCAGGAGAACATAGCGTTTGGTGCCATCTTTGTAGTTGACGATACCGATGTAGCCGGTGCGGAAGGGATCGTATTCGACCGTCTTGACTGTGGCCATCATGTCCTTTTTGTCATACATAAAATCAATGTCGCGATAGAGCTTCTTGTGGCCTCCGCCCTTGTGGCGAACGGTGATGCGACCAAAGGCATTGCGTCCCATGTCGCGCTTCCAGCCGCCGGTCAGGGCCTTGTGAGGCTCCGAAGCAGTCAAGTATTCCTTGAATGGCAAGACCGTCATGTGTCGGCGTGATTTTGATGTTGGGCGAAATGATTTCATGATATTAATTCTACGATTTAACTATTCCACTATTTAACAATTAAACAAAATCTATCTTATCTCCCTTCTTCAAGGTAACCAGGGCCTTACGGATTCCCGGGACCACCCCATGACGACCACGGACAAAGACATTCTTGGCGGGATTATTCGAAATGGCGACTTTGACTGGAGTGACTTTGTACATGGTCTTTACCGCTCGGGCAATTGAACTCTTGTTGGCGCCTTTTGTGACTTCAAATGTATATGTGCCTATTTGGCTCAAGACGCCAGATTTTTCGGTGATACGCGGACGGATAATAGCATCCGCGGCTCCGGAAAATGATCCGATCGGAAAAGCTGGGACATTTTTCTTGGCAACGGCAACTTCTTTTGAAACAGTCGGGGTTGATTTGCCGAGATTGACTGGTTTTGCCGTCTTTGGCGAAGAATTTTTGGCCACTCCAATAGGCTTGTTGTCGTAGATCTTTTCGGCTTTTGATTTTTTTGACCAGAATAATGCCATATTTTGTAATTTAAAATTATTCGCTCTTGATTTTAGCTGATAGCATCTTCAACGATACCTCTGGATTGGTCACGATCAGATACGAATGATTGAGAATTGAGACCGGGTTGATGTTGCGAAATTCTTCCACGGACACATTGCCGAAATTACGGAAACTTTTCGAGAGAGCCTCAGTCTTCTTGTCAAAGGTAATCATGGCCGCGTTGGTTGGTTTGGTTGCAAGCTTCTCATAGCCTTTGATTGTGGCCAAAGAAGAAATGATTTTCTTGGCATCCTTGGACTTGGCCGTGGTGATATTCATCGAATCAACAAAGAGGATCTCGCCGTCCTTGAACTTTTTGGAAAGAATAGCGTAGAGAGCGCGAACTTTGGCTTTTTTGTTGATCTTGCGGGTGAAATTTTTGTCATTGCGCGGACCATGAGCCACACCACCGCCAACCCAGATCGGCGAACGGCTGGAACCGTGACGAGCCCGGCCGGTACCCTTTTGCTGCCAAGGCTTTTTGCCTCCGCCACGCACTTCACCGCGTGTCTTGGTGTGAGCAATGGCGTTCCTGGAATTGGAATTCATGAGACGGACGATTTCATGGACCAAGTCGGCATTCCATGGCACGCCGAAGATACTTTCAGAAAGAGTGATTTTCCCTGATGTTTTGCCGTCCTGACTATAGATTGGGGCTTCCATGTTAGAGTTAGAAATTTAATTTGGGCGGATTTGACGAGTTTTGAAACAAAAATGCCCTTGCGAGCGTGTTGGAACATAGTAGCAAAGGCGATAGATGAAGTCAAACTCGGTTTATTTCCATTCCAACCCTCGATAATCTGTCTAAAGGCTATATTTTTAGGCGTACTATAGAATCTTCATCATTTCTTCATTGTTTCTTCATTCTAGTTTGATAGGATTCGGACATGCAAGACAAGGAAAACCAAACATTTATTGATGAAGCTAAGAGAATCTACTATCAAGTAAGTTCCACAATCTGCCCCGCTTTTGGTGGCCAAGTGGTTGTTTTTAATTACCATGGATTTTACCATCTTATGTTTAAACACGGAAAACCCAGGTCACTATCTGATCGCATGCGCAGGATGAGACTTTTTGAAAGAGTGATACCAATACTTAAAACGGCTCAAACATTTTCAAAATATTATTCTGGACCGAACAGAAACAACGCATCATCATTTATACATTCATGGACATTCACTCGTTTTGAAAACAAAAAGAGAATACGAATCATAATCAGACAAATAGACAACGGCAACAAACATTTTTTCAGTGTCATGGACAGAAGATCCTCGACAAGCGCACAAGCCCCGTAAAGGGGCTTGTCATAGTGCCTGCCATCAGCAACAGTGCCGATTGTACCATCTTGGGCGCAACTCCAATGGCCACAAGCAGTTATTGGTGCAATTATATTCTCTTGAAATGAATTGTCAAGCGCAAAGCGCTGGGTGTGGAGTTGAAGATCAGTTTGGTGTAAAAATAAACGACGCTTTCAATTTACAGAAAGCGTCGATGGTTCACAAAGACTGAAGAACAATTTGCACTATATCATCTGATGTTTCAACCTCTCGATGGGGTGGAGTGAGGAATGTGACCACGTCATTAGTCATGACCCTACCAACATCCAAGAACTTTCTAGTCTTGAATATATCAGCAAATGAAACCTCGAATATGCCTGTGCCGAACTCGCTATTTGTGGCACAGATTGCGGTCTCTTTGTCAGTTACAAAAAAGACATGGCCGATCGTGTCGTCGATCTCATACATGACACCATTTTTGAATGGACTATTCGTGAACAAGAGATCTCCTGGTTTTGCCTCGCTCAAATGCAAAGTGTTCGCATGACTACGACAGTGTATAAACTGTTGGGTCGGGCGACGAGGAATCCAGATTCCTCTCTGACCACAAAGCCATTTGGTCAGACTCGAACAATCAAAAAACAGTGGTGCTTCATGTTGACGCGCGCCAAATTTCCACGATGCTTTTCCTATCAAACCCTTCGCTATAGCAATAATATCTACTTCAATGACTCGAATTCCTTTTTCTTGGAGAATAAACAACGCTCTCTCTTCTGGGATTGGTAAATGTTGTAATTGAATACGGTGAACTGCGATACGATTTTTAACTGCGTGGTGCATATATAGACTCCATTTCTTTTTTGATTGCAAAAACCGCCCATAGGGTGGCTTCCGGACTTAACGGTAAAGTCACTCTAGCAATCAGAAAAAATGGCGACAGCAACAGAGAATCCAGACCAGGTTTGTATATTTTTATTAATCAACATGAAAATTTACGCAACAATCTCCACCAACGTCCCCCTCCTTCCTGGAATAGCTCCTGAAACATACATGACACTCTCTTCGGCATCGATATGAACAATTTTCAGATTTTTCACCGTAATTCGGTCAGAGCCCATGCGTCCGGCCATGCGCATACCGACTGGCACACGTGTGCGAAGACCGCCACCGATAGAACCAGGCTCGCGCTCGGAGTGCTTCTGACCGTGAGAACGAGGTCCGCCACCGAAGCCGTGGCGTTTGACCACGCCTTGGAAACCTTTACCTTTGGAAATGGCGCTCACCGTGACGACATCGCCGGCCGCGAACTGGGAGAGCTCGACTTTGTCACCGACTTTGGGTGTTGGAGTACCTGCTCCTGGAGTAAAATCGCCCGCCTTCGCCTCTCCTTCGCGAAATGCTTCGGAGGAGCGAGGCAAGGCTACGGCGGGCAAGCGGAATTCACGAACTGAAGCGAAAGAACCAAGTTCTTTGAAGTGACCCTTTTGCGGCTTGGCTATGCGGTTTGGATTGCGTGATCCTTCACCAACCTGGAGAGCTTCATAGCCATCTGTATCCTTGGTGCGCACCTGGGTAACGACATTTGAACGCACTGAAACCGCGGTCACTGGCAAAGCAGCGCCGGAAGCGTCGAAGATCTGGGTCATATTCAGTTTTCGTCCTAAAATGAATTTCATGTTTTTGTTGCACTCAAATGGTGGTGTGCACTTTGGTTTTATAAGCCGAGGACTGTCTGAGCATCGTCGACAATTGTTTGACATGGAGGCTCTGTCGTTCCGAGCCGAACATGTCTTACAATTGTCCGATGCGAGTTCCGCAGGCGAATAAAATCAAAGTGCACACCACCATTTTCCCTACATCATCTTCACGTCTATGTTCACTCCCGATGGAAGACTCAAGTTTGTCAGCGCTTCGATGACCTTCGGATTGGGATTTATAATGTCGATCAATCTCTTGTGCACTCTCATCTCGAACTGTTCGCGGCTGTTCTTGTCGATGAATGACGAGCGGTTGACCGTGTACTTCTTGATCTCCGTCGGCAATGGCACCGGACCATGGATCTCGGCATCATAACGAGCGGCCGTATCCATAATCTGTTTCAATGAAGTATCCAGAATCTTGTGCTCATAGGCGCGCACACGAATTCGGAGATGCGGTACTTCGCCGACAACCTTGGATTTTTTGACGCGAGGTGCGCGAGGTGTTCGGACTGCTTTGACAGCGGCCGACTTGGCGACAACTGGCTTAGGGTGTGCTTCTTTTTTAGTTGTTTTATGTTCTGTGGCCATGATGATTAATTTGCTATTACATCAGATGAAATTTTTTTACTGAGGGACAAGACACCAATTAATACTGCTAGAATTGCAATCCAAGTTATTAATGCAACCACATCCCCAGCTGAACTTTCAAATCTAATACCAGCAAAAATTGAACCAAAATCGATAACCGCAGGAATAAGGGCAACAATTCCTATAATTCTAGCTCTCTTCCCTTCCAAGATTCTATTTTTTGAAATCTTCATTTTCCCTTTCCAAATCAAGAAGACTCCAACTATCAATAATACAATGTCCATAATTACTTAATTACGCGATCACCTTAGTAATAACTCCAGCGCCCACCGTCTTGCCTCCTTCGCGGACGGCAAAATGCATCTGAGCTTCAAGAGCGACTGGCGCAACCAGCTTGACCTTGAAGGTAATCGTATCACCCGGCATGACCATCTCTACCTTTTCTGGCAGAGTTACTTCACCAGTAACATCTGTAGTACGAATATAGAATTGAGGTTTGTATCCGGTGAAGAATGGAGTGTGACGGCCACCTTCTTCTTTCTTCAAGACATAAACTTCAGACTCAAACTCGGTGTGAGGCTTGACCGAACCGGTCTTGGCCAGTACCTGACCGCGAGATACATCATCTTTGGCGGTACCACGAAGGAGAAGTCCGGCGTTGTCTCCGGCAATACCTTCTTTGAGTTGCTTGTTGAACATTTCAATACCGGTAATAGTCGTTTTGACAGTATCCCGAAAGCCGATAATTTCCACTTCATCACCGATCTTGACTTGACCGCGTTCTATACGACCGGTAACCACAGTGCCACGGCCTTCAATAGAGAAGATGTCCTCAATCGGCATCAAGAATGGCTTGTCAACATCACGGATCGGCATAGGGATAAATGTATCCAAGGCATTCATAAGCTCGTCAATCTTGGGTGTCCAAACGGCATCGCCTTCGAGAGCCTTCAAAGCCGAACCGCGGATAACTGGAGCAGTCTTGCCGTCAAAACCATTTTTGGTCAGAAGCTCGCGAACTTCTTCTTCAACTAGATCAAGCAAATCGGCTTCGGCAACCATGTCGCACTTATTAAGGAAGACTAGAACTTTCGGCACGCCAACTTGTTTTGCAAGAAGAATGTGTTCACGAGTCTG
This sequence comes from Candidatus Taylorbacteria bacterium RIFCSPHIGHO2_12_FULL_45_16, assembly GCA_001821055.1. Taxonomy (GTDB): domain Bacteria; phylum Patescibacteriota; class Minisyncoccia; order Phycocordibacterales; family PALSA-1337; genus C7867-002. Next base: position 11,371 of record MHRT01000005.1, on the reverse strand, counting down.
TGGCATCACGCCATCAGTGGCGGATACGACAAGGATGGCACCGTCCATTTGAGCGGCACCAGTAATCATGTTCTTGATATAGTCAGCATGACCCGGAGCATCAATGTGGGCATAATGACGAGCGGCCGTCTCATATTCAACGTGAGCTAGAGAAATGGTAACGATCTTTGAGGCATCACGAACAGTGCCACCTTTGGCGATATCCGAATAAGCCTTCAGATTTGCCAGACCTTTCTTGGCCTGCACCGCAAGGATAGAAGCGGTAAGTGTGGTCTTGCCGTGGTCGACGTGTCCGATGGTACCAACGTTAACGTGTGGCTTTGAGCGATTGAATTCTGCCATAATATTATTTTATTGCCCTCTCGCTTGGATCAGTGAACAGATGTTGAAGTTTATACCATTCTTCAATACCCATTGACGAAACCAAGTTCGGGGATAAATTGTTATTAGTTCTAATAATTGATAAAACGAAACAATACTAAAACGCAGGATATGCGCATACCGAGGAGCTTAGCATAGTCAGAATGAGGGTGTCAATAATCCAAAGTCGGGCCTTGCTTGCGTTGACTGTACTTCTTACATCTCTATGTTATATTTAGCGCACTAATTATTCAGACCAATGAAAGTACTCATTGTTGAAGATGATCCAAATCTCGCCCAAGTAATCAAGAAAAGCTTGATCGCCAAAGAATATACCGTCGATCTGGCGGTTGATGGGAGCGAAGGTTCATTCCTCGGAAAAAGCTACGATTATGATGTCATCATGCTTGACTATTCCCTGCCCAAGAAAAACGGCTTGGATGTCTGCAAAGAGATCAGGGGTGTCGGACGCACTACCCCAATCATATTTCTTTCAATCATAGATTCTCTTGAAATAAAAGTGGCCGCGCTCAATCATGGCGCCGATGATTATTTGGTCAAACCATTTGAATTGGAAGAATTGCACGCGCGGTTGGAAGCTCTGCATCGTCGCCCGCAGATCAAACCTCCCGAAACAACTCTGAACGTCGGAGACATTGTCATGAATCTGGAAAAACGCACGGTTACTCGCGGCGGAATAACGATAAATCTGACCCGGAAAGAATTTGGGGTACTTGAATATCTTATTCGCCACCAAGGCACCATGGTCTCGCGTGTACTCATCATGGAACATGTCTGGACAGCCGACAGCGACATTCTTTCCAATACCATAGAAACACACATGCGTAATATCCGAAAGAAGCTCAATATCGCCGGCAAACCCGATTTGATTAGCAATGTCACTGGTCGTGGATACATGATATCGTTATAATGAGCCATATTTTAACAACTTCAGCAAAACTTTATCACTTCTTTATTATTTCTTTATCATCTACTGATATGGTAATGCCAGTTATGTGTCGACATAACCTTATCAATAGGTGCATAATGACATTTATGAAACGCGTATCTTCCCTTTGGCCGCAGATATAACATGACTCCCCTCGCATCAAAGCAGGTGTATGTCGAGGGAATGTCCGCCGCAGGAATACTCTCCATTCAGGCGGTGGACATAGTCATGTATGGTTTGATAATCGTTCTTATCATGGTCATCATTTGGCTCTCAAATCGTCACATCAAAACTTCGCGAGATTATTTGAATACATCGGAAAAACGCCTGGAGAGCGAGCGTGATTCGCTGGAGCGTCGCATCGCCGAGCGAACAGCCGCCTTCGTCCACGCCGAAGAACAGCGGTTGATCGAACTCCAAAAGAACGCCGAGTTTGGGAAGCTTTCGCAAGGATTATTTCACGATCTCATTAGTCCTCTTTCGGCCGTTTCTTTATATGCTCAACAACTCGAAACTAATCCAGGTTATTCGGAAAAAACCAAAGAGATGATACGGACGGTGATCGACTCTTCCAAACGGATGAATTCATTCATGGAAAGCGTCCGGAGATCTTTAGGCGTAGATTCCGTATCACAGGAAAAAATCAAGGACACGAATGTCGTGGTCACAGCTGATCTGCGACGAGAAATTGAAATTATTCAGGATATCCTCGGTTACAAGGCGCGGATGGTCGGCGTCGGCATTGAAGTCCATCAAAAAGAAAAGATTCTTTTACCGATTCATCCAGTCCGACTGCATCAATTGATCTTGAATCTGGTCTCAAACGCCATAGATGCCTGCGTCCGAGACTTGGCTTCATTGGAAAAAACAGAACATCTTGTGACTATTTCGGCGATCAGAAAAGAAATAGACGGAAAATCTTTGATAGAATTATCAGTATCAGACACCGGCTGTGGCATTTCCTCGGCAAATCAAGCCCGAATGTTCAAGGAAAAATTCACCACCAAGAGTGGTGGCAGTGGCATAGGGCTTATGGCAGTCAAGACTATCGTCGAAAAAGATCTGAATGGAACGATTCAGATTACAAGCGAAAAAGGAAAAGGGGCGAAGTTTGTTATTTCTATAGCTGCAAGCAAATAGGTTATTTGTCTAAAAACTTTTGTATAATCTCTTGAGTGATTGTTTTCTCCTATGGGGCGACAAATGGTTTGGAGTCTACAAAACCCGCCGAAGCGGGTTTTGTCTATGCACTGGAAACATCAGACCCACCCACTCTCAACCATAAACCTTTTGACTTGTTCAAAAATTTTGCGATGCCCTTCGGCATTCGGATGCAGGCCGTCTTCAAAGTCTGAATCATCCAATTTATCTATTTCTATAAAAGGTATCTTGTTTTTCAGGCAAACATCTTTCATGATAGTACCGTATTTCCTCATATTCTCATTGGTGAAATAGATATCAACCCAAGATACAGGCGTGGTCTTGGATTCATCACAATTTTTGAGATCCATAAACGCGATTTTGTCAGTAATCTTTCTGGCCCGTTTTATTATTTCATCAATATTTTCCCTGAATTTTTCCTCTGAAACCCAACACTTGCCATCAACTCCTTTATAAGAAGCATCGTTGCCTCCTGTCTGAAAAATTATCGCCTCGGCACCCCGCGCCTCCGCTTCTCTTTCAAATCTCTCCAAAATAGTTTCTGAATTCCCGCCGGAAATGCTCTGGTTGTAAATCTCCACATAGTCCTCATCTCGATTGCCGACATGGAGCCATAGTCTGTTCACCCAGCCACCCTTCTCCATGTCCCAAGCACCCCAAGCGGTGGAGTCTCCGAAGATGAGGATTGATGAGGGCTTTTTCATGATTAAAGATTCTTAATTTTCTTCAAAAACTCCTTTTTTGAAATACCCAAGACTCGAAGATTATTCAAAACAATGAATGCGGGAATGCGCGAATATTGTGGAACAATTAATGGGCGGACAAGCCCTGATTTTGAATACACTCTATGATCTCCCTTTTCCCGTACAAACACACAGCCATAAGACAGAAGAAATTTTTCCAATTTTCTCCAGCTGATAGAATCGATCTCAGCCATACGTTAGACCGTTACAAGTGTTGGTAATTTGAGGGAAATTGATTTCTCCTTGATCATAGGGGGAGGATTCCACGTGGAACGCCGCTGAATCCAGCCTAGACCTGACAACACTTCAGTTAATTTGCCGCACTTAACCAAGTCATCGAAGAAAATACTGACCGCTTCGGTAATCATTCGTTGAGACTTGGCCAAAGTTTTGCCAACAGTAGATAAATCGAGGGAAGGGGCATAGGCAATAATACCATCCTTGTGTTTGATAAATTGGACGGTTAGGTGAACGGAATTTATTTTGGTTACGGATTTTGACATGATTAAATTGTACTCTTTTGGGTGGTTGAGTCAAGATTAAAACAAAAACGTAAATATAACTTAATTTCTAAAAAAGGAAACGTACATTACTACCAAAATCGGAATAAGAATAATGAAAAAGAAACCCAGAATAAGTCCGTGGCCTTTTGGATCATATTCATTTGGAAATTTTGTACCCATCGTTCTTACAAACAAATCAAACTCGCCAGATTATCCCCTTCGCGGAGCTTCATGACCCTCACACCCTGCGTAGCGCGCGACAATGTAGGGATTTCTTTGAGGTCAACGCGGATGACCTGCGACTTCTTTGACATGGCGACTACCTCCTCCTCATCATCAGTCACGACCTTGGCGGCGATGAGCGGACCGGTCTTGGCGGTAACATTCATAGTGAGAATGCCGGAACCGCCACGGTTCTGGACTTTGTATTCATCGAGCTTGGTCTTTTTGCCATAGCCGTTGGCACCCATAACGAAGAGAGCTGGATTCTTGGCATCTTTGGAAACAACATCGGCGGAAATAACGTGGTCGCCTTTCTTGTCCGCCGAAGCCTTGCCTCGCTCCTCAGAAGCATTTCGCGAAGGAGAGGCGGAGCCGAGCTTGATGACGCGAACACCGGCGGCATTGCGGCCCATTTCGCGGACATCATCTTCGGCAAAACGGATTGACTGGCCTTCTTTGGTGGCGATGGTGATAGTGTCATTTTTGGAAACAAAAGAAGCAGAGATGAGCTCGTCACCGACGTCCAACGTGATAGCGATCAAACCGGAACGGCGGACGTCTTTGAAATGAGTAGCTGAACATTTTTTGCCTGTACCGCCTTTGGTGACCATCATAAGTGAAAGTCCTTCAGCCTCCTTTTTATTCTTGGGCATCGGCAAAATAGAAGTCACATGCTCGCCTTCAGCCAGAGACAGGAAATTCATCAACGACTTGCCCTTGGTGGCCCGCTTGCCTTCCGGAATGTCATACATCTTGATCTGATAGGCCTTACCTTTGTCAGAAAAGAACAGGAGATCATTGTGAGTTGAAGCAAAGACAAGATGGGAAATGAAATCCTCCTCCTTTGTATCCAGATCAACCACGCCGACACCGCCGCGTTTCTGCTTGCGGTACTCATCCGGATTGGTGCGTTTGACATAGCCACCTTTGGTCAGAACCAGCACAGACTCTTCATCAGCAATCAAATCTTCGGGATTGAATTCCTTGACGCCGTGTTTGATAATCTTGGTTCGGCGATCATCACCATATTTCTCCTTGATCTGGCCAAGTTCGGTTTTGATGATGGTGCGAACTTTCTTCTCACTGCCCAAAATGCTCCTCAATTCTTCGATGAGCGTCTGAACTTCTTTGAGCTCATCCAAAACTTTCTTTCGTTCCAGGCCAGCCAGTTTCTGCAAACGCATTTCGAGAATCGCTGTGGCTTGCTTGTCACTAAACTTGAATTGTTTCATCAATCCGGCATGAGCATCAGCTACATCAGTTGAAGCGCGAATGAGTTTGATTATTTCATCAATATGATCAAGAGCTTTTCTTAATCCGAGCAAAATGTGTTCGCGAGCTTCAGCGGCATCGAGGTCAAATTTAGTCCGGCGGCGGATGACTTCGATGCGATGCTCGACGAACTCTTCCAAGAAAGATTTGATGGAGAGCGTCTGCGGCACGCCATGGACCAATGCCACCATGTTCATATGAAAAGCTTCTTCGAGCTGAGTATGCTTGTAAAGCAAGTTCAAAATCTTCTCCGGATAGGCGCCATTCTTGAGATCAAGAACGATGCGCATCTCTTTGTCTGATTCATCACGCAGACCTTTCACGCCCTCAACGACTTTCTCACGAACTAGGTCCGCCATCTTGATGATCAGTTCGGATTTATTGACACGGTATGGAATGGAGGAAATGACGATCTGATACTGGCCTTTTTTATCTTCGACTATCTCGGCCTCACCGCGAACTGTCACGCCACCACGGCCAGTGGCGTATGCGTGATGAATGTCTTTCTCGCCATAGATGACGGCGCCGGTTGGAAAATCAGGACCTTTGATGAATGCAAAAAGATCTTCTGTGGTTGCATCACTGTTATCAACCAGATGAATAGTCGCATCAATAACTTCGCGAAGATTGTGCGGAGCGATGTTGGTGGCCATACCGACGGCGATACCGAGCGTGCCATTCAACAAAAGATTCGGAACCGCGGTCGGCAATACAGTCGGCTCTTGACGTGTGCCATCATAGTTTGGACGAAAATCAACGGTTTTCTTGTCCATGTCGCGAAGAAGTTCGGCGGAAACACGGGCCATTTTGGCCTCGGTGTAACGCATGGCGGCGGCGGAGTCGCCGTCAACCGTGCCGAAGTTTCCCTGTCCCTGAATGAGCGGATAGCGCATGGTGAAATCCTGGGCCATTTTGACCATGGAATCATAGACAGCCACGTCGCCATGGGGGTGATAGTTACCGAGCACATCTCCGACGACGACTGCGGACTTGCGGAACTTGGCGGAGAATGTCAGACCCTTCTCATGCATGGCGTAGAGGATACGGCGATGCACCGGTTTGAGACCGTCACGCACATCTGGAAGCGCACGATCGGTGATGACGGACATGGCGTAGTCAAGAAATGACTCGCGCATCTCGGTGGTGATGTTGCGTGCCACAACACCGGCGCCCGCTCCACGTGCTGTCGGTTCCAGTTCCGCGCTGATTTTGTCCTGCTTCTTGGCCATGATATAAAATTCAACAATTTAATAAAGGAACCATTCAACAATTCATTCACATACTGCCGAATTGTTATCTAGTTCCTTTGTTTAATTAACTCATATTGTAACAAAAATGAGGTGAGGTGTCAGCTTGACTATAAACAACAATTATGTTTATATCGACATGAAGTTCCAAAACAATGAATTCGGAAGATTATGAAAAGAACAAGGATTGTAGATACCATTGCATGTGCATTCGACGCGATCGAGATTGCTTGTGATCTCATCGGAAAAAGCAACAGAAAAGGTGGCTACTTATGCGTAACCGACAATCTTGGTCAGCTCATCACTCTTACTCAGATTGGGCAAGTGCCTGACAAGAAAAAACCAAAGTATGCTCAGTTTGCGCAAGAGAAGGCGGTCCGTCTATCCAAACATTCTCAGCACGTGAGTAGTTGGCAAAGTCGTAACCCAAGAGAAGATATGTGGGGCGGGGCTATCCGATCGTCGCAATTCATCTTCTCCTTCTCTGGATTACCGGAGGAATGGGACGAGGCATGCACATTGGTAATCGCACACGATGTCGGCGAACTCGATAATATTGAATTTAACGCCATCGCCAGAATCAGTCAGAACCAATTCGCCGCTTCACTCAAAAAAAGCGTCGCAGAAATTGACTAGCTTGTTTTCTCCAACATCTCACCGCGCGCGACAAACCCTGTCGCCTGCGGTCTTTTTTTATCTACAACTTCAGCAAAACTTTATCACTTCTTCAGCGAATCTTTATCGCTATCTGATACGGTGAGGTCGGACCTCCAGATCTGGAGGTTCGACCTCACCGATGGACTATTACCACATATACAATCGAGGCGCTCATAGGGCACTTATTTTCAATGATCAACAAGATTATTGGCGTTTTCTGTATTTATTATATATAGGAAATAATCACAATCCATTTCAACTGGCAGACCACGCAGAAATAAGTATTTTCAAAATATATCGTGAAAAAATGCTAGTAGAAATTGTAGCTTATTGCCTAATGCCAAACCATTTTCATATCGCACTAAGAGAGTGCGTCCCTGATGGAATGACACGCTTTATTAGGAAAATATGCACCGGTTATTCAATGTACTACAATATCAAATACAAACATTCAGGAACTATATTCCAAGGAAAATACAAAGCTAAATCCGTTATGGATGAGGAGTATCTCCGCATCCTCATAAATTACATTCATCTAAATCCATTTGGAATTGAGAGTCCAAATCTTACAAGAGAATCGAGACAAGAATTTAGTAATGAAGCAATTGAATATTCAAAAACATATGAATATTCCAGTTTCAAAGATTATTTAGGCGAAATTCGGCAGCAGAGCTCTATCTTGAGGTCGGACCTCCAGATCTGGAGGTCCGACCTCACCTATCCCCCGCCCTAACCTCCACTTCGCTATACTTGATCTTCCTGGCGCCAAAAATCATTTCTTTGATATCAACAAAAAAGTTTCCGACACCAGCAATGAGTGAGCTTCCAGGATTGCCGGCTTTGGCGACAGCAGTGGCGACGGCTGTATTCGCCGTGCTACCTGTTATGGAGAATGAAGCCAGCCAGAATGCGAAGATGATGGCTGTGATGCCGAAAGAAGTCCAGAAAGCTACACGCTTGCGGATGTGTTCTGGCTTAGCACGGAGGTTTTCGAGGGTAGTTTGTAAGGCCATATTTACAGGTTAATTCTAACACTGCAGTCTTTCTGCGCAAGCTGAATTATTCCCTCTCCAAAACCACCACATCAGCTTCCTTCCCTTCCAAGTCCTTCTTTTTGAGCGTCAACTTCGGCTCCGGCTTTGGGTTTTCACCGGCTTCCTTCAAAAATTTCTTCAGGGCATCCTTGTCGCCACTGTCGCCGTAATTCACCGGAATGATAATCTTCGGACCAATCGAAACCGCCAACTTGTAGGCCTTGGCTGGATCCAAGACACCATCGCCACTGATCGGCACAAATAGAATGTCCACTGCGTCTATTCCCTCATCAGCTTCTTTCGGCAATTCGCTGGTATTCAATGCGCCCAAAAAACAAATGTTCATGCCTTCGAGCGCGACCGTATATATAGTGTTGATTCTCTTCTCGCCATCATAGCCCGACTCGGAGGCGAAACCTTTGATGAAAATTCCTTTGACTTCGTATTCTCCCGGACCAGAAATAGTGAAAGGCTTCTTGTCGCCAAATGTGACCTGGTCGATACCATTCATGTCCGGATGATTGACGCTGGAGAGGACGACATCGGCGCCGAACTTCGCCGGCTTCAGTTTGGAATCCTTGGAGATGGGGTTGAAGGCCAAGATAGTATCGCCGAATTGGATCTTGACGAATTGCCCGCCGAGGTAGTTGATGATCATGATGGTAATACTCTATCAAATAAAAAAGGTCCCGCCAATAGACAAAAAAGCAACTCTGCGTTATTATCAAGACTCAAGGCAAAAGGCCCCGTACATTCATTGGGTACGAAAATTGTTTGCTAGCTCTTACAAATTCCGCGTCATCCCGCACTTGACACGCTACAGCCATAAGCTAGGGCGGTCCGTTTGGTCAAAGACAAATGGATTCATTAATAATTTAAAAAGCGGAGCGCGAAAATAACATGTTTAAAAAATTAAAAGAAACGCTGGTAGGACGCAAAGGTGAAATGCTGGAAACAAAAGAGTCAATCACCGAAATTCCGGTGCAAGCATCAGATAAAATAGCGTGGAGTTATTCGCCAAAGGTGCGCAAAACTTTCATAGTTTCAAATTCAGAATCAAAATCCAACAATAAATCAGAGATCAAGAGGACCAAATCCGCTGGCGAAGCAAAGAAAAAAGAGGACATGGAACTGACTGACGCCCAAAAATCAAGCATCATGGGTGGTCTTGTGGCGACGATGAAGAAACCACCGGTCATCGGAGATCTCATAGAAGGACCAGTAATAGCCATAGAAAAATCGTCGGTTTTCATTGACCTCGCGCCATTTGGCACCGGTATCATCTACGGCCGCGAATTCATCGTTGCCCGCGATGTCATCAAGAAAATCAATATCGGTGATGTCATCGCAGCCAAGATAGTCGACACCGCTCACAAGGACGGATATTATGAACTGTCGTTGAAAGAAGCCCGTCAAGCACTCATCTGGAACGAAGCCGAAATAGCCATCAATGAAAAGAAGACTCTTGATCTTCTGGTCAAAGAAGCTAACAAGGGTGGTTTGATGATTGAGTGGCAAGGAATCGTCGGGTTTCTCCCCGCTTCACAACTCAAATCGGAACACTATCCAAAAGTCGCCGACGGTGACAAAGATAAAATCCTAGAAGAACTCAAAAAGTTCGTCGGCACCAGGATGCAAGTGGCCATCATCACCGCTGATCCCAAAGAAGGCAAGCTTATCTTCTCCGAAAAAGGTCAGGAGATCAAAGAAAAAGAGAGAGTAGCCAGCAAGTACGAGGTTGGGGACGAAGTTGACGGTCTCGTCACCGGCGTCGTCGATTTTGGCGTCTTCGTCAAACTTGAAGAAGGCCTCGAGGGACTTATACATATTTCAGAGATTGATTGGGGACTCGTCGATGACCCGCGCAATTTCGTCAAAGTCGGTCAAAAGATTGTCGCAAAGATCATTGAAATCAAGGATGGTAAAATTTCACTTTCACTGAAGCAGATGAAGACAAATCCGTGGAGCGAGGCCGCCAAAAAATACAAGAAGGACATGGCGGTAACCGGTGTCATCATCAAGTTCAACAAACATGGGGCGCTGGCTTCCATTGAAGAAGGAGTCGCCGGACTAGTCCATGTCTCCGAATTCGGTTCAGAAGAAAAACTCCGCAAAACGCTGGAACTCGGCAAAACATATCCATTCAAAATCACTTTATTTGACACTAAGGAACAAAAAATGGCGTTGAGTTATACAGGAATCAAATAATCTCAAAATAATCCTCTATCCCCATCTTCTCCACAGATGATCATAGTTGACAACTACTTTACAATCATTGTGATATATGCTAGTCTATAATCAGATAGCTTAGTTTCGTTGACAACGAGATGAAGTATATCGAACCGAGGTTCCACCTCGGAAAACAACACCGTACAGAAAGGATAACGATATGAGAAATCTTCTCATCGCGACTCTAGTAGTCACGTTCTTCCTCTGTGTTGTTGACACTGAGGGAGTAGATTTGCCGACACTACCAGCACGGTTGTCAATTGGAAGTTTCACCGCCCTCAACGAAGGCGCGGTCACTATCAACGGACAATCATTTGGAACAACTCTGTATTACACGAATAATGCAGGAGTATTTGATTCAAGGACATCTGGCTTAGGCACACAATTCCAATCGTTTGCAACATACAAGGCGTATACCATCAGCAACACTTTTTGGATGTTTAGCCAGTTCAGACCCGAAATGGATCCAAATAAAGTTCTACGTTGGAGAATTTATGTGGGATTCGGCGAGCAAAGTCTTGGAAACACATTCAACAGTCTGGTATGTGACACAAAAATTGGCACCGTGTCTTCAGTAACATCAAACACCTTTGCCAATGCGTTCAACCCGACCAACATTTGCGCGATTGTCCCTGTCCAAGGTCTTCAACAGTTCATGGTCGAGGTCAAAAACATCTACACGAATTCTTGGCCAGCACCAATCAACCAATCGTCACGGTCACGAGTTGAATCGGTCCTGCCGTATTTCCCACCAGAACGAACCACCAACAATGTGGTCATCCTGAATCCGTGGTATTCACTTGGCACCAACGAAGTCAGATTCACGATAAAAGCTGGAGGAAAGACCAGGAGATATACACAATTCGGAGACGCTTTAGATACTCCTCCTGTGGTGGCAATGACTAATGAGTGTGTCACCGCCTCATTCGCTCGCGGGGCGTTGGCTAGGGTGGAGTCTTCAACTAACTTGGTCAACTGGACAATAGTCGCCAAC
>MHRT01000004.1 GCA_001821055.1 Candidatus Taylorbacteria bacterium RIFCSPHIGHO2_12_FULL_45_16 | reverse complement strand
TCGGGAAAGGTTGATAATGTTTGTTCCAGAGAAAGTGTTGTTGTCTGAAAGGAGAGTTGAGGAAGCGGTGGTGTCGGTGCCGCAAGAAAATTGCTGAGTTACGGCATTCCAAACCAACTTATCCCCACTGCCAGAACACGCGGAAAGTCCCGCACCGGAAATTTGACCTGAAACGTAAAGACTGGAAGTTGTCGCGTTGGTAGTAGTGGCTCGAGCGGAAATAATATCAGTAAGACCGAAGAGTGTGGTCAAATTTGGCAATGTCGTCGTCGCGGAAAGACGAGAGTCAAAACGCCCATTCGTCCAATACAAATTATTCACTCCTTCAGTCAACTGGTCCGTGGTGGTGGAATACCAATCAGTCAACGCGAGATATGCGTTGAGATCCGCCGACCCGAGCAAACCAAGCGATGAAGTGGCAATCTCAATAAATGTGTTATTCGGTCCTCCAATCAAAAGCGAGGATGAGGCTATGGAGCTCAGCCCAGTGCCGCCATACAAAACTCCGATTGAAGTGGTGGCGGAAACAAGACCATTATTGGCTTGAAGTGGACCGTTAAGAGAATTGACGGTAAGGGAGTTGGCGGTTATTGAATTTAGTATTGAGGTGTTTGACACGATCAAATCCGATGTTGAAGCCGTGCCGGAGATTGTAATAGCCGTTGAAGAGGCATATGGAAAACTGGAAGCGGTCGTTGTCGTGGCGATGAAGTATCCAGAAGTAACGCTTCCAGTGTCAGAACGGAGAAATTGAGCACTGTCCAAACCATCCAGAGTGTCGGAGACAAAAGCCGACGGCACCGCTCCGATTATTTTTCGTGGTGTCATTTCCCCGTCACTTTCTATATTCACGCCAAGATACAGCGTCTGATTGAAATCAACATCGACCAGAGTTGTCACTCCGCCAAGCATCACGCTAAAAAGACCATTCGTCACTTGCACTTCGTTCGCGCCGGCAAGCGTCTCCGTCCAGATCGCCGATCCGCCGGACAATTGGGTATACAATTTGAATTCCATGGCATAAGTGCCGTCGGCAACTGCAACATTGGAACTATTCGCCAACTTACCCTGATAGTTAATTTGTTTATTGATGGCGGCTTGCGCGACTGGAAAACGCGCGCAACTAAACATCACCACGATCGCGAGTGCGGTTAACGCAATTACTATTTTTTTATAAAAAGTAATTTTCATTGCGGTGAAATGGCCCTATCCTCTCCCAAATTACCGTTTCGACGATTGCGGGGTGAAAGCAAAACCACGAGAATAATGAGCACCAGTATAATTAATACCCAAATCCACCACGTATAATTTCCTCCGCTTTTTAATAAAGTGGTCGCACCCTCAAAAACCACCGCGCGGAGATTACCCTCCAATCTTTTTAGCCCTTGATTTTTATAATCAAGGATAATTGCGTGGAGACGATAATCGCCGTTATTAGCCAATGGCGCGATGGTCGCTTCATAGGCAGTCTCGTCATCATTCACCCGAAGCAAGAAAGTAAAAATCTTCGTTTGATCGTTCGGGTCAGCCAAACTAATAGCGATGGTTTTTAATATTTGCGGGACTTTGTTGTAAGCGAGCCGAACCGTCAGATTTTTCTTGCCGTCAATCACAACGGTATTGCCCGTATGAATTATTTTTTTGCCGTCCTGGATGAAATCAAAATCAAGAAGAGTCAAATTGGCGATATCCGGATGAACATTGAGTGCGTTTGGCACATTGGCGAATGGATCGGTCGAAGTCGACAGCACAATCACTTCGTCTGGATAGGCTATGCGAGCTTGGGCGAGAACTCCGGATGAATATTGACCCGAAGAATTACGCGCGAACAGCGCGTAATAATAAAGGACCCCAGGAACAACATCGTGATCAATGACGTCTAGCGCGTCGCCCTCAAAAATCACTTCTCCATCTGATATGCCAACCGGAAAAAATACCGTGGAACGGACAATGCGCACAGATCTGATATCAGCGTCAATCGGGTATTGCCAGCTCAAAAAGATGCTGACATTACCCGGGATTGCGTTAAAGTTCAACACATTCACCGGAAGTCGCGAACCGCTCGAAGAAGTTTGTGTGATTGTCGGAGTTGGGGTTGAAGTCGACGGTGCTGTCACGACATCGGACTGTTGATATCCAGCGTGGATTTTATTTTGAACGCCGTCAAGATCACCCGTACCGACTTCACCGCCGGTATTCTCCAGAACATACGATCCCGAGTTAGAGCGTGCTCCTCCGAAGTTCAGACTGTCGGCTTGCAAACTATAGTTACTACTTGACATCACTGCCGACTGGGCCACCTGCGCGAAACATGAAAGAACGATTAGGCAAGAGATGACCGAGATGGAAATAGTGTGTGTGGAGATATTCATATCATTTACTTTCTTCTTTGACTGGCACAAGCACATACATAAATTCATCGCCAGTGGTTTTTTTGAATACCGGCGTGATAACTCCGGCCGTGCCACTTTGGTCGGCTTTTATTTCAACAACATCGGAAAATGAATCACGAATGCGCCGTTCGGTTTCTGTTTGACCATCGATCGAAGACACGGGGACGACCGCCATGCCGTTCCAATCAAGCTGTTCAGGTTCGGGATCGAGAATCGTCACTTCCGTATTCCGGGCAAACTGGCGATATTTGGATGAAAACATCTCAGCCACGAACGCAATCGTGTGATCACAGGTGTTTTGGATCAATGAAAAAAATGCGTCAATTGAGGAAATCACACTGGCGGTTTGCGATTGGGAAATAATCCGTGACGATTGAAAACCGTTTTGATTAAGAACAAATCCCCCGGTCATCACAATAATCGCAACCAAAGCGGTCAGTGCGACACGATGCCGTATTGAGACATTTCGTAATGATGATTTTTTAGGAGCAAAAGGACTAAGCGGACCGATAACATTAGAAACGATGGGCGGCTTTTCGGATTTAGGTAAGGTAGCTTTTGTGAATTGTGGTAAAAGAGATCTGGAATCAGAACTATATGCGAATGTCCAATTCAAGACTGGATATTTTGTCGGCCGCATCACGGTATCTTGAGTCAAGCGTGGGGCTTGGAGTGCCAATGGTCTGATTGTCAAATCAGAATGCGTAGTTTTCTCTTTATGCTCTCGTGAAGCATTTTTGCAACGTGCTTGGAAAGCCTCTTCTGAAGATTTTTTGTGGCTAAGCAAAGACTCTTGATCCACGAACCATGCGCGTCCCATCATCCGAGCAGTCACTTTTCCACCTCGGCATAGCTGACCAATATAATCGTTGGAATATTTGGATATCTCGGCAGCTCGGCGAGACGAGATGTATATTTTTCCATCAATATTTAGAGCATCTTTCATTGGTCTAATTATACATTGATAGCTAACTAATCACCTTGTGGATAACATAAAGAATTTACTTTTTTCATGAAAAATGATCCATCCAAGTGAAAAATATCCATAATTTTGGAGAAAATTTTGGTCAAAATTATATGGCTCAAACCCGTAGAACTCATTTTAGGGGCTTGAAATTCTGGACCTGCTTATTTTTGATAATATTTCTCATTAGTTTACCTGCTCCATTATAGGACCATTAGTATATGAAAGAATTTTATGTCTCAATTATTGTTGTTTGTTCATTATTTTTTAAGAATTTTATAACAAAATGTTATCCACTTTTTTAACTTGCATAAACTTTCATATTTTATGTTAAAATATAGTAGCTATATACTATATTTTAGTAATGTTTATATAGGATTAATTTAGAGACTAAAATGTCCAAAAATCCACAACTTATTACAATCAAACAAGCCTCAAAAATGCTAGGTGTTACTCCTCTTACACTCCGAAATTGGGATAAAAATGGCAAATTAAAGGCTTTACGCCATCCTATGAACAATTATCGTGTCTATAGACGCTCCGACATAGATCGTCTACTAGAATTCATTGGCCATAATACTAAACCTTTAGAAAAAACCTATACAAAGTCTGTAAAAAAGCTACAGGTCATTCATTTAAAATAAATTATCTTTATCCGAGATATCAAGTAAATGAGGCCAATTCTTCTACAACATCCTGCCATATCAAAAAAAGATTGAAAATAAGAGAGAAATTGGTATAATTAGACCAATTATATGGACTCTTCGGATAAATACACCCCCGTTATCGGCCTTGAAATACATGCGGAGCTCAAAACAGCCTCCAAAATGTTCTGTGGCTGTAAGAATAACCCCGATGAGGAGCGACCAAACGTCAATATCTGCCCTATTTGTTTAGGTCACCCTGGCACGCTACCAATACTCAACATGGAGGCCATAAAACATGTCCTCAAAATTGGTCTTGCCGTTGGCAGTACGATCGCCGATTTTACGGAATGGGATCGCAAAAATTATTTCTATCCGGATATACCAAAGGGTTACCAGATCAGTCAATACAAATATCCGTTGGTGTCTGGTGGTGAACTTGCCGGTTCTTCAATCGAACGAATACATCTGGAGGAAGACACTGCCCAATCGACTCATGATACGCATGAAAAGAGTCTGATCAATTTCAATCGCGCCGGAGTGCCACTCATGGAGCTTGTAACCAAGCCTGTCATCCATGACGCGGAAACCGCGGTTAGATTTGCCAAAGAATTGCAGCTCCTTCTCCGTTACTTGGATGCCGGCGAGGCAAACATGGAAAAGGGCGAGATGCGGGTTGAAGCGAATATTTCGGTCAGACGAGCATTACAAAATCTGACCTCAAGGTCAGACCTTGTAATGCCACTCGGAACCAAAACTGAAGTAAAAAATCTCAACTCATTTCGCGCAGTTGAACGAGCGATTCAATTTGAAATTAGGCGTCAGACTTCCCTGCTTGAATCCGGTAGGCAGGTGCAACAAGAAACTCGCGGTTGGGATGAAAAAATCGGCGAAACATTTTCGCAGAGATCCAAGGAAAGTTCCCACGACTATCGCTACTTCCCCGACCCCGATATACCAAAGCTCAAACTTTCCCTGATTCCCGAATTTGATTATGAACTACTAA
Organism: Candidatus Taylorbacteria bacterium RIFCSPHIGHO2_12_FULL_45_16; assembly: GCA_001821055.1. Taxonomy (GTDB): domain Bacteria; phylum Patescibacteriota; class Minisyncoccia; order Phycocordibacterales; family PALSA-1337; genus C7867-002. The sequence goes on along the minus strand of MHRT01000004.1, from coordinate 78,836 downwards.
AAAAGGAGTTGCCTGAACTACCTTGGATCAAACGAGATCGGTACAAGAAAAGTTTCAACGTGACGGACAAGGAAGCGGCTGTATTTGTCGACTCGCCAGTTTTGTCGGATTACTTTGAATCGATCATCAAGACATACCCAAATGACCAAAGACAAATCAAATTGACCGTGAATTATCTTCTGTCCGATTATCTCGGCTTACTTAAAAAGAAAGGTTTGGTGAATTTTACGACCACCGCCACAAAAATAATCCCGGCCAAATCATTCGCCGAACTTATTGACTTGGTCGCCTCAGCCAAATTATCTTCTAGAGGCGCCAAAGACGTCCTGTCATTGCTTGACGAAGATCCGACCGCCTCACCTCAATCTCTGGCCGACAAACATGGCCTGATCCAAAACAACGACCATTCAAACCTCGTTCCAATTATCGACAAAATCATGTCGGAACATCCCACGGTCGTGGCCGAATACAAAGCCGGCAAAACCGCTTCGCTTCAATTTCTCATCGGCCAGACCATGCGCGCCTCAAAAGGTTCCGGAAATCCCGAGGTCATTCGCAAGCTCCTCATGGAAAAACTTGGACAATCGGAGCCATCATTGTTAAGTCTCGACTCTTCTAAACCTTACTAAATACTATAAATCCATCATGGAAGTGGATTTTTTAATATTAAAACATTAATAAAGTTAGATGTCCCCTGTCCCGATGTACTATCAGTATTATTTCAACCTCTTCACCAACTCCTCCCCCAACTTTTTTATTGAGACATCATCAAGCACAGTCACCTCTAAAATATCATGACCGTATTTTTTGAGAGCTTTGCGAGCGGTCTCAATCGTTTTTTCATCAACCATATCCGTCTTGGTCAGGATTATGATCTCCTTTTTGTCCGACAGACCTTGACCGTATTTTTCCAATTCTTTTTGAATGATGAGGTAGTTTTCAACAATCAAACCTGTTGTTTTAACACTAATTTTATTGTTTTTAAATTTTGAACTTTTAACCTTAAGTTTAGAATCTATATCTTCATCCAACAGACTTTCCAGCGACACTAAATGCAGGAGTACTTTCGTGCGTTTTACGTGTCGTAAAAATTTGTGACCCAAACCCCTGCCTTCCGAAGCCCCTTCAGTAAGTCCTGGAATATCAGCCAGAATATATCCGCCACGTAAAACACCTAGATTCGGATCAAGCGTCGTGAAGGCGTAACTGCCGACCTTGGCGTGAGCGTGCGTCAGGGCGTTCAATAGACTAGATTTGCCGGCATTCGGCAAACCGATGAGTCCGGCGTCGGCGATCAGATTCAAATCAACTCTGAAATCCGCTTCCTCCCCATTCATTCCATCTGTCGATTGTTCGGGACGTACATTTGTGGACGCCTTGAAATATTCGTTGCCGAGGCCGCCACGCCCACCGTGTAAAATTTTGGAAACTTGACCATCTTCTATGAGTTCAACAACACGACCCGAAGACAAGTTTGTGACTATTGAACCAATCGGCAAATCAACATATTTATCCTCTCCTGCCTTGCCCTGCATGCTCCAATTTGCGCCGTCAACGCCATTGGTAGCCTTGAACTGCTTGACCGACTTGTGGCGCGCCAAAATATTGATATCACGGACAGCCCGAACATACACATCCCCGCCCGGTCCACCATTACCGCCAGCCGCGCCGGCAAACTCTTTGCCTTTTTCGTGACGCCATCTGACCACGCCGGTGCCACCGTCGCCAGCTTTCGCGTGGAATTGTAATTCGTCGATGAAGGCCATTAGAATTCAACCATTAAACAATCTAACTATTAAACAACTTTCCTATCAAATAACAACATATTCTTCAGGATGATATCTTGTGCCTGAATTGTTAAATAGTTTGATTGTTTAATTAAATCCTCCCACCAAACGAACTCCTATATATTTCGAGAAGCGAGAATAGGAATGCTAGCACAATCGGTCCGAGAACAAAACCTATGGGACCAAAGAATAGAAGCCCGCCCAAGACCGAAAGAAGGATGAGAAACGGATGAATCTTGACCCCACGATTGATAAAAATGGGGGCCAGTAAATTGTCAATAAGTCCAACCGCCAATACACCCCAGACTAGAAGACCGATGGTTTCGCCAGTCGAGCCGGTAAAGAATACATATAGTATCCCGGGGATAAGAACAAGCGCCGTGCCAATACCGGGAATCAAAGCCGTGACCGCCGCAATCGATCCCCATAAAGCCGGGTTCGGAACACCAAACAAAGCAAAACCAATTCCGGTCAAGATACCTTGAAGAATGCCAACGGCAATACTTCCACCGAATATGGAAAAAATCGTTCGCTCCAGTTTCTTGAAGATCTTCTCATCGTCATCGTCACCCAGAGGACTCAAGGAAATAATCTGACGCTTGAGTTCCCGACCATCGCGTAAAAAATAGAACATAGCCAATAACATCACGAAAAATGATAAGGCAATCTTGGAGGCCCCACTGAAGATGGTATCAAGATTGCCAAACAACCATTCCAGGCCTTTCTGTAAGATTTCGGTAATATTGAACGAATCAAATGAATAGGCTGGGTACAAATTGAGGAAAACATTTGAGACTCCTTCGGCCGCGTTGTTGAGGGCGGTGATGGCCTGTGACCGGCCGGATTCGTCTATGAGAAAACCATACATGCTCTGGACTTCAGTGTATATCTTGGCGGTTATAAGAAGTGCCGGGACGAAGATAATGACGATAACTACAAGCAGCGTGGTCAACGCGCCAAAATTGCTTCTTTCCCTATCCTTGTAAAATTTACGAACGATGAAGCGATGCAAAGGGGCAAATACGACCGCAATAGCCGCGGCCAGAACGATGGGTGTCAGGAATGGTAGAAATATAAATACGGCCAAGACAACAACTACCAACAAAAGGCCAAAGAAGAAATGACTTGGTGAGACTGGTGTCATGGGATCATTGTATCATGGTTTTTATCGAGTGTGTGAATTATTATTTTGCGAAAACTTTCTTTTCAACTTTATTTACGCGTTCCTTGAGGAAGTTGTGTTCGCCCGTTGTGATGTAGTGCACATTTGTATTATCCATCCTGTTTTGCAAACCATTGAACCTGAAGTCTACTTTTTTGTCCAAGTCGTCAATCTTCTTTTCGAATTTAGTATCTAAATCGTCAATCCTTTTTTCGAATTTAGTATCTAAGTCGTCAATCTTCTTTTCGAATTTAGTATCTAAATCATCAATCCTCTTATCGACTTCTTTAAAACCATTATTTATCATCTCTCCTAATTTATCTATGGTGATCCTTGCCGGTTTAATTGTGATTTGTTTCTTATTTATTATCATGTGTTTATATAGTTAATCTCTATAATAACATCTCTTCCAAGCAGGCATCAGAAGCACGTTAATGTCAGAATTCTATCACCATCAGAAAATCAGACAAGTTTCCAAGCGTCAAAAAATGTTTCGTAATGAGTAAATTATCCTATTTTCCAACCCCATGGCACTTTTTGTACTTTTTACCCGAACCACACGGACATGGATCATTCCTCCCTACCTCCGCCTCTTTTCTGACCCCGCCGGCCCCAGTCGCACCGGAATTACTCGACCCATCACCGGCGCCGATGATCTGTGCGTTCTCTTTAACTTCTTTGAGATTTTTTTGCTCTGCGTTTATAGGCACGCCATTGACCATAGGCACAATATGCGACAAAACTTTGATGACCTGCGCCTGCATGGCCGCGTTCATTTCCTTAAAAAGACGTAGACCCTCCTTCTTGTATTCAACCAACGGATCGCGCTGGCCATAGGCACGCAAATTGACGCTTGAACGGGTGTAGTCCATGACTTCGAGATGCTCCACCCAGTACATGTCGATGGCTTGCAGGAGGATGATGCGCACGGCATCGAAGAAGTTTTCACGGCCGAATTCGGCAATTTTCTTATTTATTATTGACACTAAATTATGTTCTGGCTCCGCGGATGTTAGTCCTTCACCCACGATCGGCTTTGCTCGCACAGAGGAATCGCTCGCAAAGCCGTCTTTTCTCGCGCCACTATTTACCATTTGCTTGAGTACAAGCCCGTGGCGCTCCGAAGAGGGTTCAGAACCAACATCCGCTTTGCCAGAACTTTCTCCTATGAAATTAAGCAACTCACTCTCCACATCCTCCACTTTACCTAGAAGCAGTTTCCTGCGTCTTCCATAAATACTCTTTCTTTGAGTGTTTATGACATCATCAAATTCCAAGACATGCTTGCGTGAATCAAAGTTAAAACCTTCGATTTTCTCCTGGGCACTCTCCAGCGATCGCGAAATAAGCTTGTGCTCGATCGGCTCATCATCCGCCACGCCAAGCTTACCCATCATAGACTTCATCATATCCGAAGCAAAGACCCGCATCAGCGTATCTTCCATGGAGACGAAAAACTGAGTCTGACCAGGATCACCTTGACGACCAGAACGACCGCGCAATTGATTGTCAATGCGCCTAGCCTCATGACGTTCCGTACCTAGAACAAATAGGCCGCCGACTGATTTTATCTCTTCATATGCTTCCGGTGTGCTCGGATTGCCGCCGAGCTTGATGTCCACACCACGACCAGCCATGTTGGTGGCAATAGTTACGGCGCCTTTCTTGCCAGCTTGGGCGATAATCTCGCCTTCACGCTCATGGTTCTTGGCATTGAGCATCTGGTGAGGCACGCCTTCGGCTTTCAGAAATTGCGACAGTAGCTCATTTTTCTCGATGGAAACCGTGCCGATGAGGACAGGTTGGCCTTTGGCGTGAAGTTCTTTGACTTTGCGAGAAAGTGCCTTAAATTTACCCAGTTCCGTCTGGAAGATCTGGTCATTGCTGTCAATACGAATGGGTTGCTTATTTGTAGGTACAATTGCGACCTCGAGACCATATACTTTATAAAATTCTTCTGCAGAAGTAGCGGCTGTACCAGTCATACCAGAAAGTTTTGGATACATTCGGAAAAAATTCTGGAAAGTAATCGAGGCGTAGGTGCGGGATTCTTGCTGAACACTGACGCCTTCCTTGGCTTCGATGGCCTGATGCAGACCATCTGACCAACGACGACCTGGTTGCATCCGGCCGGTAAATTCATCCACGATGACAATCTGATTATCTTTGATGACGTATTCCTTGTCCTTATGATAAATGGCTTGAGCTTTTATGGCCGTCTCCAGATGATGCACGGACTTGATGCCTTTATCCGTGTAAATATTATCAATTCCCAGAGCTTTCTCGGCTTTGGTAATCCCATCTGAAGTCAAAGAAATGGATTTATGTTTTTCATCGACTGTGTAATCCTGATCCAGGTTGAATGACTTGACTAAAGTAGCAAATTGTTTATAAACAGACTCAGCGTCACGGGTGGGCGCGGAAATGATAAGGGGCGTGCGTGCTTCATCGATAAGAATGGAATCTATCTCGTCCACGATGGCATAGTTTGGCTCACGCTGGCGCAAACGATCGGCGCTGTATTCAAGATTGTCGCGCAGATAGTCAAAGCCAAATTCGTTGTTGGTGCCATAGGTAATGTCGGCGGCGTAAGCTTCGCGGCGAGAGACCGGCCGGAGAAATTCATGAACTACTTTGAAAGCGCCGAGCTGGTCGCGCTCTTTGTCGAGTGGGTCACGTACACCAGAATCCGTACCTGTTCCTCGGGACACGCCGTCGACGCGTGCTCGCGTCGCGTCTGGTTCTCGCTCGCCTTCGCTCGCTCCGAAGCGTCCCTCGGAATCAGGTACTCCTTCTGGTGTACGATTTCTATGCGCTGGATCATACAAAAAACTCGACTCACTATTTATCACACCAACCGTCAGTCCTAGGAAAGAATAAATCTGCCCCATCCAGACGGCATCGCGACGAGACAAGTAATCGTTGACTGTAACCACATGCACACCTTTTCCGGTAAGCGCGTTCAAATAAGCCGGCAATGTGGCAACCAGAGTTTTTCCTTCTCCAGTGCGCATTTCAGCGATTGCCCCGGAATTCAGAGCCATACCACCGAGAAGTTGCACATCGAAATGGCGCTGACCCAGCGTGCGACGCGAGGCTTCACGGACGACCGCGAAAGCTTCAGGAAGAATCTCTTGGAGAACTTTATCGATAGCGTTATCATTCCCGCGAAGCTTGTCCCTGACTTCGATCCGGGAGTTGGAGTCCATGTTTTTGGTTTCTTCTTGATTCTTAAATCCTGAATCTTGAATCTTTCTTTTGAACTCCTCCGTCTTTCCTTTCAACCCTTCATCCGACAGCTTCTTTAGCCCCTCTTCAAAAGAGTTTATTTTCGCCATGAAAGACTCGAATTCCTTGACATTCTTGGTGTTGGAGCGGTTGAATAATTTGGTCAGGAATGCCATGTAAGTAAAAGCCACTCTAGCATAATTTGGGACAATAAACTACTCGTTTTTTCCGTCTTCGCTCGGACGCTGTGAATGTAAAACATTCACGCGTACCTCGCTAGCCGGAATAAAAAAGCCGCAGGAGGGTGTGGCGCCTGCGGGGTGAAAATAGTTTTGAAAAGTTGCTACCCAGTGTAATTCACTTACTTGATTCAACCGGTGGATGTCCTTCAAGAAGTTTGTTCAGATAAAATCGCAAGCCTAGCGGGGAGTTGGAGAAAAATCTCTTGGATAGTTCGTCCGCAAATTTTTCCAGAAAAGACTGCTTGCCTTGAGGGGAAAAGTTCCAGAAATAATCAAGGGTTCCCGATTCTTGATCTGACCACCTGGACAGAGCAGCCATCTTTAACAGAACCTCTCGCATGTTGGACAAAAGACTAAGGACCTCATTCTGCCGCAAACTTGATTCGAGAGAACCCTTTATCCACATCCCCGTCGTGAGTGATTGTATGGCTGTAGTCAGACGGCCAGACCCAGCACTTGTCGGAAAAGAAGTTGCCAGAGACGCGGCGATACATCCACTTCCCAAGTATGAAAGGACTCTGGACTCAAACGCATGGTCAATGCGCTCATTTACCATTTCCAACAAACCGATAGTCAAACCTTCCCCGGCGTCCGAAATATGACTATTGGCTTCAGTCGCGATGGCAACAAGAATGGCAAGACTGTTGCCAGGATATGCAACATTCCAAGCCTTGGTGATTGCCGCCACCAGATGAGCATCACTACCAAGTCCGTTTGCCGCTATTCCACAAAATGACCACTTAACCGAAATCTTGATGTTTTTGTCACTCGGTTCCTGTGTGGTGATCTGATCGAACAATTCCGTCCTGAGTATTCTGGCACGTCTGTCTTCGCCCGGCCTTTTCTCAGTCAAGAGTTTACGCAGCGACCGCATGTTTTCGAGTTCTATCATAACTATCTCTCCGGCCCTCACGGGCCTTTCCGATTCCCTCACAGGAATCATGGTTGTCTATACTTACTCCCTCACAGGAGCGGTTTACAACGTGCAAACCTTCCTACAACTTACTCTTGCGTAGAGAAAAGTCAACCAAAAAAAAGTAGCCTAGCTTAATTCCCTAATTCACCCACTCCACTTCCCCTTCAATCACAATGCCAGTTTTCTCTTTGACCATACGCATGAGGTCTTGCGCCAAAACTACGACTTCCTCCGATGTGGCACCCGGTTTGGCGATTAGGACCAGCGCTTGTTTCTCATAGACACAGACGTTGCCTTTGCAGAGACCGCGGGCGTTGCAGACCTTGTCCAGGATCCAGCCCAGCGAAACTTTTGCTCGGCCATCGGGTTCCGGATAGCCAGGCAATTCCGGATATTTCTTTTTGAGCTTAAGAAATTGCTCCGCGGAGATAATCGGGTTTTTGAAAAATGACCCCGCCGTGCCCCAGAGTTTCCAGTCCGGCAGTTTGCCCCAGCGGATATCGGTGATCGCCTGACGAACCTGCTTTAGCGTTGGACTTGTAATGTTTTGTTTAAGGAAATATTCCTGAACATCCTTGTATTCTGTATTCACTGAACCACGTCGGCCTAAAGCAAAATCAACTCGCGTAATAATGTAGTGGCCTTTTTCTTTTCTAAATAGACTCTCTCGATACGAGAACTGGCATTCGCCGTTGGTCAAACCAACAAACTTCATCGTTCGAGTATCCAAAGCATGGACTGCCAAAATGGTCTGCGAGACTTCCGCTCCATAGGCCCCAATATTCTGAACCGGCGCCGCACCAACCGTGCCTGGAATGGCCGAAAGATTTTCGATTCCATATAAGCCGTGTTCAACTGCGTAATCAACGAAGTCATCCCACCGCTCTCCCGCCGCCACAGAGACAATTACTTTCTTCTCATCCACGCTTCTTTTTTGTTTTTCATCCACAATCGCCTCTTGATGAATTTCTTGAATCTTGAATCTTGCCTGCCCACCGAGATCTTGGATCTTCTCCATTCCCATCATCTCTATCTTGATCACCAGCCCGTCAAAACCCTGATCGTCAATCAAAATATTAGAACCGCCGCCCAGAATGAATATGGGTGCGTTTTTATTCCGCGCAAAAGTCACCGCCTCAAGCAATTCGGCGTCAATTGAAACACTACAAAAAAATCGGGCTGGTCCGCCGATTTTGAAGGTTGTATGTGGAGCGAGAGTGATGTGTTCCTGTATGATCATAAATGATTGTGAGTCAGAAGATTGCAAATGTCTCCTATCTTCAGACGATAGATCCCCTGATAATTATTCAATATTACAATCCATAACTTTGCGCCGAATGATGGCGACGGGTGTGAGCTCCAAAATAAAATGTTTAAATTTAATGTGAGTACAGCCGTCGCCGTCATTTGGTACAATCTTATTATAGTATAATATGGATTAGCAGGATTATGCAATGAGTATATAATTAGTGAATTTGTATTCCAAATGACGCAAAAGCCCGCCGAGGCGGGACTTTGCGAAACATTTATTTATTGGAAATGCCCACACGAGCACCCACCAGAGCACCTTACCATAACTAGGGATTTTTTGCAAGTCCGTTATCCCCAATTTGTATAATCAACAGGACAAATGAACAATTAAAAGATTATATCCCCGCCAAAATTGTTGAGTAGTTCCTTTGTCGAATCTTCTTCGAATCACCTATTTTGGCGCCTGAATCTGCTTGATGGCCGCTTCTACTTGATCCTTATATTCCGGAAAATCTTTGCCGATGGCCATCATAGTTTCCGTGGCCAGCCAGATCATATTCGCCTGGTAATAGACTTGCGACAACTGCACGCGAAGTTGGACATTCTTGGGGTCCGTCATGATTAACTTTTTATAAATATCAATCGCTTTTTGATATTGCTTGGCGGCCGTATAAGCCCGAGCAGACATATCCGTCTCGAACACCGAAGGATCACTACCGAATAGCTTACGGGCCGTGGCTTCATCACCAGAGGCGATAAGCCCGATCAAATAAGCCTTGCCAGATTCCGGATGACTTGGCTCCAATTCGTAGGCTTCTTTCAATAATCCCAAGCTTTTTTCAAAATCACCTTTATTTAGGTAAATATTGGCCAGCTGAATCGTGACTGACGGCTTTCGTGGCGTCAATTCGTGCGCTTTGGTCAAGATTTTTTCCGCTTCTTCTATTTGACCGATGCCGGACAAGAATGTTCCGCCGAGAACATATATGCGAGCATCATCCGGTGTGGCCAATATTTGAGCGCCGATTGCTTGTGTCGCCAGTTCAAAGAAATTCTGCTTTATCGAACCTGGCAACTGACTGTTTATCACCCCGCCTGAACATGAGAGAATCTGTTCGTGAATCTCTTGATTGGCCATATAAGAATTTATATCCAAAGCCTTGGCGAATAGAGTGGCGTCCGGAGTTCCCCCATTGCCAGAGCATGACTGCAACGCAGAAATCAGACGAGTGTTCGCCTGAATCGGACGCACATTCAGAAAATATATACCAGCAAAGAGAACAATTATGACAATTGGGGCCACGATATATTCCACCGCGTCCGTGCTGAATGTTTTGTTTTCCAGCCAACAACCAATCTTGGAGACTGGCGACAATTGATTCTCTCGGCCTTTGTCTCTTGCCTCATTTCGTCTTAGCGAACCGCCGAAGCCAAGCAAGGCAAAAAAGAATACGTAGCTCGCCAAGTTGTCAAATACAAATATGTTGTGGACAGCGTATCCGGCAATCAGACCAGCTAAGACGCTTTTTTGCCTAATCTTGAGGTCCGACCTCCAGATCGCCATAAGCAACAAAACATACAACGCGAGGTACGCCACCAAGCCGATAAAACCCGAAGCCACCAACCAATCAAGGAACACATTGTGTGCGCGATCGAACCATTGTTCATGCCGCCACATCTCCGGGTTGTAATCCTTGTTAAAGATATAATTGAAATTCTCCTGACCCCAGCCGAGAATTGGTCGTTCCGCAAAGCCTTTGAGAGCCATCGGCCAGACATAGGCACGAGCTTGAGTCTTGGTGTCGGAGAGTGAAATACTGCCGATGCGATCCAAAACCGGGATGTTTTTGATAAACTGAGTGTTACGACACAGCCAAAATACAACGCTGATAATCATGATTGCCCCGATGACGCCGGTCACAATCCAACGTCGCTTTTTGGATTCTTCTTTACCAAAGATAGCATACAAAGCCAAGGCCAAAACAATTCCGCCAATAAGACCGATAATAGAACCTCGGGTTTGAGTCTGAAGAATTATGAAACTGAATATAATCGCCACAACCGGATACAGCCACTGCAAAAAACCAGCATTAGCTATTTTTCCGGCTCGTGCCACAAAAAACATATACATAGCAATGCCTATATGCATCAACATATAAACTGCCAAATATGCCGCGTTGCCAAGCGAGGCATCCAAACGAGTACTGCCTTGATGAATTGCGGTCCAGCCGAAAAGCTGGGCTAGGGCGTATATAGACACAACCGAAGCAACAACCAATGAGACATTGAACCAGCGGTGCCATAAACGCTTCCCCGTTTGCGTGGAAAGACCGGTTTCGCCGGCACCAAAAGTGTGCGAGGCAACAATATAAAACATCCACAGATGCACCACGACCAACCAACCTTCCATACGCTCAAAGTTTGACCAGATGCTACGAAGCGGATTGACGCCAAGCAGGTCTGCGAGAAGCGCAACCACGCTGAATAAGGTGACGCCGATAGTCAATGGTGAAATTTTCGGTCGGTATCTTGGATCAAGAAAAGCAAGGATGACCCAGATCGAGAAAGCGGTTTCGACTAGGGCGCGGAAATAAAATGCCTTGCCGGTAATGAACGGGAAGAACATCGAGTTAGTAAAATTGAAAGGCCAAAATGGCATCGGAAAAAGAACAAACACCGGAATTAGAAAAAGCGCGGTAAAGATAACAGAACGTAGAATTTTTTGGAGATTCATATTATGGTTTATCATTCCTGCAGAAACAATAATTTATAATCAATCAAAATAATAATGTACCCGCTAATATAACACGGATGTGGGTAAAGCACTATCGTTACCACTGAATTTTAATTTTGAATATTATAGACTCGTCCATAATATGTTTCTTTGTCTTTAAGAAGTTCCGAAGGTTTTCCTGATTCAATAATGTGACCATCGTCAATTACTACCAGTGTGTCACTATGCGAGACTGTCCCAAGACGATGGGCAATAATCAAAATCGTCATTTTTCCTTTGAGTTCTTTGATTGCTTCTTGAACATACGCTTCTGATTCTACATCAAGAGCACTGGTGGCTTCGTCAAGGAGTAATATCTCAGGGCGGCGGGCAAGCGCACGGGCAATGGCAATCCTTTGACGTTGACCACCAGAAAGACGCACCCCGCGTTCACCGACAATAGTGTTATACCCATCCTTTAATTCTCTGACAAACTCTTCGAGATGGGCAAGTCTTGTGGCATACTCCACCTCTTCCCTTTTTATGTTTTGATCGTAAAATATAATATTATTATAAATTGTGTCATTTAAAAGAAAGACATCTTGTGGAACATAGGCTATTCTGCTTCTCCAAAGTGAAATATCGATACTTTGAATATTGGTACCGTCTATCTTAATCACCCCAGAATCCGGTTTCAATAATCTAAGCACGAGATCGAAAAAAGTTGTTTTTCCAGATCCAGATTTCCCAATCAATCCAACCGTAGCACCTTTTGGTACAATAAAGGAAATGTCTTTTAAGATGGTATCTCCTGTCTCATACGCAAATGAAACATTCTCAAAAGAGAGACTGTCTTTAAAAGAAAATGGTATGTCACTCCTATTTTTTTCCTGCCGTTCATTATATCGAACCGCTTGTTCTTTATACGTCAGCACTCCTTGCACATAGGGCACATCGTTGCTCACAATCTGTGCAAAGGCCTGCAAACTCTGTATATGCGCGAACATTTTCTGAATAAGATAGATGATGGCTGCAAGTGCGCCGATATTGTAAGATGTTTTATAATAAGCAAAAGCCACAACGAGTGAGATGAAGACTACACTTATGGGTTGTATGAATGTAATCATGAAATTATTGATAATGGATATGCGTACAAGAAGCTTACGGTATAAATCAAAATGAAAACTGCTGATTCGTATAAAATCATCTTCACTTCCCATCGCTTTAATTATTTTCATCCCACCAATACTTTCATTTATATGTCTTGACACTTCTCTATTCAATCCTTCAGTTTCCTTGGACATGTTACGAACTTTATACAATAGGGGCTTAAAAACAAGGAAGATAAACCCACCAAGTACGAGAGTGAGAAGTGTCACAGTCTTGGATATGGTAAGAGCGACAAACAGATAAATGAGAAGTTCCGTGACGACTCCCACATGGCGCGCAATGCTCTCTAATAGTCTCGCGCTTTGGCGGACATTAGTCATAATTATTGTCTCAAGATGACCAATTTTCTGTCTTGAAAGATACGGCCAGTTAGCATAGAGGGTTTCTTTATAAAGAGAAGTCATGGTAGTACGTTCGTATTCCAAACGAATATCCGCACGAATATAATTAAAATAAAGTGTCAGAAGAGCCTTAACAGTGAAAAGAGCACAGATAAAAATAAGTAGGGTCGGTAGTGTAAACGGCATGTGAAGAAACGCGAAAAAATCTTTGATGAATTGAGCTATGAGATCTCCCCCAAGACGCTCCTCACTTTTTACAAAAAAAGAAAAAAGTGGAATCAGCGCATTAACCCCAACAGCCTCTAGAAGGCCACTAAAAAAACCCAGTATCGTCAAAAGGATAATCTGTTTTTTGTACCCACCAAACATTCGCTTCGTCAATTTGTATGCTTCAATAATGCGAGCAATGTTAAAAGAAAACATATGTTATTTATACACTAAAAAACAATAATTGTCCATAAATACCAAAAATTCGTTTAAGTTGCTAAGATATAAAACATCGAGGATTAAATCAATCATAAATTTATATATTACATGAAAATGTGTATGGTTCCAAAAAAGTTTCCAAAAGAAGACACTGTCAATTTTTTTGGTTTCGAAAAATTTGAGAATATTGGAGAAGATTTTGTTTTCATCGATGCTCGAATTAATTTCAAATCACTGGAAGCAGAGGAATATAAAAACAAAAAACTTGTTTATTACGAACTTGAGGAACCTAATCGTTTTTTCTCCAAAGATCCAAAATTTCGTCGAGATGACTATGGGGATGAGCATTTTTATAAGATTCTCTCGGCGTGTCCATATACGACAGAATGGCTCAATAAGAAACAGGGTAATGAAAAACGTACATACGTCTTTGTCCCTTTTAATGAAGATTATACTCCACCAAAAGCTGAGAAAATCTATGATGTAATCTATATCGGCGGGATACATTCGAGTCATATATTAAATACAATAAAAACAATCAAGAAATTTAACCACAAGTACATCTCTTTATCAGAAACACTTACCTATAAATTGTGGAGAAACACAAAAATTGCCCGCAAAATATTGTCCTATGTTCCCAAGACAAAAAACAAATATATTACTGACCAAAATATCAGTTATAAGGAAAAACTCAAATTAACCTCGCAATCTAAAATAACCGTTGTACATACACTTTTAAATGCAAACGCACGACATGTCGCAAATATACAAAACACGGAGGACTGGGAAAGTAACAAGGCATTCGCCTATATCCCTAAAAAAAGTTTTTTAAGTTCATTTGGAAATTATATTTTTCAAAGAGAATATCCCGTACCACAACAAAAAGGCAGAATTTTTGAGGCTGTTTTTTGTCGCTCTCTACTTTTGTGTCAAAAAGATCCATTCAGGGAAATTGAGAGATATTTTGAGAAAGACAAGGAGTTTGTTTATTTTGAACCTGGGCACCTTGAAGAAAAAATAAGAGCAATTCTAAATGACTGGCCGAAATACAGTATAATGGTCGAGAACGCCTTCAATAGAGCACAACGTGAGTATACGACCAGGAGTTTTGTCGAAAAATATTTGAAACAATAGAAATGTTCACCAATAACTATCAATTTGATATTTCTCAGTCAAAATAGCGACACAAAAGTAACTTGAAAAATCTATGTCTTGTTTCATCTGTAAAAAAAATAATCTGTTCAAATTCCTTTCACTAGGTCATCAACCACCAAGTGATGCTTTCTTGAGCAAAGAAGCATTGGAAAAAGAAGAAATTGCATATCCCCTTGATCTTTTTTTCTGTAAAGACTGCTATCTCGTACAGCTTGGTTTTGTAGTGGATCCAAAGATTCTTTTTTCTGAAGATTATGCTTACAATAGCGGCACAAACCAAACCTTAAAACAACATTTCAAAGATTTTACCTCAAAACTAATTTCCAAGTATAAACTTACAGAAAAAGATCTTGTAGTAGATATTGGATCAAATGACGGTTCCCTACTCGAAAACTATATCTCTCATAATGTAAAAATCCTTGGTATTGATCCTTCGGGCGTTACAAGACTCGCCATTAAAAAAAATCAATCTACAATCGTTGATTTCTTCAATGAAAAAACTGCCATTATTGCTACAAAAAAATATGGTAAGGCAAAAATTATAACTGCCACAAATGTATTTGCCCATGTGGACGATCTTCATTCATTTATGAATGGAGTAAAAGAACTTCTGGCTGACGACGGAATTTTCGTGTCTGAATCTGGCTACACCTACGATATGATAGAAGGTCTACAGTATGATTTTATTTATCATGAACATTTACGTTATTACACTTTGAAACCACTCGTCACATTATTTGAATTGTTTGGCATGGAGATCATTGATGCTGAAAGAATCCCTATTCATGGGGGTTCCATACGAGTCCATGCTGCCATGAGAGGAAAATATCCAATCTCATCTGCAGTCGAGAAGCTCCTTGAATTAGAAAAAGGATCTGGACTGTATGATGAGAAAATATATATCAATTTCGCAAAAGAAGTAGAGAAGACAAAACTCAACCTTCAACAAATACTCGTTGATATAAAAATAGCAGGTCACAAGATTGTCGGCATTGGCGCCCCCGCAAAAGGCAACACACTTCTCAATTACTGTCAGATTGACTCACAGATTATAAGTTACCTCGTCGAGACGAGTGAGCGCAAGATCGGCCAATTTACTCCTGGAATGCACATACCGGTCGTAGAGGAATCTCATCTTTTTAAAGATCAGCCAGGGTATGCCCTTCTCTTGTCGTGGACTATTGCTCCGATTCTTATCAAAAAACTTAAAGAAAAAGGCTACGGGGGAAAATTCATCGTACCCGCTCCAAAACCAACAATCCTCTAAAAAAGTTGAATTTAACCCCAAAATACCTTAGAATAGGGCACTATGAAGAAAAAGGCCCTGATCACGGGAATAACTGGGCAGGACGGGTCATATTTGGCTGAATTTCTGCTCAATAAAGGCTATATAGTCTACGGGGTGCAACGAAGGGCCAGTTGGCCAAATACTAACCGCATAGATCATCTCTACGACAATGAATCCAAACATCCTGATTTTTACATGATGTACGGAGATCTTGCCGATAGCTCAAATCTTTTCCGCATCATCAACAAGATAAGACCTGACGAAATATATAACCTCGGAGCTCAAAGCCATGTGGGGATAAGTTTTGATAAACCTGAATATACCACAAATATAAACGCTTTGGGAGCCCTTCGTATTCTAGAGACAATCCGAAATTTAGATTTTCCCGTCAAATACTATCAAGCGAGCTCTTCAGAAATGTTCGGAAAGGTTCTAGAAACTCCCCAAAGCGAGAAAACTCCCTTCAATCCACAATCTCCATATGGTATTTCCAAAGTCTTTGCTTTCAATATGACTAAAGTTTATCGAACTGGTTATGGTCTTTTCGCCTCAAATGGCATTCTTTTCAATCATGAATCTCCAAGGAGAGGCCTCAACTTCGTCACTCGAAAGATCACGCTCGGTCTTGCTCGAGTCAAACTTGGTTTACAAGATGTCCTTCGGCTTGGAAATATCGAAGCAAAAAGAGATTGGGGATATTCCAAAGATTACGTGGAGGCGATATGGAAAATACTCCAACATGATGTTCCGGATGACTTTCTGATTTCTACTGGAGAAACCCACACTGTCCGGGAATTTGTCAATGAAGTGGCGAAAAATCTTGAGATAGATCTTGTCTGGAAAGGTAAAGGGCTCAAAGAAAAAGGCGTGGACAAAAAAACCGGCAAGGTAATAGTAGAGATCGATTCGAATTACTTTAGACCAAATGAAGTAGATTTGCTTCTCGGCGATTCCAGTAAAGCACGAAAAATTCTCGGATGGAAACCGAGGGTTACGTTCAAAAAACTGGCACAAATCATGACTGATAAGGATCTCGAGCAAGCGAAAATCGAAAAGAAAATCGGGTCGATCGTAGTCAATCAAAAAAAGTTTCAAATAAATTAGATGGAAGAATTTTATTCCAAAGATATTCTAATAGGTATAAAAGTCAGCAGTTTTTCTTCTGGCACACATCCTATAACAAACAGTAGCGAGTCTATTCAAATCATCACCTTAAAGCAACCAGTGGGAACAGAAGTGAAAATTCACGGGCATAGACCGGAAAATAGGGTGACTACTACGCTGCAAGAATGTCTTATCGTAAAAAAAGGAAAAATAAAAATAGAACTTTATGGACAGGATAAGAAACATGTAACAGATATAATCATCAATGCTGGAGAATTTTTTATTTTGCTCAATGGAATCTGGGCTGTCCATTTTCTCGAGGACAGTGAGGTCGTTGAAGTGAAAAATGGTCCCTATAAAGATGACAAGATTTCAATAGAACTATAGAATACAAGCATCTTATGATAATCACCAGACTGACAGGAAGACTTGCGAACCAAATGTTTCAATACGCCATTGGTCGTGCCCTTTCTATAAAAAATAATGCTGAATTCAAACTTGATCTTTATTCTTTCAAAGAGCCTCCTTATTGGCCTTATACCATTAATCGTTTCAACATCATCATTAATCCCGCAGAACAAAAAGAGATAAGGTGGTTTAAAAAATACCATTGGAAAAAAGGAAAATTCTGGTTCTGGTACAACCGTACAATCGCCGATCGTAAGAGATACGCTGATGAAAGACAGTTCCATTTTGAATCATGGATTTTGACATTGAAAGATCCTGTTTATCTAGACGGAAACTGGCAAAGCGAGAAGTATTTCAAAGATGTGGAAGACGTCATCCGTAAGGATTTTAGCTTGAGAAATCCTCTGAGTGAACAATCTAAAATATTCGAAAAACAAATAGGGGGAGTGGAAGCTGTCTCCCTCCATGTGCGACGTGATGAGATGGTTTCCAACAAACGTATCAATGACTGGCACGGGGTATGTTCTGTTGAATATTACAATCAGGCCATCGCGGAAATTGCCAAACGTGTCAAACATCCTCATTTCTTTCTTTTTTCTGATGATCCAACATGGACAAAAGAAAATATAAAGCCTCCTCTGCCCGCAACCTATATGCCCTATAACGCCGATCATCCCGAGGAGGATCTCTACCTTATGAGCAAATGCAAGCATCATATTATCGCAAACAGTACTTTCTCCTGGTGGGGAGCCTGGCTCAATACCAATAAAAATAAAATCGTCATCGCGCCAAAGAAATGGTTCAATACTCCAAAAATGAATACCCAAGACATCATTCCCGAAACATGGATAAGAATATAATATGTGCGGAATAATCGCCATAGCAGGAAAAAATGTTTCAGTGATCAAAGATGAGGGCGTTGAAAAAATGCTCTCTTGTCTTTCTCTGCGTGGGCCAGATGAAAAAGATTTCATGCGAACCGCGGAAACTATCTTCGGGCAAACTCGTCTCTCCATAGTCGATCTGGTAGGTGGGCATCAACCGATGAGGGATAATACATACCCATATACCATCGTATTTAACGGCGAGATATATGGCTACAAAGAGTTACGCGAGGCGCTCGAGAACCAGGGTCATGTTTTTGTCACACATTCCGACACCGAAGTTATTTTGAAAACCTATGCCGAGTACGGTAAGAAATGTGTGGACTATCTGGATGGTATGTTCGCCTTTGCACTTTGGGATGAAGGGAAAAAAGAACTTTTCATCGCGAGAGACCGGTTTGGCAAAAAACCACTCTACTATACAATCGAGAAAGAGATGATATATATCGCTTCTGAAATAAAAGCGCTTTTTGCTGTGGGAATAAGAGGAGAAATTGATCCCGAAGCGATCGACAACTACCTCACCCTCATGTACATTCCGCCTTGGAAAAGCGTCTATAAAAACATTCATGTTCTACCACCTGCTCATCGGGGAATTTACAAAAATGGAAAACTGGAAACAGACCGGTACTGGGAACTTCAAGACAAACCTCTCACGGTTTCATACGATGAAGCAAAGGCAGAGATCAAAAAACTTTTTGACGGGGCAGTCAAAAAAAGGATGGTTGCCGATGTTGAGATTGGTTCCCTTCTTTCAGGCGGAGTTGATTCAACTCTTGTCACAGCATATGCGCAAAAATACGCTGTGCATCCCCTAAAAACATTTTCGGTGGGTTATGAGGGATACATCAACGAACTTCCCTTCGCGGAGACGGCGTCAAAGAAGATCGGCACCGATCATCACACTCTTCAGGCGACTAGTGACCTCACTCATGAACTCGAGAAGGTCATAAGTTACCTCGACGAACCTCATGCCGACTCGTCAAACTTTCCCCAACATCTAGTCTCGGAACTTGCATCCACGCAAGTGAAGGTTGCTTTGTCGGGAGATGGTGCCGACGAAATTTTTCTCGGGTACGGATGGTACTGGAAATACCGGAATACGTCAAAGATAGTGCGGCTCAAAAACTTTATTTTCTCGAATCCATTCAGGGAACATTTGAAGACGATGCAAATTTTTTCCGACAAAGAAAGGAAACACCTGTGGAAAAACCCCACTCCGGTAAATGACGACGTCATTGAGGAAAGCGTGAAAAAAATACGGAAAAACGACGTGAGAAAAATAAATCTTTTTGACCTCACCACATATCTTCCTGGTCAGCTTCTCACGAAAGTGGACAGGACGAGCATGATGCACTCGCTTGAAATTCGCTCCCCTTTTCTGGATCATAAACTCGCGAAATACGCGTATAATCTTCCTCTCCAATATAAAACCGACGGGAAAAACGGCAAGATAATCTTGAAAGACATTCTCGCGGAAATCATGCCGAGAGATTTCGTGTACAGGCGTAAACAAGGTTTCGGGGCACCCGTAAAAGAATGGCTCCGAACGGAAAAAATGGAGAATTTCGCTAAAAATAAGCTGGGGGAAAAGGCCTTGATTTACGAATTCTTGAAAAAAAAAGAAGTGGACAGTTTACTCGGATGTTTCTACGGGAAAAAAGACGATTCAAAATGTCTGCGAATATGGACGCTTCTCTGCCTCGAACTTTGGTTGAGAAGTCGTACAAGTGAGACATCACGGATGTTAAACGTGGTGTGATTCCGGACGATTTTACATTAGAAGGCATTTCGGATATACTTTAAAAATGTCAAAAATACTCATTACTGGCGGAACTGGATTTGTCGGATATCACCTTGCAAAAAAACTCGCGGAAGGAAAAAATGAAATAGTGCTTGTAGACAACTTTTTTCGCAGTGAGCTTGACGAAGACATGAAGCAGCTTCTCGAAAGGCCGAATGTAAAGCTCATACAAGCTGATCTTGGAAATAGAGATGCATGGGATAGTTTTGAAAGCGGGTATGACTATGTTTATCATCTCGCAGGCATCAATGGTACCCGTCTATTCTATGAAATCCCTTTTGAAGTTTTGTCCGTAGGCATCACAATCACCTTTTATGCCATAAAGTGGTTCCGCACAACAAACAACAATCCAAATGCAAAGATTCTTTACACTTCTTCCAATGAAGCATACGCGGGTGCACTAGAAGCATTCGGGCAACTTCCATTACCAACGCCAGAGGATGTGCCTCTGGTAATCTCTGACCCATATAATCCTCGTTGGTCATATGCAGGACAAAAGCTTATTGGTGAACTTCTCTTCATTCATGGTTCAAAAGCTCACAATTTCCGTATGTCTATTGTACGCCCCCATAACTTCTATGGACCTAGAGAAGGGTACGAGCATGTCATCCCTGAAATAATTGAGAGAATAAAAAAACGAGTTGATCCATTTCCAATATACGGCGCAGATGATACAAGATCTTTTTGTTATATTGATGATGCTGTTGAAGCCATAATTGCTGTTATGGAGTCCGAAAAAACTGATGGCGGGACATACCATATCGGGACTACGGAGGAAACAAAAATTAAACATTTGATTGAGCATCTATTCAAAATAATGAAGTGGGAACCATCAAAACTTGACATAAAAAATTCTCCTAAAGGAAGTGTCAAGCGTCGACTCCCCCATGTTTTAAAAATAAAAGAACATACCGGATGGGAAGCAAAAATTACTCTCGAGGAAGGGTTGAAGAAAATGATTGAGTGGTATGAGACTAATCCAAGAAAAAAGAGAAAAAATGGTTAAAATTCTCATCACTGGCGGAACGGGATTTTTGGGCTACCACCTAGCAGTAGAACTTTCCAAGGATAAAAACAATAAAATATTTCTGGCTTCAAAAACTCTTCATTATGAAGATGACGGGGAATTGGCAAAACTACTTTCGTCTCCAAATATCACATTAATTGAGGGTGATTTGACCAACAAATTATCATGGAAAAAAGTCGGAAGTGATTACGACTTCGTCTATCATCTCGTAAGTATAAAAGGGTTCAAAAATTTCAATGAGATTCCTCACGAGGTGTTGCGTGTCGGTATCCTATCGACGCTCAACGTTATCGATTGGTTTAAGTTTAAAAATGGGAAACCACAGGCAAAAATTCTCTATACTTCCTCGAACGAAGTCTACAATGGCGGAGTCATCGCCTACGGAAAAATAACAAATCCCACACCTGAAAATATTCCTTGTGTCATTCCTGACACTTATGATCCTCGCTGGTCTTACGCCGGACAAAAGCTTATCGGTGAACTTCTATTCATCCATTATTCAAAAGCCTATAACTTCCGCATGTCTATAGTTCGTCCTGTGAATATTTATGGTCCTCGAGCTGGATACGATGGAATGATTCCAAAGATAATCAAGCAGGTAGTAGAACATGCAGATCATTTTACTATCCTTGGGCCCGAAGATAAACGTACGTTTTGTTTTGTAGAAGATGTTGTAGATGCACTTATTAAAGTCACAAAATCTCAAAAAACAGATGGGCAAACATACAATATCGGAGATGACCACCTCACCAGTGTCCGGGAAATTACCGAGCTCATCTTCAATGTCGCAGGTTGGCATCCTGAAAAGGTCATTTTCGAAAACTCTCCCCGCGAAGCAGTGAGAAATAGCGTACCAGATATCTCGAAGATAGAAAAAGATACCGGTTGGAAACCCGCCACTTCGCTTCAGAAAGGTATAGAGAAAACTGTTGATTGGTATCTCAGACATTCCTAGAATCCTTCCTGAATTGATCTAGGTTGTCTTTTTTATCTTTTCTATAATATACGAAGTTGAAAGTGGAAAATCTACCTTGTTAGGTTTTATACGCGGAAGCTGGACAAGTTTTGTACCGATCTCTTTGGCAAATTTAATATCTCCAGCGGGATTGTGATTTTTAAAAGGCACTACCCACTTGTCGGCTTTAAGGCTTTTTAAAAAAACCCTGCCACCCATTTTGTCTACAATATCTTCGTCAAGAATAACTACAAAATCCACAACTTCAAAGCCTGCAACGAGTCGAGCGCGAAGCGTATGCGGAAGAATCGGGCGACCCTTTCCTTTGGCATGCATCCGTATTGTCCGGTCTGATCCTATACCCACAATAAGAATATCACCCTGTTTTTTTGCCTGATTAAAAAACATGAGATGGCCAGCGTGGAGAAGGTCGAAAGTACCGGTGACAACAACAACAGTCTTCCCTTTCCGTATTCGAGAAAGCTTCCTGTGGAGCCCAGCATAGGTAACTATTTTATGGTCGGTAGTCATGATGAACGTGGTGATTCTAGCTAAGATGAGAGGTTATTGCACTATTGACTTTATATAAGAATTATGTTAGTCTATTGCCATCAGTCACGAATGAACATTTGAACCAAATAAAGAAGGGATAGTATGAAAAATCTGTGGGAAAACCACCCCATTGCAACTAAGCACCACATTGGACTCATTGATGCTTCCAATGACCCTTACAGCCTAAGAAGAGCTACGATCCCACACACCCCGGAACTGCAAAAACGCGTTAGGGCGTGGAGGGACGGGGCGCGGGAACCTTTCCCAGCCCGAGACATGGAATATCATAAGGCCGCTTTTGGTGACTTCCGTGAGGAAGATAACTGTATCACCTACTTTCCTGCATCGTGGGCTGAATACACCATTATGCGAGACAAGTCGGCGAGAGAAGCTCTTCCGCCTCAAGAACAGTTCCGCTTCCTCGCAGTCTGCGGGGTTGTGGAAACTACGGATAGGCATTATGCCCTTTCGCTCCGTTCAAAGAATGTGGCGACACACAAGGACGTGTGGCATGTATCGGCAGCTGGCTCCGTCGAACTGTCGACCGTCACCGATAGCAGGGGTGTCATCTTTCAATTCTTCCAGGAACTCCATGAAGAATTAGGGGTTCTCCCTTGTGATATTGTTACGGTCAAGCAACTAGGCCTCTGTGACCATCTCTACGGAGAGAGCCCTTCCATCGAAGTCTGCATGTGTGCAAAAATTGAACTCGATTCACACGAGCTCTTGGAGCGGTCAAAAACTGCCAGAGACAGCTGGGAGGGAAAAATTCACACATTCCCGATTGACACTGTACATGCGATGCTCTCGCTCGACTCGAAAGACAGCTTCAATCCAGCCGGAGTAGCGACGCTCATACTAGCTCTCGGACTTTGAGATCTGAACAATTCGCGACAGGGTTGCCTCACAAGGCGACCCTGTTTTTTATACTGTGATATTTCAGATTATTTCTTCTTATAAAAATCTTTAATATATCCGATCACCGTATTCACATCCTCATCGGTGAGTGTAAAAGCTGAAGGTAACCACAAAGCCTTTGGCAAGTATTTCGTACTGTTAGGGAATGTTTCGTCAGACATAGGATACGCCTTCTGCTGATGAATGGGCTTCCAGTATCGACGACAATCGATATTGAAGCTATTGAGATACTTATCAAGCTCATCGCGTCGATCCACGAGCGCGTCCACCCACTGTGGCACTCCGCCCTGCTTTAGATCAATATCGAATATTTTAAACCCGGGAATATTTTTGAGAGACTCCCTGTACATTACATAGTTTCTTTTCATTCGAGTAGTTCTCTTCCCCACGAGCTTGAATTGACCGAGTCCTAATGCCGCTTGAAGATCTGTGTACTTAAAATTAAAGCCAATAGTATTATGCGCATCATCGCCACCCGTTCCACGTATTGGTCTACCTTGATCCTTCAAGGGTTTTAACTTTTCATAGAGCTCAATGTTGTTGGTCACAATCATGCCGCCCTGCCCTGTCGTAATGGTCTTTGCCGCCGAAAAAGAAAAACAGCCTGCATCTCCCCAAGTGCCGAGATACTTCCCTTTGTGCTTGGAGAAAAATGCCTCTGCCGCATCTTCGACAATGATTAGATTATGTTCTCGGGCAAAGATAAGAATACTTTCCATGTCGGCTCCACGACCGGTCACATGCACGGGAACAATAGCTTTTGTTTTTTTTGTTATGGCTGTTTTTGCCGCTGCAATATTTATATTGAGATCTTTAGGATCAATATCCACAAGAATTGGCGTCGCTCCAGTAAGGGTAACCGCATTTGCCGTAGCGATAAAAGTAGCATCGGGTACTATGACTTCATCTCCATGACCTACGCCCATGGCCTTGAGTGCCAGAAAAATTGCGTTCGTCCCGCTTGTAGTTGCAACGGCGTGTTTGATCCCCAGCGCCTTGGCTATTTTTTCTTCAAATTGCGTAGTAAGCTTGCCTTCATTGGCATAATTATCCGTAAAAACTTTTTCAATATATTCACGCTCGGAAGCGCTACCTATCTGTGGTTCCCACCAAGGAATCCTTTTGTAATTCATACGATTTTAATTAACGATGCGAGGAATAGGAAGTGGCATGATAAATTTGCCTATGTATCCGGCGGCCTTTGTCTTTTTCATAAGTTCTTCACCAATGTGCCATGAAAGAACGAGAGCGTATTCCGGTTGGTCTTCTAGAAGTCTCGCTTCGTCAACTACTGGAATATGCGTACCTGGAGTATACAATCCTATCTTTGGAGACCCGTTTTTCTCGCAAGCATAGTCAAGAATAGTCTCATTTATTTTTGAGAAACCCAGAAGAGTATTGGAGCGAGCGGAACTTGTGAGTCCCGCGATACGAGCTCCCTCTTTTTTGCATTTCAGGAGAATAGTAAGAAGATCATTTTTTGCGGTATAGATTTTCTTTGCAAAAGCAATAAGGGTCTTTGTATCATAGAGTCCAACCTTCTCCTCTTCTGCGATAAGATCTTTGACACGCTTACTTGAAGGAAGTTTTCCTTTTCTAGCATACACACGTATAGAACCACCCGCGGCACTTATCCTCTCGGCATCAACGACAGAGAGTCCTGCATCTCCGAGAAGACGAATCAGTGGTTTGAGGGCGTAGAACCTTAAATGTTCATGATAAATAGTGTCGAATTCGAGCTTTTTGATAATATCCAAAAGGTATTGAGACTCGGAGACAAAAACGCTATTTTTATCCATAAGTTTTGCCACATTTTTCGCCAGTCCCTTGGCGTCGTTTATATGAGCAAAAGCATTCGTACAGGTGATAATGTGTGCTTTACCATATTTCTTGAGAATCTTTGAGACAATTGCGTCGCTGAAAAAATCCTCGATAGTAGAAATTTTATTCCTATTAGCAACCTTCGCCGCTCCAGTAGGCTCGACACCAAGAACCTTCATCCCTTTGTCTTTGAATCCTTGGAGAAGCGTACCATCGTTTGAGCCTATATCGATAATAAGATCTCCTTTCTCAAAATGATAATCGCGAAAAAGAACATCTGATAATTCTCGGAAATTGCGGACAAGCATATTTGTGAGACCGGTACGATAGGGATAATTCGGAGGAAATACTTTTGCGGGTTCTGGAATATAGTCTATTTGGAGTAGGTTACAAATTGGACAACGTACCAAGTTTAAAGGATAGGTAACTTCGGGTTCATGGAGCGCTTCTTCAGTAAGATACTCTTGAACTATTGGCTGATGACCAAGGGAAAGTACCGGTTGAAGATCTTTGGCACCACAAATCTGACATCCTAAAACTGGTCCGAAAGTATTTTTTTTCATTGTTTTAATTCTAGCCAATGTGATAATATATGTCAATTATGACACCCTTAAATCCCATACAACTCTCTTACATAACAGCCACAAAGAATAAACTACCGTATTTGAAGTTAGGACTCGAAAAAGTTATCGCTCAAAAAAAACCAGGGGAAGAAATCCTTATCGCAGACGGGGGTTCAACTGATGGTACAAAAGAGTATCTTGGCGAACTTAAAACCAAAGGAAAAATAGATTATTTCATTTCGGAACCAGACTTCGGGGAGTCCCATGCTTTGAATAAGCTCTTTTTGGTTGCTCAAGGAATTTTAATAAAAATAATAAACGATGACGATGCATATTATTTTCCTGCTATCGAGACCTGCAAGAAATTCATGCTTGAACATCCAGATATAGACATCCTCGGCATGGAGGGAGGATCGGTCAAACATAAGAGCCCTACTGAACTCTACATCTGCCAAGTTGCTGGATACAAAGATGGCTGGAAAAAATGGAAAAAAGATCACACTCCTTTTGACTCATCTGTGCTTGGTCTCATGCTCCGACGATCTTCCCTCCCCATCTTGGGTTTTTGGAATTCTTCTTTCACTATGGCTGACACTGAATACACATTTCGCGTCACGGCCGGCAAAGCAAAAATCGCCTGGTACACTGGTTCGGCCTATGTCTACATAAAAAATCAGGATGGCGTGACATGGGTGAGAAAAAATAGAGTCGCAAATGAAATTGCCCGCCTTCGGAAATTTTATCTTGATGAAAATCCTCCGTCTTACATTATAAGAAAACTAAAAGAACTTAAGAAAAGTGTACTTATACTTATAAGTCGTATTAAAGGACAGAAATCTTCTGATTTTCCCGTCGAGTGGTCTCTAATGGTCTCTCTTTCTGAAGAATGGCTTGAGGAAAGGAGTCTGGAAGAGAAACCCGAGTTTCTTTTTTAAATCCTAAATATGTACTATGTTCATCATTTTGACTTTTTATTGATAATATGATAGTGTTTTGTTGGACTTGACCTATGAATAACTACAACACAAGTAACCTTCTCCGAGTGGGCGAAGACGTGACTATCAGTCCGGATGCATTCATCCGCAACCCCAAAGGGGTAACCATCGGAAATCATGTTCGTATTGACGGACAGTTCCATATCACCACACAGGCAGAGCTTGGAAACTATATCCATATCGGTCCGGGAGTAATAGTGATCGGCACAAGCCAGGGGAAGCTTGTGATGGGCGACCACACTAACATTGCCCTCGGCGGTCGCGTCATCTGTGGCTCCGACGAGTATATGGGCGAGGGACTCATCAATGCTCCTGGGGTTCCAGTGGAAATGTGCGACAGGGTTATCATCAAGCCGGTAATCTTCGAACTCTGCGCCAACGTTGGCGCCAATGTCGTCATCTCCCAAGGCGTCACATTGAGTGAAGGAACGGTCATCGGTGCTTGTTCTTTCGTACCCAAGAATTTCGTCACGGACCAATGGACGATTTACATGGGGATTCCGGTAAAAGCGGTCAAAAAACGCCCAAAAGAAAGAATGCTCCGCTTTGTGGATGAACTTCGTCAGAGAGACTAAGAACGGTGAAAACCGCCTTTCAGTGAATTGTCTCAGAAAACCATCAGTTGGTTTCTGAGGCAATTTTTAAAATCCCAAAATCAGCGGCGATGACGATCATGTATGGTTGCCAGATAATCCTTATCCCAACCTTCAAAATGTCTGGATCGGTCATCAATGATCAAGTTTGCAACTGGTTTTCCCATAAGTAACTGAGTGTATTTGAAACCATTGTCTTTCAGCCATTTTTCCGTCATTTTGTACTCATCCCAGCCCCGACCTGTCCAAATAACCACGATATGCCCGTCAATCAGTATTTTATTTAGAGCCTCCACGGCTCCAGGAAAGGGTTTGGCAAGCGGGCGATCCAACTTGTTCCCTTCTACACATAAAGTTCCATCTAAATCAATCATTATAACCATAAAAAATAATCTTTACGGGCTCTGGTCATGCAGAGACCATTACGCCAACTAATAATATCTTTTGGCATTGTAAGACCTAAGCGTTCGCGAAGAATCCATTCCGGAATCGAAAGACCGGCTTCAATTGAACAAGTCACTCCACCACCAAAACGAGGGTTGCATTCAATCAGCCATGCTTTTTTACCGTCATGTATGTATTGTATCGTCATAGGTCCATACCATTTGGCAATCTTCAACAACTTTTCCGCCTCAAATATTATATCATCATTGTGTTCAGTTATGGTAACCATTACCTCCCCACCAGAAACTGCTATTCGAGTTCTAGAGACAATACCTAAAATCGTACTTTTGGAGTCAATATACGCATCAACGCTATATTCTTTTCCGGTTATAAAGGATTGAATCATAAAGTCTTCTGCTTTATTTCTTTTGCGCCAAAAATCAAACTCTTTTTGATCTTTCAAATTAATTATACCTTTTGAAGAAGCACCAAGACGGGGTTTGGCCAAGAGAGGAAATTTGTTGGTTGAAGGGACATTTAACCCTGCTTTTCTAAAAAAAGTATCCGAACGCACCTTATCGGTCATAATTTCACATTCTTCTAAGCCCGAGACGACTGGCATCGCTCCCTGTGCTTTCAATTTTGGAGCTGCTCTGGCCAAAGCAATCATGGCTTTGTCAATTATGGGAATGACTATATCAATTTGGTTTTCTTTGACAAAATTTGAGATAAACTCAGTAAAATCCAAATCACTAAAAACCGGTGCCGGAACCAGTTTGGCCAGACCGGAAAGACCTGACGTGTGCCAGGGAATGTTATTTTCAAAATCAAAAACTTCCAACCGTATACCCAAATCCTTGGCGGCTGAATAAAAACGCTCTAGTAAACAAATCCTTGTTGAAGCAGCCATGAACAAAATACGAATAGTTTTCATCTGAATTATTAGTTGTCGTAATATACAGCCAGATCGGTATTGCGAAGATGAAAGATGTGGCGATTTAAAGCATATTCAGCTAGACATTTTGTAACCTCGGGGTTTACCACCTGCCCATAGTCATGCCAAAGAATCACTCCACCAGGAGCAAGCAAGCGGAACGCATTTTCCGTATCACGCTTTTTGTTTTCATAATCATGGGCAGCGTCGATAAAAATCAGATCGACTAATCCGTCCAAAACGGAATAATCAAATGTGGCGGTATCCCCAAAAAGTTGGGTAATCTTCACATCGGTGCGCCCGGCAAAATAACTTCCGGTCTTGGTATCAAATTTATTTTTAAATTGTTTGGCCACCAACTCATCAATCTTGTCCAACTTGATGCTTGCCTCCTGTGCGGGCAGTAAATCAAGAGTGTATGTCACACATTCGGAAGGAGCGTTCAAGGCCATCTGGAGAGTAGTCATGCCATTGTAGGTACCAAGTTCTAAAATGCGCTTCGGTTGCAACCATTTTACGATGAGGCAAATCTTTGCCAATTCCTCGACTGACACGTTTCCCCAATGCCCGAGAAAATTTTCCATAACTATCGAGCCACGCTCCAATTCTTTCGGAAAAATTTTATTTAGGCTTACCGTAGGAATAAGAGTTTGAGCTTTTTTAAGCCAAGATTCAAATTCTTCAACTCTTGACCCTATTTCCTCATTAATTAAAGTTTCCGACACTAAAGAAAGCAGGCTTGTAAGTCTTGGATATTGTTCAAATATGTCCTTCTTCATTGCTCTTTTGTGTATTATTTTCTATTAACATACAGCACAGTATATACTTATCATATTCAAAAAGACAGCCTCGTGCAAAGTGATTGCGACGAGGACTGTGTGGATGTGTGCTCATTCCCTATAAAACCTGGAGAGATGACATGGTTTTCAGGCCATTTTTGAGAAGTTGGTCCAAACCAAGTTTTTCAAAACCTTTATTATTTCAATTTTTGTGGTACAATGACGCATCATGAATCCCCAACTTTCCTACATATTTGTGACAAAAAACAAACTTCCTTACTTGAAAAACAGACTGGGCGTATTGCTTACAAAAAGACAAAATAATGAAGAGATTCTCATTGCTGACGGTGGTAGTACAGATGGTACAATAGAATACCTACAGAAGCTTAAGAATAGTGGGCAAATTGACTACTTTATTACTGAACCCGATTATGGAGAATCGCACGCCTTAAATAAATTGCTTTTTGAGTGTCGTGGTGTTCTCATAACAGCAATTACTGATGATGATGTATATGATTTTGATGCGATTTGTGCTTGCAAGACTTTTATGCTTGAATACCCGGAAATCGATTTTCTAGGGACAGAGGGCGGGTCTTTCAATAGATCATTCGAGCAATTAGAAGGAAATGATCCGCTCCAGCTTGTCAGAGCTCTAAATTATGTAAAATACTATCAAAAGTGGCAGAATGATCATACACCTTTCAGTTTTTGTGGCTTAGGTATGATGTGGCGTCGTTCCGCGCTTCCAATCTTGGGCCTTTTTAATCTTTCGTTCTATTCGGCTGATACCGAATTTACTTTCCGGGCAAGTGCAGGAAAGGCTAACCTTGCTTGGTACACAGGTTATTCGTTCATAAATATAAAAAATGTACAGAGCGTAACTTGGGTACATAGAAAAAAAGTGTGGGGGGAAATAAATAGATTGAATAAATTTTATCTAGATAAAAATCCTGATTTACTCATCATTCGTGCATTAAAGGTTTTAAGTTCGCGAGTACGACAAATTTTTTCGCCAAAAAAAACACAATCCGCGGAGATTTTCACTGAACAATGGCCAAAAATCGCACAAATTGGCGAAAAATGGCTCGAAATAAAAAATAAAGAAAAAAGACCAGAATTTATCTGGAAAAGATAAAGTACAATCATGTATTTCCCAGATTCATTTTTTAATATCTTCAGCGTGTATGCGCGTAAATTATCGAGAAGACTCTTTGGCATGATTTCGCTCAAGTCGAAAAATTGCGGAGTTGATAACAAAAAATGGATCCTACTTTCATTCGTCACACATCCTTTTGCCATTACAAAAAACGAATTACTGAAAAGTCCTCATACTACTCCATGGGAATGCATTGAATTAGCTAAAATTTTGCTTGAACATGGGTATAATGTTGATGTGATAGATTTAACAAACCAATCATTTATTCCAAAGAAAAAATATACGATGGTAATAGATGTGCATCAAAATCTTGAGCGTTTCACCCACTATCTTCCATCAAACTGTATAAAAATATATTATATTACTGGATCGCATTGGAAATATCACAACAAAGCCGAGCTCCAAAGGATAGCCGAGTTTAGAAATCGCAGAGGTGTTACCTTACTTCCACGACGACAAATAACCCCTTCCAAAAACATCGAATACGCGGACTACGTGACGTCTCTGGGAAACTCCTTCGCGAAAAATACCTATGCTTACGCTCATAAAGAAATAACCCAGATTCCTCTTTTGTCCACCATATCCTTACCTTCTCCCCAAAACAAAAATTTTGAACTGATAAAGAAGAACTTTGTCTGGATCGGCGGCGGTGGCGCCGTTCACAAAGGTCTAGACCTCGTCCTCGAGACGTTCCTGAATCTTCCCGATTACAACCTTACTGTATGCGGACCAGTGGAAAGAGAGGAGGATTTTTATGATTTTTACAAAAAAGAACTATGCGAAACTCCTAATATAAAATTCGTAGGACGTATCAATATACGCGGTGAACAATTTAAAGATATTATGAACAACACAATAGGTTTAGTATACCCATCCTGTTCCGAGGGTCAGTCTGGAAGCGTTATAACAGCCCTTCATGCTGGACTTATCCCAATAGTCACCTACCAATCAGGAGTGGATGTCTATCCATTTGGCATTATCCTTAAGAGCTTTTCAGTTTCAGAAATAACTGCCCAAATAAAACAAATAAGCGGTTTATCAATAGACGAACTCCGAGCTCGATCAGTCTCTGCCTGGGATTATGCTCAAGAAAACCACACTCGAGAAGTTTTCAAAGAAAAATACACAGCATTTGTCGATGACATAATCAAAAAAAAACACCTATGAATACTCCACTTATTTCCATTATCATTCCTGCCCATAATAATGAAACAACGATTGGTGTGGCCATCGACTCGATGCTTTCTCAAACCTATTCAAATACTGAAATCATCATAATAGATGACAACAGCACTGACAACACTCCAAATATTGCAAAACAATATGAAAAACTTCATAAAAAAGTGAAATTTTACCCATTGCCATATGATGATCCAAATCGCGTAAATAAACGTGGGCGAAATGTAAACGCTGGATATATGGCCCGTAACTATGGTCTCGAAAAAGTCACAGGAGAATGGATAACATTTCAAGATGCTGATGACGCTTCCCTTCAAAATAGAATCGAAGCGGAATACATCCTTGCAATCCGCTTCGAAAGTAAGCATGTCTGTCTCCAATGGCAAAAACTTTCTCCGGAGAAGATAGGAGCCACCTTTGATTTTGAAAAAGCCCTTCAGGAAAATCCTGGGCTTATCATCGAAAATAAAGAAATACGACAGCTCGGACAGAAATCAAAAGGAATCTTAATGAGCCTATTGGGACTTTTGAGGAAATATGTTCCTTTTGAGATAAAAAGAGGTTGGGCTATTAATAAACTTTTTTTTGGCTCACTTGACTCATATCCGGGTTCTGGTAATAGTCCCCTTTTAAAAAGAGAAATCATTGAGAAGGTCAAATTTCGTCCCGTTGATGAACGTGTCTGGCCTTCTTTTACTGGTCGTGGAGTTGATCGTGACTTCAATTTTCAGATAGCAGAAACATTCGATAGCAGTGTTTCCTTCAAGCTTCCACTCTATCTATGGAGAGTAGATCAAGAAAATAGTCTCGGATACTCTTTTGACAAATACATGATGAGACATGACAATATGTGAAAAATCTAAAGACATCTCACTTGCAAGAATAAAAAATAAAATTTTCAAATGAAAAAAATAGTCATTTTAAAACACGGCGGAGGAGAACTTGCAAATCAACTATGGAATTACGTGAGTATATACGCCTATAGTCTGGAGTGTGGTGCCAAAATTACAAACGCTTCTTTTTTTGAATATCACTATTATTTTAAATTTATAAACAAGGAAGGTATTACTACAAAATTTTTCTCCTGTTGGTTCAAAAGCGCCGTCAGCCGGCGGAGTAGTTTACGAAATCGATTCTGGAGAAATACCTACATTATCTACACAGGTATCATCAAACTTTTTGTCGGTAAAAACATCATTTCTTCAGAAAATAAAGAGAGCCAAGTCGTCTATCTACCGCCAACTTCACCTCTCTTGTTTTTAGAAAACAAAGAAAAGATCTATTTCATTGGTTGGCTTTTTAGAAATCCTGTCGGTCTGAAAAAATTTAGGGCAGAAATCATCTCTGCTTTCACTCCCAATGAAGCAATGGAAAGGAAAGTAAATGGTATTGTCCGGCCTCTCCGACAAAAGTATGAGAAAATTGTAGGAGTTCATGTACGTCAAAGTGACTACAGCACATTCAAAGGTGGCGCCTATTTTATAAGTCAAAACAGAGTCAAAGAAATCATAGGTGAGTTTATGGTCAATGATTCTATTGACAAGGATAAGATACTCTTTCTGATTACTTCTGACGGACGTATAGATGAGAAGATCTTTCGTGATATAAACACTTATATTTCCAAAGAAAACGCGATCACAGATCTTTTTCTTCTTTCAAGTACAGATACTGTCATAGGGTCAGATTCAAGTTTTGGAGCATTCGCGGCCTGGTATGGAAATGTCCCGCACATTGTCATGACCAAAAATCCGATTGATTGGAGCTACTATGCAGGTAAAAAAGAGTATTTTGAGAATCAATACTCAAATATGGTGCATTACTAGATTCCAAACTGGACCGGCTTGAGGACAGTCATGCCATTGCATATAGCGTGATGTTCTATGAGCCATGATCCGCAGACTTTTTTGAAGTTCTGTTTTTCATTTAAAGAGGTTTCCAAGTATTCCTCAATCGCCCTCATCACATCTCTATCATCGTTGTAAGCCTTGCCGATTGTACCGTTGCGACGTTTGTACAAAAGTCTGACGTTAGCATCATGGAAAAATACTACGGATCTTTCAGACAAAAATGGAAACCATTTGGCAATTTCTTTTTTTGTGTGATGATACTCATGACTTGTGTCTATGAACAAGACGTCTACATATGGATCAAGATTATTTTTCGCGCATACATTCTTGAAATCATCGGCTACGAGAATATCATCCTTTTGAATAAACGCCGATTTAGGCCATTTAGTTTTTCTCTGTTGAGGGGCAATATCCACACTCAAGAGAAAAGCATTGCAAAGTTTAGCGACGCGCTCGAAGACAAAAGTGCTCTGTCCGGTTCGCACCCCAAGCTCCACAATAAGTTTCGGCTTGACTATCATAGACTCGATGAAAAGGGTTTCCAGATGATCACTAATATCGGTATCCTCGAGAGCGTGCGACCTTATTTCGTCTAATTCCGGCAACGAAGATTTTGGTAAAATCTGATTATTTGGAAACTTCCAAAAGAAAATCTTCTTGATAAAAAGGTTGTAGTATTTTATGTATCTGCGAATATTTTTCTTGAATGCTGGAGAATATTCTCTGCCTTCAGGAGTAAGTGTGTATTTCATAAATATATCACAATGATTATCACATATTTACTTCTTCCTTCCCAATATATAAAGATGCGTCGCGACTGCTTCTGAACCAGGTATTTTCATAAAGAAATAATCAAGATACTTGAGCGGACCTAGTACCAGCATAAAAACATGCGCCAGAAACGGAGCAACTTTCACAGATCCAAAGGAGAAAATCACTCCCAGCCAGTAAGCCATGAACATGAGGAGTGCCGACCAAGGACCTGAACGGACGCCAGCTTTGATTATTTCAAGCTCTGAAAACAGATGCCTCAAACCACTGATAGTCCAGCGGTTAAAATCATCCGGAGACGCATGATATGGATGAATAAAAGGGGCACTGACATAGATATATCCTTCCGGCTTTACAATACGTACCATTTCGTTAGCAACCAGAGAAGCGTCTGGAACATGTTCAAACAATGATTCCGAAACAGCCGCATCTATAGAATTATCTTTGAATGGCAGACGTGTGGCGTCAGAGACAATATCAACTTCAGGAAAAGGGAAAATATCCACATTGATGAATTCTTTACCGAGACGTTCCGGGCCAGAGCCAACGTCTATAATTGTCGCCTCTTTTTTCACCAGAGGAATAACCATACGCGGACCGTTTACAAGCATCATAACCGGACAAAAGACATGCCAAATAGAATAGTATAGTTTGGGAAACTGTTTAAAAAAAGATTTGAGCCAATTTATCCCCGATTTGTGTTCTTCACTGTTTTCCGCGTAGATATTTTTCTCAATCAAGATCGGACGACCACAATCATCAATATCAAAAGTTCCGTGTTCCTGACATTGATATTTATCTTCCAACTTGGCAAAATCAGCCTTACAAAATTGACAGCAAATAATGTCTGAGTGATCTTTAGTTATCCTAGTTTCCGGTTTCTTTAGGTGAAGAAGCTTATCTGCCAAAATAAGCTTAATGGCTTTAAAACCATCTGTCATCCGTATTTTTTTACCATGCTTGGCATCTCTGGGAATATGGGTAATGGGAATTTCCGTAATGGTAAAATTGTCACGCGTGATGGCCGTCGTAAAAAGTAGCTCGGCCTCAAAGCGTCCGGAGACAAAATGTTTCTTCGCTGACTCCGGAAAAAGTTTGTAACAAGTCCAAACATCAGTCAGATTTAGATTATAAAAACTATTCATCATCTTGGTGATGAACCACACACCAAGTCTCTGGTGGATAAAACCTTTTCGTCTGACGTGGTGAAGATTTCTGGAACCATAAACCACTTGAGATCCTTTCTCTATTTCTCTTAAAAATAAAGGAATTTCCTGGGGATCATATTCCAGATCGGCATCTTGAATAATCAGATAATCCCCGGTAGCTTCTTTCAAACCAAGATGAACGGCGGTACCCTTTCCGCCATTTTTATCCAACCTAAAGACTTTAATCTTGCCTCCAAACTGCCTTAAAATGGCCTGAGTCTCATCTATAGAAGCATCATCAACCACTACCACCTCTTTGTCCCAAGGTGCGATATTAACACCCAGAACTCTCTTTATGAGCTCTGGCAGAGTCTGTGATTCGTTATAACAAGGGATAATGATAGACAACTTCATAACTATCTTTTTTCAGGTAATGACAGCATCTTATCCTTTTTTAGAGAGAAAAGTCCATAGAGAGCAAAAGTGAAAATAAAGGTGTTGACCGGCACTCTAAATCTAGCATTAACTCCTAAACCATTAATAGAAGTCGTCAAAGCAAAATAGACCACTAAAAATAAAGCCATTAGAATCAGCGTATTGATTTTTTCTTTTTTAAGATATAAAACTACTCCTATAAAAAATAGAACAGTAATAAGTATCCATAAACACCTGACCAGTAAGATCACTGACCCCGGCCCTTGGACATATAACTCGATGGTCTTCATAAATGAGGTCGGATCTGAAAGCAAAAGCACCAAAGCTGGTTTGCTGATTGTAACGGGAATCACTACCCCAGCATTTTGAAAAACCGTCAGCATCCCATCATGAGTAAAGAAGGTAACGAGAGTCGTCCCAATTGATTTAATAAGCGCCACTTTGTGGTTTTTAAGGACGGCCAGAGCTTGAGCTTGGTAATAGTCGCCATTAGAGAGAGTAATACTATTGACGTCTAAATTGTCCTTTTTAAGCAGAATATCCACTTCTGTTTTGAAACTTGTGTGATTGTCATATGAAAGTACAGTCGGTACGAGATAAACGTACAAATTGAAAGCTGGTTGGGCACTCATGCCGAATACACCAAATTCTCTGTGATTTCTGTATATCCATGGCGCGATGACAAGACAAAAAAGTCCGAGAGAGATTATCGCGTGACCCACAACCTGTTTCGTAAGATTATTTCGAGCTTCAAAAAGCATTACGAGAACTAAGATAATAGGTATATATTGAACAGTTGGTTTCACTAAAGTCGCTAAACCCAAAAAAACTGTCATCCAAACTAGATTTCTTAAACTTTTATTTTCAAAGTATCTTATGAGAAAAATAAAGAAGATTAGAAAAAGAAATGTGAACATGGTCTCCGAATACAAAAGAGAAGATAGGAGAACTCCATAAGGCTCAACTGATAAGAGTATGCCTGTTCCAATCCAGACGGCTTTTTTTGAAGTAATCTTTCGTGCAATAAGCATACCTAGAATTGGGATGGAGCTTCCTATGAGAAGCTCGAGTACGAACACTGACCAGTAACTCCCGAAAATTTTGGCTAAAAAAGCAATGATAAATATCCATACTGGGGGCCTGAGTGAATCAGGCTTAAAAGGCAAGGCTGTCGAACCGCTAAAACCGTGACCTTGTATAAGACCTTGGCTGATCTCATAATAGCCGTCATCGGCATGGATAGCCCCTACAAGGTCATAGCCAGTATGATTAAGGTTGACGGAAAAAAGAAAAACCCGAGCGCAGAGGGCAATAAAAAAAATAAGTATAAATATTTTATATTTCTTCCAAAACTCTTTTATTTTATTACCAGTAAAAGTTATGTACATTTTTTTATTAGGGCCGTTATGGCTTGCGCGCGAGATGGCCAGCTATGTGTTCGTGCCAAGACCTTGGACGCACGGGAACGGTTTTCTACTGCTCTTTCATCGTTCATCGCATTCCGAATCACTTTGGCCAGATTTTGAGGGTCATCAGGGATAAAGAAGAACACCTCTTTATCAGAGACAATCTCACGAATTGAAGGGACATCCGAAGCGACAATTGGAACACCGCTAGCCATATACTCAAAAAGTTTTACGGGTGAGGTTTCATATTTTGAGGCGACTTCTTTGGCCGTATTCGGCAGAACTAGAATATCGGCTGCTTTTTGAAAAAACGGGATATTGACGTGTTCCTGATGTTCCAAAAAAACTATCCGTGGAAGTTTTTTGGCTGTGACAAATCCCTCAAGCGCTTTCCGGTCTTCTTTTGTTCCTCCGACGAAATAAATGTATGTGTCTGAAGACAAGTAAGAAGCCGATTCCGCAAGTGTATATACTCCTTTCCACGAGAAAAGATGTCCAGTGTAAAGAACTATCTTAATACCAGATGGAAAACTCAATTTCTCGCGGGCTTGCTGCCTAGAGACGGGAATGTCAAACATCTCGAATGAAACCGCGTTTGGCTGACAAATCATTCTATCCAGCGGAAATCCGTACCGACTCTCAATGGCTTTTTGTTTGAATGTATTAGTAACGATTAGACCGGAAGTTTTTTTAAGTACTAATCTATTTATAAAATTAAAACTGCTTTCATAGAAATCATGAATTTCAATGAAAAGCGGCAATTTGAGAAATGAGGGCACGATAAAATCACGGATGTCATGTCCATAAAGTATCAAAGAGGTATTATTTTTTCGTTCTCTAAGAAGACGAGCAGACACTGACAAATTAAAGGTGAATGCCATCAAAATAAACCCCAACTTCCCAAACTTATTTATCGAACCAATCGAAGACAAAGCGTAAATTGGAAATCTTTTTTGAATACCGTGTTTAATAAAAGGATCAACCCCGGCAAATCCTGAGGGTCTTTTGGGAATCCAAAGCTCAACTGAAAATCCTTCCCGTATAAAACCCTCGCAGGTTTTCATGATAAGAGGAGTCATGGTCTTCTCTGAAGGAAAACGCCAGTGACTTATGTAAATAATTTTTCTTTGCATGATCTATCTCTCCTATATAATTTACATTTTAGAAACCAAAATCCGACGATATTTCTGCGCTTCAGAAATAATCTTCAGCGAGCCAAACTTTTTCTCAAGCAAAGCTTCACCTTCCGTTCCCTTGCGCACATCTACAATAAGAGTCCCACCTGAAGTGAGTGCCCCATATGTGTAATCGAGATAAGCACTTATGGGATAATGGAAACCCCATGAAATAAGGGAAATAACAAGATCAAACTTCATACCGGGAAACAGAGGGGCTTCCGTAACTTCCTGGGTGTGGATGTGTGATTCTTTTACTCCATTTGCCATAAGGAGTCGCTTGGCAATGTCCAGAGAATTATAGTAAGCCGCTTCTTTTTCAATACCATAATAAACTTTGGAGTTTATTATGCTCTTATCCAGAAGATAAAAGTGTGGATCACTATTCAAAGCAATGTAGTGCTTATGAAACATGACATCTATTCCGGCTACTCCGCAACCGATGTCTAAAATATTACTTGGATTGGCAGGTAAGTATTTTTTTACAAGGGAGTATTCGCGTCCCATATCAAGAGAGAAAAGTTTCCTGGTCCTTCGAGGAAGAAAGAGTGCTTCTAGTTTGACTGCCAAGTTATAAATTGGAATACGTTTATTCATCACTATACGCAGAGACCATCGCAAGCGGGTGTATATGGAAAAATCTGTTCTCTGAAAAAGGATGTACTTGAGAGCGGCACGCGGAATAGTGAGCATGCCTGGAATTATATCAAATACACCGAGAATATTTCTGGCTTTATCATCCCAACCGAGGCTTTTGACTTTTTCGAGAGATTTTTTCGCGAGTTTTCCTGCCGTTTTGGAATCTTTACGTATATTTAGAAGTACCTGCGCGAGCTCATCCGATGAGTCAGGCGGGATGCCATAAGCACAATCACTCACAACTTCCTCTATAAGATCAAGCTTGGTGTAGACCACAGGAACACCACTTGCCATATATTCGTATATCTTCATGGGAAAACCATAATTTCTAAAATGTGGCTTATCTGGGTACG
Source organism: Candidatus Taylorbacteria bacterium RIFCSPHIGHO2_12_FULL_45_16 (assembly GCA_001821055.1). Lineage (GTDB taxonomy): Bacteria > Patescibacteriota > Minisyncoccia > Phycocordibacterales > PALSA-1337 > C7867-002. The sequence goes on along the minus strand of MHRT01000004.1, from coordinate 39,327 downwards.
GAATCACCAGTACATCCATGGCTTTTTCGTACTTCACTACATTCGAAAATGGTTGAATGGGAAGGAAAATACACCTCTCGGAGACATTGAGTGCAAGAGCTTCCTTCTTGTAGAATTCGATTTCTGTTGGATTCCCTCCAACGAATACCATTGAAAAGTTTGGGGTGAGTTTGGCAAGCGCACCAATCATCATGGATATACCCTTTTCCATGCCCATGGTAGTAAACAAACCTACATAGCCGATGAGAAAAGACTGCTCTGGAAGCTCGAGATCTCTGCGCAAACCTACAACGTCACCTTGTCCATCATAATTATCAAGATCAACACCGCCATAGACAGTATGCGCTGGAGTTAGGGGTGAAATAGTCTGAAGGATATTCGCAAGCTTATGTGAGGTGGTAATCGAATAATCAACATGAGCTGAGACAAAACGATCTTTCCAAGAATGTGTGAGATGATGCCAATCAGCAACAATTTTTATATGGAGAGAAAGGACAGTCTTCCAAAAAATAACAAGGGTGAGAAGATTGAGGTCATTACTGAAAAATACCACCAGTTCATTTGGTAGTTTATGTGGTCCAACTTTTCTCATATAAAACCACGGTAACCAAAAGAAAAAGACTAATGTCTTTTTTAAAAAAAATGGAATAAAAACACTCGCAAGGGAAATGTTCGGTAAGGCGTCTTTTTCTGTATTTAATGAAACAAAAGTAAAATTTTCTCCTAATCTTTTCTGAAAAGCATAGGCAAGATTGCGAACATAATGATGGTCCGCCGTATTTCCAGGATATTTTTTGGCATTCAGATAGATAAGTTTCATATGGATCAACTCTTAAAAGCGGAAAATACATACCCCAACGGATATCTGGAGGTTATATCCGGTCTCAATTTTAGCCAAAGCTTATCGATAAAGTAGCAGAAAAAAAACGGGACTGGTCTTAAAAAAACAGGAAAATAAAGAATGATATTGTTGAGACCAACACACATTGGACCAACTCCCACTTCCCTAATCTCAATTCCCTTGAAACCTTCGAGAATTTTTTTGAGGGCCTCATTGGTATATCTGAAATAATCATGCGGATCAGGATGATAATTTATAAAAAAAGGCACGAAACCAATGAGTTGTCCGCCTGGCTTCAAAATTCTTTTAATCTCTCCAATAAGAAACATGTAATTGTAAATATGCTCCAACACATTGCAACAGACTGCAAAATCAGTTTGACTATCAGCTTCTGGCAAGAAATCTTTTTCTAAATCAATACCATTTATAGACCCATCGATTGTGACTATGACCGTTTCCGGCGCAACTTTCATGTAACTAAAATAATCAGGGGATCTTCCGCCCCCAATATCAACCACTTTGCCGTGAATATTATATCTCACTAAACCATAATTCATCATGATTCTAAGGATAGTCTGGCCTTTTATCATTTTTTTAGCAACTTTTATGTACATATTTTTTGTTATCTAGACATCCCAATGTCATTCGACAATCTTGGTCTGAAAATGACATGCCTATAAATAAAGAAACAAAAGGTAGCAACTATACCAATCGTCAATATCTGCGCAAACATATACCACAGATGGAGCATATCAATAAATATATAGAGAAAAAATATCGTCATGATGATGCTAAATATATATAGGACCCCGTACATCATGATCTGCCTATGTACATCCAAAGTTCTATTCTTGAACGCAAATGTTTTTTGCAGATAGAATCTTGCAAAGAAAGATATCGTGACGGAGATTACGGCCGCGATCGCATAATGCAGATGGGATATCTCCATCATGAAGGAAAAGACCAGAATATCTATAGCAGAAGACAGGCTGCCAGAAATCGCGTATCTGACTATCAGATACCTGTTAACGACTTCAAACGCCTTTCTGCTTGTTGTTGAAAAAGTTTGAATCATCGGTGTGGCATAATGATTTCTTCAGCGAGTCGATTTACGAGCACTGGTAAACTATGACATTTCATGCAATCCATGAGCCTATTGATAAGACGTGACCGCTCAGCAAGATCGATTGCCAGAAAATATGTGAGAAGCTCCGCGAGCGCGTTTGAGTCCCCATCGGGAAAAATAAAGTCTGGTCCGACGAGATTGGCAAAGTCTCGGCTCGTGACCAGCACCAGACATCCGCACGCGACCGCCTTGAATATAGTCTTGTCGAACATGCCACTCTTACTGCAATTTACGAAGATAACATGCGAACGGTAATAGCGAAATGTTTCTGTGTTCGGTACTGCACCGATGAATTTGACCTTATCATCTATACCCAACCGGTTAACTTGGGTGCGTAGCTGATCGGGGTATGAGGAGTCCGTCTTCGACGCACCACCCACGAACGAGGCGCTGAAGGCGATTCCTTTGCCGGCCAGGATTCCGAGGGCATCAATTAGAACATCGGGACGCTTCGAGGCATCCAACCTCCCCAAGAACAGGATTGAGCGCGGAGTGCGCTCAACTGGCTCCTCCATCCTTCGCGAATCCTCATCCACACCTACTGGCATGAGAACTGTCTTTTTATATTTCGCTGTATACGAGAACATGGAGGTACAGAACACCTTGTAGCAGAAAGTAGCAGCAATATCCGTGACAACGTTGCCCTTGTAGTGGTTCCTCCACATGTATATCTTCTTCCTGAGCAGTTTCCACATCAACCCCCCGAGCAGAACATATTCCTGGTTCATATGGACGAAGACTGCATCATATTCCTTGCGCATACCCCAGGCAAAGCGATAGAAGCGTAGGACGTAGCGTGCCCTATTCGCTATCCGCCCCTTCCCGGTGGAGGACTCCTTCCCGAGTGAATGCACCTGCACATTTCCTGGCAGTGTATAAACTCCTACCTTGAGAGCTATGACAGTTATGCTCTCGAACTTTGGAGACATCGACGAAACCCATTTCTGGAAGAAACCTAGGGATGAATCAGTCTTGTCGATGACCTGTGTGCAGATGAGAAGTCTCATAGGATATGAGTTTACAGTTTATGAGGATAAATGCAATGCGATTATTTCCGAAGCTCTATTCGAATCATACCAAGGTATGATAGCCGCCCCGACTTCCCTAGCCACTCCAACATCGGTCGAAACCATCTTACATCCAGCCGCTTGGGCCTCGATCAGCGTCATCCCGTAGCCCTCGAACAAAGAAGTGTTCAGAAAAATATCAGCTGTTTTGTAATAGGAAATTAGCCTATCTCTGTCAGTCCAATCTTCAAATGCTATTGAATTAGCGAGATTCAATTTTGCAACCATTTTTTTGAGCCGTCCATCCTCGCTACCCGATCCAACTATTACCAGCCCGGCTTTCGGCATCGTTTCAATCACCCCGGCCCACGCACGGATCGCAAGTCCCACATTCTTTTCCTTTTCCAATCGCGAAGCCATCAGAACGATCTTCTCAAACCGCGAATATTTTTTACGCAGATCGGCACCTTCGATTATCTGCGCGTTTTTGATCTTTTCGATGTCAACCGCGATCGGTCTGACAGTAATTTTCGCCGCATCGATTCCAAGCGAGCTCGTCAAATAATCCTTGATCTTGTTTGAAACAACCCTAATTGTATCGGCCTTGAGAAGATATGAGAGGGCCAAAATTTTCCGGATTTTGTTGGAAGTGGTATAACCAAAATTCGGACTGCCAATGTCAGTATGCAATTGAATTTCAAGCGGCAAACTGAACTCCCTTTTGAGCGCCACTCCGGACATCGCCGTCAGGAATGGATCTTGGCAAGTGATGCTCGTGATTCCTCTTTTGGAGATGATGAATCGCCCTAGACTAGTTGCATTAAACGAATAAAAAAACTTAGACGGCGAATTCGTCGAGTACGCCCAGCAATTCGAGGCGATGACTGTTTCTGACTTTAGGCTTTGAACTTTGGACTTTTTGGCGAAAACAATGATATGAACTTCCTCATACTCTTTGGCATACTCGATTTGTCGGACACGCACCGCGCTTCCCTCTTCGAAGATCTTGCGGTCTGTGGAAATCATCAACAGCTTCATGTTATTTATTTTTCGTGGCTACTCTGACAATCTCCTCCGCAATCTGCTCCCATGAATGCGTGAATCGGACCGCCTGAACTTTCCTGGCCTGCTCCGCGCGGTTCTTCGGATCAGCCAACCAGACGATCTTGTCGACTATATCCTTCTTGTTCTTTGGATCGACAAGCACTGCGGCATCTTTGATTCGGTTCATGACTCCATTCTCTTTTGTGACTACGAAAGGAGTGCCGGCACGGATGGCATCGAAAATCATGTTCGGACTGATATCGCCGAGCGAAGCTAGGATAACGGCGTAAGAACGGTGGATTTTTTCCACAAAGCTGTCATAGACGGCCTTGCCGCAATCAAGCTCTACAGGGGGCAAATTGAGCCGTTTAACCTCATTCTGGGCCTCTAGGAAGGCCTCTTTGAGAAGATCGATATTCTTCCACTTGAGCGGCCTGGTGCCGGCTACGAAAGTGCGATTTTCCGGTTCGATAAATGGTTCGCGAGGTCCGCAGTAATTCTCGATAATGACGTTTTTCCCAGAGTCCAAATTATAGGCTTTTTCGAAAATCCCGCGTTGCCAATCAGTGCTGAATACAACAGCAGCCGCATTACGCAATGAAGCGCCACCCAATTTGAAGACCGAACGCTCTTTGCGGGATAATTTGCCCATGAAATTTTGCCCAGCACTATTTGGGCCCGAATCGTTTCCATAAAAATCTTTGAACAAGACCATATCCCCTGTCCGTTCGACATACGACTCCCAGAGAAAATCGCCGCCTGTTCGAACAATGTATTTTTTGCGCATCAGCTTGCAAGCATACATCGCCGGAACAGCCGCCGACCAAGTATCCAAAACCAAGACTAAGTCAGCATCCCAACCCTTGCGGATTATTTTCAAAAAATAAAGCAGGTGCCGGACCAATGGCGGAAATGCTCGCTCCCAGCGATAGGCCGCGACTTTGACTTCGTGGAGAGACCGGGAGTTCGCGTCTTTTGCATTCTTCCACGTCTCATAGAGATTGCGGGCGTACTGGGCGGGACCGCCGATATCTGGTGGATATATCCCTGAAGCAATGAGGATTTTCATACTATCTTATAGTACACTATTTTATCTTTTTGTGTTACTTTGTTTGCATGAAAGTCATCATCGCAACTCCGATCTATCTTCCGGAGATCGGCGGACCGGCGACATACACGAAAGAGCTCTGTGAGCGGCTACGTGACAGCCATTCCATAATCGTCGTGGCGTATACAGATGTAGGCATGGCCATGCCTGGCACACAGTTGATTCAGGTGAGCAAGCAGAAGCCGCTACTCGTTCGTCTTGTCCTTTATTTTTTTGCCTTACTCAAAGCGTCTCACGGGGCTGACCTCGTATATGTTCAGAATGCCATGGCCGCCGGATTGCCGGCCGCGCTCGCCTGCATGATCCGGCGCAAGCCATTAGTCCTCAAGTTTGTCGGCGATGAAGCTTGGGAGCGAGCCACCCAGAGACGTCTGACAAAAAAGCGTTTGGAAGAATTTTTAATAAGCCCGGACGGCGATTGGAAGATCCGGATGATGATGCGTGTCCAGGGCTGGGTGCTCCGCCGGGCCGCCTGCGTGACCACTCCATCGGCATATCTAAGCCAAGAACTCATCAAGACCTACGGCGTGCGGCCGGAGCGTACAACAGTGAACTACAATGCCGCCGAGGTAACCGAAGTCCTGCCGTTCGAGCCGACCCCTCCGATCCCCCATCAGATCGCCGTCACGGCTCGTCTGGTCGCCTGGAAAGGCGTTGCTGGCATCATCAGAGCGACATCTATCGTTCGCAAAAAGTTCCCCGACGTTCGGACAATCATTGCTGGAGATGGTCCTGAAACTGACAGCTTGAAAAAACTGTCCCGCAACCTTGGCATGGACAATTCCGTGTCATTTCTGGGAAAAGTTTCTCGCGCCGAAACGTGGCATATCCGTAAAAAATCTTCAGTGTACGTTCTCAATTCAACTTACGAAGGCCTGCCTCACACAGTTCTGACTAGTTTCGCCGCTCAAATCCCCGTCATAGCCACTGATATATCGGGAACAAATGAAGCCGTGTACCATGAAAAAACCGGACTGCTCGTCCGGCCGGGGAATGACGCTGAATTGGCAAATGCCATAGAGCGTCTGTTCACCGATGCCGCGCTTTGCAAGAAACTCACCGACGGTGGAACGAAGTTATTGAAAGAAAAATTCTCCTGGGAAGGCCACCTCGCAGGTCTAACCTCAATCTTCGAGTCTGTTCTCGCGAAACCACGCAATTAGGCGGCGTATGCCTTCTTCGATGGGAACCTTCGGCTCCCAGCCGAGCAATCTTTTCGCCTTTGAAATATCCGCGCATGTTATCTCCACGCTCGCCGAGTGGCTCGGACGCATCCGGCGTGTCGAACTTTTACCAGTCGCCTTTTCGAGGACCGCGAGCAATTCAAGCAATGACACCGGCTTGTTATTGCCGATATTTAATACTTCATAGCCCAGTGGTTTATTCATGGCCAGAATAGTCGCATCAGCCACATCTCCAACATATGTATAGTCGCGCTTGCGGGATCCATCGCCTGATATCTCAATCTCCTTACCCTTGAGCAAAGCCTCGGTCCAAACATATGGAACCATTCCCGGTCGATTGTTCTCGCCATAGGCGTTGAAAAAACGGAGGCAGGTTATATTCAGGCCAAAATTGTGATGGTATGTGTAAGCGAATAATTCCGCGGCTCGTTTGGTCGCGCCGTACGGTGAAAGGGGCGTGTCGGCAGTTTCAGACTCGACCCACGGGAAACGAGGAGTATTCCCATAGACAGAAGAGGACGAGGCCATGACTATATTCTTGACCTTGTACTCACGCGTGAGTTCGAGCAAATTGAGCGTACCGTTGATATTCACATCAACGTACTCACCAGGATTATCGACAGCATTTCGCGTATCGCCAAGAGCAGCGAGATGAACAATGTATGCAGGATTCTCCTTCTCGAAGGTCATCTTGAGCGCGGCTTTATCGCGAATATCGGCACGTTCAAGTCGGAATGACTTCAAAGACAAGAAAGGTGCGACATTCTGCTCTTTGAAAGCGGGATTATATATAGTGTTAAAATTATCGACACATACTACACGATACCCGCCGTCGATAAGCCTGCGGACCACATGAGACCCGATGAATCCTGCACCACCGGTTATGAGTACGGTTTCCATGGATTGCGAAAAGACATCATCTACTATAGGATAAAATGACGATGAAATCAACGCTACCTGAAGAAAGATGGAAGGAATATGTCGCTACACAACTCTCCGCCATATCCGCCCTTCTCAAACCAATCGGATATGAGCTCAGCGAGCACCAGCCTCACTTGAGTGGCGAGAGATACCTGATGACTCGCAACAAGCTCGTTCTAGCCGCCACTCGAATGAAGGACGGCATGAAAGTCATCGTCAAAACCAGCAATCATCCGGATGGCCAGAAAGAAATCATCACCGAGAAGACCGCCCGCGACACGCTCATGTCAATCGAGTTTGCGTCGGAATACATCCTTTTCCCGGTGGAGATATACCACGGAACCAAGGGCGGATACATGATCTGGATTACCGAGTATATACCCCAAGATAAAGTTTTTGTGGCACATACGATTGAAGATCAGTTTTTCCTTATTCTCCGTGCCTTCGAAGCACAAGAATCATTTCATGCCACCACTCTCGAGCATCTGAAGACAATACAGAAGAATTTCGTTATATTCGGCCCTGATAAGTATCTGGAATCATTCAAAACATTCCCAGAAAAGACACGCACCGCATTCGCTAAAATCAAATCCGATCCTCGGTTTCTCGTCGACGCACTCAAGATGCTCCAGTCCAATGTCGCGGTGCTCGGGCGCTACTCGAATTATCTGACACACACCGACTTCGTACCCCATAACTTCCGCGTACGCGACCACGCGATATATATGCTTGACTGCTCGGCGGTTCATTTCGGCAATAAATATGAAGGGTGGGCACGCTTTCTCAACTATATGTTCATCCACAATCCGAAGCTCGAAGCCATGCTTCTCGCCTACATTCGCAAAAATCGCGGCGCCGAAGAATACCTCGACCTGCGCCTCATGCGCGCATACAAGATCGGGTATCTGCTCAACTACTACGCCGCCGCCCTGGAAAAAACCGACGGAGATCTGCGTGAACTGACGAAACTGCGGCTGTCATTCTGGCACGACATGCTCATGGCAATCCTCAATGACATTCAGCCAGACCCAAAAATCCTCCCAGAATATCTCGCCGGACGCAATCGTTTGCGATCACCTGAAGAAAAAGAGCGACAGCAAGAGTTTGCCGCCGCCTGATCACCTTTTGTATTACGTCATTTCGATTTGGCAACTATATCTCGATACAATTCCGATGTAGCGCACGAAAAAACTTTCTGCGGTGAGTCGCTCAATTCAGCAGGCTTACCTTCAGCGGTATAAATCTCTCCTCCGGCCTCTCTCAATATTCCTAGTGCCGGAGATATATCCCTCGTAGTCAGCGTGCCATATATGGAAGCATCGGCACGGCCGGCGGCAACGAAACAAATATCCAAAGCTGACGAACCAAGGTTAAGATTCTTCTTGGCGGAGGTAAGGAGCAGGCGTTGCAAGGCAAGACCCCATTCGGCAAGCTCGGGACGCCGGCCGATATGCAAAAGTACATTGGCATCGGCAAGTGTTCTGGTCGGCAGAACCGAAATTTTTGCCCTATTCAGAAAAGCTCCCTTTCCCCGTTCAAAACTAAAAAGCTCTCTGGTGATCGGATTGTATATGGCGCCGACTGATGGATGGTTTGATTCGACATATCCGATGCAAACCGCGAAATGAGAAATGTTCCTCGAAAAATTGGACGTGCCATCTATCGGATCAATGGTCCAATATGCCCGAGTGGTGTCAATTGGTTTAGTGCCTGCAACCCGTTCCTCCGAGTAGATCTGATCATCAGGATATGATGCCCTGATTGTCCGCTCAATGAAACGACTGACTTTGATATCTGCGTCAGTGACAATGTCCCTTAAATCTTCACCTTTGTGTGAAGTTTTAATGTTCGTGCCAAAATACTCCAAGAGGATGCCGCCGGAATCACGAACAAGCGGAAGGATGAAGTTGTAATAATTGTCTTTCATAGTCTTAAAAAATCATAACGTATAAATTGAATAAGTCAAAATACCAAAAATTTAACCCTTTTGAAGACCTGTAAGCACCTCCCTCATCTCCCCAGCCACTCGCTCCCAGCTATATTTTTGCAGAACCATCTCCCGGGCATTCTTGATGATGTAATCTCGTGATTCCCTGTCCTTGATCAGCTTCTCGACTTTCTGGGCGATGCTATGCGGATTGTTGACTTCGCAGAAAAGTCCAGTCTCCCCATCCACTAGGAAATCCGGGATTCCTCCAACAGGCGTGGCAATGACCGGAATGCCCGCAGCCATGGCTTCCAGAAATGAATTCCCCAAACCTTCGGACAGAGACGGTCTGACAAAAATGTCGGAAATGTGGAGATACGGTGGCATGTCTTTGTGCGAAATATATCCCAGAAACTTTACTCTATCTTCAGCCTCCGCCTGATTGGCGAGTTTTAGCCGCGCGCTTTGGTCCTTGAGATCAGCCTCTTGATATCCTTGGCCAAGAACAAGTAATTTTACATTGTTGGGCAAATATATCATGGCGGAAATGATGTCCCCGACCGCGTTTTTGGTAACCAAGCGCGAAGTGGTAATCAGAAAAATATCCCCATCTTTTTTGTCCAACTTGCGCTTGAGCTCAGAAGTTTCTCCTATGGAAAGGCTTCCAGAAAAAAGCCCATAATCAACGGCGTTCGGCACGACGATAATCGGACATTTCGCTCCCATTTCTTTAGCCCAATCGGCCAGATATTTTGAAATCACCTGGATACGATCGGCACGGGTAAATATCATCTTGAAAATCGGATACAAGGGCAAAGCCCGGCGTTTGAGGTAGGCGATAGGATCTCCGTCTTGGAGAGTGAGGATAAACGGAATCTTTGGATAAACCAGTTTAAAGAAAAGTGCGGCAAAGGAATTATAGGTGGCCATTAACGACCAAATCGTGTCATATTTTCGCGTTCGATACAGCGACACGGCTTTACAAAAACCAATCAGCAAGTACGCGTATTTGTTGAGGTGCAAATGCCACGGCAACGAATCGGAATAGACTTTTTGATTCGCGGTCCAACCGATTCGATGCACATTCACATTACCAACTCGCTCAAATTTGGGCAGATGTGAGTCAAAACGCAGAGTTATCATGTCAAATTCAATCTCTTCCGGAGACGTCCGATCGGTTACTTCTTTGACAGCCACTTCCGCTCCGCCAACAAAATCCGGATAATATACCAACGAGAATATCAAAACACGGCGGGGAGTGTTCATATTTGTCTGTGGTAATGTAGTCATAATTCATAAACCGACAACCGGAAACCAGTCAGCCAGTTACCAGTATACTAGTTATCAGCTTATCTTTAGTCAACTTTCAACACCTTCTCGAGCACTTCTTCCGGGACTTCGGGTGGTTTCGTGGAGATATCCGCAATCGGTTTTTGAGTCTGTTCTTTTGCATTTTCGACCTTCGATTTACTCAACGCCGCTGCCAAAGCGTTTTTCAAATCATTAATATTTCTCGCCGACGGAATTTTCGGATCTTGTTTTTGCGTAGAAGTTTTCGGTGCCAGCGATGACAATGAAACTGGCTTCATCTGTTGGGTTGGAGTTGGAATCGGAATCGGAATCGGTCGTGCGGGCATTACCGGCGATGGTTTTGTCATCGGTGCGGAGACTGGTACAGAAATCTGCTCTTTGACGACCGGCGGGACCGGCGCGGGAATGGTCTGACTTTTCTTTTGTTGAACCGGTAACGAAGCAGGTGGACGGCTCTCCGACGAAGACGTCATAGCCTTCTTTACCGGCACCGTCGGCTCATGGAATTTGAGGATGATCTGCTCGACTTCCGCGCGCGGATGGGAAAATTGCGCACGCGATGACGCGATGATTTCTTGGACATACGATGTATCCGGATGAGGAATAGCGTCAAGAGTCCTGGCAGAAAATGGCGCCGAGCTTAGGCCGTCTATCATCAATTTCAAATAGATTTGATAGGCTCCCATATTCACCAGATCTTCTATCGTAAATACAGGGGCGAATTCTTGCTCCAAGGCTTCGGCGTCAGTCGCTCCGACGCGGAAAGTGATCATCGTCCCGACGTTGCCAAAAACCGCCGGCTTCACGATCTCGTCCATTTGTTCTATATATTGATGCGCGATCGTAAGATTTAATTTATATTTTCGGGCCTCGGAAAGAATGTCGGCAAATGAGGCGTTGGCGAAGTTTTGGAATTCATCCACGAAAAGATAAAAATTCGGCAACATCTTCATCACGCGGTCGGGCACATCGGCACGCGACATGGCCGCCAAATATATTTTGGTCACCAATAAGCCGCCGAGTAGTTTCATGTTCTCATCGCCGATTCTTCCTTTTGATAGATTGATGATGATGATCTTTCGGTTGTCCATGGCCTGACGAAAATCAAAGGTTGAGATGGGCTGGCCGATCATGTTGCGGATAAGCGGGTTAGCGGTAAATTGACCGACTTTGTTTTGGATGGCCGGCACAGCTTCGGCGGCTTGGCGTTCGGTATAGCCGGCGAACTCCTTTGTCCAGAATGCCTTGACTGATGGATCTTGAACATGCGAGATAATTTCTTTGCGATATTCCTTGTCCGACAGCATCCTGTTGACGCCGAGCAATGTGCTATTGGGAGCCTCTAGAAGCGCCAGTAATGTATTAATCAAAATATATTCCATGCGGGCCGACCAAGCGTCAACCCATATTTTTTTGAAAGTGCTCATCAGTCCGGAAACGACCAGATGTCGTTTTGTGGGATCAACGCTTTCAAGCACATTGAATGAAATGGGAAAGTCAACATCAAACGGAGCGATGTGAATAACGTCACGAATCCTTTCTTTTGGGACATATTCAAGGAGTAAATCTGCCGTTTTGCCGTGCGGATCAATGAAAGCCATACCTTCACCATTTTGGATATCCTGCACAGCCATATTTTCCAGCAAAGTTGATTTGCCCATGCCGGTCTTGCCAATCACATAGATATGCTTCGTGCGGTCCTTGGCTTTGATGCCAAATTTGACCCGTTTGTTGCGAGCATCAGTCTCGGCAAAGTAGATTATGCGATTTTCGTCGGTAGGAACAGGAGTCATATATGACTATAGTATAACATAAGGGAAATCACATCCCAGTGCCAAAATGTCAGGAGTTCAATCAATCATTTTTCCAGCAACGTCTCTCTGTCATACACACTACCGGCATTCCATAACATCCAGCTTGAAAGACCTACATCATAAATCGCCTGTATTTGTTTACGCACCATTTCCGGTGTGTAGATCGCCCCAAGATCAAAAGCTTGCAACCACGGACGCAATTTCTGGATGTTGTAGGATTTTTTTGTGTAAAGTTGCGGACTTGTCGAGGCGATCATTTCCAATCCAAGCATATATGAATTCGTCGTCGTGGCTTCGGCTTTGCGAATAGCATTATTCATTGACAATTGGACAATCTCGTATGGATATTGAGCTGGTTTCGCATAGCCACTAAAACCCGCACCAAAATGCGATGGGTAGACCATCGGCGCCACATAATCGAAAGATTCCAGGGCGAATTCCAGTATCTGACCGATGCCCAAATCGCCTTCCGCGCTCGTCGTCAAACCGAATATGTCCGCCGAAGTCGGGATGCCTGAACCTGAAAACTGTTCATGAATAAATGAATAAAAATCTTTGACAATCTCCACACGCCCACGACCTTCTCCCCAAGTATATGAAATATCCTCTAGATTCCCGTCAGACGGAAAACGAATGTAATCAAAATTTAATTCGTCAAAACCGACCTTGTGGGCCTCACGTCCAATCCGAGCAACATATTCCCAGACTGGCTTGGCCGCCGGATCAAGCCACTTGACGCCTTTGTAATCCTTCCAAACTTCTCCCGCCCTGGTCTTGACCGCCCATTCGGGATAGACATTTATCAAATATGAATCTTGGAAGACTGAAATGCGCGCAATCACATACACGCCCTTTTCGTGAAGCTTACCGATAAATTCCTTGATATCGAGGATGCGCGTCTGCGCCGCGCCGATCCGCGCCAGTTCCGGATCTTCAACCATGAAACTGATGCGACCCGTATAGTCTTTGACATCAATCACTACCGCGTTGATTTCCGTGGTATCAACAAGATCAAATAAATGCGCGCGAAATTTGTCGTTGCCGGCCGCCCAGCTGGTCATGTATAGACCTTTGAGCGGCGCTGGCGTGGGAATATGCGTGATGACAAACGCTGGTGACGTGGAAGACGCGATAGTGACAAGTGTGGTTGAAGCATTTACGGCGGTCGTCGTCCCATCCATGGCAGAAGCCGTATTTTCCAATTCAATCATTGAATAGGAAATAGAACCCATCGGCAAAAACCAGATAATCAAAAAAACCGCAACAACGATTAAAAACGCGCCGATGATTATCGTCATCGTGCTGGTGGCTCCAGACTCGCGCCAAAAATCCCTCATGAAGCCATGGCGTCAGTACTGGTAATGGTTCCGGTTGGATTTGCCAGCGTCGGCGAAGTTATTGTGGTCTGTTGTTTTGAAGAATCGATTGGCTTTGCGACGGATTCGATTGGCTTCACGGATTTGTGTTCAATATACGACAAGTGTTCGGGCAAAATTTCACGCGTAGCTGGCTTAAATTTTGACGCGACGACGATAATCAACACTCCCGTCACTAACGACAACACTTTATCCCATGTTGTCGGAAAGCCGAGAAACAGAAATACCATGACCCAAACTCCCAAGATTATCAGAAATTGTCTTTTTGACATGTGGCCATTATAGCGCAAAATGGTATGATAAAGCTAGAATATCTGTTTTATGAACAGATAATTGAGAAAGGGGGGGTGTCCCCGTGGATACTGTCAATCTAGTAGATCTTTCTTCGGAAAATTTTCGTGGTTTTCTTTTCGGTGGAGCCGTGAGACTTTACCACCAGAACACTGGTTGGTATGTTGGACTATTGAAAACGGCGAAAATCGAAAGCGGTAAATGTCTCTTGAGGATTGACCCATTTCAAAGGTTGGTCAAGACCAGTCTGACTTGTCGGTCCAGACCAGAAGATCCGGGACAAGTTATTCTTGTGTCCGCCGATCAAATCGAGAGCCCGTTGAGAACCGACGAATTGCCGTTTCAGATCAAAGAACCCAAACTCTTGAAAAACGAGGAGCAGGTCCTGGTTATCGTCGCCAACGATCGGATCGAAGAAATCGCCGTGATTTCTAAGAGACCACAAGATGTCAAAGCTGTAGAGAAAATCCTTGGAATCAAATAGTGCAGCCGCCAGTCTTCCAAACGCTGTGCGGTCTTTTTTTATTACATTTATTTTCCTTAAAATCTATCCCAACTCAAATTATTCAGATTAATCTAGGTTAATAAACATTTTTACCCCGAAACTATCACCACAAATTCTCCCCTGACTTTATCCGGATGTTCCTCAAAATAATTCTTTACTTCCTTGGCGGTTCCCTGGACCACTTCTTCAAAAATTTTGGTCAATTCGCGGCAAATGGTAACTATCTGTGGCGAGGCATCATCCGTATTACCATTCAAATGTTCCTCCAGACTTTCCAAGGTTTTCACGATTCGATGCGGCGATTCGTAGAAAACCACGGTTCGGACCGATTGGGAAATTTCTTTGAACAATGTTTCTCGGCCTTTCTTGTGTGGCAAAAATCCCAAAAAAGTAAAGTCGGCGCAGGGCACGCCGGCGACAGAAAGCGCCGAAGTCAAAGCAGAGGGTCCGGGAATTGTTTCAATTTTTACTTTGCCCGTCCTGATTTCATTTTCCAATTCCTGACGAATTTTCTTGACCAACTCCGAACCTGGATCGGAGATGCCCGGCGTACCAGCGTCAGACACCAGCGCTAGATTTCTCCCTTTCTTCAGATAATCAACGATTTCCCAGACACGTGAAAGTTTGCTATGGGCGTGATATGACAAAGTCTGTTTTTTGATGCCATGCCGGTCAAGCAACTTTTTCGTCACTCGCGTGTCTTCACAAAGAATAATATCAGCCGTGGCCAAGGCTTTGAGAGCGCGAAGAGTGATGTCTTCGAGATTACCGATAGGGGTGGCGATAATGGAGAGAGTAGACATGCGAGCACCATAACACAGATGGTGCAAGTTTCCAATGATCAAATCTCAAATAAATTAAGTCTGTCGTTGGTCATTGAAAACTTGATCATCTTTTTATCCTTCGGTCAATTAGAACAATCTTTACTTTTCTGCTAGATTGAAACAATGAAACTCCCCCGACCAATCACTTACATAACTCGCGACCTTGAGCGCGCTATTGGCATGGAACCTTCGGGCGAATATGTCGTCGTGGCCAACAAGACGCCTTATTCGGAAAAATATGCCTCGCGATGCCCAGAAGACAGCGTAATTTTGGTCAATGGCACTCCCGAAGACGGTGTCCTTGGCACCAGTGAGCTCATGGATCATCCCGTGGTCAAAGAGAAGCTAGCCGCCCAAAAGAGTGATGTTCTGGTCTTCAAAAATACCGCCCGCGTTGAGGAAGCAGCCGCCAAAAGTGGCCTACGACTTCTAAATCCGAAAGCGCAATTATCCGAAACGGTTGAAAACAAAATGAGCCAGATAGAATGGTTGGGTGAATTGGGTCGGAAATATCTGCCACACCATATCATCATGCCTGCCAAAAATCTGACTTGGACCGGTGAACCATTTATCATCCAGTGGGCCCACGGCCATACGGGTGGCGGCACATTCCTCATCAGTTCCGAAACCGAGCTCAAAACCATTCAAGAAAAATTTCCCTATCGGGTAACTCGCCGCACTATTCATATCCACGGGCCTTCGTTCACCG
Organism: Candidatus Taylorbacteria bacterium RIFCSPHIGHO2_12_FULL_45_16; assembly: GCA_001821055.1. Taxonomy (GTDB): domain Bacteria; phylum Patescibacteriota; class Minisyncoccia; order Phycocordibacterales; family PALSA-1337; genus C7867-002. The sequence continues at coordinate 23,339 of MHRT01000004.1, read as the reverse complement.
TAAACGCTATTGTCGCCGCGGATAAAATTCTCGTGGGAAATATAAGTTACCAAATAACTGGCGTCGCTCCGTTTACCGACAATCCATTTAGTACCGTGGGCAACGACTGGGGAGTCACGCACAATCTCCTCAATGAGACCGAGGTTGAATTTATCGAAACCATGACCAGCGACATAGGCAAGAAACTAAACATCGCCGGCTGGCGCGGTTTGTATGGCGTTGATGTTATCCAAGACGACAAAACCGGCACGATTTATCTCATAGAAATAAACGCCCGCCAGCCGGCTTCAGCCAGTTTTGAATCACATTTGCAAAATGAAAATAGAATTCAAGGTCAAATTAGCAGAGTCGCCACTAGGTTATGTGGTATTACCACTTTTGAGGCACACCTAAAAGCCCTGTTAGGTGAAAAAATCGATCAGCCACTCATCCCCATAAATGATGGTGCGCAGATTGTTCAGCGGGTAACGAAAACATCAAAGGTTGTTCCAGCGGAAAAGATTACAGCGCTCGAATCGCTTGGTTATAATCTAGCTATTTATCCGAATACCGACCTCAATGAAGATCTGGTCAGAATTCAGAGCGCGCGTGGAATCATCGAAACGTATGGAGTTTTTAATGAGAGAGGAAAAGAGATTGTGGAGAAGGTCGCCTAAATATTTTTATAATCCCCACTTATCTCTGGAAAGCCCAGATTGCTCCATCATTCCCTTGAAAGTTCTTGGTTTGAATGAGATTTTGCCATGTTTGGCGACACAGACCTGTCGAGCCTTGCCGTCAATGTAACCAACATAAAAATAGTGACTTCCTTTGATATGATTCAAATGAAAACCATTTTCTTTGAGCACGGCCACGACATCATTGAACGTCCAGTTGAATGCTCCTTTCGGCATAGCTTTTAACTTAGACTTTAGTAAAACCGAAAGATTTGACTTTATATGGGCTCGGAATAGCTTTATCCGTCACCAGATTATTCCACAAATCAGCATACTCTTTCATTGGTTTTTGATTGAGAGGTGAGACACGCGTACCTTTGAGTTTTTTCTGGGATTCCACATAGCCCTGAATGGCTTCATCTAGATTAAATCTTACTACGTCGGCATCGTCGGCTGATTCCACAATATTAAACTCAAGCGCAACACCATACCAAGTAGCGCCATCCTTGAAAATAATGCATCGAATTGAACCTTTGTGAGTGGTATTCATAGATGATTTTATCCTAGCACAGTGTCTTAGATCGTTCAATCCATTCTTATCACAGCCTGCAATTTATACGCATCTCCGTGACTCAACATCCCCATATACGACTGAATTGACGACTGTAATGTGTCCGCGTTATTCAACATCTTCTTCACCTCAACATTCCTCCACATCCTCCTTTTAGTCGCCGTCCGTAGCACACGGTGTGTAGGAAAATGAACCCAACCCAAAAAATCAACTCCTCCAGCGAAAGTTCTAATGCTTATTTTATTTGGATGAAGAGTAAGATGTAATTTCTGCTCCAAAAAACGATGGGTTTCCGCAAGGGCATGTCCAAGCCATTTTCTATCTTGGTTAAGAATCACAAAATCATCAGCATATCGAATATACCACTTCTCTTTTAATCTATGCTTCACAAACTGATCAAACTCATTCATGTAGATGTTCACAAATAATTGCGAGGTTAGATTCCCCAGAGGCAATCCGACACCTTCTTTCGTCGAATGAAAACTACCGACGATTTCCCGGATCAACCACATAACATCTTTATCCGGAATATATTTCTCGAGAATTCCAAACAAAACTTCATAATCTACGGAAGCGAAAAATTTCTTGACGTCGCATTTCAAAACCCAGACCGTTTTTGTATGTCCCCACGAAGCTCGATAGGCGAAATCGCCAAACCTGTCCAAGGCTCTATGCGTCCCCTTGTCATTCCGACATGAATATGAATCCGAAATAAATGTTCGGTCAAAAAATGGATACAACTTCCGATACAGTGCATGATGAAGAAGCCGATCTCGCACGAGGGCTTTGTGAATATCACGAGGCTTTGGGTCGTTGATTTTGAAAGGCGTATAACAGCCGTGTTTGTAAGACTTGTCCTTTAAGTCAGAGTGAAGTCTGTGGATATTCTCAAAAAGTTTAAGTTGAAATTCCTGCATGTCACTCCGCTTTCTTTTTCCGCATACAAACTCCTTCCACGCTTCAAGCAGATTTTCCATAGATATGATATCCTCGTAGGTGTGATTACATTGGATTCGTCGCATACTCATAAGTCTACCCCCCCCCCAACGGATTTCAACAACCGAAAGTAATTCCCGCTCTATCAAAGGCCATTGGTGCCTACAAATTGTGGCAGGATGTTATAAAATTATTCCCGAAAACATCTAAATATTCTTTGGGTGTTAGGATAGATCTGCTATTTATAGACACCATCGAGTCAGTCTCTACGGCGGCATTTCTGCCAAAAGACAAGAAGAGTCCGTGGATTAGACAGGCCATCAGCAAACTCGAGACGATGAAAATTCTCATGCAAGTCGCCTGGGAAATAGGTTCGATAGATAACAAAAAATATCTGATGATATCTGAACCGTCAAATGACATCGGAAAAATGCTCGGTGGATGGTATGGTCAAAATGAAAAATATCTTCAGGAGAAACAAAACTCCCCGACTACTAAAGTCGGGGAGAAATGAAAGGATTTGCTGGACAGCGAAGGCAAAGCCATTCTCACGATTCCACCTGTTGTCGGGATTGTCGTAGTTCGTCTCGAGCCTCGGAACATCGTCGTTGGCATTCGCCGTGAGAAGGTTCAAATCGCCGTCAATGTGTATAGAATGTCATCCATGCGACTACCCCTTGAATACTCTCGGGGCTCACCTTTGTTTTCGTCATATCATTCGGTAGGATAACCTGCCAAACTAATGCTCTAACACCCTATACCAAGTATCTCCATTTTTTAGAGTTCACGCACCACTCTGCCCTAGATCATGATCCAGAACATTCTCGATGCATGGATACTGGATTCGGTGGTACGTGACCTGTGGTCACGTACATATTCACCTACTACCGACACAATTGTACCATTTTCATGCAGTAACCAACCACCAGACTTAGGTCTGGTGGCTTTGTGTTTGCCGGCTGTGCCGGCAGGGCGACTGTGGTTTACTTAGGTAACAGCTTGGCAAACAGTGATGGTTGGTCTACTTCATTGTGGTGGGATTGGTGCTTAACATACCGGCGGATGAGGTGCTCATCTAGGCCGATTGTCGAGACGAAATATCCTCGTGCCCAGAGACTTTCTTTTTCATAGAGTCCGTGGGTACGCTTAATCTTCTTCTTCATCCAGGCGGAGGATTTCCCTTTCAGAATTTGCATGATGTAAGAGACTGAATCTCTCGGTGTCGCAAGGAGGCACAGGTGTATGTGGTCTTCCTGGATGTTGAGTTCGATGATCTCCCAGTGCTTCCACTTGGTGATGGTTTCGAAGATCCGTCGCAGTTCACTCTTTACCTTGTCGGCTCCCAATACCTTGCCACGGTATTTGGGAGTCCAGACTAGGTGGTACTTAATATCGTAGAAACAATGTGATAATGTGCGTATCGTACGTTTGTGTTGTGACATAGGCGTATGATTAATTGCTAAGAGCCGTCCTGCCGGACGGCTTTAGCATACGGCTTCGCCTTCAGACGTACACCCCACCTAAAGGTGGGGGTTTTTACGGATAATAATCAGCCCCTCACCTGCGTGCAGGTGAGGGGCGAAAGGGCAAAGTGTTTAGGGCTTGAGAGTGCCTAGACACTAAGCCTTGAGTTCTACTTGCTGGACAGCGAAGGCAAAGCCACCCTCACGATACCACCTGAAGTCGGGACGGTCGTAGAGCGCCTCGAGCCCCGGAACAACGCCGTAGGCAACCGCCGTGAGAAGGCTCAAATCGCCGCCAATTTCGACAGAGTCATGCATGCCGACGATCCACAAAAACCCCATTTTGTTGATCTCCGCGTTGGAGAATGTGTCACGGATGAGGCAAATAACTTCCATGTCCAAAGTCTTCAACTTGAGTTCGGCAGCCTTGGCGCGAATTTTGCTGGTAATACGATCCGACTCGTTGAACAGTTCACCCTTGAGGAGAGCAACTTGCCGGACAGTTCCTGCCTTTGAAGCTTTGAACTCCGTGGAGTCCAAGATTTCCAACGCGTTAGGCGACAACTGGACGCCTTTCTTTTTGAAGTGCTCTTTCCACTCGGGACCACTCCAACCATTGGAGATGAAGGTGACGTGGATGATACTACCTTTCTCGGTCCATGTGACGGCGAAAAACTGTGCAAGTGCAAGTGTTACGACTCCTTGCCGAAACGGGTGATCCGGATTATTCAGTGCCAGCTGGATTCTTTCGCCGTCAAGCTGGTCTTGAATCTGACGAAGATCGTCGCCAATACTTCCGGCCAAACCGCCCGTCTGTGCTAATGTTGGATTTCTCATAGTTGATTCCGTGTCAAGATTGGTCGTAGCAATATCACCTCTATCAAAGAGCCTGATACGCCTTATCGATTGGTCATTGGTCACGGAAACACAGCCACGGAATATCCACGGATGCGGTCCCGAAACCAACAACATATCAAGGTTCTTGACCCTAATTTTCTGCCCACAGTTATACACCCAAAACACTATCCTGTCAACTCTCATCAAACTCCATATTTTGAGCTATATTTAAGGGCATATTCATTTATTCAACTTGGCAAGTCTGATTATATTCCTTCCCATTCTAAATTCACAATCAATTCCTCATCCATGAACACCAAAACTCTCACAAACCGCGCCATATCAGTCGTCGACCAGTACCTCAATTTCAAAGTGGGTACCGCTGTCTGCTCGGTCCCCTATTTCAATAACAAGACCGTCAAAATCCGCGCCGCGCTGGCGGTAAATGGTGGCAAAGGCGGTCCGAAAGAAATATTCGAGGAAACGGAAGCACTACTCGTAAAAGTACATGCGACTATTGATTCAGTTACGTCCGAATCGTTGCAGAAACTACTGACTGATAACAACCTTGGGATTGATTGTTCCGCCTTCGCCTATTATGTCCTCAATGCCGAAAGTCAAGAGCTCGGCAAGGGCAGTCTCGACAAACACACCATATTCGTCAATTGCCATGGACTCATCGGCAAGCTCCGTTGCTCTCTGCGTCCTATCGAGAATTGCGATGTCTCGACCTTGGCACATGACAAGAATAGTCGCGTCATATCAATAAAGGAAATCACGCCTGGCGACATTATTACCATGCTTGGAGATGGCGACATCCAAATTCTCCCAAATGACCGAGACCACATCCTCGTCATTCACCAAGTCGAATACCAGAACTTCATCCCTTACAGACTCCATTACTCCCACGCCGTCGCCTATCCCGAAGACGGCATCTACGGCACTGGCATCAAACAAGGCATCATCGAGATAACCGACGTGAGCAAACAAATCACCGAACAGTTGTGGACCGAGAACGGTAGACAAGGCAACGCAAATAGAATTTTTGGGCGTGCACAAAAGTCGAAAACCGAGATTCGACGGCTAAGATGGCTGAAATAAAACAAAAATCCGCTATAACAGCGGATTTTTGTAGGGTATTTAATCTGGTCTTAATTCTCCCCCACCTCATCAATACGACAAGTATAGCAAAAATCAATTCATTGTCAACCTCCCCCTTTTTTGAAATACTTAATCACTTATAGCCCCGGCGGGAATCGAACCCACAAACCCTCATTGATGAGGTGAGGACTGAAAACCATTTCACGGGGCCATCGGAAGAAAATCTTCCGTTTAGAAACTATATCAAATAGTAATAAAGATTCACTGAAGAAGTGATAAAGTTTTGCTGAAGATGTTATTTTGTGCTATTTTTACTACTATGATAAGCATCCTCGAAGGCACCGCCGACCTTTCCTACATCATCAGTTTCGCCCTCGCCGGCGCTATTGTCGCCTATGTTTTTGCCCCATTTCTAATACGATTTCTTTATTATTTCCACATCATCAAAGGTCCCAAAACCGAACTCTCCAGACTCGGCTCACACGCCTACAAATCCACCACTCCAGTCATGGGCGGACTCATCGTCGTTATAACCGTCGCCCTCATTACCTACTTCTTCAACTGGAATCGTTCATTCACCTATGTTCCCATCGGCGTCATGATCATTTCAGCCGCCTTGGGCGCCATCGACGATCTCATGAATATCTACGGCAGTGAGCGTCGTTCGCGAAAACTAGGCCATATCATGAACCTCATCCGCATCCACAAGGATTGGACTATGCGCCTTTGGTACGCCATCACTCTGCCTTGGAGCGCCTTCAAGCGCATGTCAGTCTGGTTTGGTTCACGCACCAGCAAAGGCGTATTCGTCCATGAAAAATTAATCCTGCAATTCATCGCCGGAGCCGTCGCCGCCTGGTGGATTTTTACCAAACTCGGACCGGCTTGGCACTATATTTATATCCCTTTTCTGACCAACGGTTTTGATCTCGGTTGGATTATTATTCCAGTGATTATTTTCATCGTCATGTTCACGGCCAACGCCGTCAATATCGCCGATGGCATGGATGGTTTGGCTGGTGGCATGGCCTTGACCACTTTTATGGCTCTAAGTATCCTCTCTTGGATCAACGGCTTCGGTGAACTGGCCATCCTGAACGCCACGGTAGCTGGAGCACTCGTGGCCTATACCTATTTCAATATAAAACCGGCCCGCTTCATGATGGGCGACGTGGGAAGTCTGGGTTTAGGTGCGCTTCTAGCTGTAAATGCCCTGGCCATCGGCGAACTTATCCCTCTAATTTTTCTCGGCTTCATGTTCTACGTCGAAGCCCTCTCCGTCATCATTCAGGTAGCTTCCCGCTATATCCTCGGCCGCAAAGTCTTCAAAATGGCGCCCATTCATCATCACTTTGAACTCAAAGGCTGGACCGAGGAAAAGACGGTCATGAGATTTTGGGTAGTACACTTTATCTTCGTGGTCTTCGGTTTTTGGTTGGCATTGCATTAAAAAAATGATCAATAATGCAATGATCAATACAAAACTGAGTTGATCATTGCATTATTGATCATTTACTATTTCTTCATGAATTACCTCCACTGGCAAGAAAAAACCATTACTGACTTTTCTGAAAAAAACATTTCAGAGCTTTATAGCAACGGCTTCGTCTTTACTCGTACCGGCAAAGGTGTGATGCACCAGACGCGATCCGTCCGCATCGACCTGGCCAAATTCGAACTATCCAGCGAAAACCGCCGCATCTTGAGGAAGGTTGATAACGTTGCCCTTCAGGAAATAGTCTTGCCCTACGACGAATACCATTGGTCTCTGGGCAGGCTCGCTCAATATTTCTATGAAAAAAAATTTGGCCCTGGGGTCATGAGCGCCTTCAAAATAAAGGAAATGATTACCAGTCCAGAAAAAAGCAACTACAATTCCCTACTTATTTTTTCCGACGCCCACGGCCTCATCGGCTACACCATCTGCTATTTGAATTCCGAAATCATGCATTACTCGTATCCCTTTTATGATATGGAAAAATCCTCCAGAGACATGGGTCTCGGCATGATGACGAAGACAATTTTGTATGCCAAAGGAAAAGGGTTGAAGTATATCTACCTCGGCTCGCTCCAGCGTCCCAACGACACCTACAAAATGCAATTCACCGGACTGGAGTGGTTTGATGGTGAAAAGTGGTCTACTGATGAGAAGGAGGTGAGGGAAATTTTGGCGAAGGCTGAATAACGCGGGGTAAAATTATGATGCTGATGTAGAAATGTGCCCATGATTGTGGTATGGTATATACATGAAAAAGCCGCTTATTATCGCCTTTGGTTCTCAAGTTTCAGGCATAGCCACGCCCGCGTCTGATTTTGACTTTGGCGTGCTCGAGAAAAATCCGCTCTCGCTGGCCGACAGAGTTGCCATCTCCGAACATATTTCAAAGAAACTAAAATTGAATGAAGACAAGATTGATCTTGTCGACCTTTCGTCTGCTTCACCGCTTCTCGGCTTTCAAGTCGCCAAAAATGGCAAGCTTATAGACGGGGAGCGCTTTGATTTTATTAGGTTCAAGGTCCGAGCCTTCAAAAATTACGCGGACACGGCCAAATTCCGCCGTCTGCGCGAAAAAATAATGTTGAAAAACCATCTATCAAGACGCATCTCGGTTCCAAGAAAAAATAGGTGATAACGCTGGGTGAAATTATAACTCTCAGACAACATAGAAATCGCATGCATTCTCCTGTATGATATTCCCATGTCCAATTTGCCCAAAAGGGTCCACATCACCGGCATCTGTGGTGTCGCCACGAGCGCCATTGCCATCGCCTTCAAGAACAAGGGGGTCGCTGTTACGGGCAGTGACAAGGGTTTTTATCCGCCGGTTTCCACTGAACTCGAGAAGAGTGGCGTGTCTTTTTACGCCGGCTGGCATCCGGAAAATATCGAGCAGGCTGGCCGACCCGACTTTGTCATGATTGGCGGTGGAGGTACCAGTCCTTCCAACCCGGAGATCATGTATGCCCGCGAACACGACATCCCCGTCTACACCTACCCCGAAGTCCTAGCCAAATATTTCATCAAGCAGAATTCCGTGGTCACCGTGGGCACCTGGGGCAAAACTACCACTTCTTCCCTGCTGTCATTCATCCTCATCCAAGCCGGGCTTGACCCAAGCTATTTTACCGGCGGACTTTCCTTGTCGCACAGCACTGGCGCCATCGCCGATTCTGATTGGAGCATCGTGGAGGGCGATGAGTATCAGGTTTCTATTTCTGATAAAAGGCCGAAATTTGTTTATTATGCACCAACGCATTTATTGCTTACCTCTGTTTCTTGGGATCATGCCGATCTTTATCCTACAGAAAAAGCATACCTCGATGAGTTTAGAAATCTAGTTAAAAAAATTCCGCCAACTGGGATTATTATCGCCTGCAAAGATAATGATGGGGTCAATAAAGTATTGGGAAACAAAAGTGCGGTGAAAGGAGTGCCGATTGTAACCTATGGAAAGTCTACCAGCACCGCCTATCATTACCATTCCATCTCGCATACCAGAAACGGTCTTGATTTCACTATAAACCACGCCGGAACTTCCTGGAAAATCCATTCTCCCATGCTTGGCCGCTTCAATGCCGAAAATATTACGGGCTGTTTCGCTATGGCGCATAGTGTAGAAATTGATCCGGAGAAAATTATCCAGGCCATCGCCGATTTCAAAGGCATCAAGCGCCGCTTTGAAAAAAGATTTGAAGGTGAAGTCACTGTTCTCGATTGCCATGCCCCGACGCCGGAAAAAGCGGCTTCGGTGCTAGAAAGCATTCGCGAGGTCTATGACAAAAAAATTATTGTCGTCTACGAGCCGAATATCGGCGGCCGCCAGCGCGCTTCAGTAGCGATGTATGATGAGGCGTTCAAGGATGCTGATCTTGTAATAATTCCGCATCTTACCAAGCTCAAAGTTGATGAAAATGCGGTCGAAAAACCATTGGAGGGTGAGAAACTGACGGCGATTATTGGTAAAACACATAAGTCTGTCACCTACATTGAAAGTGACCAAAAATTGGTCGAGTTTGTTACGTCAGAAACACATGCGGGTGATGTGGTTGTGTTTCTCGGGTCGCACGGGTTTAGAGGGATGATTGAGGAAACAGTTAAAAGACTAACTTCCTAAGAAGGTAGCGAAATAGGTATTCTGAACCCTCTTCGCAGGCGTTGTGGATTACCTTCTACCCTACTTCCCCTCGTCAACAATCTCCGTTTTGACATTGCCATCAGTGGCAATCTCCTTGACCAATAGAGTCATGCCGCAATGATTGCACTCGATAACCATGCCGGCGGCAAGGTTGGGATAACGCGATAAATCTAGGGTATTTTTACATTCCGGACATACGCAGAGCATATTCATGGTTTTTAGGTTTTGATGAAACATTAATCAGATAAAAGACAGCTGTCGTGAGCTGATATTCACATAGTAGCGGAAAAAAGGTAGTATGACAAGGCAAATGATCAAGTTTCCAATGACCAATAACCAATGAAATCGAATGATGTTCGATCATTGAACATCGCATCATTGATTATTTATCTTATGCTAACCCCTCTCGAACAATATCAAAAATTGGCCTCTGCCATCGGTTTTACCGACCTCTATTTCAAGCGCGAGGACCTGCACCCATATGGCTCGCACAAGGGTCGTTCCATTCCTATAATGATTGAGCATTATCTAGCCACCGGCGACCAAGCATTCGCTATTTCTTCTTCCGGTAATGCGGCGCTGGCGGCGGCTATACATGTACAGAAATTGAATGAGTTTTCAGACACCAATAACCAGACACCAATAACCACTCTCGACATCTTTATCGGCAATCATGTTTCGCCTAAAAAACTTTATAAAATCCGCGCTATCGCTCAAAAAAGTAGTGGCAGGATCCGTGTCCTTATAAAAGAACGGCCTTTACAAGCGCTTATCCAAGCAAGTCAGGAAGGCAAGCGCAGTCTCCGTCAATCAACCGACGATCAGGCGCTTGCTGGGTACGAATCATTGGCAAAAGAGTTGACGGAGGGTAGACCTACGCAAAGCATCGGCGCCATTTTCATCGGAACCTCTTCCGGCACCACTGCCCAGGCTCTGGCCACCTATTTTCTAAAAAATAAACTGCCTATTCAAGTCCACATCGTCCAAACCTCTTCCTGCCACCCGCTCTCTGATGCCTTCGAAACCTACGACGGGTCCGATGAAAGATCAACAGCCGACGCTATCACCGATATCACCGGTTACCGAAAATCTATCCTAATCCCCCTCATCGAAAAAACCGGTGGAAAAGGTTGGGTGGCGACAAATGATGACATCAAAGCTGCACAGGAATTGGTACAGGAACATGCCGGTCTCTCTATTTCCACTAATAGTGCCCTTTCGGTGGTTGGGGCTATGAAGGCCGCTTATACCAGTCATGAGATTGATGGTGCGGTGGTGTGTATGATCTGCGGGGAGTAATTTCACAGTTAGCAAAGGGAGAACTTCTGTCACCAAACCCTCTTTACAGGCGTTGTGGATTTGACATAATCCGACTACAAATACGACGCCGACTGTGAAATTTTATCTGATAATCTCACTCAACAACCCCCTTACTACTCTCACGAATCTCTCCCCGCGATCTATTTTGGAGCCTTCAACGCCACCAGCGTCAAAGCCGGGACTAAACAAGACCCGATCCCCCTTTTTGGCGCACTCGAAGGCCGTCCTGACCGCTTCGCCAATTGACGGAACTGACTTCACTACAACACCCTCAATATCTTGCATATGCGCGCGTTGACGCAGAGTACCACTACCTGGAATATTGACTATCGTATGCACATGACGAGGCAACTGACTATACAACGCGCAATATTCATATCCCCCATCAGCCCCGCCCAAAATGAGAATAACATTGCGATCTTGCGACAATGAGATAATGCCTGCCAGAGTCGAATCCGGCGTCATTGACATGGTATCATTGAAAAATTCAACGCCTTTTATCTTTTTTATCAACTCCAAACGACCTTTGAGCGCCTTCCATCCAATGAAAATGTGGTGGGCTACATCATCATCAACCTTAAATAACCGCGCCGCCTCCAGCGCCAAGGAGGCATTCATGCGATCATGCGATCCTCGACCTTCAAAACCCCATTCATTGGGGATCAAAGTGGCTTTGGTACGCAACATTTTCGCGCGTGGCTGGATTTGCATGGAACGAGCCACATCAATGACCTCATCGGACGCCACGATAAAATTGTTATATGTCTGGTACGAAAGCACATCGAACGGCGAGGCTAGGGAACCGCGCGTCGTCGGCACCGTCGTGAATATTGCCACATGCGGACTAATACGCATATCATACAATTCGGGAATCATTTCATCTATAACACGCATTATCACGATATCCCCATTCTTGATCTTCCTGAGATGGGTCAAAACACCGTTGGCGGATTCCGAATCAACGACGAATAAGCCTTGTGTATCATACGCTTCACAAACTTTTTCCAATAAAGGGGTAAGGATAGAAATAACCGTTGATTTGCCGCAAATGCCCATCACACCAACCAATGTAATCGGAGGAGCCAGCTTGAAGAAAAGAGTTTCTTGATATTCAACGGGGATATTTTGGGCATAGACGCTTTTCAAAAAAGACGAGTCTTTGGGATATTCTCGCGACAAGATAATAAGATCCATGTCCAACAAATCATCCGCCGGAATGGAACCACAAACATAATTGGCCAAACCAACGGACCTCAAAAAAACCAAATGGTTTTTGAGGCGCGCTTCGCTTTTTAGGTCATATATGGACACCCAAGCGCCGGCTTTGATAAGATATTTCACATCTTCGATCATCTCACCATGCAAGCCCAGCCCAATAACGGCAATCCGCTTGCCTTTGAAATAATCGCGTAAAATCATGCACACATTATAGCAATTTTTTGATTTTTATCATCTCCTGCAACATTGCTTGGAGCTTGACGCCTTCATCAGGCTTTGACTCCGATTCTACCATAAAGTGTGAAAGTTTTTTCATGAACAAACGATTGAGATCTTGCAGGTAATTTTGAATGATTTTCCGCTCGGTTTCTGTATATACAACCTCGGCTATGTGGGTGTGCTTGTTAGCGCCTCGCGATAAGGGCCCATCCATGACTCTCAGTAACTCGAACGGTCGACGAATGCCTTCATACATGATTGAGTCATGATGGAGTATACCCTCCAAAGAAGGTGAAGTAAGCTGATAATCTCGCATGGAGATAGAAGAGCAAAGAAGCAAAAAGGAAAGATCGTGTTGCTTAAATCTTTGCTTTGTGATTAGTAGTCCGCACTCACACTCATAAATGCGTCCTTGGTGATGATGACATGATCTAAAACACGGATGCCCAATATCTTCCCCGCTTGGACAAGCTGTTTGGTAATGGTGATATCTTCAAGGCTGGGCGTGGACTCGCCGGACGGATGATTGTGTGCCAAGATAACGGCCACGGCATTGCGTTCGATAGCCGGACGGAATACCTCGCGGGCGTGGATGACATTGGCATTCACGGTGCCGATCGAAATCACTTCATCGGCTATAATCCGGTTATGGCTATTGAGGTATAGTCCACGCAAATGTTCCTTAGGTAGATTGCGCATGTCCACGAGATATTCGTAGGCGTCTTTGGCATTTCTAATGGTCTTGAAACCCGACTCGGAATGTTCATACAATCGTCTACCCAATTCTCCCACGGCGACAATGGCGCAAGCCTTGACTATTGGCACATCTAACTCTTTGGATAATTTCTCCGGGTCTCGCCCAGCAAAAACACTTTTCTCTCCATATTCACGAACAAGGCGTGTGGACATTTCCAGGACATCCTCTCTGGTAGTCCCTGTCACAAGCAGAAGGGCCGTCAATTCGGCGATAGAAAGAGCCTCCGGGCCGTAAGCCAGAAGCTTTTCGCGTGGCTTCTCGTTGGCCGGCAGGTCCCTGAAGATGAGTGGGTACTCACGAGGGCGGCGATCGAGAATAAGCGTAGTATCGGGAATAATGTACATGCTCTTCTGCATGCTGGAATTATAGCATGAAGATTCGGGGAAAATGCAAAGGGGAAATTGGGGACGACAATGAATGCTTATGTAAAAATTTAATCTTCCCTTCTTTCCATTTTGCTTCCTTGCTTTGCGTTTTAAAGTGTCTCCACTAAAATCATATTCGTCTCCGCCGCGGTACCAAATGGCATTCCGGCGACTATCACCACTTTATCCCCTTTTTTGACGAGTCCAGTATCCAGAGTGACTTTGCGCACAATTTCCATAATCTCATCAACCGTTTTGAATGTCGGCGCAACCATCGGATAGCAACCGAATGTCAGCATCAATTTGTTGGCATGAGCTTGGTTGTCAGAAAGGGCCAACACTGGCTCCGCCGGACGATACCGAGCGATCATCCGGGCGGAACGACCTGAACGAGTCAAGGCGACAATTAGAGCAGCTTCGACATTGTGAGCACAACGCACGGCAGATTGCGAGACTACATCCGTTACGCCGTGCGGTGGTCTATATCCGGCAATTGTATCCCGAGTGTATATTTCTTTTTCCACACGGGCCGCGACTTTGGTCATGACTTTGACCGCTTCAATCGGAAAGTCCCCAAGTGTCGTCTCTTCCGAAAGCATGATGGCATCGGTACCGTCGATGATGGCGTTGGCAATATCGGAGACTTCGGCTCGGGTCGGGACTGGATTCTTGACCATTGACTCCAGCATCTGCGTGGCGGTAATCACCGGTTTACCGACCGCGTTACATTTTGAAATGATGAGCTTCTGCACCAACGGAACTTCTTCGGCTGGAATCTCAATAGCCAAATCGCCTCGGGCAATCATGATACCGTCGGCAGCGGAAATAATTTCATCTATACAATCTAGAGCTTCTGGTGTTTCTATCTTCGCGATAATGTGGGCATCAGACTTTGCGTCATCAAGAATTTTGCGTAAATCAGTAATGTCGGAGGCGCGACGGACAAAAGAAAGGGTTACGAAATCAACGCTATTTCTGACGCCAAACGCGACATCGGCTCGATCTTTGTCGGTCAAGGCGGAAAGTGACAAGTTGGCGCCGGGCACATTGACACCTTTGCGGCCGGAAAGACTTCCTCCAATCATGACTTTGGTGATAATGTCGTGGCTTTTAATTTCCAAGACTTCCAAACGCTTGCTACCGTCCTGAAGCATGATAATACTTCCCTTTTTAACTTCCTGAGGCAGTTGCGGATAATTGATGTGAACTTTATTTTCATCGCCTTCAACTTCGTCGGTCGTCAAAGTGAAGGTCTGGCCTTGATGGAGAGTGATCATTTTGTCCTTGAATGTCCCAATGCGGATTTTCGGTCCACACAAGTCTTGGAGAATGGACAGGGTCTTACCGGTCTTTCTCATGGCTTCACGGATATTATCAACGCGCTTCTGGTGCTCAGCAAAATCACCATGCGAAAAATTAAGACGTGCGACATTCATTCCGGCGTCGATGAGTTCGGTGATTTTTTCCAGGTTTTCGGTTACGGGTCCGATAGTACAAACTATCTTGGTTTTCTTGCCGAGGTTCATGGAGAGGGGTGAATTATGAATTAGAGGAATTGGTAATTGTGAATAAAAAGCACGAAATTACAACCTACTGTAGCATGGATTATATCCCCTTCGGAATTGGATTGTTGGGCTTGTAGATATCCGGATCAATGGTTCTGTCAAAACAAGTCCTACCCTCTTCATGAGTCCAAACATCATTGGATCCACCAGGATATGGATACGAGATTGAAGAATCGTACCCGACCGTCGGATACATCATCCCACCACCGCGACCAAACTCTCCTTTGCCTTCCAAATCCTGTGATTTTTCACCGAATGTCGCGCAAAGCTCAAATGAAAGATCTCCGGAAACAGACTTCTGGTTGGAAGTTCCCTTTATTGAATACTCATAGGACACCTCGGTCTCTGGATCAGTCGGTACGATAAATCCCGAAATAGTGTCATTGATATCCGTGAGCGCCACCGGCAATTTCTCTTTTTGCTGCCAATAGTTGATGATTCGCCACTGAATATTGGAAAGGTCATTTATACGCTGGCTGTCAAACCGCAAAGCACGCTGTTTTGCCGGAGAACCAACCGCCACAAAACCGAGAATGATGGCAACAATGACTAGGATAATGCCAAACCAGGCATTGGCACGACGAATCATTCTTGACCAACGATGCGAGGTGTATATGCTGAAGGAATAATATTTTCCCACCGAGCCGGCGACCAGAAGTATCAAGATCACCTTGTAGACGAGACGGGCGGTTATTTCTCCATTCAAGTATGTATTTATAAGCGCGATTAAATCTCCTCCAAAAAGGACTACGGCCAGAAAGATGGTCAAATAAATCCTCCATTTACGGATCCACAAATCAGCCTTTTCGGGCATCCTGGCAATATCACGATTGATCAGCCATTCCAGAATATAAAGTACCGGAATAAGCACAATCAGCATGGAGATTGGCCAAGCAACGGAATTGGCGTAGAAATATCCGGCCAAAGCGTCTGGTAGAAAATAATTGATAACACTGAACGAGAGATTGATAAGAGCACCAGCGGCTACATATAGAGCCACGGTGGCGCCAAGGTGAAGGAAAAAATCCTTCGGGGTTGTTTTGGTATTCATGGACATATTATAACATACAGACAACTCCAGGTACCATATGCCGTCTGGCGACAAATGATTATTATTCAGATTCTAAGCGCGCGATCATCATAAAATCTTCTTACTACAACTATAGACGAATGCTGGCGGAATGTTCCTGTATTCATAGCCGATAATTTTCGTATGGAAAAATTTTCTGATTGCAACCAAACTCGCCAGAAAATATTGAAACTGGATGAACAAACCATCTTCAGCTAGGGTTTCATGTACTGCCGATAGCAAAGACTTCCTCAACGACGGCCTCATATTACCGATCGGTATTCCAGAAATGATGTAATTTGGTTTATTGGTATTCAAATTGCTCAAATGACTGACCATATCCACCGCGTCAGCTTCAATGATCATAATACGCGGATCAACAATCTGCCAACGGAGATACTCTGCTAAAATTGGATTTATCTCAAAGACTACTAATCGACCACTTTTTGGCATCTCAGAGAGAATCATTTTGGTAAAGGTGCCCGTACCGGCACCAAGTTCAACAATGAATACACCCTGTTTCATTTCGACCGACTTCAACATCATCTTTCCCAAATATTTTGAGCTCGGCACAAGTGAGCCGTTTTTTATGAATTTCTTTATGCCTTCTCTAAAGAACAATCCTGGGGCATGTGTCTTTGGAAAATGAGTGATCATTGAAATAGAATATGTTACAGATCAATTGTGCGCGCTGTGGGACGATATTAGAATGGAACTGACTAGTTAATAATGAAACTAGAATCACTATCATCGTAACTGGCGTTACCTAAACTATCCTTAGAGATAAGTACTCCAATTAGATAACCATTGCCATGATCGTCAACATTTAACTTGTCGACAGTCCATTCATATTCTCCCTTATCAAGATTACTTCCGCTAATTTCGGCAATGTTACTGAAGGAATTTGGTAACGGAGTACAACTATAACCGTATGGGCATCGAGCATTACTTCTTAAACTTATAGTTGCAGAGGTTGGTTTTTCACCCAAACTTGACCATTTAATAATTATCTTGCTACCAGTTGCAAGAGATTCACCACCATTTGGTGATACGAGAGTCACAAATGTTTTACCCGGAGTAATCGAACGTGTACTTATAACAAAAGTACCGTCAGATAAATCGGAAGCAACTGGTCCTGTAGCGGCATTAGCCATTGATTGAGGTGAGGTTACCGCAATTTTATACTCACCACTTGCTATCGTTGGATCCATTTTCCAATTATAACTTCCTGTATTTAGAATATCAGATGCAATTGTTTTTATCCAATCTCCATTCTTATTAAACAATCCTACTGTAACATTCATGCTACCGAAGTTTGAGGTAGTCCATCGAACTGTCGCTATATTATCTCTTCCGCCATTATTTAACATTTCTCCCATATTAGGGTAAAGAACTGTAACAGATGGTTGGGAATTAGAGCCTACGACCGTAAACTGTAATGTATTACTTTTATTCCCCCACGTTTCTGTAGAAACTTTATAGATTCCAGGGGTTAATTGTACATAATCACATTGATAAGGTATACCAGAATAATCTCCATACATTGTCTGACCCGGCTGGCATGGTTCTTTTATTACTACTTTTGCAGTTTGTGCACCAGCAGCATCTCCTGTTATTTGTTCTGAAACCATACCAGGCAATCTTACTTTCTTACCGTCTGCTCTTTCAAAGAAGAAATAAACATCCCCTTCAAAACCCTTGAAACTACTTCCTCTAATCTCGATTGTTGTTCCAACTGAAGCAGAAGGAAGGAGTAATACTTCCAATGTAAGGAATTGGAGTTTGGGATGAAGCAAAACCAACATTTACTGGAAAACCTTTTCTTGTTGTCATTCCCTGTGCATCTTTGACAAAGAAAGCGGGCATGTATGTCGTTCCTGTCGAGGAAACACGATAATACGTATGGGAAAAACTGGAACTACTTTTATATGCAATAGAAGATAGAGGCATTCCTCCATATACATTTTTCCATTCAGGTTCATCACCCCATATCACGCCGTATGTTAAAGGTTTTTGACCTGACGCATTAACTGTCCATGTACCACTTTCACCATCATTCAATTTTGTAGGTCCTAAAATATTTGAAATACTAACCGGAGATGATGGAGTCGTTGGAATAACTTTTGGAGGTGGTGTCTGGGTATTTTGGGCAGGTGAATTTACAGGATTATTTTGTACAATCGGTTGCTGAACCTGATTCGATTGTTGTACTGTGTTATCAACGACCACGGGAGTTTCAACTTTTTTGTTTTCGTAAATATAAACTCCTCCACCTATAACTAATAATGCGATAATTCCTACTAATAATGGCACCACGAAACCTTTTTGTGAGTTTTTCATATGTTAAATACTATACCACCAATTATGTAAAATGTGGTAATTTATTCGCTTCCCGTTCTACCGCCTGGAGGGTAGGTGGTGCGTGAGACGCTTTGGAGATGAGAACGCGTCTACTTCCGCCCGTCACCACGGATTATCTTCGCGACTAGCGCATATTAAAATTAAACCAACTTTTTTATTGCATCTGCACCTAGAAGTGAGCGCATTTGTCTAATAGCGATTTCATTGAGCTTTTTCAAACGCTCCCCTTGAGACATTCCTTGTAAAATATATTCTGCATTCAAGCTTTCAAGATTCGCCAAAACAACTAATTGTTCAACTGAAGAATAATCTCTAATGTTGCCTTCTTTACTTGAATTTGCATCTCTCCATTCTTTTGCGGTCATGCCAAACAATGCCATATTTAAGATATCAGCTTCATTTGCATAAATAATCATTTCTGAAGATTTACTGACTAATGGCGGAATAAGCCGTTTCTTAATCGCATCAGTGTGAATTCTATAATTGATTTTTGATAATATTCTCTTAACATCCCAACCAATAGCTATTCTCTGGCTTTCTTCTATTTTCAAACGCTGGAATTCCTTAATCAAATAAAATCTAAACTCTGAACTTATCCACGCCGCAAATTCGAAAGCTATATCCTTATGTGCATATGTACCGCCTCCGTAACGGCCGGATTTAGAAATCATACCGATGGCTTGAGTTGTCTCAATCCATTTCTGTGGTGATAATACGAAAGCATTACTTCCAGCTTCATTTCTAAAGGAGTCGAATTCGACCCCTTTAAAATCAGGGTTATTGATTTTCTCCCAAATACCCAAGAATTCAATTGTACTTCTGTTTCTCATCCAATTCTTTACAATGTCCTTCGGCTCTTCTGAATTCTTATAGCGGGCAATATCAGTCAAGGAAATATAATCATCTCCATTCCGAGAAATAAAACTGACTTTATTGTTTTTCACTACAATCTTTTTTCCAATACTCATGCGATCATAATATAATTATGATTAAAACTTGCAATAATGACAACAATCCAAAATATATGTCAGAAAACTACTTTCGAACGCCACCACCAAAAATTAAGAAGTGGCTCAGTACCAATTCAAAAGTCCATATCAGGTGCTTGCAGAAACACCCAAAAACATTACTTTTGAAAAAATGTGCGCGCACTAGGATTCGAACCTAGGACCCCACCAGTATCAGTGGTGTGCTCTACCAACTGAGCTATGCGCGCGAATTTCGGTCTTGCGAAATTCGGATCGAAAGATTTTTCATCGCGCAAGCGAGGCAAAAATTTTCGACCGGATTCTCGGAACAGATTGAAGGATATAAGCCCTGGAGATGGATTGGAGCTGATACCTCGAATCAGTAAGGATAGACTAGCAAAATGCAAGATTAAATGCAAAGACCACTCATTCCTCTCAGGTTTTATTGTATATGTTTATGTGATTTGTGCTTAAGAAGCCATTTGAAATATTGCCGAACTAATCCTGTAATAGACAGATTGTGTGAATGAAAAGTACGAAAAGCTGGATCCTGAACGACAGAATATCCTCTTTTAGTCCAATACGCTCCCCAATCTCTGTCTTCTCCTCCCATTTTATATGACTCATCAAATCGGTACTGAGTCCACAAATCTTTCCGGATAATTGCATTGGTGGTCCCAAGCAATCCCATCCGAGCAGAAAAATACTCTTTCCGCTTTGAATGAAAGAACTTGGTATATGAATTGTATAGAATACATTCAATGTTATTAGCATCAAGACGAGCCAAGGTATAGGCAAATACGCCAGCGATTCTTTTGTCTTTAAAATTTTTCAAGCCATCGGCAAGCCAGCTAGCCGATACAGGTATTGAATGGCCATTTATATATACCAGGTAATCACCCTGTGAATCAGCGGCACCGAGATTGCACGAGTATGGATGGCTAAATTCACCCAAAGGAATTTTGATGAGTCTGTATCTGCCGGCAGGAAAAAATTCAGAAACAAGAAGATCTGTTCCGTCATATGAATTATCATCAACAATCACGACTTCAAAATCCTGAAATGTTTGGCCACGCAGAACTTCGAGAACTTTTTTGAATATCTCTCCTTCATTCTTAGTTCTAATTATCACAGAGACTTTCATTGTCTTAAGAAGTGGGCACGAGAGGACTCGAACCTCCATGGATTACTCCACACGCTCCTGAAGCGTGCGCGGCTACCAATTACGCCACGTGCCCATAGTCACCACTATATGTCAAAATGCGAAAACAGGCAAAAAAGCCGTGGAGGAAACACGGCTTTGGCAGTTGACCTCCTCTGCAAGGGATTATAGACAGACCAAAGCCAGACCGAAGATGACAGCGAGAATGATAAATCCCACGATATCCGTCATCAAACTGGGTTGGTATGTTTGAACCGGTGCAAATCGGGATCCAGTAATCCGATCGAACCAGTTCCGGCGACGATTCAATGTCTTCATTCATCAATATCTTGTCACGTCATATTTGAAAAGTCAAACAAAAAACCGCCATCTCTGGCGGTTTTTTGGGTTTTTAGATCGCCTCCACATATTGCTTCAGCATATCAAGCGCGCTCTATTTTGTTCCGTTCGCCCATTAACGATTCAATTGAGATCGTCAATGTGTTCCGGGAATCTTCCCCGGCTAAGTGCTCCTGTTTGAGGTCAGAGAGCCATCACCTCATCTGGCAACTGGTTGCTGGTGACTGGTAACTAGTAAATCACAATGCGATTAGCCAGTTACTAGTATACTAGTTCACTAGTTACTAGAAGATCGACTATAAGTTAATTGCACAAAGTGCAAAAACGTTGAATTCTTTGAAATATTCCACGAGCAGCTTCCGCTACCCGTGCCTTGTTACGACTTACCCCCTGTCATCGAATTTGCCGTAGGCCCGCGCGAGGCGAGACTTCGGGCACCTCCGACTCCCTTGGGTTGACGGGCGGTGAGTACAAGACTTGAGAACGTATTCACCGCAGTATAGCTGACCTGCGATTACTAGCGATTCCGGCTTCAAGAAGTCGAGTTGCAGACTTCTATCCGAACTGGGCCGATTTTTATAAGGGTTTGCTCCATCTTGCGATATTGCGTCCCGTTGTAATCGGCATTGTAACACGTGTGTAGCCCAGGGTATCAGAGGGCCATGCTGACTTGGCGTCATCCCCACCTTCCTCCCCCACCTTCGCTTCCCTAAAATCGGGAAGCTACGGCGGGCAAGCAGCCCTAAATTTGGGCTGCTGCGCCCACCGAAGCTCCCAACTCAAACTTTGTCATCAACAAAGTTTAGAGGAGCATAGGTGGGGGCGGTCTCGCCTGACACTTGTAACAGGCAACAGGGGTTGCGTTCGTTACCCCACTGAAGGGAACAGTTCCATTAATCTCTTAAATTACTTTAAAAGCTAGACTATACCATCACCCAGTTAAGTATTTATACTTTCTGGGGCCAGCGTGTTAGCAAGCATGTTACTGCTCGCTCCTTCCGGCACCACTACCGGAAAAGTCGTTACGGGGTTTGGTAGTTTATAACTCATACTTGGTATAATATGAGGTGAAATCAAATCAATAAAAACGAGATGAGATACTTTTAGTATCGTCAATTTTCCATTTTTACTGACGTTGGTCTCTAAACCGAATTGTTTCTTTAACACATTCTGTAAATATATCAGATATTCCCCTTTGAAACTTTCAGTTGAAATGACAAACTTTTTGCCAGTCCAACATCCATCATCCATGTACCATATAGCCACGGATAAAGGACTTAAGATAAGATTCTTAGGAAAAATTTTCTGACCATTACAGTAAAATATTGATCTCCATTTTCTAAAATATTGCCTTAACTGGAAAAATGATGACTCATAAGATTTACCTTTGTACTTATGGATAACATTCCTTGGCAATGCTCTGTAACAGAGCGTCTTTAATTTAGAAAACTTCCATGCTAGGTATTCACACTGTTTCAGTGAATGCTCAATGCGAATTTTTCCCAACTTGGATATGTATGCGTCACCCAAGACGCAACCAATCAATATTTCTCTTTGTCTTTCTGTTAAGGAAAGATAAAGGCGCTTACGCGCGCGTAAGATCATCGGAACTTCCAAACTTCCCACGGTATTACTCATACAACATATGATATCACACGCTGTACCGAGCTCCACCGTTATGAGCTGATTTTTTCGACTCGATTACTCGAGAAGGGTTCGAATGTTCAAACCACGAACTGACGACAGCCATGCAGCACCTGTCCATCCGCCTTGCGGCGACTGACGTTTCTGCCAGTCTTCGAATGGATTTCTAACCCTGGTAAGGTTCTTCGTTTAGCGTCGAATTGAACCACATGTTCCACCGCTTGTGCAAGTCCCCGTCTATTCCTTTGAGTTTCAACCTTGCGGCCGTACTACCCAGGCGGATCTCTTAACGCGTTTGCTACGACTCGGAGAGGGTCGATACTCCCCAAATCTAGAGATCATCGTTTAGGGCGTGGACTACTGGGGTATCTAATCCCATTCGCGACCCACGCTTTCGTGTTTCAGCGTCAGGAGCGGGCCAGTCTCTTGCCTTCGCTTTTGGTGTTCCCCATGATATCAACGCATTTCACCGCTACACCATGAGTTCCAGAGACCCCTTCCATCCTCTTAGTTGTGCCGTTTCCCGTGCAGACTCTCGGTTGAGCCAAGAGATTTAACACAAGACTAACACTACCGCCTACACACCCTTTACGCCCAATAATTCCGGATAACGCTCGAGGCACTCGTATTACCGCTGCTGCTGGCACGAGTT
>MHRT01000003.1:9204-9788 GCA_001821055.1 Candidatus Taylorbacteria bacterium RIFCSPHIGHO2_12_FULL_45_16 | reverse complement strand
TTCGTCGGAGGCATTGAGAGCTGGAGCAAGATTGGGGCACCTTACTTTAATGCCACATCAACCACGGCGACTTCTACTTTTGCGGGGGGACTCTCTGTGGCGGGTACTTCAGGGCTGACGGTGTTGCAGAATGGCAAGGTGGGGATTGGTTTAACGAGTTCTTCAGAAAAACTTGAGATTATGGGCGGTAACTTGCGGGTTTCAGACGATAGTGTTTTTGAGGATATAGGATTTGGTACGGGTTTATTAGGTCTTGACGCTTGGACGAACTCCGCCAATCCTTTTGAAGTATTGGTGGGCACCGGAGGTTCTTTTGTGGGGATGAATACAGTAGGAAGTGCCCAAGCATACAATCCGGTTGGTTTTTCATTGAAGGCCGGAAGGGTTTATAAAATCGAGGCAGCAGGGACTGGTCCGTCTTCTGGCAGTAGCGAAATTCGTATCTCTGCGAGCACTGATCTTAGTTCGCCAATATATACCAAGACACTTTCCTCCGGAGGGTTCACCTATGTCGAATATCTTTACCCTTCTGTTGACGGAACATATTATTTAGGCGCTCTCACTTCATCAATTAATACAACAAG
>MHRT01000003.1:0-9195 GCA_001821055.1 Candidatus Taylorbacteria bacterium RIFCSPHIGHO2_12_FULL_45_16 | reverse complement strand
TTCCGGCATAAAGATTGATACTTACGGCAACGTTGGGATTGGCACTACCTCGCCTTACGCGAAACTTTCTGTAACCGGCACATCAGCCACGACTCCTCTTGCCGCTTACTATGGCTTCAATAATCAAACCGCCAACCTTTTCCTCGTAGCTTCCACCACTGGCACCGCCACCTCCACCGCTTTTATTATTGATGCCAATGGCAAGGTGGGGGTGGGGACGACGACACCAAGCCAGGAGTTGAGTGTACAGGGCAACGGCTACTTCTCTGGCACCTTGGCTGCTTCTTCTCTAGCCGGCGCGACTTCTTGTCTTGAAGCTGGTCCTGATGGCATAATCACCCGAAATGGTTCAGCTTGCGGTACCGGAACTGGCGGTGCGGCTTACGACTGGCTCCAGCAAACCGACGCCTTTGGCATTAACTCTCTCACCCCCACCTCCACCATTCCCGTCTGGATCAAATCAACCGCTACCTCTACCTTCGTCGGAGGCATTGAGAGCTGGAGCAAGATTGGGGCACCTTACTTTAATGCCACTTCCACCACGGCGACGAGTACGTTTGCGGGAGGATTCACTACTGGCTCATCGGGCATCACTGCGTTTGCGAACGGTAGGGTTGGCATCGGTACCACGACTCCCAACTCCATTTTGAATATCGCTGGTGCCACTCCCAAATTGACTATATCCAACACTTCCGGCTCGGCTAACGCCAAACATTGGTTCCTGCAAAGCTCGGCTGGAGATTTCATCATTGCTACTACCTCCGACGCTCTGGTTGATACTTCACTCTCAGCATTGACGATATTGGACACGAGCGGCAATGTGGGTATTGGAGTGGACGCGCCGACAAGCAAATTGCAGGTGAAAGGACAAACGGCTATTAACTCCGGCTTATTAGTAGGTGGATTGATTTTAGGCGCTGATCAAAATTTGACGACTGTTACTAACAGTACTACTAAGCAAGCACGTATTGTTTCGCCTCACTATTTAACTGCTCAAGCCAATGTGGCATTGTTCTTTGGGGCAAATGGCGTTAGTACCAATGCAATTTCCATGGGCGGCGGTTCTGGTTCATTGAACTCTGCTACTACAATAGATTTTTATACTGCTCCGACTAATACTACAGTATTAGGAAGTAAAAGATTGCAAATAAATAGTGCTGGCCATATGTCATTGGTTGGTTCGGGCGCTGTATCAGCCAATGCCTTGATAACTATTGGGAATGAAGCAGAATCCACCTTAAAAACAGCGTCTTTTGATGGCATTACATTATCAAACACTGCAACTTCTACCGCTCCGGCTTTGATAAAAACCGGCATGAAGATTTCTTCAACTGGCGCGTGGAGCACGGTGAGCGGGCAGAACATCGGATTATATGTCAGTGGTGTGACTGGAGGATTGGCAGGTAGAAATCAAGACGCTGTGTTTGATGGCGGGGGCAACGTCGGCATTGGCATAAAAAACCCGACAGGCATGCTTTCCGTTAACGGGTTAAGCAATCTGAGCTTAAGTTATCTTTTTGATGTTGCAACTTCCAGCCCGACTTCTACGACTACCGTCTTTGTGATAAAAAATGATGGTAGTGTCGGTATTGGTACTACATCGCCTTACGCCAAATTGTCAGTGGTCGGCCCGGTAGCTGCCGAATATTTCCATGCCACTTCCACCACGGCGACCTCGACTTTCGCTGGCGGCTTGGCCGTGGGGAATGGCGGCTTGGTTTATGATTTTTCAAGTGGTGTCACTTCCATTGCTGCTGCCGAACTTGGGAATTTGAATTTTGAGACAAATGCTGGTTGGGTCACATGGGCAGATTTGCCGGTCACGAGTTCCGCGGCAGCGGGAACTTCGGAAGCATTCTCGGCGTCAATCAACAGCAATCAGGTATTCACTGTTTACGGCGAATCAGACGGGAATGGAAGCGTCAGCAAGTTACGCGCCGTCGTTGGAACTTCCACCGCCGCGGTTTTGACTTCCACGAACATTCCCTATGGCACGCTTATGGTCTCCGACGGCGCCCTCTGCGTTGACAACGGTGCCGGAAACACCTGTGCCACTTCAGCAAGGACGCGCGGATATATTTACGCCGAAGGAAGTTCCGTCTCGGGTTTGGACATTGCCGAGCAATACCGGACGAGTGATGGGACACTTGAAGCCGGAGATTTACTCATGGTTGATCCTCTCAACCCGAAATTTGTCGCAAAATACAACGCATCCAATTTGTCGTCATCCAGTTCACCTTCCATCATTGGCATAGTCTCAACCGAACCGGGACTTCTTCTCGGAGGATTTAGTGATGACAGTTCGGCGCTCCTCAAAGTCCCGGTCGCTCTCTCTGGACGCGTGCCGGTCAAGGTCAGTTTGGAAAATGGATCCATAGCAATCGGCGACCGTTTGATGCCGGCATCAATCTCCGGTTTTGTGGCCAAGGCCGTCAAAAGTGGCGAGACCGTCGGCGTGGCGCTTGAGACTTACGATGAGACTTCCACAGGTACGAAGATCCTGACTTTCATTGACAGACGATTCCATTTCGCTCTGACCGATTTTGCCCTTGATACCGTCTCCAATAATACCGGAAATGTAAACTCCGACGGGGAGTCGATGACTTCTTCAACGACATCAAGTATCGCGAATATCGCGGACTTCAGCGTTTCTTTCAATGACTCCATCTCTAGATTGGAAAAGACTATAATGGAACAACAATCAAGGTTGGAAGTTTTGGAAACTGCCACTGGAACGTATTTGACCATAGACGAAATCTCGAGCAAAGTAGCCAGTTCCACGGCCAGCTCAACTCCTTTTATCACGACCGTAGCAAATGCTGTGAAGGATTTGATTCAATCCGCCGGCGAATGGGCCATAAGCAAGATTACTGCGGTGGTGGCGATCTTCAATCGTGTGGAAACGCAGACCGCGGCCATTACTCAAGGTCTTGAAATTACCGATCAGGCGAACGGCAATGTTTATTGCGTGACTATCAGGAATGGAGAATGGGACAAACGTTTGGGCTCATGTCTCAACGCTTCCTCAACGCCAGAGATTATCGCCGACAACCAAGAGACGCTGTCAAATCAAAACGACCAGATTATAAATAATGAAAATCCATCAGCCTCGGTGCCTAGTGTGCCAATGCAAGTCGCCACTACGACTACTTCGACTGCCACCACAACCATCCCAACTCTGCCTGTTGTCGCGATTGCCACCACTTCACCCGCAATAATTATTGAGAACGCGACGACCACTTCCGATAATATAATTCCCGAGACGACCATAGAGACTATTGTCGCGCCGCCGGTGACTGAAACTGTTTCAGGCACGCCCATAGTTGAAACAAGCAACACGACGAAACCCGAAGAAGGACTATTACCGGCCGATAATCCTATTTCTTCCATTTCCACTCCAGAATCGGCTACGACTCCGACACCGGAGCCGGTGGTGACGAATGATAATACGCAATAAACATGAAAAATATGAACATAATTATAATATTAGTACTTTTTGTTTTAATTATTTTGACACTTGGTGCCACTTTTATAGGTGGGAACGCGAAAGGTGGTCCTAGCGAAAACCTTGGACTTGAAGATTCAAGCCAAGCGGCTTACCGTTATACCGAAACATTCACCCATCCCAAACTACATTTTTCGTTCAAATATCCCGAGAGTTTTATCGTGACGACAATGACCAATGGCGACGGTTCTGAAGTTATTATATTGCGGGACGATAAAAACAACGCCGTCCAGATGCTGATTTCTGATTTTGGCGAAGATGTAGATATCACCGCTGAAACTCTAAGAAACAATATTCCCGATATGGTCATCAAAGACGCACAAGAAGTGTCTATCGGCGACAAGCGTAAAGGACTGGCTTTCGGTAGCGACAACGCGGCTTTTGATGGAGATTCCAGGGAAGTATGGTTTGTATTTGGCGGCAAGTTATATCAAATCAGTGCTTATATGAAGCATGATGATCTCCTAAAAGGAGTTTTTGAAACATGGCAGTTTGACGATTTTCGATAAAAAAGCGACTGTTCTGCGACTTAAAAAATTAAACTGACGATAAAGAAATGATTTGGCATAATATAAAAAAGAACGGCTCTTCAGTTTTGAATTTCAAGTTCTTATTCTACGTTTTTATTTTTTTGTTCTGTCTCATGCCCGTCAGTATGGACGCGGCGACTACAATAGCAAAACCCATGAACTATCTCTCGCTTACGAACGGTCTCGTCGGCTGGTGGACGTTTGACGGAAAAAGTACCTCATGGTTTCCAACCCAGACGATATATATAACTTCGGGTAGTACCTGGACCGTGCCGGCCGATTGGAATAATGCCAATAATACGATTGAAACCATCGGTGGCGGCGGCGCTTCGGCCGACCAAGTCGGAGGGATCGGCAAGGGCGGCGGCGGCGGCGGCGCCTATTCAAAAATCACCAATCTTTCTTTGACGCCGTCGGCGTCCGTGGATATTTCCGTCGGAACCGGCGGCGCTCATGATGGCACGACCACCGGAGGAGACACTTGGTTTAACGGCGCCAGCCTAGCCGCATCGTCGGTCGGAGCCAAGGGCGGCAGCGGCACATCCAACGGAACGGGCGCGGCCGGAGGTGTAGCCGACGATGGAGTAGGCACGACTAAATATTCAGGTGGCGCTGGTGGTAATTCTGGTGTTTGGGGTTATACCGGTGGTGGTGGTGGTGGTGCGGGCGGTCCCGACGGCGCGGGCGCAAACGGTTCTACGAACGGAGTCGGAGATCCCAGTGATATTGGTGGTGCAGGTGGAACGGGTGGTAATGGCAGTGGTGGCGCAGGTGGCGCGGGCGGAGCCGGTCTCGGTGGCTCGGGCAGTCCGGGTGGCGCGGGAACGGAACTTGGCAGTTCCAAAGGTTCCGGTGGTGGTGGAGGAGGCGCGGGTGGAGCTTCAGTTCAGGCCGGTGCTGGCGGAACTGGTGGGATATACGGTGGTGGTGGCGGAGGTGCCGGCGGAAGCTCGGCGTCATCAAACTCAAACGGCGGCAGTGGTGGAAATGGAGTTATTGTCGTTACCTATATTCCGGCTACTCCGAATACCACCAATGATATTTCCGGCAACGGCAACACGGGCACATTGACCAATATGAGCCAATCATTATCACCGGTCCCCGGCAAGATCGGGCAGGCGCTAAATTTTGATGGAAGTGATGATTATGTTGATATAAATAACCCAAGTTCTTTACAAATAACAGATGAAACAATTTGTGCGTGGCTGAAAACAAGAGTGACGACAAGCCTTGACTATATATATGCGAGTCGTTCGTCTGTTGGCGGAGGTTCTATATATACATCTAGCAATAAAATAAGTTTCTTGATAAGTAGCACGGATTCAGCGCAAACTTCAAATACTGCTATAAATGACGGAAGATGGAATCATGTGTGTGTTACTTTTGTAGATTCCACAGATGTAGTGAGCTATTTCTTTAATGGTGGAACTGATGGGGCATCATCTAATGCAACAGCTTTTGTTCATAGTGCATCAAAAACAATCGGTAACAGATCAGGAGGAGGAAGTTCTACAGCTTTTAACGGCTCTATTGACGACGTTCGCGTCTATAGTAGAGCGTTGTCAGCCGGGGAAATCACCCAACTCTACAACCTGGGCGCGGCCACGAAAATTTCCGCCACATCCAAGGGCCTGCCCGGTGTTGGCCTTAACAACGGCCTGGTTGGCCACTGGACTTTTGACGGCCCCAAAATGCTTTCCAATGTCGCCGACTCCAGCATTTCGGGAAATACCGGTTATCTTGTCCACAGTGGTAGCGGGACGACGACGACTGCCGGAAAACTCGGCCAGGCGCTGTCGTTTGATGGAGTGGATGATTATGTAATAGTTAATAATAATGCCGCCTTTAACAGTCAATCCGCAATGACCTGGTCTTTTTGGATATATGATGATAATTGTATTTTAAATAACGAAATTGTTTCTAAGGGTGGACAAGCAGGTGGCACGGATACTGTCTGGGCAACTTGGGAGAGGGCGGATTGCACTATTGTTATAAGATTAATTAACAGCACACTTACGCTATCGACGCAGGTTACTCGCGTATTAGACATTGGAAAATGGACGCATATTACTTTTACTTATGATGGCACAAATATCATTCCCTACAAAAATGGGGTTGCTGGAAGTCCGGTTGCTTTTTCTGGTACTCTAAATACAACTACACAGTCGATAACTTTTGCTAATAGCATCAATTTTAACAAAGATGCGAGTATAAAACTCGACGACATCCGCATATATAATAGAGCGTTGTCGGCGGGAGAGGTCCAACAGCTATATAATTTGGGAAGGTAGGGCACATGGGTCAAATCCACGAAATGTGAGAACTACTCTAGTCGCTGACAACTCAGAATGTCAAAATCAGGACACTACTATATAATATACCCAGTCAACCATTCTATTAAATTTATTAAACCAACCCATTATCCATGAACAACTCAATCAAGCCCGCGTACCTTCTCGCTCTTGTCGGTGCGCTCGCAATCGGTCTCATCGTCTTCATCAACCTGCAAGATGTAAGTCGCGAATACGCGTCTGACTTGAGTCCAACGACCCAACTGGCCGCCATCTCTGGCACCGGATCTGGTCTCGTCGCCCACTATACATTTGATGATGGCACAGCCAACGATGCGTCTGGGAACGGAAACAACGGAACACTAGTTGGCGGCCCTACGGCGACCGCAGGGAAGATTGGGGGAGCGCTCTCTTTTGATGGAAGTGATGACAAAGTCACCGTATCACACACTTCCACTTTAAATGGCAATGGTTCGGAAATCAGCCTATCTGCCTGGATCAATCCTTCGAGCACTTCCGGTTCTCACCACCCAATAGTTGGTAAAATCACCGGTACCAATGGTTACCTCTTTGAGTTCAGTAATTCCAGCAACAAAATAAATGTTGACACCTCCTCTTTTTATCCAACCAGCAATTCAACTGTCGGAATCGGCATCTGGACGCATGTTGTCGTAATAGGCGATTCCACGAGTCATAAAATTTACATAAATGGCCAATTGGACAAGACTGATCCCAATCCTTGGCCAATTATTGACAACACCACTGAGCTGGAAATTGGCGCTGAACATATCGTCACTCAGTATTTTCAAGGAATCATAGATGATGTTCGTATATATAATAGAGCGCTGTCGGCCGGAGAAGTCGGCGAGCTTTATGCTTTGGGTTCAGGCGGCCCGACTATTGTCAATGGTTCCTGCGGTTCAGCTGCCAAAACATACACAGCTACCGAATCATTCCCAAGCGGTTCATATTGCGCAAGTGGCACGGCCAGTCCAGTCTCGCCTACAAATCCAACAGCTGGTGGCTCATCTGAGTGGAGCTGTCTTGGTGATGGGGGAACAAATGCTTCATGCACGGCCACTCGCCAATCTGCGGGCGACATCTCCTGCACCTCTTTCACATATTCTTCATGGGGATCATGCGTCGGTGGCACGCAGACAAGGTCAGTTCAATCAAGTTCTCCTTCAGGTTGCACCGGCGGCAGTCCAGTCACTAGCCAATCCTGTACTCCTTCCACCGACACCACTCCTCCTTCAGTTACCGCTTTCACTATTCCAACAACAGCTACATCTCTCACAGTCTCAATCTCTTCATTCACTGCAACTGACGCAGTTGGAGTAACAGGTTATCTAATCACCGAATCAGCCACAGCGCCATCTGCAGGATCAGGAGGCTGGACAAGCACCGCTCCAGCAAATTACACCTTTGCTACCGCAGGAGCCAAGACTCTCTATGCTTGGGCAAAAGACTCAGCAGGGAATGTCTCCACTTCAAGAAATGCCAGTGTGATGGTTACCATACCTGTAGGTGGGACCACATACTATGTTGCGACAAACGGGAATGACAATAATCCAGGCACATCGGCACAGCCGTTTAGGACGATAAACAAAGGGGCCTCAGTGCTTGTTGCCGGTAGTACATTGTATATTCGTGGCGGAACATACCAAGAGAAAGTCAACATAGATAGATCAGGAACTGCAA
This sequence comes from Candidatus Taylorbacteria bacterium RIFCSPHIGHO2_12_FULL_45_16, assembly GCA_001821055.1. Taxonomy (GTDB): domain Bacteria; phylum Patescibacteriota; class Minisyncoccia; order Phycocordibacterales; family PALSA-1337; genus C7867-002. The sequence continues at coordinate 1,168 of MHRT01000003.1, read as the reverse complement.
ATAGTCGCATTACCATTACCAGCTCTCCGGGAGAAACCGTTGTCGTGGACGGATCTGGTTTTACTGTAGGTACTTGGGGCGCTTTGTTCCATATTGTTGGCAACTATATTACTCTTAGAGATATAGAAATTAAGAGAAGCGACTGGATGGGTTTGGTAGTCAAAGGAGCATATGTAGAAATTGTCAATGTTTATTCACACGACAATTCCCAACACGGCATTGTCATGTCGGGGGATTATGGTTTAGTTGATGGATCAAGAGCCGATAATAATTCAAGAGTAAATGAAAATTGCGCAAGTCCAAATAGCTGGGCCACAGGCATATCTGCCGCCTGGGATGCTGGTTCTGGATTTATTCCTACAGGAGTTATTATTAGAAATAGCACGGCAAGGCATAATTGGGGAGAGGGCATCTCTTCTTTTCAGGCCTATAATACTCTTATTGAAGATAATGTGGTTTATGATAGTTATTCCATCAACCTGTACATATCGGATTCCGCAAACACCACAGTGAGACGAAATCTTGTATACAGCACCGGAGCAATTAGTTGTGGAGGTTCTCAAGTGGGGATCGCCATATCCAGTGAAAATAAAAAGCCGGACGTTATCAACACGACTTTGGTGAACAATCTCGTAGCCAATACGAAAAGAAACTTCTACTTTTACACGGCGGATAACGATGGGTTAGTGAATTCATTGATTGCCTTTAATACATTCGTAAACTCAGTTTATGAAACAAACTTCAAGATATTAGACGGTATTCATTCCAACACTAGAATTGAGAATAACATCATCTCACAGGAAGATTCATTGCCTGTTGCTTATATTTTTCCTTCAGCCGGCGGTCTTAGTTTTTCTCACAACCTCTGGTCAAAAGCACCACTTTCTATGGTTTCTGGGGTGGGAGATATAGTTGCCGATCCTCAATTATCAAAAACCGGTTCAACCGGCCCCGGTCAGCTTACAGATGATTGGTTCAAGATTGGCGCTAATTCTCCAGCCAGAGATAAGGCAATGGTATTATCTCAAGCAACGACTGATTTCTTTGGAACAACGCGAGGCAGTTTACCCGACATCGGCGCTCATGAATACACTGGTAGCCAGGTAGTCTCCTGCACCTCCTTCACCTATTCCACCTGGGGAACCTGTTCAAACAACCAACAAATGAG
>MHRT01000002.1 GCA_001821055.1 Candidatus Taylorbacteria bacterium RIFCSPHIGHO2_12_FULL_45_16 | reverse complement strand
GGAAACCGAAAAGGTTTTGAGCCCTACATCCCCCGAAGATTGTCGTCCTTGGACGCAGCTTCGCATTTATCAAGTGGAGCCTTCCCTGCTAGAAATTCAGATACGTAATGGTGAGATGAAGAATGGTCGCAAACGAAACCCAAAGGAGATATGGGATATTGGCGAGTGCGATCCATCGCGCATATGGGTAGATAGCTTTTAGTGCCCATACAAGCGTCCCGAGAACAAGCAAAATGTCTACAGCGGCAAGAATATTATTTTGAAGACCGAACTGAAGTGGCGTAAATGCGAAATTGAAAACGAGATTGAGCGCAAATGGGAGCGCCACAGTCCACGGCAGGCGTTTTGTAAACACTTGATAGAACACGTAGCCGAAAGAAATCGCAATAATCGCATACAAGAACGTCCACACCGGACCAAATATGAATGAGGGCGGCGCCCACGCGGGCTTTATGAGCGTTGTGTACCACGCATAAGTATCCATACGTCAAATCATCTCACAAATCCCGTCTTTGACTAACCCATCAGCCATAACTACGAGCGAGGCTGTGACCGTTCGACCGAGGGGGAAATACGAGGCCATTTTCTAGTCCATCCCCACACATTTACACTCACTTGATTTTCGCAGGCTCAATGGATACAATACTGTTATCACCAATGGAGAGTAAGCCCTACAAGGTTCCGTCCTTGTGGGGCCCTTTCTTTTTGTAGGCGAGTTTCGGCTCAAGATCGTTCATGTATCGTAAATGGGGTCGAAACATCTTCCACTTCAGCAGTGCAGAGAACTTAAGTCTGTTGGGGATCAATACGTTTTTCAATTTATCCTGTTCCATTAGATATTTCACGAGACAGTAAAAGTCACCATCTCCTGTAACGATAACCGCCTTGTCGTAGTTGGGATATTGAATCATCGCTTCCAAAACAAGCTCTGCATCACAGTTACCTTTCGTGGTTCCGTCTTTATAGGTGAGTGTCGGTTTGAAGATGCAAATAAATCCAGCCTCTTGAAGCGCCGTGTATAGTTCGTTGTTCGAGTTGACAAACCCAATGAATAAAAATGCTTTACTAACGCCAAACTTTTCTTTCAGATATACGCGAAATTTTCGGAAATCAAGCCTCCATCCGAGCTCTCGTATGGCCAGATTTACATTCTGGCTATCGATAAACGCGAAATTATTTCCCTTCTTCTTCATACTGATTCATAAACCATCCAACAGGTCTCCACCTTTGAGAATCATCCCCCTCGCTAAGTAACTTGGTGCTATGTCTTCGGGGCTTCTCCCCCTCCCATCACGTCCTTCGTTTGGAAAGGACTCTGGACGCCGGGCACCCACTCCGCGTCTATCTTTTCGAATTCCTTTTCATACTCGGCAAGTTGGTGCGTGAGATTTTGTACTAGGCGCTTGAAGTGCTCTGGGCTTAGCGCAAAAAAAGTGCCGTTCTCGCCAGCGAGCATGCCAATCGTGAAGGACTCTTTCGAGCGCGCCACTACGACGTTGTCGCAGAACTGCTTGGGAATCTTGTTGATGTCCATGGCCGCATCATCTCACAAACTCACCGTTGCGTAAATCACATTTCTTATTGCAGTATTTTGCCCTCCTTCGCATAAAGATTCGGACGGGCAAATCAAGAAAAACAACGACTATTGCGAGTAAACCAGGTTCTAGGTGCTAGGTTATAGGTGCTAGGTTATAGGTGTTAGGTTTAATCCCACCAAATACGCAAAACTCTTGCAACGCGGCCAGAATTTTCAAAGGCGAGATCAACTTCTTCTATTGCGACTACTCTACCTGTTGCACTGATTTCTTGAACAAGATTCTCTCGCTCTGCACCAACCGTGTCATATACAGATTCCTCGTCACCACTAAGAGAATACGAAGCGATGGCCACTAGAAGGACAACAGTAATGGCCGCGACAATGTTTCTTGTATTCACTAATTTCCCCATAACATCCACCATTATAGTACGTTTATCAGGCGTAAGACATGGGTGTTTTCCTTGTTCACTGGGGGTCATGGACGATGTTGGACCCTATTTTTCTGCATAAAAAACATAGTATCCTCCTACTCCCTTTGTGAAAAAGTCGAGCTGTACCAACCCCGCGTTAATGGTATCTACGATCATCTGAGGAACCAAGCGTAAGGCCCGGGCAATGGCGAAGATTTTAACCCATCTGCAGCTTATGCCGTACATGTGTTGAGCAGTCTTTTGAATGTGCGGCGTCTTATTGAACATTTGTATATTTTTGAATCCAGCGCGGGTTAATCCTTCTTGAAACTCTCCAATTGTCGCCAAATTGGACAAGGCGAGTCCACGTATAAATACATCGTACACATGCTTTTCGATAGTGGTTTTCGGCAACCTTGTTAAAAAACCGTCTGCAATGATAAGTTTGCCACCTGGTTTCAATACTCTGTACGCCTCTCGAAGAAAATCTTTCTTGTCTTCGGCATGACACACGCTTTCCAAACCCCAGACAATATCGAACGAGCTATCTGTAAAGCCAGTGTGTCGATAGTCTCGAAGATAAAATTCCGTTAAATTCTCAACGCATGCCTTCTGAGCATTTTTATCGGCTTGCTTTTTTTGTTTCGAAGATATCGTAACGCCAACAACGTGCGTACCGTAATTCTGCGCGAGCCATATAGAGCTTCCTCCCACGCCACATCCAGCATCCAAAACCTTACTTAATCTGCTCGGCTCAACGAGATCCGCCAAAGTCTTGTTTGTATTAATAAGAGCTTCTTTGTGACTTTTAGTGTCGTCGTCCCAATAACCGTAGTGAATAGCATTGGTGCCCTCATGCCAAAAAAACTTATAGAATGGAAGCGTGTAGTCGTAATATCTACTCACTTCTGGATTCATAATTTTATATTTACTGATTGGCTCGACGCTCGGTTGCACATTCGGCCTGCTGGCCTCAGTACTCCCTCGTTCAACGCTCGGTTGCTGACTGACTCGGTTGCGAACCCACGACGGTGAGGCCGTTGAAGGGTTCTTTGAGCGATTTCAGTGTACCAGATCGAGGGGTCTCAGTCGGGTCTCAATAGACACGATAGACACTATAAAAAGGGCCGTAGGGGTGTCCCACCTAGTAAGCGCCAATCATGACATTTTTCTTGAGTGCATGATCCGTTACATCGAGAAGATGGCTCATGAGAACTATTCTCGCTGCAGCATCTTGGGGAACAAGTTGATCCACGTCACCGTGCCCCACAATGTTTTTACACCAATGCATGGAGCCCATTGCGACAAGCATGAATCCCTCCTTTTCATCCATCGGATTCGTAATCTCGCTTCCGTGATACGCGGAGACGTCAATCACAGGCGTATCTTTATTGAAGACGTGCGCCATTAGATCGCGACCATACTTACCTTGAACACCGCCCCACTTGGTGACGACTGACTCGAAGATTTCACCGGCCTTCCGCACCGCTTCGTTGACATAGCCGTCATTGAACAACGGGAGCACTTTCTCGTGCAAAAGCGGATTGAGCCCAAGTCGCTCCAAAGATTGTTGCACCACTATTGGAGGCGGCGTGATCTTCGGGCGGTCGATTGGGAGCCGAAGCCCATCAATTTCCACCGTTAGATCAATGCCGAATTCCAACAATTTCGACTTTAGGGCGTCGGCCTCCGCCCGCAGGATAGGATTGCCCTTTATACGGCGCTTCTCCACGGCGTCCGCCAGGATGTCATTGATGAGTAGCTTGAGCGTTCGCGGACGTGTCCCGTGCAGTTTGGTGATGAAAGAGACGAACTGCTTCTGCTTGCTGGGTAGGCGTTCATTGAAGTACTGGCGGAGTCCGCGGTCTTTAGCGAGCTGCTGAAGCGAGTAGTCTCCGCGTGAGGTCGCCGGGATCAGCTTCCCGGCCATATCAGCAAGGTCACGAATGATCTGATGTTGCCGAGGAGTGAAGTGTTTGGCACGCATAATCGTCTTTGATTTCTTGCGCTTCTTGGTCATGAATGTTTTTGCTCGCAACGCTAGACGTGGTATTTATATACTTTGCCGAATTTCTTTCGTTTAATCTTCTCCCTTCGCAATAAATAAAGCAGGTTGACTCTTACGTCCTCGGGTTTTTCACTAAATCCGAAACTATCTTTCAGCTCTTTTCTTATCTCCTCCGCATCCTTAGACTGCGCGGTAAGCACTTTCATGATTTTTCCGGAAACGCTTATCTTTTGTTTTTTCTTTTTCATAGTTGTCTAGTTAGATTTGTTAAGTTTCGTTTCAACAAAATCTGCGCCCTTATTCGTGATATACCAAGATTTCTTTCCACCTTTTTTTACTCGATGGGGATGTACATGCCGATTCTTCTCATTCATGCTCAATTTATCGTTCAGATTTTTCGGAACTGCGTATCGAGCAAGACGAAAATATTTCTCGATGTCAGACACATTAAACGAGTCCACTTTTTCAAAGTAATCGAGCCAGTATGCAATCGCCAAAGTTCTCTTAACATCATCGTCTAGCTTCTTTTGGCCGAGAAATTCCAGAAAATTTACCCTGTTATCGGGATGTATCACGGTAGTTGTTCGCACGGATTCGACAAGGCCCGCTTCAAGAATCTTAACGCGATCCTCCAACTCCTTTACGCGGTTTTCGAGATTGTCATCCATATTATTTTTGGTGCTTCATTTGGTTAAAACGCGCCACGACCTGCGGGATTTTATAATTTGGCACGGAGTATTTTCCGCCAGTCGATTTTATGTCCTTTGAATCAAGAAGGGTCTTGAGCGTTCCCTTAACACTGCCCATCGGCATAATCTCCATTTTAATTATTTCCGATGGGCTAATCTCGTCGGCCGTGTTCTTGAGGACAAGGCTACGTGCCTTAACGGCACTGAGAACGAGCAGTATCATCTCTGCATTGGGGAGATCTCTGAATTGCGAGGAAAAATCGAGTGCGCCCGTTTCTTTATTTATGGCGAGGTAGGGGGACAGCAGGGTAGCCAACTGCTGTCTATCGATGGCCTGTGATTCACTTACGAACAAACTGTGAAGGGGGTCTTGTGTACTCATAGAAATTGGTTATACTTATAGGGTAATTAGCAACCATTATGGTCTCAAGTGACCCGAAGTCAAGCGAAAATCGAGCTTATTTCAATGCTGGGAACAGATTTTTATGAGTCAATATCTGATACCCACGGTCATACATGGCTCATAACAACGTGTTTATCGCATATTGAAAGGGTCAGATACATATTCATAAATAACTCTCTCTAAAATACAAAGTGCACTTCGTCAATAGCCCGAGGGCTCCCTTCTTCCCCGTCATCAATCTCCTCTGATAGCCCCGGACGTGAAGATCCAGGCTGTCTCTCTTGTAATTCATGGTGCCATTACGGTGTCGATTTCTTTCATTACCCGATTCGTTTCGGTGAGAACCACAATGATTTTTTGGTAGTGCTCGATGTCTTGATTCGTTAGCGTCCGACCCTTGCGATCCTTGAGCCACTTCTGTGCGGGCCGATAGCCGCCGATGTAGAAATTCCACGCGACCTCCGGTACGTCCCCGAAATACTGCGTCACGTTTATGTAGACCCGCCAGTCTTTGTAGGCAACTTTCTCTACCGCATCGGAGCCGGGCTCCGGATACGGAATCTTGTTAGGGTTGATTTTAGGTGACTTGAGCAGGTGAAGCTCGCGCAACTCTTTCCCCAACGCAACAAGCGCTACAAACTGCTTTTTGTCCTTCGGATACGGTATACGCGGAAAATCTATCTTGAGGAACTCCTTGTATTTCTCGCGATAACTTGGCGAGTGCAGGGCGGCGTAAATGTAGTCAAAAATATCCTCTGGAGTTGTTTCGCCTATAGCTTCATGTATCTTATTCCAGACTACTTTATCAAGATTCGCGATTTTTTCGTTCTGTTCAGTATAGAGATAAAGTGGAAGATTTATGGCATTTGTTGCCGTAGTTCCTGAGATAAAGATTACTTCTGATACATTTCGTGTTAAAAACACATGGTTATATAGAGGATCTCGTACTGCTTTTGTAAGAAGCAATCCTAGGTTTTCTCGATTTACATAATTTTGCATTACCTCATTTCGCGGAGAGTTTATCCAACACTCTGACTTCTGTGTGTAATACATGTAACGAGTATCGAAAGGCCGGTAGGAAATTTCTGTCGGCTCATCTTTCGATGCTTTCCTTAATTCTTCCAATCTTTCTTCTTTCTTATATTTTCTTCCATCCTTTATGTTAAATTCTCTGTATGGATCATCTGAATTTAAAATGGATTGAGTAGTTCTTTCTAATTCTTCTTTTGTGTTGAATATAGACAGACGATCTATCCCGGTCACGATTCCAGTTGTTTTCTTGGGAAACAACTCCTCAACAGAAAATCCCTTTGAATACTCCGCCTTGCCTTTTCCTTCCAAAACCCACAACTCGGTTTCTGAGGGTAACTCAATCCACTCAATTCCCCGGATTGTCGCTTCATCGAGTTTTACGAACTTCTCTTCTCTAAGTCCCCAGAGATCAGCTTTCCAAACTTGTGCAAGCGCATCTTTAGTCTTCTTGCCGTTTTTTACACCTAAGATGATAGAAACGCCCGTTTTTATATCGAAGACATTTTCATCTTTTGACCCATCCGGGCTCGTCTCTTTTTTGTTGCTGTTTCCATGTAAATCCAGCACATAAATTAAATCGAATGTTTTTCGTAAATGCCATCGCATACCTCGAAACGTGGGGTTGTCTATGTAACCGTGACTGGTAATCATCGCCACGATCCCTTCTTTGTTCCTTTCAACCATGGATTCGGCGAGGGCGATAAACTTCACATAGTCGTCGTTAAGCCAATGTTTACGCTCCTGTAATTTCTGTCTCCCGCCAGGCTCAACCTTGTACTTTTCTACTAAACGATTTGCGTCTTCAGTTTCGTTCGAAGACACGCCGGAATACGGCGGGTTGCCAAGAACGATCATGATAGGCGTCTGGTTCTTTACGACTGCCGCCTGTTTTGCTTCTTCTGCAATACTCTGAGCGAATCCGAGCGTGAACATATCGGCTTGTGGGCCTGTCTGTTCGAGTGAATTCGTAAGATAGATACCAAGGCGAGCCTTGCCTTTCCTCGTTTCGTTGAAGTACTTAAAACCGGTCTTTTTGAATGCCAAGCTCAATTTAAGGTGCGCGATAGTGTAGGGTGCCATCATGAGCTCGAAACCGTGAAGTCGAGGCAAGAGGTCGTGGTGCACATATGCAGGCCAGCGTCCCTCCTGATGTCGCTTCAGCATCTTTTTGTAAATGGTGCCTATGACCTCGCTGATAAACGTGCCAGTGCCCACGGCGGGGTCGAGAATCTGAACCTTGTGGAGGCCGCTCGGCAGTTTTGAGGTGTCGGCCAGCCCCTCTTCCAATCCGAACTCGGACTTCAGAACATCATCAATTGCACGGACAATAAAACGTACGACAGGGAGCGGCGTGTAGTACGCGCCCATCTTTTTGCGGAGTGCCGAGTCATATTCTTTGAGGAAGTCCTCATAAAAATGAATGATTTGGTCTTTATCGGCAACCGCCCGGTCGTTCTTATAGTATTCGTCAACAAGCTCTCGAATGGTGGATGAGCGGAATACTTCGCAAAGCTCGTCCACGATATATGCGAGCCGTTTATCGAAGTTCACCCCAGCTATGTGGTCAAAGAAATGCCGCAAAAAGGGGTTCGAGGGTGGAATGAGTTCGCGAGCTTCGGCGCGGGAAAATGTATCCGGCGAATCGTCGTTGTAGCGTGCAACAAAAAGGCCGTACACTAGCGTTTGTGCGTAGAGGTCGGCGAATGTTTCCGGGGTGAGATCGTGTACCAGCTGATCTTTAATCGCTTGATACACACGCGTGAGCTCGCTGTTCTTGTCTGACTCAATTGGGAGGAACCGCTTCACATTATCGCGGATGCGTCGCGCTTTGCCGCCCATGATTTCTGCCAAACGCTTTCCGCTCTTGATGCGCTCCGGCGGGCTAGAGAGAAAATCAGCGAGCACACTTGTTAATTCGCTGAATGCCTTTGGTTCGGACACCAACTTTCCGCCAGTCACATTGCCTATACGAATTGCCTCACCGTATCGCAAACCATTCTTGAAAAAGCGGAACTCTAGGTAGTCGGTGAGAATGAGATTTGAGTAGCCGAGATAGCGCTCCATTTGTTCTGACTTCTCCGTCTTGTCGAGATCAACACCGATGTCCTTCGTTTCGGCGTATCCGGCCGTGATGTCGCCGCGCAGGAATACGAAGTCGGGATTGCCATGCTCGCTACGTGCAGGATCGTTAATGACGTTCAACTTCGGGTCGAGTGCCTTTATTAACGAGCCAAAGGCAAGACGGTGCGCGTGCTCCCGAGCTTGACCTGTCTTAAATTTCTCCGCCAATTCGGCAAAATATGTCTCTACTGCATCGGGCTTCATAAAATCTCTGTAACTTTAGCACTTTCTTATCCCTCATGAAATGGCCATGTTATGCGGTGTTTTTTGAACGCATCGGGGCACCCTGGACTTCCCCCAAGGGGGTTGCGTCATCCCTTGTAGCTGCATGGAAAATACAGCGATAAGAGCGGGTTTGGAGGGTATTAAAACATAAGCTAGCACATTCGGCCTGCTGGCCTCAGTGTCTTCGTCACCTTCGTTCCTCGAGCTGCGGGACTTGGATTCGAACCAAGATTTCCGCGTCCAGAGCGCGGCGTGACTACCATTGCACCATCCCGCAAAAATCAATATTTCCGAA
>MHRT01000001.1:136189-143751 GCA_001821055.1 Candidatus Taylorbacteria bacterium RIFCSPHIGHO2_12_FULL_45_16 | reverse complement strand
TATTTGTTTTTGTGGTGACATTTGCCGACTTTTTTCGGGCGGAGTCGGATTTTTTTGACTCATGTACCATCTACAAATAAAATTAAATTTGCTATAATTGCTTTGTAGTTGAATAATGATGCGTATTTCGATGAATAGATCTCAAAAAATTGATTTCCTTGTGCTCATACTGCTAGCAATGGTAGTTGTTCCTGTTATACTTTTATTTGACGTTCGTTTTCTCACATCAACTTTTTTGTTCCTAGGAGTACCGTGTTTATATCTTTTATACAGGAAAACACAAAACCTAAAAGTTGTGTTTTCTGGAGTATTTTTTATAGGAGTAATCCTTGGTTTCGGTTTTGATTTTGTACAAACTTTCAATAGGGCGTGGATAATTCCCGACGAACAACTTGTAATCCCATACCGAATCTTTGGGGCGGCACCGGTTGATGAGTTAATTTGTCTAATTTTATGGTCACTTCTCATGCTTCTTGTCTATGAGCATTTCTTAGAGAAAAAAAGAGTCGAACATGTTGATGTAAAACATTTCATGATTACAGCTATTATCCCTGCGTCAGCATCCCTATTATTTATTGTCGGTGCATTCTTTTTTGCTCCTCATTACATTACTTTTAAATATTCTTATATTATCTTTGGTGTACTTGCATGTCTGCCTGTTATTTATTGTGTCATAAAGAGACCAAAATTGTTATGGCACATAGTAAAAGTTGCACCATATTTTATTTTTCTTTTCTTTATTTTTGAAATTACATCTTTATATCTAAACCAATGGTTTTTTATTGGCCACTACATTGGTTATGTTACCTTCTTCTCATTTCGCTTTCCGATTGAAGAATTATTCTTTTGGATTTTTGCCAGTAGCACAGTCGTACTTACTGATTACAAACTGTTTGTTGATACTCAAAATAAATCATGAAGTGGATTCTACCAATATCGTTACTTATAATATTTGAGTTGATTGCGGACATTCTCGCAAAGGAGTGGTCGCTTCACAAGGGATACACTCTGGCTGGTGGAGCATTGATCTCATATCTTATAGCCAACTCATTCTGGCTTTTCGCCCTCAAAAATGGATCAGGATTGGCTAGAGGAGCTGTTATCTTTTCGCTTGCTTCAGGGATAATTGCCGTAGTTTTGGGTGTTGTCTTATTCAAGGAGGAAGTTACAAAGATTCAAATGACGGGAATGATTCTTGGAGTAATTTCAATAGGCTTGATATTCTGGAACGATTAGTTGCGGTTATTATAAGCAAAATCCCCGCGATCATTTCAGATCGCGGGGGAATTCTTCAGCCGATACCTTTGAGAAAACCGATCCGGAAGCATTCGTTATAGACAGGATCATTATGCATCCAAATGCTTAGGATGTTTCTCTTGAGTAGGGCATCAGTTATGCATCCATCAGGTTTGGCCGCCTCGCTTCCGGCACTAACAAAGGCATCGGCCTTCATTATATGTGTCGAAGGGACGAGTAAACCATAACGGCGCTCAAACCACTTTTGGGCGGTGTTCATAGGAATCCTTGTGTTGACTGTTTGAAATTTACTGAACTCTTAGGATTCGCGATCCCTGATCGTAAATCCAGTTGAGTCCCGCAATCATGTTTCCATGATTGCGGGCAAAATCTCATGAGTGGTGTTTTTAGGTAACCACTTCACTACCATTGGAGTTAAGCCGATGATCCCAGCCGGTCCGGTCAGTCTTCATCGCTTTAGCGATGGCCTCAACCAGTTGCGGAGAGAATTTCTCTTCAGCAGGATCCAGTAACCTGAGCACTAGTATGCCCTTATGGTCTTCATGAATCTGTGCGATTTTCCCTTCGTTCACCGCAAACCAGGTGTCGACTCTTAATTCGGGTTCTTCATCAAAGTTTTCAAATTTGAAGATTTGCATATTGTTTGTTGTTTGTTTTGGTTAAATCTAGCTCTCAAAAGGCAACTTTTTACCTTCTCAGAGCTAGACTTAGCCGTTCTCAATGATCTTCTGTGATAAGTATAGCACAATACATGCTCATTGTCAAGCATAAAACCACTAAAGCTACTAGATGTAAAGAGTGACTCAAAATCAAGCTTTTTAAGCTATTTTCCCGAATACTTGTAGCTCATTTAGGCTAATTGAGTTGCTTCGGTTTTCTGACGATTTTAATGTAAAATATACCTATGAATGACGAAAATAATCAAACTGAACCAGTGGTAGAGACACAAGCACCTATTTCAGAGTTAGCTCCAACTCCTATTGATTCAATATCTGAATCATCTACACCTGTGGCGGAAGGATCTCCAACAGAACAGAGTGATCCAGTGAATCCTGAACCACCTCAATCAGATTCTTCTATACCCGCGCCAGCGCCACAAATATCAGCTACTGCACAGTCCCATCGCTGGCGCAACAAGATGAATATGGATTCATAAAGAGCTTACTTATTAAAGCTCAAGCTAAAATACAATTCAATAAGCAGAAAAAACTAGACAAGATCATTCAGTTAGCACAAAAGAAGCAAAATATCACCAATGACGATGTTCAGAAACTTTTGCGAGTATCTGATGCAACTGCAACAAGATATTTAGTAAAATTAGTCCAACGAGGAAGAATTACTCGTGTTGGATCTCCACGCGATGCCAAATACCAATTTCTGCGATAGAATGTGCTTGTGGCTCAAATGGTGGAATTGAGCCACAGAGGTTCTCGAGAAGCGGTCGACTTTCGCTTCTTCTCGCCAAACGCTGTTCGTGTTCGGAGGAAGTCGGTTCGGCGATTAGCCGTACGGACTGACGACGAATACGCCACATAACTTTATGGAAGCGAAAGTGGGCCGCTTCGAATCACAGTGATGATTTTGTTTTGAATTGTTTTTAACCACAACCCGCCCCCCGCCCGAAAAAAGTCGGCAAATGTCACCACAAAAACAAATAGTGAGAGCGGGCGGAGTCCTTCCCCCACACCCCCAGTCCTCCGCCCGCTCTCTCCTCATTGTTCCGGATTTTCAGCGAAAAAAGTTCGAACTTCAAGTAAAAACTGCCGCATTGATCTGTACCCTATAAAGTGGACACAAGTCTGATCTGTGATTGATAAAATTTTCCTTATTTTTTTGTTTGTGCCTTATAGTATTACATTTTGAATGTAGCATCTATTAACTAAAGAGAATATAATTCTTCTATGACAAACAATATTACCATAAATGGTCCAAGTCAGGGCTTTGAAGACATCAAGGAGGTTGATTCAAATGGCATTGAGTTTTGGACTGCCAGAAAGCTTTTTCCGTTGCTTGGCTATTCTCGTTGGGAGACATTTGATGAAGTTATTATGCGTTCCGCAAAAGCGGCTCTAAACAGCGGTCAGAATGTGGATAACCATTTTCGGCAGTTGACGAAATTGGTTGATATAGGTTCTGGTGGTAAGAGAGCTGTGAAGGATTGGAAACTGGACCGGTATGCTTGCTATTTGATAGCTCAAAACGGTGACCCGAAGATACCCCAAATCGCTGTTGCACAAACATACTTTGCTGTTCAGACCAGACGCCAAGAAATCTTTGATAAGTTGCCAGATGTGGAAAAGCGTTTATTCATCAGAGGTGAAGTAACCAGTGAAAACAAGAAGCTTTTCAGAACTGCAAAAGAAGCGGGTGTTTCTCATTTCGGACTTTTTAATGACGCAGGCTATCGTGGTCTATACGGAGCTTCGTTATCAGACATAGAAGCGAAGAAAGGTATCAAGAAAGGTGAACTTCTTGATCGAGCTGGAGCGTCTGAATTGGCAGCTAATCTATTCCGTATCACACAGACAGACGATAAGTTGAAAAAAGATAATGTCAGAGGTGATAGTGCCGCACAAGGGACGCACAACATGGTCGGTGGTAAGGTCAGACAGACCATAAAAGATATAGGTGGTAATTTGCCAGAAAATCTCAAGCCAGAAAAGCATATCAAAGAAATCAAGAAGGAAATAAAACTCATAGAAAAACAAACAAAAAGAGCTTTGCTTCATGTGAAGACAGGGCGCAAAGACAAAGAATAATTATTCCTAATAATATTAAGTATCATGCAAATAAAAGGTGTAGATTTCGTTTTATACAATGTGTCCGACTATAAACGCGCAGTTGCTTTTTATCGTGATGTTCTCGGTCTTAAATTGAGTGAAGAATATGGTGGTTACTGGGGAGAATTCTCAATTGGTCCCATTACACTCGCTATAAGAGCGGGAGATCCAGTTACAAAGGGTGGTGCGGTGATTGCTCTAGCTGTAGACGATGTTAAAAAAGCTGTCGAGTATTTGAAGACGAAGAAAGTAATGATTATCGACGAACCACATGAGGGGAAAGTCTGCTTTAAGGCAACCATAGCTGACCCTGACGGTAATGAGATAAAACTGCATCACAGAAAAGATGGCACGATTGGATAAATCGTGGTGCTAAAGCATCTCTTGTATCATTAACGCTATTCGGACATCGTCCCAAGCTCCCCGCCAAGTTTTACATTCAGCGAAATTGAGGATTACATCTTGACCATATTATTAGCCAATTCCGTTCTAATACGTCCCACCGTCTCATCAGTAAGAAATCGACCATCCCCATGCCTCTTTCATTAGATATTCCAGTTTCAGAACATTTTCGCATCACCCCCGTCCAGAAAGACGCTCTCAAGAAGCTTGGCATCCACACATTGGAAGATTTGCTCTATCATTTTCCATCCCGTTATGGAGACACGGCCGAGGCGCGCTCCATTGATTCACTTCAAAAAAGTGACGCCGCAGTTATTTATGGCAAAATCACCGGCCTCAAAGCCGGTAAAGGTTTCAAGACCCGCATTACCATGGCCATCGCCACTGTTGAGGATGAATCTGGTCGTGTCCAATGCGTCTGGTTCAATCAACCCTACATCGCCAAAATGATCCCCGAAGGTGCTTTCGTCCGCGTAGAAGGCAAGGTTAGCAAACGGCGAACAAAAAAAACAACTCAAGAAAGTGGAGACCCCGTAGCCGGCGGGCAAGAGGGTAAATTGTATTTCTCTAATCCGAAGTTAGAAATCGTCGACAAACTCCCCACCAGCGTCGGCGATTCTCTCTTTGGCAACAACGCCAAAGCTCACAGCTTATATCCCGTCTATTCCGAATCGCGCGGCATCACTTCCCTCTGGATCTATCATTCATTACAAAAAATATTCAAGAGTGGCGTTCTTGATGTCATTGAAGAACCCATCCCCGCCGACATTTTGGAAAAATACCATCTCCCCGGAATCAAAACAGCCTTGATTTGGATGCACGCCCCGCTCACACGCGATGACGCCCTCTCCGCTCGCAAGCGTTTTTCATTCCAAGAAATATTCATCATCCAGCTCGGTCGACAACGCACGCG
Source organism: Candidatus Taylorbacteria bacterium RIFCSPHIGHO2_12_FULL_45_16 (assembly GCA_001821055.1). Lineage (GTDB taxonomy): Bacteria > Patescibacteriota > Minisyncoccia > Phycocordibacterales > PALSA-1337 > C7867-002. Next base: position 138,399 of record MHRT01000001.1, on the reverse strand, counting down.
GAAAGAATACGAAAAACATCCGGCGTTTGACATTGAAACCGACCCGAAACATGTCAAAGAATTCATCCACCGTTTTCCATTCATCGCCACCGACGCCCAGAATCGCGCGGTTGAAACCATTCTCGCCGACATGAAGCGCGGTCGAGCCATGTCCCGCCTACTTGAGGGAGATGTCGGTTCTGGCAAGACCGCCGTCGCCGCGGCAACGGCTTACGCGGTGATGACATCCAAACCAAAACCACGTACGGAATCGGCTTCGGTAGTTGATATAGTTGAAACCGCCGTTCGCCGTGGTCCTCTCCAAGTCGCTTATATGTGCCCTACAGAAATCCTCGCCACCCAGCAGTTCGAATCATTTATTCAATATTTTTCATACATGCCGATCCAGATCGGCCTGCTTACCGGCTCCAGTTGTTGCAAATTTCCCTCAAAGGTAAATCCAAAAGGCTGGACTGACATCTCTCGCGTCCAGTTATTGAAATGGGTTGGAGACGGTTCCATTTCAGTTCTTATCGGCACCCACGCTCTTATCCAAAAATCAGTGAAGTTCAAAAATCTGGCCTATGTCATCATTGATGAACAACATCGCTTTGGCGTCGGCCAACGCAGAAAGCTGGTCCGCAAAGACACCATCGCGCCTCATTTGCTCTCAATGACGGCGACACCGATTCCACGCACGCTAGCTTTGACTCTCTACGGTGATCTTGACTTGACTTTACTGGATCAATCCCCCTCCGGACGAAAACAAATAATCACTGAGCTGGTTAGACCGGACAGACGAGAGGAAATATACGCGAAAATCAGGCAGGAGTTGGAAGCCGGACGCCAACTTTATGTTATTTGTCCGCGCATCAATGAACCCGATCCCGATAAAGAGGCTGCCATCATCGTCAAATCAGTCAAAGAAGAAGCAAGGCGACTCAAGCGTTCAATATTTTCGCAATACGAAATTGACATTCTACACAGCGAGATGAAATCGACCAAAAAAGATGAGGTCATGAAGCGATTCAAAGACGGGAAAGTCCAGATATTATGCGCCACATCGGTCGTCGAGGTTGGCGTGAATATCCCGAACGCGACCACAATCATAATTGAGGGCGCTGAACGATTTGGTCTCGCGCAACTCCATCAACTCCGCGGCCGCGTCCAGCGCGGTTCGCATCAGACATATTGTTACGCCTTCACTGAGACAAACTCGGTAAAATCAATCGAGCGACTCAAAGTCCTGCAAAACGCCAAAAACGGTTTTGAGCTCGCCGAGCTCGATCTTGCCCAGCGCGGCACCGGCGAGATGTCCGGTTTACGTCAGTGGGGCATCTCGGATGTCGCCATGGAAGCTTTGAAAAATCTAAAGATGGTTGAAGTGGCAAGAACGGAGGCTGTGAGGTTAATTGAGGAGGATTTCGATCTGAATGAGTATCCGTCACTGAAAAAAATGGTGGAAAAACATACGAGCGAGGCGCATTTTGAGTAAAGCCGGCACCAGCCTTGCCGCCAATCAGGTCATTTTCTAATTTTCCGTCAAGTTCTCGACATGGTGACACCAGGTAAAATCTGACCGGACTCGTCTAGGTTTTTCATGTCATTTATTGAGATCAAATGGAAGCGACACGCGGAAAACCGTGCCCTTATTTTCCCAGTATTTCCTGAATTTTTGCCACTACATCCTGAATTTTCCAATCGGATTTGATCAGATAATTCATCGGCTTGTGCGTAACTATGTCATCCACGAGTTGTTCATTGGTCGCGCTAACATTCGTCAAAATAATGATTGGCACGCGCGCTCCCCAAGCGTCCGCGCGAATCTTTTTCAAGGCTGTTATACCATCCACCTCAGGTATGATCAAATCGAGCAAAATCAGATCCGGATGTCTTGATAGGGCCAATTCCACACCTTCTTTACCGTTCTTTGCCTCAATTGGCAGAAAGTTATTACGACTGAGGATATCAACGATGGCCTTGCATAGGCTTTTTTCATCTTCCACGACCAATATCGTCTTTTGTGTTTTCATAATATATTATGATTTTAAATAAATTTATAAATCTGCTTATGACGATCCTTTGGGTTCTATTTCTTTACGAAAAGAGAAGCTGACTTTTTTGCCGAAAAGTTTCTCATATTCGGATACCAGCTCGGCGATGATTTTCGCCGGCGATCCGTCCAAGTTGAGTATCCGGCCCGTGGTCGCGTCAATCTCCAACCCGGAGAC
>MHRT01000001.1:129242-136173 GCA_001821055.1 Candidatus Taylorbacteria bacterium RIFCSPHIGHO2_12_FULL_45_16 | reverse complement strand
ATAGCATCATCACCGACCCGCCGACTCATCTGCATGATAGTATCGCTCAATATTTCGTAGAAGGTGCGCCGATTGTGCGGGATATTTGAATAATCGAGCGGAATGAATCTCATCTCACGCCTATGCTTCACCAATATATTACCCAAAAAGAACATAAACACTCCTATTATAACGACAATAAACATATATGAAAAGAAGTCGCTTTGAAAAATCCCGAAAAATTTCCGCTCCACCATGAACGAAAATTGCGTGACAGCTGGAAATTCCTGACCTTGATATGTGATGGATGTCTTGGCGATATGAATACCAGGATAAGTTCCGTAAGGAATTGTTGCCGATTTTACCAAACTGACTGTTGTCTCCACAGCCACAGTTTCGCTGGCCGAGTATATTTCATCTCTGATGCTGTTATAAATCGCATAATGGACAAGGACATCCACTCTCTTTCCACCGCCGAAATTGGACAGCTTGACTGAAATCGGCAATGTCTCTCCTGGTGCCACTCTTATAGTCGTCCTGTTGGCGCCATTTGGAGTATTCGAAGCCTGATCTGAAGAAATATCAAAAAGTGGAAGCTTTTCCGCTAATACCCCGAGAGGAGCCGTCGCTTCAACAGGAATCGGCAAGATGTCGTGACTCGAATCTACCGGCATTTCATTATCAATGGTAATGACCCCGACATCGTTTTTTAAACTCAAAATAGCGCCTGCCTGTGCGTACGACAAAGGTATGAACAAACAAAAAATACATACCGAGAGTTTTATCATATTTTTGTGTTATCTTTTAACCCATAGTATAACACACTTGTTACAAATATGTAACAGGAGCTCCGTGGATAAGCAAGAATATCCCTATAAATAGACCTCCTTGCGGATTTTCTGGCCAACATCTTCCAAATACCAGTTAAGCACAATGCCGGTTTTAAGTTGCAAAGCCGAGGCGATCTTGACGATATGTTTTTTTCCAGGCAAACGTCTACCAGTTTCTATCAGGGTTATATAGCTACGAGCAATTCCACAGGCTTTGGCGACTTCTTCGGCTGTAAATCCTTTTTTCAATCTCTCGTTCTTAAGTTGTTCTCCGAATAGTTTCGACATGGCAATATCATTCGATTATATGTTACAAACGCAAAAAAGCAAATCGGCAAAGTCTGATTGCTCAATCCAAAAATCGGACCCGACATGGTCGGCAACAAAAAACCCGCCAGCCTGTGACGGGTTTGATGTCTTGATGATTTTACGGGCTCATCGATCGAACCATGAACGGTTATGGCAACGTCACGACTTGACCGAGGTTTCCTAGAAAGAAAGTCGCCAATAAGGCATCAACCTCGGGTGAATGGATATTGTCAAATATTGTGCTGGCATCAGTCCCGCACCGCGAAACTATAGCATTTACGCCGCCAGGATGAGATGGGATGAAATCAGTTACATCATATACGCCATCATCTATGACCAGCCAACAATTGTCTTGGACATTATGTTGCGCCACTAGGGAGGTTGTTAATGTGGTTTGATTTGGAACCGCGTTTGTCGTGAAAGAAATTTGACTTGATGTTGAAGTCAAATTCACCGTGTTCGTAGACTCCACGACGACAAAATATGTCGTACTGGCGATTAGTCCGGTGAGGCCCAGAGAGTGGCCGGTTACCATCGCCAAATTACCGACAGTTTGAGCCGTCGCTAGATTGAGAGGTGTAGTTGTCCCATAGTACGCTTTGCTCGTTGAGTTCTCATTAGTCGACCAATTGACCGTGGCTGAGGTAGAGGCGATATTCGTCATATTGACCAGCGAAATCGTCGGTGGAATTGGTGGAATCGGTGGAACGGTTGGATTGGAGATGACTTTGATTGTCTTGGCCATGACAACTCCTGTGTCTGGATTTATCCTGCCTTTTATGTCCAATATCGCTCCGGAAGATAGCGATGCGAGAGACACTGTCACATTACCTCTTGATGTCTTTATTGTGGCTCCGGTGGAATCAATCATGGCGTTCAAGCCAAAGATTTTCACCGTGAACACATTGCCTGAGGAGATTGATTGGAATGTGGCGCCTTCAATTTTTGTGTTTCCCTCTTTTTCTATGGAAAACTTCTTCTCGACATTATTTGAACGCTCGGAACTCTCCAACTCCTCTTCGTTATCTTCGCGGTTTCCATTGCCTTCATCATTATCTCGAGCCAGAGCCACACCCAAAGGCGCGGAGGCCAGCAACACTACGACTAATATCAACAACAGATTTTTAAGTTTATGTATATTTGTCATTTTTTTATTAAGTTTAATCCAATAAAATTGTCTTATTTTCATACATCGCACATTACGCGCATAAAATAATAATTGATAAACTCGACCAACTCTCTGGTCCCAGTCTATCATACTTGTTACATATCTGTAACATCACACCGCAGACTATGCTGTGGATAAGCGGACATATAGTCCTAAATAAATCCTACAGTCCGCCCCCTTGGACTCGAACCAAGGACCCTCGAGGTATAAGCTCGATGCTCTAACCGACTGAGCTAGGGGCGGATATGACAATAGTAACACGGCAAGGTCCGACCTTGATATATCAAGGTCGGACCTCACTAACCGCGCCAACCTTCTTCTTCAACACTATACCCTGCGCCGTAATCAAGCTTTCATACTCATCGCGCTCAATTGTCTCCTTTTCAACCAGTCTCTGTGCCACGATTTCAAATATCTTTTCATGCTGTTTCAAAGTCTTTTCCGCCAACATTCGAGCTTCCGTCATGATTCGTGTAACTTCTGCGTCAATCTCCGCCGCGACTTTTTCCGAATAATCACGATCCGTCACGCCTTGGCCAAACAAAACTTTGCCGACGGGACTTTCGAGCGCCACCGGACCTATCTTCTCCGACATGCCATATTGAGTCACCATGGCCCGTGCCAAAGTAGTCGCGACTTGCAAATCATTTGAAGCACCCGTGGTGAAATCATCATAAATCATGCGTTCCGCCACATAACCGCCGAGAGAAACTGCAATATCATCCAAAAATTCTTTGCGGGACTGAAGTTTTTTGTCTTCCAATGGCAATTTCAGAGTGTAACCGGCCGCTCGACCGCGGGAAATAATGGAAATCTTATGAACCGGATCGGCGTAAGGCAAGACTGAAGCGATGATGGCATGACCGGCTTCATGGTACGCGGTGATTTCTTTTTCCTGCGCGGAGAGAATATGACTACGTCGCTCCGGACCGAGCATGACTTTCTCTATTGAACGAATAAGATCGAACTGACCGATCTTGGCGCGATCTTCACGGGCGGCTAAAATAGCCGCTTCATTCATGAGCGAGGCCAGATCTGCACCGGAGAATCCCGGCGTGCGTTCGGCGACAATATTTAGATTCACATCTTCGGCTAATTGCTTTTTGGCGGCATGGATTTTCAAGATCTCTTCGCGATCACCGCGATCGGGCAGATCAATCACTACCCGACGATCAAAACGGCCAGGACGGAGAAGCGCCGGATCCAGAACATCGGGACGATTGGTCGCAGCCATGACGATGACTTTTTCGTTTGGTTCAAAGCCATCCATTTCAACCAAAATCTGGTTCAATGTCTGTTCGCGTTCATCATTGCCCCCTCCCATCCCGGAACCACGCGCACGACCAACCGCGTCAATCTCGTCAACAAAAACGATTGCCGGAGCCGTTTGTTTGGCCATTTTGAATAGGTCACGCACCCGTGACGCGCCGACGCCAACAAACATTTCCACGAACTCAGAGCCCGAAATCGCGAAGAATGCCACATTCGCCTCTCCCGCGACCGCGCGAGCGAGCAAAGTTTTTCCCGTGCCGGGTGCTCCCATCAACAGTACGCCTTTTGGTATCTCCGCGCCGATTTCAATAAATTTTTTCGGGTTTTTCAAAAAATCAACAATCTCCAGAAGTTCCTGTTTGGCTTCTTTCGCACCGGCGATATCCTTGAAGGTCACTTTTTGTTTCTTGTCGTCAGGCATGGTAATACGCGCCTTGGATTGACCAAATGACAGCGCTTGCATGCCTGCGCCCTTCACTTGCCGAGACAAAAGCCAGATGAAAAAAACAAGAAAAATCACAGGAGCTAAGAATGGCGCCAGCTCCGCGAGCCAGTATCCGAGACCGCTCGGCTGATTGACCGTAATCGTCGTAGTCGCCAGACGCGTGACCGATACTCCAAACCGCAAAAGTGACTCCGTGAAAGAAGCGTCGTTTTCTTTTTGGGTAGTCTTCAGAGATTTGTCCACGTATTTAGCGATCACTTGATCACCATTGATATTCAGAGAAGTCACCTTGCCGCGCTCAATATCATTTGCCAAAGCAGAAAGTGAAATTGGTGTCGTCGGTTCAGATGTATTGACAAATTGTGAATACGCGCCGGTGATGAGAAGAAACGCAACAATGACGGTCAGAATAATATTTATGAAGTTCATCTTCGGCGGAATGAGGCTATTCCGGTTGTTTTGAGAGCTGTTTGGGATATTAGTGACCATGTGGTGATTATACAGAAAAAAACCGAAAAAGAAATGGTGGTGGGCAGAATATGAAAAAATTTGGAAAATAAAAAAAGCCGCACTCCGCTAGGGGTGCGCTGTGTGAGATAACTTTCAAAATGGGACTACGGCTGGAACCAGCGACCGCGACGACGACTAATCTCTTTTAACCGAATCCTTTCAGCCGGCGGTGGCTCGTTTAGACGTGGTTTGAATTGTGCGGTAAGCGCCAAAAGTTCAGCACGATTAATCCGTTCAATCACAGGAAGAACTGATTCGGGTATTAACCCTGCTCGCATCAGTAAACCTTCATCATCTCGAAATTGGTGTGGATAAGAAAGTCTCCGCCAAGCCACTTCAAGTGGATCATAGAACTTAACCTGGCTCGGACTGCCTTTGACATACTGTAAGTGTCCACAATTTGGATCCAAACATTCGTCAAAAGTATACGGATGATACCAGCAACCAAAACGCTCCATCAACGGCTCCCAGATGTGCGTAAACTGCCGATTGAAGTTATTTGCGGCTGGAATCATCAAATGTCGCCGACGAGTTATGTGATTGCACTGAGTAGTCACCCCATTACTGAACAGTCGTATTTTCTGGCACCGCCGCTTTTCTCGACAATGCTTTTTGTGACAAACTCTCGAAAGACAAAAAAACAAAACCACAAAGGCAATGACCGCAATTATTTTCAACATACTTTTCCTTTATAATTTGACCAGCCAAACTCTCGGCGTCAAAATGAAAACTCCATACTAAATATGCCTTATGGATTAGAGAAAGTCAAGAATCAAACTTTAAATTCTAGGCTGAAGTCACGCTTCGTCCTTCAGATGTAGGGTGAACATACTACCTTTGCCGAGACCATCCGAGTCGACTCTGATATCCCCTCCATGCCTAGATACTATCTCTTTGGAGAGAAAGAGCCCTATACCCATACCCTCCGTATCGGCCCGCTGGGCAGATGCCGTACGATAGAATTTTGAGAATACCCTAGATAGTTCGTCATCCGTCATTCCGATACCAGTATCTCTGACCTTCAGATTGACGCCGGAGTTCTTGTGCTCTAGAGACACAGTAATAGTTCCGTTTTCGGGCGTATAGTGGATGGCATTTTCAATCAATACTTGAAAGACGAATGACATCTTTGATCGATCGCAGAAAACATTTACATCCGGAGGTATATCGGACACGAGCTGTATGCGCTTCTCCAGACACTGTGGCATATAAGTCGAGACAAGATCTTTTGTCATTCCAGAGATGTCGCAACGCTCGATTTTGTATGTGTACTCCATAGCTTCAGATTGGGATACATTGGCCAGAATGTTTATAAGTTCCACCATCTTCGTGCTGGCGGTATGTATATAATGTATTTGCTCTTTCCCGTCGGCATCCGAGACATTGTCAGACAACGCATCCGCGGCCCATTGTATTTGAGTAAGAGGCGTACGAAATTTGTGCGTCACGGTGGTGATGAATTCATATTTCAACACATCGTTCTCGCGCAGACGCCACCAAACAACAAAACTAATCGTGACGGCTAGGACGGACGAAACAAGCATGATTGTCCAACTTGGAAAATTTGGGTATGCTTCGCGCGTCCATACGCTCACGTACATGAGCAGTGTGAGGCACGACCCGACAACAATCACACTTAAGCTGTACAGAAAAGCCTGTTTGGCAATGACTTTTATGTTAAAAAGTTCATATTTTACAGCAGCGTATGTAAACGGCACAATAGCAACCAAAGCGAAGGACATTCCCCAAAGAGGATTAACAGCTATGTCATACACCAAGAAATTTGGTATGAATCCGACGCAAAAACCGGCTATCATAGCAAAGATAAAATATCTGTATTGATTCCGAGACGCCGTTGTCGTCGACGCTCTATACAAGACGACTAACTTATATATGGCGTAGGAAAAAACGGCGTATAGATATATGAGACGCGTCAAGTTGAGTGTTCCTGGATTGTAATAATTGGGAAAGTACATTTTGGGCACTGATGAAATCAGAAACTGATCGGGATACACCAAAAAAAATATTACAAAAAAAACCGCAATCGCATACATGACGATGATAAGACTGACCCTTGGCCGAGTTTTGCTCGTGAAATAAACCACGGAATGAAATAGGAAGGCTCCTGCTCCGAATAACGAGAGATTGAACATTAATATGTTTTTTGAGAGTTCGGGATCGGAGATATTCACCCCGATGACATGAGACACGACGAATATGGCCGCAAACAAGAGCATCATTGAAAAAGTGACATTTCCGACATTACGCCGACCATTCAAGTATGTGAATAGAGTCATGCCGAGCAGAACGACTGAGGAGAGGATAGAGATGACATTGTGAGTCAGAAGGTGGATGTCCATACGCGCTTCATTTTAGCATGAATTCAAATAAAAAATCCCCGCGCAAGGCTTGGATTTT
>MHRT01000001.1:126823-129220 GCA_001821055.1 Candidatus Taylorbacteria bacterium RIFCSPHIGHO2_12_FULL_45_16 | reverse complement strand
CAACTATATCCTTGGGTTTTTGAAGCGTCTGAGGCGATTGTGGGAGTTCGTGGGTTTGAAAAGGAGCTTGTAACTGTTTAACCGCATGATTATTAGTATCACAGGATAGGAGTGGAATATAATTATAATTAAGTGTAGACTTAAACTATGGAAAAGCTAAGGGAGTATAAATACATAGTATTAATATTCATAGTTGTGTTAAGTCTATTATTTTATTGGTTTGAAATAAGACCGTCACAAATTAGAAAACTGTGTGCAAGTGGGACAAATTTATCTGGCAATAAAGTTATTATCCCTAATTCTCTTTATCTTGATTGCTTAAGGACAAATGGTATAGAAATATAATATGAAAAATTGGATAAATAAAAAATGGAAGGGGGTCTTCATTATAATTTTAATTTTCTTGGTAGTTATACTTTCTTATTTGTTAAATTCTGAATCAAAAATTTATAATCAACTAAATTTACCCTCTTATCATTACTTTGAATTTGGCAACTATTATGTATCAGTTGAGGGGACTTGGGAGTCTGAAGATAATGATAATACCCTAGCTAATAAGTTTCAAACTGTAGAATTCACATGCCATAAGGAGACAATGTATTGCCAACAAATTATTGCCGATACTGTATTTAATATCCTTTCGATTTATACAGAAGATAGCACTATCACGAGTTGGGATGATAACTTTATTATTTCTGAGACCTCTCCAAGTCTAGGATGCGTTGTTTACAAGTATAGAATTGATAGGTTAAAAAAAGAACTCGTGGGTGTTAGAACAACAATTAAACACGATGGGCTTTGCGAAGGAATGTCCTCAGGTGACCTAAAAATAAAGCTCATTGATGGATTAAAAGCAGTGATGAAAATGAGAGGGTATAATTGATTCTTATCAAAAATTATGAACTGGATAAAAGAAAATTGGTTTAAATTGGTTGTTTGATTCTTACCAAATTATTATGAGAGGCGGATATAGAGAAAATTCAGGAAGAAAAAGAGGTTACAGTGCTATTGAGGCAGAAAAAGCACGCGAATTTATTGTTGGGCGTGTTCAAGAGTCTCTAGAACCCATTGTAGCTTCTCTCGTTAGGAAAGCTGTGGAGGGTGATTTAAAAGCAACGCAACTATTATTTGACCGCGCTTACGGCAAACCACTTACTCCCATTGAAGAAATTGGAGAGACTCCGATGATGATTGTTATAGATAATTAAACTAAACCATCAATGAACGATGAAGATTCTAAACAAGAAATTCTGAAAGATTGGAATTCTCATAGATTTGAGGAAGAAATTCCTTATCGAAAACTTACTTTCAATGATTTTGAAGACTTGTATAGATATTTAATTGAGAGGTCGCATAGACAAGGAAAGGAAATTAGGAAAAATGAGCTTAATAGTAACGAAAAAGTCAATATAATTGCTCCTATGTCACCTGATGGAAACCAGACCATCAAACGAAGAAAGAAAAGGAATGAAAAATTCACTACTAGTGTCCTTGAATTTCTAAATAGAATAAAGATACTTAAGCAAAGCAAAAAAAGCAAAAAAAGATTGACAAAAGTCATTTAAAGCTTATAATGTAACTACTAAATAACTGGTTCTCGCGTCTTCACTAATTAAGTGATAGGGCGGAGAAGGCATAAGATTCCTAATAGGTAGGCAGCCGTATACCAACTAACTTGAGCATTTTGCTTTAGTTGTTGACATACGGCTTTGCCGTTTCTACAACGAGGCACAAATGTGTCTCGTTTTGTCTTTATCTGGCTTAAATCTATTGCACAGTAAAGCCCATCTTGGGTTTGCAGGTGCTACGCAATAGAGCCTGCTAAGCCAAGATGGGCTTTATCAATCTAATAACTAAATAAAATGACAGGAAAATTAATTAGAATTGTTAGATGTGACAATGGTGTTATGTATTTGTTTTGGCTCGGAGAAAAAAACTATGGGCGAACTTATACGGGAGAGGGCTATCGTAACTACATTAACTGGAAAGATTTGAAAATTGAAGACCAAGTTGATGGTTTGTTATGGAAAAATAAAGATAGGAAATTACTAGACGGAGATTCCCCTGTGCATATTTCTCAATAGTTCCATGTTAAGCACAGAAGCATGTAAAAATTATCTCGCAGGAATACCACTTTCAGATGAGCAAGTGGTAAACTTGCGTGATACTTTATATGCTCTGGTCGAAAATGTGCTTGACGATTATATTTCTTCTTGTGGTAGTATTACACCAACATGCAAAAATCTCTCCTCTATTGTCGAGTAAGTTCAATAAGACAAAGTTCCGAAGGACACGGACTCGATAGTCAAGAACATCGCTGTCGTGAATACGCCAGTCAAAAAGGCTACATAGTTGAAAAAGTTTTTAGAGATAGCTTTACTGGTGGCGGAGACTTTA
>MHRT01000001.1:1992-126805 GCA_001821055.1 Candidatus Taylorbacteria bacterium RIFCSPHIGHO2_12_FULL_45_16 | reverse complement strand
TGGCGGAGACTTTATGAAAAGACCCGCCATGTCAGAGATGCTTGGCTACATGGATGAAAAGCCTTATAACAACTATGTAATTATTTTCGATGACCTCAAAAGACTTGCTCGAGATACAGAGTATTACTTGAAACTTAAAACGGCAATAAAAGTGCGTAAGGCTAGTGTAGAATGCCCTAATTTCGTCTTTACCGACTCGCCAGAGGGTAAATATGTGGAAACTATCATGGCGGCAACTGGAGAGCTTGAGCGTGAGCAAAACAGACGGCAAGTAATGCAGAAGATGAGAGCCAGACTTGAACAAGGACATTATTGCCTACCAAGTTTAGCGGTTGGTTATAAATATAAAAAGAATTTGAGTAATCTATCAGTTGCTACCCCTCAACCAGAAGCTAAAATAGTTAAGGAAGCCTTAGAAGGCTTTGCCTCTGGCAGATTTCAAGAACAGGTTGATGTCCAGAGATTCTTACTGCTTAACAGTATCAATAACAGTAAGCCAGTCTATCTGGAATTCGTAAAAAGGATATTAAGTAACAGTCTTTTCTACGCAGGTTTTCTTGAATTTCTTCCGTGGGAAGTAAGCATGAGAAAGTCAGACCATGAACCGATTATTGATTTCTCTATACATGAAATAATTCAACAACGCCTCAAAGAAAAGACAACAACATTTGTTAAGAACCTTCTCAATCCAGATTTTCCTTTGAGAGGTTTCGTTCTTTGTTCTTGTTGCAAACAACCCATGACAGCAAGTTGGAGCACAGGTCGAAATGGCAGATTCCCATACTATCGCTGTAAGACTAATGGTTGTGATGAAAGAAACAAAAGCATAGCAAGAAAAAATATCGATAAGGAGTTCGTTGCTATATTAGACAATATCAAACCTAGCAAACAAGTTCTTGAACTTACCAAAGCGATAGTTAGTGACTTGTGGAAAAAGAAAGAGTTAGGAGTAGCTTCGAGAGCCAGACGAACCGAAGGAGAAATAAGAACCTTGCAAGATGAAAGAAATAAACTACTTGAGAGAATATCTCGAACGACCGAAGATAGAATGGTTGCAATCTATGAAACAAGAATAAGTGAACTCATGGAAAAGGAGTTGGTTCTAAAAAATTCTGTCAAGTCAGTGAACCAACATAGACCGAACATTGAAACCGCTCTTGAAATTGTTTTTGATTTTCTGAGAAACCCTTTGAAACAATGGGAGACAGGAGACATACATAGGAAAAAGCTTGTTCTCAAACTGGTTTTTGAGCAGAAATTGACCTATAACAGAAAAAGCGGGTTTGAAACCGCTATTCTGTCGCTACCTCTAAGGGTATTTACCCTCCCAGAGGCTCAAAAAGGCTCGCTAGTGGAGATGCCGGGAATCGAACCCGGGTGCAACAGATATGTGTCGAACGATTCTACGGCGGTAGAAAGCTTTGAAGTTTGACGACTACGCTATAAAGCGAACGAAACACGCAGTCGCGATCTCTTTGTTTCGGGCAACGGGTCGAGAATCCCCGTCTTCCCTACATTCAGGTTATAACACCCGATCTCCTAGTCAGAATCCCCAGGAGCGGGCGCGCTCTTTATGCAAGAGCGAATGCAAAGTCCTTGGCCGTAAAATACGGTGAGGTTGTTTTAGCATTTAGGTTTTCCATCAGATTTACGAGTTAATGGTGCTCACGCCGCACGAATGAACATGATCTGCTGTCTATGCCGATCATCCCCATGAATAGTACCGAGTTAAATAGTTCTTAGTATCTAGTCAAAAAGCACATGAAACTAGGTACTCGGAACTCGGAACTTTTATCTGTCAACGAACTCCCTTCTTATCGTCCTCTCCGTTTCGCGTTTCTTGATCGATTCGCGTTTATCGAATTTCTTCTTGCCGCGAACTACCGCTATAGAGACTTTGATGAGAGGTCCTTTATTATATATCGAAATTGGCACTATTGTCAACCATTTGCCACTATCAATGCCGGCTAATTTCCGGATATCATCCCTGGTCATGATCAGACGACGGTTGCGACGAGGTTCATAATCTTTTGGCGTATTCTTTTCCTGATATGGTGGAATAAACATGTTCATCGCGAAAGCCTCTCCCCCGCGGACGATCACGTACGAGCCTTCGAGCGAGCCACTTTTCGATTTGAGCGCCTTGACCTCAAAACCAAGCAGCTCGATACCAGCCTCGAGTTTCTCGAGGATCTCGTAGTTGAAGTGGGCTTTGCCGTTGTCGACAAGGGTGGTCATGGGAGTATCGTAGCATATTTGAAGTGCCTATTGACCAGTCTTTATCTGAGCAATTTCCGGCTCGAGCAACCGCATGGATGATCCCAGCGGCTTTTTTATTTACCAATTTCCCTTCTTTCCTTATTTTCTTATATAATATCTCTATGTCCCCCACCCCAACCTCCTGGACCCTCTATGCCTCAAATGAAGACGCTTGGGTGGCCATGTTTACTGATTGCGCCAGAGCCAAAAAAAGCATCGTTCTGGAGCAATTCATATTCGCCAATGATGAACTCGGCAAGAAACTCATCGACATCTGTGCTGAACGAGCCGCCACTGGAGTAAAAGTACGTTTCCTCTGGGATGCGGCTGGTAGCTTCACCATATTCGGATCGGACATTGTCACTGATCTCAAAAAGCGTGGGATAGAGTTGATATTTTGGAAAACATTAATCCCCGGTTACTTTAAAGTTCCCAATTTCCGCTCATGGTATCTCCGCAACCATCGTCGCACCTTGGTTATTGATGGCCAGATTGGGTACACTGGCAGCATCTGCATCCGCGATAGCATGAAGGACTGGCGCGATACCAATGCCCGTTTCGAAGGATTGGTAGTACGAGAAACGCAAAATGCTTTTGACCGTATGTGGGGGCGCGCCAAGAACGACAAACCTCTGCCAAAACGGGTCCATGCCAGCGATCATGAATTTAGCTATATTACCAACTATCCTTCTCCTGGACGGAGACATGTATACTCACAATTGATCGACGCTATTCGCATCGCACGCAACTACATTTACATTACTACTCCTTATTTCGTCCCCACTCATCACCTTTTGCGTGTCATAAAACTAGCGGCCAATCGGGGTGTTGATGTCCAAATAATACTTCCAGAACGCACTGATCACTACCCGACTCTGGATTATGCCGCTAGGTCATATTTTAGCGCGCTTTTGGAATCAGGTGTGCGTATCTTTCTTTATGAAGGTAATATCATCCACGGCAAATCAACTACCATTGACGGTGAATGGACTACGGTTGGTTCAATGAACTTGGATAGCGCCAGCTTGCTTTATAATTTTGAGGCCAATATCGTCACCACCAACACAAAATTCGCTGAGGAACTGGCTGCCCATTTTGTCCGCGATATTCAACATTCCCGGGAAATAAGACTTGAAGAATGGCGCAAGAGGTTTTTTACGGAGAAACTACTTGAACGCCTAATAAGGCTAGTAAAGAAGTTCTTGTGAAAAGAGTCATTTACCAAGCAATGATAATCTTGCATATCACCACTCCTGTAGTATTACGTTTGACATATTAAAACTTGTAGATACACCATTTCCAACAGATATTTCCAAGTAACCATTGGAAGAAGTTGGAGTGAATGTAACGCTATTGGTGCCACTCAAGGCTGTAGAGTTGAGACCTTGTATGGTGCTCCTACCATTCGCTGTGGAAACAAATCGGATACTCGGCGAGGAACCGGAACTCGGAGTGTATGTATAGGTGACTCTATATGTCTTAGCTGTGTCTAGAGTCATTGCATTGGACGCGGCTCCACCGATATTTGCACTTGTCTCAATGGCAGAAGTTATGCTGTTTCCGGATGAGGAGAGAGTGTTGTAAGGATATGTACTGCCGTTTGAGAAGCTGATAACGCGGTTCGGGTTGGCATCAGCAAATACTACACAATCGACATTTCCGTTGTGAATCGGATCAGCACCAGAAGCAAATGAGTTTCTGACAATGAAACTAGTGTTGGTTCTGCTCCATGCAAATGTTTGTGCCTCTGTGCCTGTAGTGTTGTTTAAAGTCGTATTGCATATAACAATATATCCGGATGTCATCGGTGTCACGAAGGTCACTCTGAGATCATAGCCACTATTTTCGATAGACGCAGACAAAATGTTATAACTGGCTAATATGCTACGATTTGACCAAGTAATCCATGCTTTTGCCACTCCAGGACCAGAGGAAATATTATTGCCCTCCGTCCCCCCACTTGGCGTCTGCCATGTACCCACGCCATTGGCATCAGAAGTGAGTACTTTACCGTTGTTTGTACCGGCAACCGCTCCGGCATCAATAATCTTAAGCTTTCCAAGCACCGTAAGACCGATGTCGCCAATGCTATTAAAATTAACCACAAGCGGACCAGACTTCCTTTGCTCTGTTGTGCCAACATTAATCGGCGCGTTACATCCTTCAACTGTTGATGGGCATCCTGGAGGTCCACCGGCTGGCGCGGCAGTCCAATCCGCTAAAGCTGACAGGGCTGACGCTCCGGCGAGAAAACCTATGACGAGAAGTGTTGACGCGATAATTTTTGATTTCATATAAATTACTTGGTTAGCGTATTAAATATTTTCAACTAGTGCTTGGCGAGCCTTTACTTGTTCCGGCGTCAGCTTGGATAACGGATTCGGCTGTGCCGCCGTCTTCTGGCGGGAGACAATTTCCTCTTGAGTAAGATTTGAAGGAGGATTGTCCAAAGCAAGAGTTTGTGGAGTTCTTTGGACGGTCGGTTGTGGAGGAGGTGTAGAATTGGAATAAATGTACGCCCCAACCAACAGCCCAAAAACAATCACCGCCACTATCATCGCCGTAATCGCCTTGCGATGATGCGGGTGAGAAAAATCGTTTGAGAGAAATTCCTGTGGGGTCGTCGCCATGCTGTTATTGTACCAATCTTTAGGAAGAGCCGCATTGTGGATAATGGCAACGGGTGAGGTCAAACCTCTAGATCTGGATGTCTGACCTCACCCGTTGCCATTGCACTAAGGATCTTATTATGCTATAAATAACCACTGTAATCTCAATCCATTGGCTATTCGCGTCAAAATCAACCATCAGATCAAAGCGCCCGAGTTGCGTGTCATAACCACCGAAGGAGAAAATCTCGGTGTTATCACGCTCTCTGTCGCTTTAGCAGAAGCTCAAAAACGAGCACTGGACCTGATTGAGATATCCCCTACAGCCACTCCTCCGGTCGCCAAGATAATGGATTATGGAAAGTATTTGTACGATGAAAAAAAGAAGGAGAAGTCAGCCAAAGCCAAGGTCCAGACTAGTGAGCTCAAAATAGTCCAGGTCAAAATCGGTACTGGCGAGCACGACCTAGAACTCAAGGCTAAAAGGGTTTCCGAATGGCTGGGTAGAGGCAATCGGGTCAAAATAGACCTTTTCCTCGTCGGACGATCCAAGTATATGGATCTCAATTTCCTCAAGGAGCGCTTGGCTCGCATCCTGAAACTTGTCACCGTCGAATACAAGATGTCCCAAGATGTTGTTAAAGGTCCGAAAGGCTTAAGTATAGTAATAGAAAAAAAGTAGAGAATTAGTTCAATAGTACCCAGTCAAATAGTCTTTCGCAACCATTTGACTGAGTACTATTAAACTGTTTAACTTAAATACCATGTCAATGAAAACCACAAAATCATACGCCAAGCGTCTCAAGATCACCAAAAATGGCAAGATTTTGTCGCGCAAGTCTGGACAAAACCATTTTAATGCCAAGGAACGCAGCCGCACTAGTACCAACAAGCACCGAATGAGTATCGTTCACATGGACAATAAAGCCAAAAGTCGATTCTTAGTAAACTTATAAGCACAGGAGATTAGTAACTAGTAATTAGAGATTAGAAGATATAGTTGCGATTCTCTAGTTACCAATTACCAGTTACTACTTACTTAACTAATCACAATGACCCGCGTTAAAAAAGCCACTCACGCCCTCAAATACCGCCGCACCGTCCTCAAAGCCGCCAAAGGCTTCCGTTTTGGTCGTTCGAAAAAAGAAGCCGCTGCGGTTGATGCCCTCATGCACGCCGGTGCCTATGCCTTCGCCCACCGTCGCGACAAAAAAGGCGACATGCGCCGACTCTGGAATGTCAAGATCAACGCCGCCCTCCGTCCGCTCGGTTTCTCATACAGCAAATTCATCGGAGCCGCCAAGAAGAAAGGCATCGAACTCGACCGCAAAGCTCTGGCTCATCTCGCAGAATTTAAGCCTGAAGTTTTCGCCAGAGTTGTGGCGAAGGTTAAATAGGCATGACGTATTTGCGGATATTCCGGAGATGTTTGAGAAAGCTTACGAGAAAATAAAATCCACTAAATAATATCTTACATTTTAGAAACTATTTAACTGGGTACCATTTAACTATTCCAACTCATACCCCCTCTCCCTCTCCGGTACGATTGCTTTTACCATCAACTCATCATTCAACCTCTGAGCTAAGTGCATCGACGCCTTCAGCTCGCCCATCACAACAAAAATTTGTTTCAACCGATCGCTGGCTGTTGTCACAAATTCAACTAGATGATCGCTGTCTTTGTGGGCCGAATAACCGTAAATAGTCTCAATATGGGCCTTCACTTTGATGGTTCGTCCGTGAATGCTGACTTTCTTCGCCCCATTGGCCAATTGGCGCCCCAGAGAACCTGCCGTCTGATAACCGACTAGAAGAATCGTGTTCTTTGGGTCAGGCAGAAAGTCTTCTTCATGGCTCAAGACCCGACCACCGACTGACATGCCCGAACCGGCCAGGATTATTTTCGCGCCCCGCAATCGCTCGATATCACGTGACTCATTTTGAGAAACGGTGAACTGCAAATGTGGAAAGCTGAAAATATTATCACCATTTTTGATCTGTTGTCGTACCTTATCATTGAACAATTCCGGACTTGACTGATAGATCTCCGTAGCTTTGATCGCCATCGGTGAGTCCACGAAAACCGGCACCGATGGTATTTTCTTTTGTTCAACCAGATTGTTCAGCTCGTAAAGAAGAACCTGCGTGCGATCTATTGAAAAGGCTGGTATAACCAAGGTTCCACCTCGAGCAAGAGTATCGTCAATCACTTTTTCAAACTGCCGCAATCGGAGCTCCTTCGGCTCATGATTACGGTCGCCATAGACGCTTTCCATGATTATAAAATCAACATCGTCGACCTCTTCCGTGTCTCTTAGAAGTGGCGCCGGTGAATTTCCCAAATCGCCGGTAAATAAAATCTTGCGCGAGGCTGGACCTCGTACAGTAACCTCAATCATCGCTGATCCCAGTATATGTCCCGAGTCTTTTAGAACAACCGAAATATCATCCACTATCTTGACTTCCTGATGATATGGAATAGTTTTCCAAGACATAAAAACCATCTCCACATCTTCTATCCCATAAAGTGGCAATGTGCCATTCTGTTTCGCTTCCAACGCCAAAATGCCAACTGCGTCAGTCAAGACAATTTCAGCCAACTCTTTTGTTTTTGGCGTTGAATAGATAGGTCCCAGATAACCTTCTTTAACCAATTTCGGGATACGACCTACATGATCCAGATGCGCATGAGTGACTAGAAGAGCATCAATCGTGGGAATATCATAGGAAAATAACTTGGAGTTTTCTTCTGTGGCAAACTTTTCGCCTTGAATCATGCCACAATCAATCAATATTTTTGACTTCTCCGTTTCAAGTAGAAAATTAGCGCCCGTAACCGTGCCGACCCCACTGCAAAATGTAACCGTAAGCTTATTAGACATGTATTACTTTTTTATAATAATGAAAGCCACCAATGCCGCTCCGACCACGTCCAATATAAGATCCTTGACCGTGTCAAAGTAATACATCGTGCTCCACAATTCATATCCAGTAATATTGAAGTAAATTTCAAATAATTCCCAGATGATGCCCAAAAGTAACATACCGAAAGTGACATCAAAGATTGTGCGCCAGCGCCCTAACTTTAGTGTTGACATCAGTGCCAATATAAAGAACCCCAAACCCGCGCCGGCAAGCATATGCAATATACTATCGTAGTATCTCATGCTTATATGCGTGATTTCCGGTCCCAAGATGTTACCAATCAAAACGATAGTGAGAATGACAAAAGCAAAAATATATGAAAGCATCGGTTAAGTATAGGTGTTTTCAGTCCATAAATCAAAAAATCCCCTATAACCAGCCTCGCTTGCCAACGACAAACGGACTTCAGGGAGATTCTTTGGTTGGCTACGAAGTATTGCTTAACCTAGATGAACTAGGTGGGTTCCCTCAAAATCAACACCAAGGTGCGATCTAATTTGAACCGAAGTTCTTTGGGATCCCAAATAATGTGGTATAGGGTTAATACTTCGTAACCTGTGTTAATTGTATTATACGCCGAACAAAAAACAAGTTGATAAAAGGTGTACAAGAAGTCGCAACACGATGTTGTGCTATATGCAATAATTTATTCTAATATTCCATCCAGATTGACATCATAAAGTATTTTTTCTTGGATTGATTTGTATCTTATAACTTCCTCCGGTTTGAACCAATGCTTGATTTCATCTTCGGCCTCTTTGGATGATCCCGAGGCGTGAACAATATTCCTGACTGACCTTCCATCATCATCCGACATTTTGTAGGAATCCATCACAAAGTCGCCTCTGATGGTACCAGCATCTGATGTTAGGGGTTCGGTACCGCCCGTCAGTTTGCGCACGATAGCAACTGCATGCGCGCCCTCCCAAACCATAGCCACAATCGGACCGCTTGTCATATATCTTATAAGATTTTTTAAGATCTTAGTCGTTATTTCATGCGGGTCCTCCGATGGTGGCTTCATACCTTTGTCCTTATAGCCTTTGATAGTCTTCAGACCTGTCACCGTACGCCATTCCGGATCAAGAGTATAATGTTTTTCGATCAATTCCGGCGTGGCAACCATCATTTTTATGGCCGTCAGCTTCAATCCTATCTGCTCATAACGCTTGATGACTTCGCCGACGAGTGAGCGTTGTATTCCATCTGGTTTAATAATGACTAGCGTGCGCTCGTATTTTGGGTGATTTTTCATGGATATCATTGTAGGGTTAAATATGACAAGAAGCAAGGCAAAAGCAACATGAGGTTTTGAACGTGCATTATCAAATACAATTATACCGTCAAGATTTCTGCGTCGCCTTTGGTAATGACGATGGTGTGTTCAAAATGCGCGCTCGGTTCCCCATCAGCCGTTCGATATGTGTACCCATCCATATCCAATCTAATTTTCTTCGTCCCCAGATTAAACATCGGCTCAATAGCAATCACCATTCCTGGTTTTAGTCTCTCCCCTTTCACCGCTTGGCCGTAGTTCGGCACATAAGGCTCTTCGTGCACATGATAACCCACGCCATGGCCCGCTAATTCTTCAACTATGCCATAGCCATGGGCTAAACCAATTCGTTGTATGGAGTTACTGATGTCTCCTACTTTAGCGCCTCCTCTCGCCGCCTTAACACCCGCCATAAGCGCTTTTTGGGTGGTTACAAGTAATTCCTTCAATTCTTTGTGAATTCTACCCACCGGCACAGTAATAGCCGCGTCAGTGACCATTCCTTTGTGGGTCATACCCAAATCAATGCTTACAATATCGCCTTCTTTGAGTACTTTATCGCCCTCAGTCGGGATACCATGGACAATTTCGTCGTTAATTGAAACGCAGAGCGTCGCCGGATATGGTCGTGCCGCCCCGTATGGTTGATAATTCAAAAAAGCGGGCATGTCACCGCCTTTTTCAATAAGTTTTGTCGCGTGTGTGTCTAAATCAACAACATGTGTGCCCGGTCTCACCATTTTCGCCAACTCTTTCAAAATGTAAGCATGTCGTCTGCCGCCCTCTCGGAGTATAGCAATATCTTGTTTGGTCTTTATATTAATCACGAAAATGAAAGTGATACGAATCTATAAATAAATACTAGGCCAGTTATTTTTGGCGGCAAATTCGTGGAATTCGCGTAATTCAGGGGTCCATATCGCGCACCTTACTTTACTCCAAGCCCAATTTTTTCACAATATCAGCGTGGATTTCTTCTATGCTCCCTTCACCGAAAATCTTCAAAAAATTATAAGCTGGATTGTCGTCATAGTATCCAAGCGTTGGGACGACATCAACCTCGTACCACGAGAGTCGTTTGCGAATATCAACCTCGTTGTCATCAAAACGCTTACGCGCCAATAATCGTTTGATTGATTCATTTTCACTTATATCAATATTAATGACCCACGGTTTATCAAATCCATAAAAACCAAAACATGAATGCAACACTCCCGCTTCATGGAATTTTCTTGGCGTGCCGTCAAAAATCAAATGTTGATTGCCTTTATATTGATCAATCAGTGGTCGCACCCACATATTCACCGTCAAAAATTCCGGCTGGAGACTGCCTGCATCGTATATTTCCTTTGATTTTTTGGCAGTAATCGTCGGTTTTTGGATAAAATCCCGAAACTCCTGTCCCGTTTGAACATACAAAACATCAATTTCTGGGGTTCTTATCTTTAAGACATCGACCAAGAGCTGTACCTGCGTCCCTTTACCACATCCGGATCTGCCGATAAAAATATAGGCCTGCGGTTTATGCGAATTTGACATTATAGATAGTTTAGCCTGTAGGAAACACTCCCGCAACTGCGGGAGTGAGGCGTAGGTCTACCCTACGCCTTTCTTGAATCTATCTCCCCAGCCACTTTTCAATAGCTTCGAATACTAGAGCCGTAAAAGAGACGCTCTGGGCTGAAGGTCCGACTTCTTCAAGAGAAATATTGCTCATGGAAAAGTCAGTTTTTGAGCCGCTTCCAACGGAGATTTCAATGTAACCATTTGTCTTTGAGGGAGTAAAGGTTACCGAATTGGTGCCGTTTTGGGCGATTTGATCCAGAGCTCTAGTATTGCTTGCGGTAAGATAGATTGAGCTTCTACCATCAGAGCCAGAGACAAAACGAATGTTCGGAGCCGTGCCGGAGTTAAGATTGAGGGTATAGGTCAGCTTATACTTCTTGGAAGTATCTAATGTGAGACGGTTGGAGATGGCTCCACCGATATTGGCAGATGATTCAACGGCTGAAGTGATGCTGTTGCCTGATTTTGTGAAGTTGTCGTAGGAATATGCCGTGCCTTGAGTGAAGGAAGTGATGAGGTTTACTGGGGTTGGTGTTGGAGTGGGTATAGGAGTTGGAGGAGGGTTGGTGGAAATTTCAGAAGCAATAGTGAAATAAGAATCGCTTTCATCTCCTGTCTCACCAAAATAATTTGTACAAGGAATTTGTGAGTTCATTTTAAAACAACCAATTCGAACTTTATATTCACCTGGGGTTATCCAGCCATCAAGAATCGGAATTGTTACAGAACCAGAATTTATTGATACACAAGATTTATTCGCTTCAGTGGCAATTACACAAATCTCTCCTGGGGAACTCTTATTTACAAGAGAATCAAAGGTTGATCCATCACGTGCGATGAGAAGAGCTCTCAAATAACCATCATTGGGCATATTTACACTTCTCCATCTCAACTGATATGAATTATTCCCATACCATACCTCTCCACCATTTGGGCTTGTTATGCTGATGGATGGCTTGATAGTTCGAGAATCTATGGTGAAGAAAGAGTCGCTGAAGTCGCAAGTGTTTGTGCCAGTCTGACATATTTGAACTTTATAAGAACCGTCAGGAGCCGTCACGTCGCCTTTGGTAAGACCAACATTCCACTCATAAGATGGCTTGCTTATACCAATAGCGATTGGGTAAGGTGCAATGTATGGATAAGCAGGACATACCCTTCCTGTGCATGGTGGATAATATGGAGCCAGTTTGACGTCATAAGATTTGGGGGCGGGTTGGGTGCAGTATGCTCCAGTCGGACAGGCTGGAATAGGCGTATTGTCATTCCACTTTATCGTCTGAGTCGTCCCTCTTGTCCAAGATTCTCCCCCATTCGGCGAAAGGACGGTGATGGAAGGCCCTGTACCTGTCTTAGATACAACAGAGAAACTTCCCGAATATCCCACTTCATTCGTCCCACGCTTGCTAACAACCAATCGGGATTTTGACGAGACCTGTTTCGGAATCCAATCTGTGATACAGGTATATTTATTTTCTCCAGGTCTGACATAGACAACTTGGGTGCAATTCATCGTCGTGACCCCTTCGGCAATCAAACTTTTACCGCTATCGGAAAATTCCGTAATATCAAACAATTGATCCTTATCAAGAGAGTTGGTTGTCCAGATGATTTTGTACTGAAATCCAGTCTGAAGAACTTCACCTGCGCTAGGATTGGTGACAGTGACGTAATTTTGATTTGAAATAAATGGTTCAAGTCTAATATCAATTTTTTCATTTGAGATATTAAAGTATTCACTGAGAACAATACTACACTCTGGTTTATAATCTAAACAATAATTTTTGCCGGAACCTGCCGTAACCGCGATAATACGAAACGGCCCTGAAGACAAAGAAAGCGGTGGCCACGATACTTTTCCACTCAGATCACTTATACTTTGTCCATTCCAGGCAAATGAACCATTGGGTTTCTGATCAAGTAGAATCCATCCCAATACTGTTCCATCTTTCTCAAACCTGCTATCAACCAGACCAACAAGCACCTTGTCTGTACCATTACTCCAGGAGATATTGATTACAGGGGTAGATTGACAATCCTTATTTACCTTCGCCCTAGTCAACGGACCAAAGAAACCGGTTGCGGGAAGACCGACACTTCTTTGGTATTTTGTTAAAGCGGTAAATGTTCCATAGCTAAAATAGCCCGTGACTCCTTCGCTAATGGAAAATCCCTTAGCTATGAGGAACTTTTGAAGTGCGGTTACATCGTCACCACGGGAACCGATCTGGAGATTGACGCTGAAGTTGTAGCAGGAAGTTGGCGGAGTGGAAGTGATGGTAAAAAACGAATCACTATAGTCTTGTGATTGAGGGTTACTGTCGAGAGAGCCATCTTCACTACAATAACGATCCGTGCCATTTATTCCACAAAACATCCTTAGACGATATTTGCCAGGAGTGATTGTATCAGGAACAGTCCAACTCACGGAACCTGTAGTTATTTTATTATCAAAGAGGTAATTAGTGAGATCATGTAGATACGTGTTCACAGTTGCCTCATTCACAAGTGCAATCCCGACCATGTTATCAGCCGGGAAGTTTCTACCGTCCCATTTTATTTCGTACATCTTACCTATCCGCAATTCTTCTCCTCCATTTGGCGAAATAACGGTGACGGAAGGACTCGGTACGGGGTCAACACTAATAGTAGTTGTCGCTTGCACAAGCGTCCCATTTACGCCCTTACAAATCAATGAAAAGGGGATAATTCCTATTGTTTTCGGAATAACTGTTCGGCTACCAGATAATGATTCCGAAGAAGAAATACCGAAAAAATTGCTAGAGCATATTGTTTGGGTATTCGTACAGCTAACAATATTGCTACATATCTTCTCGCTTGTTGCAGTCCAAGAAACTACCGAAGATTCACCCAAAATAATCGTGTTGGGATTGGAAGTTATGTTGATTGTGGGATTAGTAACATCTGAAATGGTGAAATAATTATCGCTGTAATCATCATACAAAGGATTATACACGTAGGGACCCCATAACCATGCATATATCTTCGTCGGCGTCACAAAAAAACTGTGATCAACTTTGTACAAGAAAGTCCACTCATCTCCAATGGCACCCGCTCTATCATTTAAATCATTGAGGGCCTTCATCCCCCCAGCGGATGACAGTGCTACCTGAACTTTTGTCAAGGATGGTAAGTTTGACGTTCTGACTATGATTTTTATGGTATCTCCAACATTGTAATGCTCACCACCATTAGGTGAAACAACTTGAATTGTGGGTATAGTGACTTGCGCCCCGACATTACCTGGCACAACGAGAACAGCCACAAGGGTGAAGACCGCTAGCGGGATAACAAACGAGAGAATTGATTTTTTCATTTCAATAAAAATTTAGAGTGAATTAATAAAGACAATAACAATCAAGTTGATGAAACTCTAATTACTGACCATATAGTAACACCCCCTCCATATTCTCAAAAGCGGGTTATGCACAGACACAATGAGCAAAGAACCTATTTATATAGCTGACCGTGTGTCCTGATAGCCACGAAAATCGCGATATTTTCTTCAATCCTGTAAATCGCTCTTATGTCTCCGGTGATATTGATACTCCAATGGTCTTCCCACGTGCCGCCCAGAGGGTGATTGTTGAGCACTATATGTGACGGTTGTGAGATAAATATCGAAGATCTTTCTTCGAAGGTATCTTTAATACCCCGCTGTAGTTTCGAGAAGGTTTTCTTGAAATCTTTGTGCAATATGAATCCGCTTATTTTCATTAAGATATTTCATGGAAATTACTTATTGAGATAGGCCATCATATCTTCAACATTCGTAAAAACCGGAGACAGGTTTCGACCCATTTTTATATCCTTATCTGCTCTCTTCAGGATCTTCTCAAGATTCTTGGAGGGCTTGAGGGGCGCGGTAAAAGTGATACTCTGGTCAGCGATGAACTTCTTCAGGAAAGCGTTGATAATGGTGCTCAAAGGAAGGCCCATGTTTTTCGCCACCTTGAAAGCATGTTCCTTGATATCACGATCTACTTTTATGTTTATGACTGTTTTCATAACCGAAGTATATACAACGGTTATTCAGATGTCAAGCACCGACAAAATAAGCTGCCATATCTTACGGATTTATTTCCTCTTCTCGACAATCTCCTTCTCGACGTTTCCCGGCACAACTTCATAGTGATCAAATTCCATCATGGCGCTTCCCTGACCAGAGGTCATCGAACGAAGAGCTGTGGTGTAGCCAAACATCTCCGAGAGTGGAACTTTGGCGTGAATAGCGATGGCTTGGCCGCGAGGTTCAGAACCTTCGACTTGGCCGCGCTTGGAAGCGATGGAACCGTTGATGTCACCGATGTATTTTTCCGGAGCGACGATCTCCAGTTTCATGATAGGTTCTAGAATAACCGGCTTGGCACGCTTGGCGGCATCTTGGAATGCTTGTGAAGCGGCAATCTTGTAGGCAATCTCGGATGAGTCAACATCGTGGTACGAACCGAAAGTCAGTTCGCAGGAAATATTGACCATCTTGAAACCAGCAACAATACCTCTATCCATAGCTTCATGGACTCCCTTTTCAACTGCCGGAATAAACTCATTGGGGATGACGCCTCCTTTGATGGAATTAACAAATTCAAAATCATCATAGCGGCTAACGTTCTTTTTGATCTTTTCGCCCTCAACCAACGGCTGCATCGGCTTCAAGTTGAGACGGACATGGCCGTATTGACCCTTACCGCCGGTCTGTTTGATGTATTTGTGTTCAGCTTCGGCACTGCCAAGGATGGTCTCGCGATATGCCACCTGTGGCTCGCCGACATTGGCTTCAACGCCAAATTCACGCTTCATGCGATCAACCATGATTTCAAGATGAAGCTCTCCCATGCCAGAAATGATAGTTTCGCCAGTCTCTTGGTTACTCGTAACTCTGAATGTCGGATCTTCATTGCCAAGTTTGCGGAGTGCCATGCCCATCTTCTCTTGGTCGGCCTTGGTCCTCGGTTCAATGCGCAGGGACACGACCGGCTCCATGAATTTGATAGTCTCCAAGACTATCGGCTTGTCTTCATCGCAGAAAGTGTGCGAGGTTAGAGCATCTTTCAATCCAACAGCCGCGGCGATCTCTCCGGCAAAAACTTTCTTGACCTCTTCGCGCTTGTCAGCTTGAAGGCGGACAATACGGCCGAGACGTTCTCTCTTGCCAGTGGTGGAGTTGTAGATGTAAGAACCAGCTTCAATCGTTCCGGAATAAACACGGAAGAAAGTAAGGGCACCGACGAATGGATCATTTTGCAATTTGAATGCTAAAGCTGAGAAAGGTTCCTTGTCATCGGCATGACGAAAGACCTCTGCTCCGGTATTTGGATCAATGCCTCGGATGGCTGGAATGTCCAAAGGTGACGGGAGATAGTCAACAACCGCGTCAAGAATGAGCTGAACGCCGACATTTTTGAGGGCTGAGCCGGTAAAAACCGGAAAAATTTTGTTATTTATTACCGCCTTGCGAGCAACAGCCTTGAATTCTGCAATGGAAATTTCTTTGCCGTCAAGAAAATTTTGCATAGCCACATCATCGGTTTCCACGACTTTTTCAATCATTTCGGCGCGGTATTTCTTGGCGTCTTCCAAGAGATCTGTCGGAATCTCCTTTTCAATGACATCAATACCCTTCTCCCCCTCAAAGTAGTAGGCTTTCATTCTCAAAAGATCCACGACACCGACATGATCTCCTTCCAAACCGATAGGGATTTGAAAACGAACGGCGTTCTTGTTCAAGCGCTCCAAAATAGATTTGTATGATTTCTCAAATGACGCACCAGTGCGATCGAGCTTGTTGATGAAGCAAAGACGAGGAACCTTGCTCTCATCGGCATAGCGCCAGTTGGTCTCTGATTGTGGTTCCACTCCAGCAACTCCGTCAAAAACGACGACTGCTCCATCGAGTACGCGTAAAGAACGCTTCACTTCTACCGTAAAGTCGATGTGTCCTGGAGTATCGATGATGTTGAAGCGGACCTTTTTGCTGACATCGTCTTTGCCATCAGCGCCTTTTAGGCCGCGCCTATAGCTCGGATTCCAAAAACAGGTAATGGCCGCCGCCGTGATCGTGATGCCGCGTTCGCGTTCCTGCTCCATCCAGTCCGTGACCGTCTCACCTTCATGCACCTCGCCGATCTTGTGGATCATGCCGGTGTAGTACAGGATGCGTTCCGAGGTGGTAGTTTTGCCAGCATCGATGTGAGCGATGATGCCGAAGTTGCGTACTTTTTCTAGTGGGTAGTCGCGGTTCATTTGGGATTAATGGGTGGCCGTAATGATAATTAGGGCCAAATTTAGTAATAAATGATGCAAAATATCGGCGGAATTAAAAAAGCGCCGAGGCTTTATGTAGAGGGTAATGTACAGGAAAATGAGAAAATAATCAAATACTGAACTGGATCATATAATCCTGTTAATTTGATACGGTATTTTTGTAAAATTTATTACGAATATGTTTACAAAATGAACCAATAAGAGCCCCTCCTAAAGCGAATGCAAATATAAATATGGGTACAGTAATAAGGTTCATGCCAGCATACTCGGAATTCCAATTAGCAAATAAGCCAAGAAATAGAGCTGTGTATACCACGATAATCAAGATAGAAGTAATAATAGATTGTCGTAAATTTTTTTGAAGTGATATTGTAGCCACAAGTGCTGGAAGAAATAAAATGATCACACCGCTATTAAGTGGTTTTGATAACAAATCTGTAAGCATATTTTTATCAATCAAAAACAAAATGATATCAAATACGATGGAGAAGATTATAAAAGATACTATACTCAATGTTATTTTATTCATGCCCAAATTATAACACAAGAGTACTTTTTCTCGTTTTTTCAAACTTCCTCATATAACACAACTCACAAAACCACACTCCTTCCTCATCCACATGCGGTTGTCCAAATCCAAAATAATGACCGCCCTCATATGTTTCATCACTGCACAAAATTACGTCAAGCGAGCATCCGCAACGACGGCATGTACGGATAATCAGCGTTTTTTGAATTAAAATTATTGGTCCTTGGATGTTTATCATGTCATAAAAAATAAATGCCTATAATCACTTCCCAAACAATTGATGATGCGTACCAACTGCATATAGCTCATAGGTTTTATGGTCGATTTTCTTATATAAGATCCGCCAGTCACCAGTCAGATTAATACTTCTGTGTCCTTCATATTTATACTTGACCATGTGGTTATTTAGAAGCGGATCAAATTCGTTGGTGACAAAGATCTTTAATCGTTCAACAATTTTATCCTTCAACTTTTTGGGAAGTTTCTTATATTCTTTCTCAAAACGTGAAGACTGGGTAAAAAGCATGTCTGTAGTAAAACATTTTAGGAATTAAGTCTGGCAATAAACTCATCGAGCGGAAGAGGTTTGGGTAAACGACCCTCAGCATATTCTTTTTCTGCTTCCTCAATAGCAGCAATAAGATACGGAGTTGGAGTGTATGACGCGGAAAAATTAATCTCTTTGGTACGTACAAATTGTTTAAGTAGCGCATTCACAAGAGTTCCGAGCGAAAAACCGAGCTCGGCTGCGGTCTCCTGCGCCGCTTGTTTGAGGCTTTTTTCGGTCTTTACTGTTAAAAGTGTCTTGGTATTTGTAGTCATATACCAAAGTATATACTATGGTATATTCCTGTCAAGTCTCTGTAACCATTCCCCTACTGCGCCGTCTTCCCAAGTATAGTATGATAGCAACATGCAAACACTCATTCATGCCGATATATTTTTCTTTATCACTTCGATCGCAGTCGTGCTTGTCTCCATAGGCCTCATCATCGCCCTTATATTTATAATTAAAATTCTCAACAACATACACAAGATTTCAGACATGTTACGGTCTGAAAGCGGCCTGGTCGTCGAGGATGTTCACGCCCTCCGTGGCAAAATACGCGAGGGCAAGCTCAGTCTCGCGGGGATCTTTCGCCTCTTTCGCGATCTATTCACCCGCAAGAGTATCAAGGACAAGAAATAGTCATTATCAATCTATAGCCACATATATTATGCCTACAAAAAAATCACCTTCCAAGAAATCTTCTTCACACGCCTTCGCTATGGGTGCAAGTATCGCTGCTGTAGCTGCCACAGTCGCTGGTGCCTATTATCTCTATGGCTCAAAAAAAGGACCACAACACCGAAAGGCTTTCAAAAGTTGGATGCTCAAGATGAAAGCCGAAGTCATGGATGAGATCGAGCAACTCAAAGACCTCAATGAAGAACTCTACAAGGCAGCAGTAGTTAAGATCGCCAATAAGTATAAAACCATCAAAAATATAGATCCAAAGAAGGTGATGGCTCTAGCTCAGCGCATGAAAGGACACTGGAAAGATATCAAGAAAGATCTGAGCATCTAAGTAGTGGAGTCAAAAATGTAAAAAATAGTAACTAATCTCTTGCGCTTGATTACCACGCAAAGTGAGCGAAAGCCTTGTTGGCCTCGGCCATCTTGTGCATGTTCTCGCGTTTCTTGATCGCCTCGCCTTCGTTCTTGGAAGCGGCGATGATCTCGTCGGCCAGCTTCTCGTGAATCGGCTTGCCTTTCTTGTTACGAGCGGCTTCAATGATCCATTTCATAGACAGAGCCGATCGTCGTTCCGGACGGACTTCCCGAGGAACCTGATAGTTGGCGCCTCCGACTCGTCGTGAACGAACTTCCATTGCTGGCATAGTATTCTTGAGGGCCGCCTCAAAGACTTCAATAGGATTCTCGACTTTCATCTTTTCTTTGATGACATTCATACAGTCAGCGACAACGCCGCGGGCGATGTTCTTCTTGCCTGATTCCATGATGTAGTTGGTGAATTTGCCCAGCTTCAAAGATTGATAGTTGATGTCAGGTCTAATCTCTCTTTTTATGTTTAGTTTTCTTCGCATGATGGTAGCGATTCAACAATTTAACAATTTCACTATTGAACGATTGAGTTTGTCTGGAATTGTTAAATGGTTTAATAGTTTAATTATTAAATTACTTCGCTGCTTTCGGCCTCTTGTTTCCATATTGACTTCGACCTTTCCTGCGCTTCTCTACTCCGGCCGCGTCCAAAACGCCACGGACCACAGTATAACGGAGACCGACATCTTTGACGCGACCGCCACGAAGTAGAACAACCGAGTGTTCCTGTAAATTGTGACCTTCTCCCGGGACATAAGCGGTAACTTCAAGACCATTGGAGAGTCGGACACGGGCAATCTTGCGGATAGCCGAGTTTGGTTTTTTCGGGGTCTTGGTGGTGACTTTGACACAAACACCACGCTTGAACGGAGCCGGAAAGAAAATCGGGTGGTTTTTGATGGTGTTGAATGTTCGCGTCAAAGCAATCGACTTTGATTTTCGAGTGAAACGCGCGCGATTTTGCTTGGTGAGCTGATTTATTGTGGGCATAAGTTTGGAGATAGGAGGTAAGAGCTAGGAGTTAAGAAAAACTTGGGGCAATTTCTTAGCTCTTACTTCTTATCTCTTACCTCTTGTGTTTACTGGCAATCCTGAATTCTTCACCGCTTTTGGCTTGAGTTGCCCAGCCGTTTTTGAGAAAAGGCTGGAGCGGCCGGAGCGATTACTCATTCTTGCCTTTATAATGTACCGATCCTTAAAAAGGACAGTGGGGATAGATTAGCATGGGGAAACAATTCTTGCAAATAAAAACGGGCGTCCACAAACTTCGTGGAACGCCCGGGATCAGCTGGAGGAACCACCTTCACTGACCCTAAGACCGAACATTATAACATATTCAATTCGTAACCATTATAACAAGCACCCGCTGATGTGTCAATAGCTAAAAATCAACCCCTGTAAAAGCCCTGAAAATAGGCCAGATTATCGGTGAAATGACTTCCCAGAGAAAGAAAATAACGACAATGATTAGGATCGGCGCATACCTTTCCAAGAACAATCTGGTCTTTCCGTATTGCTGTGGTAAAAATGCAAAAAGTAATTTAGAGCCGTCAAGCGGAGGTATAGGAATCAAGTTGAAAACCGCTAGGACTATATTTATAAGGACAATATATGAGGCGATTTGAATGAACAGTGTCATTACTCCTTGTTCAACGAAACGAATAATTAATCCGAAGATCAGAGCGATGACGATATTGGAAAGCGGGCCGGCGAGGGCGATGAGAAATTCTCCCTGGCGCTTATTTTTCAAATTGTATGGATTGTACGGAACCGGCTTGGCCCAACCGAAAGTAAAGCCGGCCAAGGAAGTAATCAGGGGCACGATGATGGATCCAACCGGATCGATATGTTTGATCGGATTCAAGGTCAATCTTCCTTGCAGACGAGCAGTCGGGTCTCCAAGGCAATCAGCCATGTAGCCATGCGAGACTTCATGGATGATGACAGAAAGTATGAGGATGGTAATTGAAAGGATTGTAATCATGGGGAGTGGTTTCGAATTTTATACTTTGAATTTCGAGTTTATTTAGAATCTAGGATTTAGGACTTCAAAACTTTGCAAAACACGTAATCTATGATACCATACTGTTTCTATTACTTTCATGGCCAAAATCTGCGAAATAACCAAAGTTGGTTCAGTTGTCGGCGGACGATACTCCAACCGCACTCGCGCCACACAGTTCAATCCCTGTGGCAAGGTTCGTCGTTACCCAAATCTCCAGAAAAAAAGCATCTATGTTGCCGAGCTCAAAAAGAGTTTTCAACTCAACGTCTCAGCCCGTGGTCTTCGTACTATCCAGAAAAATGGCGCCTATCAGACTCTCAAGAAGGCGGGGGTCATCAAGTAGAAATTACTCAATATTTCCAGAAATAATCACACCCTCTCCATCTGAGACGATTTTGACGGTCCCCGCTTCTTTCAGATTAAATCTGTCCTCATCAAGAATCGCGACCAGAGGGTCTGCGACGATTTTTTTCTTTGGAGTAATCTTTTTGCCATCTTTGGAAATTGAAGAAGTAATGGATGTGGATTTTGATTTCGCAGATTTTGAAGTATCAGTTGATGATTTCGTCACTGTTTTCTTAAAAATCAATGCTCTCGGTCGCGCAATATTTATAAACCCAGATGACATATTGGCTGGTAAAGCACTATGTGAGATGATCAACACATCGGTATCGCCAATAGATCCGGAAATCACCGCACTTGAAGAAGCCAATAATTTTTGAACTTTTTTGCTGGCATCACCCATAAATAAAATTGACGTTTTGCCATATGAAAGGCTAAAAAGTAGTTCAGGGGCGCTGGCCTTGGAATATTCAAACATGTCGGCAGGTACCGGAAATAAAACCTGCGCGGTCACGCGTTGCACTGAACTGCCGTCATCCGATCCACTCAAGGGGATTTGGTCACCAGCCGCAACTTCATGAGTTTGAATATGCAGATCACCAAGTTCACCGAGAAATGTTCGGTAAATATCATCGGTTGAACTGGTGGTACCTGTATTTTCAAGGGTGAATCGTGGAATATAGGCGCGTTCAACTTCATAACGCTCGATAACATCTATCAGGCCGGAAACATTTTTACCATCGGTATTTGTGGCAACAACGACATCAATGCCCCGAGAATAAAATGGCAATATGTTCGTAATATGACGAATAATTTCGGCATTACCTCCGCCATCAACCAAAATCCTGCGATCGTCAGGCGTGCGAATGAACATTGACCGACCGCTTTTCAAGGCAAAAATATATACTTCCAAAACTGGCGGCCTATTTTGTTCATGCCACGCGTATCCAGCCAGACACGACACGAGCGCCGTGGCGGTTGCTCCAATGATAAATGGCCGAGAGACAAAAGTGGTCATACCTCCACCATACCAAAAGATGATAAAGAAATGATAAAGAAGTGATAAAGTTTTGCTGAAGTTTACCGAGGTGGAACCTCGGTTTGATAACCGGAAAGTGATCCACTGTATAGTTCGATCTTATCTCCGTCAGCTAATGATGTAGCAATAAAATCACAACGTTCATTGCCGGCGATGCCAATATGACTGCCAACATGTCGCCAAGAAACATTTCTAGCGCCAATTTTATTCAAAACTTCATCCAATTCTATCCACAGATCTTTATTGAGCACACCTTTTTTTGCTTTAGTCATCCAACCGTTCCGTTTCCAGTCATGGATCCATTTGGTAATGCTGTTTATTACATAGGAAGAATCAGTGTAAACTTGGGTATGCCAATCCATCATGTCATTCCGTACTTTTCCGGACATTTCTGAGGCTTTCCGCAAGCCCCAAATTACCGCTGTCAACTCCATCCTGTTATTTGTGGTGTTTTTTTCAAAGCCACCAAGTTCTACCACAGACTCTTTTTCCGTCTTTCCTTCTTTGCTTATTTGCTTTGTGATTACTATCGCCCCCCAGCCACCAGGGCCCGGGTTGCCGCGAGATGAGCCGTCGGTGAAGATGATAACTTGATTCATGGAGATATATTAGCATAATAAAAAACTCATCCCACTTATTTCAGCAAATAAGATGCCCTATTTATTACACTATCACTTCAACGACCCTCAACCGCAACTCCTTCCTTCCTCTGAATATCGATTTTTCAATTGAAGCGACCAAATCTACAACTTGATTCTTATCAGCCAATAAATTCTTCGCCCACTCATTATCTCCGCCAAAAAACGCAATCGCCGAAATGTCAGTACCACCATTTCTCTTGAAAACCAATTCCACGTGATCTTTACCTTTGCCAAATACACGTACATCAGTCGGCTGGACTTTTTTGAAAATGAACAGCGGCTTTGGGTTACCCATGCCGAATGGCGACATCCGATCGAGATCTTCCTGAAGTTTCCAAGTAATGTCATCCAGTTTCAATTCCGCATCAATAAAATCAGAGTCTATCTCACTCATATCCATTTTATCAAAGTCCCCTTCTTTGCTTCTTTCCAGTGCTCCATTCAATTCCTTTTCCAAAAAATGAATCTGGTCATTCTTCACTGCAAACCCACCTGAATGCTTGTGACCGCCATATTGCAGAAAAATCCCTTCAGAAACGCCACGCATGATCTCCACAACGCTACTCCTACCCTTCGAACGACACGAACCTTTGATGATATTATCGCCATCTCGACCCCAGAGGAAAACCGGCCGATCAAATTCTTCGGCACATGAGTTTGCGGCCAAACCAAGCAAAGAAGGTTTCCAGTCCGGATTTCCAAGGACAATCACCGCCGGCAATGTATTCACTTGACCATTGATCATCGAACCTTGTTTTATTTTTTGCTCTTTGTTTATTGCTTCACTGCTTCTTTGCACTTTTCCTTTATCTCCATACCTATCTCTGACAATTTTTTTAATCTCTTTGACCAACGCCGCCACAATTCCCTTGCGCTCGTTATTTATTTCATCCAAATGCGTGGCAAATTTATCCGCGTCCTCATCATTATCGGTCGCAAGTAATTTGAAAGCATCCATCGGCACACCCATTCGCGAGGCAGCGTTAATCCGCGGTGTGATCATGAAAGAAATATCATCTTCGGTGATATGTGCTTGGGACATGTTCAATTTGACTAAAAGTCGTCTAAGCCCCTTCCGCGGACTTTTCCGCAAGACTGCCAAACCATAGCGAGCAAAGACCCGATTTTCCCCGATGAGCGGAACCATATCGGATAATGTGGCGATCCCGACCATGTCCAAAAGCCACTTTTCATGACCATCCTTCCAACCATTTTTTAAAATCACCCCTCTGCCTGTTTTTCCCACTTCTCCGTCCTTGTTTCTTTCAATCTTCTTTTCCTGAATCTTGAATCTTGAATCTTGAATCTTTGCTTGCTTCAATATCGCCTGAATCAACTTGAACCCAATCCCCGATCCACACAAGTTTTTGTCTGGATAGGCGCAATCAAGCTGTTTATGATCAATGATCGCAAAGGCAACCGGTAGAGTGGTCGGCGGTTCGTGGTGATCAGTAATAATTACTTCTATGCCCAATTCGTTGGCTCGTCTGACTGGTTCAACATCGGAAATGCCACAGTCCAAGGTGATCACGAGCTTCACACCCTCCCCTGCCAACTGTTCCACTGCTTCAACATTCACCCCAAAACCTTCATTGTGACGATGTGGGATATAGATGGAAAAATTCGCGTAGCCGATCCTGTTGAAAAAATCATTGAACATCACGGCTGCCGGAATGCCATCAGCATCATAGTCGGAATAAATCGCAATCCGTTCGTTGTTTTTCATGGCCGAAATGATCCGCTCGGCTGATTTTTCGGCGTCTTTGAGGAGGAATGGGTCGTGGACATGATTGTCGTAATCAGGCAGAAGGAATCTGTTCGCGGCTTCCGCTTCTACAATACCCCTATGAAAAAGAAGATGCGCCACAATGTCAGACGCGCCACCGATGCGGTTTCGTTCATCTAAAGTAAGTGGTCGACGGATGCTGTAGGACATGAAAGGAAGTATAACATGGGGAAAGTCCACAAAAGTCGCTCTTTTATTTATGCTAAAATCATTACATGAAAGACTGCATCTTCTGCAAAATTATCGCCAAAGAAATCCCAGCCGATATCGTTTATGAAAACCAAGATTTCATGGCATTTTTGAGTATCGATCCGTTTTCCCCAGGACACACTCTGGTCATACCGAAAAAACACTACCGCTGGGTCTGGGATGTGCCAAATGTTGGTGACTATTTCGAGATAGCGCGCAAAATTGCCCTTGCACAGAAAAAAGCCTATAAACAGGAAGAAATCTGGAGCAAGATTATCGGTGAAGAAGTTCCTCACGCGCATATCTGGGTGTTCCCCAATCCCAAAAACACCTCAGGAGACAAAAAAGATTTTGAGGGTAATAAAAAGAGAATTATTGAAACACTAAAATAATCCCTTGAACATCCGAAAACTTATCGAGAATAATATTTCATTGTCTGAATAGTAGAAAAATCTCCAATCGGGTAATTTTACTTCCCCAACGCCTCAATCCCCGGCAAAGTCCCTTTGGCCAAAAAATCAAGCATTGCTCCACCAGCCGTGGAGACAAAGGTGAATTTATCGTTGATCCTTAGATCAGCAATTGCCGCCAAAGTATCACCTCCGCCAACTATTGAGACAATCCCGCCTTCGTTTTGGGTGCGGGTGGCAATCAGACCGGCCAGAGCATTGGTGCCTTCATCATAACCGTCCTCATAGAAGCCTAACGGGCCGTTCCAGAGAATAAATCTAGCCTGTTTGATTTTTTCAGCCATCAAAGCAAGAGTTTTTGGACCGTTATCAAAGATAATGTCTTTCGCGTCAATAGCCTCTATATTTTTCACTACATGATCTTGATTAACAAAATCAATCGGCGCGATAATATTCGGTCGATTGACGATCCCAGAAATATCCACGGATCCGTCAGAAATCTTCGAATCACCAACCGAATATCCTTTGGCCTTGAGTGCGTCATTCCCCAGTGCGCCTCCGAAAAATATCACGTCAGCAATTTTTGAAAATCTTTCGATCAGTCGAAGTTTTGTGTTGAACTTTGCTCCGCCAAGAACAAAGACAAAGGGGTGAGCCGGCGTGAATGTCTTTAAGAGATGCTCAACTTCCTTTTCAAACTGCAACCCAATATAGCTCGGCAACAATCTAGGGACACCGACTATAGAAGCATGCTCACGATGCGATGCTGAAAATGCCTCGTTTATGTAAATATCGGCAAGTGAAGCTAGCTCCTTGACGAATTTCGCATCATTATTCTTTTCACCATCAAAAAAACGAAGATTCTCCAGTAAAAAGACCCTACCGTTCCGTCCTTCGCCATCCATTCCCAATTCTTTTTGTCTCTCGCAACTCGTCTCTATGATCTTCCGCGCGCTTTTGAAATCTTTGATGAAAGTTACCGGCTGACCCAATCTATCTAGATGCCACGCGACAGTTTCCAAGGACAGATTTTCCCCGTCAATTGATTCCAGATGGCCTACCAAGATAATTACCGCGCCGTTTTTGTTCAAAAAATCAATCGTCGGCAATGCCGCGCGAATCCGGAAATCATCTGTAATTACGCCATTTTTTATCGGTACATTAAAGTCCACACGCATCAACATTTTGACCCCATCAAAATACTCGATGTCTCTGATTGTCTTCATGCTAGTTATTATAGCAGATGAAGTGCGGGCGAGCGCCAGGCGGTGTTTTGATTGCCGAGCACCTGTCAGAGGCGAGTAGAAATCATAACTAGATGTCATCAACCGCCTTAAGTAATTCTACAAATCCAGGCGTATTCACGCTTTCGCGCCCCACTAAAAGTCCGTCGACCTTTCCCACAGTGATGATTTCCCTAGCGTTCCTAAAATTGACCGATCCGCCATAGATAACTAGAGTCTTCATTGCTTGATTCTGGCTGAAAATATCGGAAAACACTTTTTTCACAAAGAGAGACATCTCATATATCTGTTCTGGCATCATCGCCTCCTTGGCGCCGATGGCCCAGACCGGTTCATACGCAATAATAATATTTTTGGCCAAACTGCTTGGTACGTCTGCTAGACTGTTTTTGATTTGACTTTTGAGCGTCTCGAGATACCCTCCGCCGTCATCACGGACACGTTCACCAACACAGACAACCGCGTTCATTCCCGCCTCAATGATAGCCTTGACTCGTCGGGAAACAATCTCATCGGTATCGTTACGAGCACGCTCTTCAGAATGCCCCGCTATCACATATTCCACGCCAATGTCGACAAGCGTCTTGGCGCTTATTTCCCCCGTATGAGAATTCTCCTTTTCATACGAGACGGTCTGCGCGCCAACTTTAAGCGTGCTTGGACCGCGTCTGGAAATAGCGCTCTGCGTGTAAACAAACGGAGGGCAAACGACCACAACTGTATTCTTCAACAAATTCGCCGTCCGGCGAATCTTGCGAATAATATTCTTCGCGTCATCGAGCGTCGCCGGATTCATTTTCCAGTTACCGATAACAAGCTTTTTTGACATAAGAGTATTGTAACGCAAATCCCCGATCCGTGCAGGTCTATTTTGACAAAGGATATTACTTTTATTGCACTTCCTGCCAAGATATAGTTTGATACTGACTGGAAGTCAATGGAAATGACGGCGGTGGACCATAAAGTAGATTGCCGTCATATATGATGTTGCGCGTATCATAACCGGTATCATCGGTATAAGCAAAACCGTAACGATTATTGGTGGCAATCATGCCAAAAAGAGTGATGGAATCCCTCACGTAATAGTTAACTCCTCCCGAACGGCAATCCGACTCGTAATAATAACGGCCGGCCCTACCATTTTGGGCAACTAGAGCCGCGTCGACACGAAGATTATTATCGCTAAAAAGTCCCGTCGATATATTGCGCTGTGCCACCAACGCGATAACTTCGCTCCCATCATACGTACTATAGATGAGATCGTTATTTATCATTATATCTTTGCGAGTTGAGACATTATCCGGGAATCTTCCTGCCGCGATGGTCAACCTGGCGCCATCAATAGTTCCATCAACCCACACATGATCTTCCACAAAAATCACGCCGTTGTCAGGAAATTCGTAGTTTTTTGGCACATTATTCGCGCCCGTCGTCGGATGGACTTGCGTCTTGACACTCCATGTGCCCCAGTTGTCCTGGCTGTTGGTATTCGTGCAATTGTTCGGTGCGGGCTGTAGCGCCGTAACTTTGTATAAGTCAAATGTTCCGTCCGTTCTAAGAACGATATGATACCCTTGTGACCCGGAAGCAGAAATATATACGCCATCATCCTGCGCATCTTCTTTCATTTGGGACAAATCAACAGTCAAACCATTGAAATCGAACGACTGTACTGGAAATTGTCTACCCGCCATGAACACATCTGGTCTGTTCGGCACAGTTGCCGGCGGACGTGGATCATCCGGATTGACGCAAGTATGAACACCAAATGATCTGCCATTATTGCAATCATCAGAGTCAGGATCGTTATACTGAGTCACCGAACTGGTAATCAAATTATGACTGACTCCGTCAAAACGAATGCCTGAGTTGGAATGCACGGGACCAAAAACTTCTGTGCCCGCGCCAAAACGCATGTTTTGATTGGCCACGACGGCAAATTTTGCCAGTGACGGTATGGCCAGCGTTGCCAAAATAGTTCGCGAGGTGGTACTGCCCACCACGATGCCGGTTGATCTTACCTTCACCACCGTCGAACCGATAAGAGGAGGCGTAATAACCAGAGAATACTGTCCAACCACATCACCATCGGCGTCTTTGACATCATGTGTGTACGGTCCAGGACCTCCCGTGCCATCCTGATAATCAGTAGGTGCGTGAGCCAAATGCCAACGATAATATTCCACGCCAGCTTCAGCTATTTGGAATGCCTGTTCACGCTGATCAAGCATGCGGGTCGTCTTAAGCACGCTTGCTCCCCAATTGACCAAGGCCGATGTAACCGTCACGGCTATCGTGGCGAAAATAAGCACATTCACCAGCACAATTCCGCGTTGTATATGAAATATTCTCATAGATTATCTTTTAGATTGCGTAGCCCAACTTGGGTGGTAAATGTGCGTAAAACCGGAGACTTTGCTGGATCAGTATCAATGGTCAGCGTTGTTTTGACTAATCTTATGGATGTCAGATTGAGCGGATACGACATGGGCGACGATGTCCCAGAGTACATCGCGTCAAAATATTCAAAAATCGGGGATGTGGGAGAATTGCGGATACCGGTAATCAATATTTTTTTGGTCTCCATGTTTGATGGATATGTTGCCGGGGACCCAACGGGCTTGATCACGCCACGATACAATGTGGTTGTAGCAATATAATAACGTACACGCTCCTTATTGCTATTATTGTCCACATCAGCAAAAAATGTAATAGAACTGGTTGCGGTTGCAATCAGCGGATACGCCCCGTCAGAACCCTGCTCCATGGATCGCATTTCCTTTGTCATGATTTTGAGCAGTGCCTGTATTTCTTGGGCATTGGTCAATGCCACCGCGCCAGAACGATTGTAGTTGATGACATTATATTGGAAAGAACTTACGGCGATCATGATAATAATCAAAATCGCGATTGCCACGATAATCTCAACTAAAGTAAATCCTCGGAAACGGTTCATATTTTATTAATTATACTACAGTATTGTATCTCATCACGTATCTACTGCGTCAGCACTACCAACACTTCTTGCCAATCGGTATCCGCCGGCACATCATACTCAAAATCTGTATAACCATCTTTTTGGACTCGTATATGGTACATGACATTGGATAAATTTGAAAAAATAACCTGTCCCGGAGGCGTGCACGATGATGTGAAAGTGAATGACGCGTCAGCGATTCTCGGAGTCGAAGTGGACGTAACTGTCTTTAGATGCATTCTATAACGCAGATATCTGTCGCCATTATGTACCTCATTCATCGGCGAATCTGGGATTGTGTAATACGTCTCGGTGGTGCCGTCCGGTCCCAAAAATTCCCAGTCTGTAGGTGTCGTGCTTGTTGCCGTGGCCACTTGGAAACGAACATTGTCCGGTCCAGTCTCCACCGGTTGGTCGGTCGGAGACCATGTCAATGTATAGAAATTACTGTCCGATCCGGTGTCAAAAGTCGATGATTCCAAAGCGCCGTAAAACATATAGATACCAAATGCAGAACGGAGAATAGTCTCTCCGACGGAACTCGTCACATCAATCCCCAAGCTATCATACATATATCTATTCGTGATTATATATTCAGATTGACCATCGCCTCCCGACCAATCCGTCTGATTGATAAAACCCTTGCCCGTAGTCTTGGTATCCGTCCAGCCGCTTTTCGACAAAGTTACCGTCGCGCCCGAAATTGGCAGCTGCGTTGCGCCGTCTTTCACTGTCACCAATATGCTCTGTGGCATATGTGGGGTTGCTATAATTTGCAATTGTTGGGCCGAATCCGGATTTACCGTCGTCGGATTGAGTGGATTGAGTCCAGCGACGACATATGAAGTATCCGTCGGTACTACCGTATAGGTATCCCATTCCATTGCGGTCAGATCAAGAGTGCCAGAACTATTAGTCATCAAGTTTTGGGAAAATTTTGGAATATTTGTCCCAATCGTTTTTGAGCTCACTAGAGCAAAGTTGAAATCCGGGATGCTGGCGCATGTCGGACCTATGCTGACGACATTGATCATGCCGAGTTTGTCGATTGAAAAACTAACTTGAGTGACCTGCTGGAGAAGCACGGTCGCATCCGGTTTGAGCGGTGTCGGATTGGCGATGTCTCCGGGTGGATATGTGCGATCAGTTGAATATCCGTTTTTTGTCACTGTTATACGATACGCTGTAT
The DNA here is from genome assembly GCA_001821055.1 of Candidatus Taylorbacteria bacterium RIFCSPHIGHO2_12_FULL_45_16. Taxonomy (GTDB): domain Bacteria; phylum Patescibacteriota; class Minisyncoccia; order Phycocordibacterales; family PALSA-1337; genus C7867-002. The sequence continues at coordinate 95,928 of MHRT01000001.1, read as the reverse complement.
TTCCGGGTGGAACATCAATGATTTGCAACATGCCCGTGGCATCTGTCACGTCATTGATGATGATCGATGTTGAAGTGGCGACATTGACAATATTGACTGAAGCGCCTTGTACTGGCTGACCATTAGCGTCAAATACGCGCACAAAGAGTGCCCCATTGTTCGATGCCGTTTCCAAATTTTTCGGCGCCACTTGTCCGGTCAGAGAGATTGGCTTCATGTTTTTGCAGCCATCGCATGACACCATAATATCAACCAGTTTATTGTCTGCGGGGGACAAATCATTTGGCGATCCGCCAATTGTGCCATCAAACGGCAGATCAAGATTGCGGACCGTGGTCGTCACGCCAAATGTCACTCCTCCGCGGACAAGCGTCTGCGTGTGCGCGAGTTTGCCGGATGGGATACCTCCTGTGATGCCGACATCGTTATAAGGCATGTTACGGGCAATTTCAAATTGTTCATTCGCCAAATTAACCGCCAATATTTTGTACTGACTCAAGTCAATCAATTTGAACAAACCTATATAGGCATTATAAGCGGCCAAAGCAACAATCAGAAACACCGCCGCTCCGACGAGCACCTCGATTAGGGTAAACGCGAACGAATCGTGCGCAACGAGAGTAAATAAATGAGAGGCAAAAGGAGCGCATTCTTTGCGTTTTTTTTCATGCTTTATGGATCTTGACTCATGCTTCATATATTCTAAATCGCATCAACTAAGGAATACATCGGTGTGATCATGGCAACAGCAAAAAATCCAACAGCTGCCGCGATCATAATCATCAAAAATGGTTCAATGACAGTGGACATGTCTTTGGTTTTCTGTTCAATGTCTTCTTCGTAATAATGCGCGACGCCAATCAACATTTCCCCAGTTTTACCTGTTTCTTCGCCGACGCTTATCATCTCCGCGATGAAAACAGGGTACAATTTGTCGGCCTCGGAAAATACCTCCGACATAAGTTCTCCTTTCTTGATGGCTTCACGCGCTTTTTCGAGGACCGCTCGGAAATACACATTTTGAACAACGCCAGCGGTGATATTGACGGATTCAACCACATCTACTCCGGAACCGAGAAGCGAAGAGAGTGTGCGTGCCGTGCGAGCCGTATTCACTTCTTGGACCAATGGGCCGATAATTGGAATCTTGAGGATCAGAGCATGAAGCACTTTCTTGCCTTGATCACGACGCGCCCACCATGTCACGCCAAAGAAAGCGACTATCACCGCGACCAAAATTAACAGCCCATAATTCTGAAAGAGATCACTCACGCCGAGCACCAGTCTCGTGCTCAATGGTAGCGTCACATTAAGCTCGACGAATGTTTTTGTTAAGGTTGGTATCACAAATATCAACATTAGGATACCGATGATCAACATAGCGCATACGATGACGGCCGGATATATAAGCGCGCCCCTGACTTTGCGTTCAAGGGTGTAGCTTTTATCCATTTGATTGGCGACGACCTTGAATGATTCTGCCAATGTGCCACTTTGTTCTCCCGCGTGGACCATGGAAACAAAAAGTTGCGAGAAAACTTTCGGGTGTTTGACCATGGAATCAGACAGCGTCGCGCCCTTACTGATATTTTCGATGAGATCGGCGATGATTTTTTTGAATTCTTTGCTGTGCGACTGACGTTCCAACACCGACAGTGCGCGTGACAACGCCAAACCCGCTTCCAACATCGAACCAAGGTTGCGCGCGAAGTTTATTTTATCTATTGTTTTAACCCGTTTGAACAAGCCACCGAAAGATATGTTCATCCGAAAGCTTTTTGAAGACGCTGTTTCGTGTATTTCGACGATTTCATCGCCACTTTCACGCACGAGATTGTACAGCTCATAGCGGTCGGCCACGTCTTTTTCGCTTGAATAGATTTCGCCAGTTGTTTTTTTTGCTCTGAAAGTAAAATGTGACATGAAAGTAAGTGTGATTTGATTTTTAAATTACTCCGTCACCACCCGAAGCACTTCTTCGATAGTCGTCTTGCCTTCCACGCACTTATATATCCCGTCCTCAAGCATAGTTAGCATTCCCTCTTTCTTAGCCTGGATCTCAATCTCGGTCGCGGTCGCGTTTTTCATGACCAAATCCTTGATAGTCTGGTTCATTTTGAGGATCTCATGGATGCCGACGCGCCCTTTGAAGCCATCTTCATCGCCGGTAACGACCGCCTTCCAAAAAGTCAAATCCTTCGCCGCGTCGTTTGGCTTTACGATTTTGTCCGCTTTGAGCGCCGCCAGCACGCGTTCCAAATCAACCAGTTTTTCCAATTGCGCGAACTCCGCCTTATTCAGAACGTATTTTTCCTTGGTATCCGTAAGTTGACGAACCAAACGTTGGCCGATGACCACATTGAGCGTGGAGACAAGCAGGAAAGATTCTACGCCCATGTCCAAAAGACGCGGAATGGCACCAGCGGCGCTATTGGTGTGTAGGGTTGAAAGCACCAGATGGCCGGTCAATGCGGCATTCACCGCCAATGCGGCCGTTTCATTGTCGCGAATTTCACCCACCATGATGATATCCGGATCTTGACGGACGAGCGTGCGGATGCCTTGCGCGAAACTAAAACCAATCTCCGGACGGACTTGAGTTTGATTGATACGACCGATCTGATACTCGATCGGATCTTCAATTGTGGAAATGTTGACATCGGGCTGGTTCAAGAGATCCAACATGGTATAAAGCGTAGTGGTCTTACCGGAACCTGTCGGACCAGTCGTCAGTATCATGCCCGTCGTCTGTTTCAAAGCGTGATGGATGCGTTCCAACCCCTCTCCGTGAAAATTCAGATATTCTAACGTAAATCCGGAAATGTTTTCGCGCAACAGTCGCATAACTATCTTTTCCCCATAATAGGTCGGCAAAATAGAGACTCGAAACGAAACTTTTTCATTATTCATGTCCACTTTGAAGCGGCCATCTTGTGGCAATCGTTTTTCATCAAGCTTCAAATTTGAAAGGACTTTGATGCGCGCCGAAACAGACGGACCGGCTTGACGCGGAAGCACCATGGCATCATGGAGAAGTCCGTCAATGCGATAACGGACAAGTACTTGGCTGTCCATCGGCTCGATATGGATATCCGACGCGTTTTGAATGGCGGCGTGTTTGATCAAGGTGTCCACAATGCGCACTACGGGCAGATCTTCGGCCAGCTTCTTTATATCCGCTTCCGTCGCGGTCTCGCCGTTATCTTCCGAGATGGTTTTTAGTGTGGCCGTCTCCTTTTGGATAAGGTCGCCAAATTCAGCCTTCAAACTTTTCTGATACTGGACCAAAACTTCTTTGAGGGAATCCGAATCAGTCAGTCGTGGTTGGATCTTGAGGTTGACCTTCTTCTTGATAAAATCAATAGCGGATAGGTCATTCACGTCCAACATCGCCACTTCCAAGGTAGTCTCGGTTTTTTTGAATGGAACGATGTTATGTCCACGAGCGATAGGTTCCGGTATAAGCGAGAGTGTGTCAAAATCTATTTTCTTGCCCTTGAGATCGACAAATGGAATACCGAGGACATAAGCTTCCATGCGACGCAAATTGTCTGCGGTGATTTTGCCCGCGATAACGAGAATATCGCCAAGGCGCTTGTTTTCTTTTTCCGCGTCTTTCTTGGCGGTCTCAAGATCATCTTTGGTCACAAGACCAGAGTCGAGGATGAATTTATAGAGCTGGGTATCTTCGATGAGCATAATTGCCCTATATTATATCATTTTGGAGTCTTTCATGCTGTATCTCTAGCCACGAAGACGGTTTGATGCTGTCGAGAGAGACGCTCCTTTACTTTATCCACCAAATCACTGATTGTCCAATTTGATTTGACTAAATAGTAAGCAGGCTCATTACGGACAATAGCCTGATTGATCTCCTCTTTGTCGGCGCTCAAGTTCGTAAGCAAAATAATCGGTACCTCTTTGCCCCATTCGTTGGTCTGACGCAATTTGCGCATCATCGTCATACCATCCATGACCGGCATGATGATATCGAGAACAATCAAATCCGGCCGATCACGAAGAGCGATAGCCAGTCCCTCTTCTCCGTTTCGGGCTTCGGTAACATTCCAGCCCTCAAGAACGAATTTATCGCGAAGCACGGCCCGGAGGGACAAATCATCTTCTATGACTTCGATGGCTATTTTTTTGAATGAGGGAGATTTAGTAATCATATAAATATATACTGTTAACGTAAATGGGGCACGCGAACGTGACTAAACGGCAACTAGTTTCTTTTCCAAAACAGTCGCCGGGAGATGGGCATGGAATAAGGTGCCTTTATTTTCTTCGGACTCAAACCATATTTTCCCGCCGAAATTTTCGACAATCGATTTTACAATGTACAAACCAAGACCGGTTCCACCGGTATCCTTGTTTCTTACGTTATCGGCCCGAAAAAATTTCGTGAATATTTTATTTTGCTGATCTTTTGGTATGCCGTAGCCCGTGTCGGAAACCTGCACATCTATGGTATCCTTGGTATCAGACGAAATTGTAAAACCGACAGTGCCTCCCGAAGGCGTATACTCTATCGCATTGCTCAACAGATTTTGGAATACAATGCGGAGTAGTTTCGGATCTGTCAAAAATGTGGAAATATTCGAGGCAAAAGTAGGAATCAGTGTTAGTTTTTTCTGTTTAATCCGCTGTTTTTGTTCATTCAGCACGCTACTCGCAAGAGCAAAGATATCAATAGGCTTCGGATCAGAATTGAAAGTACCTAGCTCAATACGCGAAACATCCAAGAGAGTATTGACGAGATCAATCATCCGCTGATTTCCTTTATATATTTCTTCCAAATATTTCCTCTGGGTAGGGACAACCGTGCCAACATCCCCTCGTAAGATCATTTCCGTATACCAGCTGATTGCGGTAAGTGGCGTACGCAACTGATGTGATGCCAGAGAGACAAATTCGCTTTTAGCCCGATCTATCTCCTTTTCCCGCGTGATATCCCGGAAAACTTCTATGGTTCCAATAACTTTGCCGTCAAGAACGACTGGCGTAGCCATGATCGCCACAGGGAATCTACCCACATTTTTCGACATATAATATGAGTCGGAGACAATTGGAATATGAGTGGAAACATTACGCGAGAGGGCCATTGATACAGGATGTTTGTCGACCTCCATAACAACGCCCTTTTCATTCTCTATGCGAAGAATTTGGGAAAAAATTGTCCCCATGGCGTCCTTATTTTTTATGCCTAGAAGTTTTTCAGCTGTTTTGTTGAAAAGGATAACATACCCATGTTCATCGGTAGCCACGAGTCCATCACCGATTGACAGCAAAATAGCCTCTTCCTTGGCCTGCGCCATCTCCAATTTTGCTTTTTCGATGCTCAAATCTTCTAGCACATTTTGAGCCGCAATCTTGGCATTCATCAAATTTTTTTCTACTTCCTTACGATCCGTGATGTTTTGAAAGACTGCCGCGAAAAATTTTCTTCTAGGACTGAAGACTGAAATAGAAAACCACCGCATAAGCGGTTTGATGTATATTTCAAATCTTTCAGATTTTCCCGTCAGAGATACTCTACCATAAATCTCAAAAAGTTCTGGATTGGATAGTTTGATGCCAGAAATGATCTCGGTGGCTTTTTTGCCTGTGGCTTTTTTTAGCCCGGTTAATTTTTCAAAATTTTTGTTTATCTTCAGGTATACAAAATCAACCGGTCGCCCTTCTGCGTCAAAAAACATCTTGCAATAGGCCAAACCATCCACCATATTATCAAAAAGCAAATGATACAAAACCTTATCATCCATGACCGACAATTTTTTAGCCATTTTTGTGTCGCTTGTTACCGTTACCATTCCTGTGTTGTCTTCTAGCTATTTCGAGTTCTTTTTTGAGTTCGACCATGCGGAGCTCGCGACCAACCATGCTTCTGTTCAACACTTCCAGATCTTTGATCCGATTGGTCAGCTCTACAGTACGATCAGTTATTGTAATTTCAAGTCTTTTGTTTTGATTAAATAACTCCATTTCCAGTTCCTTGCGACGGGTTATATCTTCTATAGCCAAAATGATGAGCTGAACCGAGTCTATCTGGCGCGCGTTGAGAAGCATGGACTTTTCACCGATGGTTTCAAATCGATGGGTCACTTCGAAATTTTTTACCACTTTTTTCTTGGGCAAGATATCTTCCAGCAGACTTTTGAGCACCGGAATATTCCACTGACCGTTCCCGAGTTGGTACACGAATTTGTGCACTGTTTCTTTTTTGACAACTCGAAATACTTTATAGAACGTCGGATTAGCTATGATTACACGGAGTTTTGAGTCGAGAATCAGAAATGATTCTCGGGCAACTTCAACAATGTCAATCAGGGTCGACATATACTCTTCGGCGAGTTTTTTGGGATCAATTATTTTCTGTTTTTTTATTAAATTCTTTTTCATATACGTATTATTATCTTGATTAATGTGCCACCTCCCGACTTTGGCAGAGTGGCGATTGCCCATCATGTGGTGTTTTGTGCTTTAAATATTTGTTCCATTTTCTCAACCACGTCATGGAGTTTCCAGTCCGACTTGATGAGATAGTTGAGTGGCTTGTGAGTCACCATGTCGTTAACCAACTGTTCATTCGTGGCGCTAACGTTGGTGAGTATGATGACAAAAACGTGAGCACCCCAAGTATCCTCGCGGATTTTCTTGAGTACGGCCATGCCGTCCATTTCGGGCATGATCAGATCGAGCAGGATCATATCCGGATGCTCTCTAAGAGCGATCTCCACCCCCTCTTTGCCGTTTTTGGCTTCGAGAGTGCGATAATTGTGAAGATGAAGAATATCTACTATAGCCTCACGGAGGCTCTTTTCATCTTCTACGATCAGTACTGTTTTTTGTGTATTCATATGAATTATAATAATGTCTTATTAATCAGTCTTCTCTTTTCGAAAGGAGAAGCTTACTTTTTTACCGAGCAATTTCTCGTATTCCGAGACCAAATCAGCAACGATTTTTCCGGGACGGCCGGTCACCGAGAGTACCTTGCCTGTTTCATTCTCAATCTTCAATCCATCTATATTTGAGGCAATAATGAGAGCACTATCGCCGACGCGGTCGCGCATCTGCATAATAGTGTCACTGATAATCTCGTAGAACGTGCGCGTGGCGTGCGGAACATTTGAATAATCAAAAGGTGTCGTACGCAATGTTCGACGATGTCTGGATATAGTTCGACTCAACCACCACAGAACCACGACTATAACCAGAATGACGATTCCATATTTCCAGAAATCACTTTGGAAGATACCAAATATCTTTCGTTCCACCTCAAAAGAGAACTGCGTTGCCGCGGGAACTAGCTGTCCTTGATATATGATTGATGTCTTGGCAACATATGTTCCCGGAGCTGTATCGATGGGTATTTGCAAGTTCTTGACAAAACTTGCCGTCGTTTCGACTGCTACCGTCTCCGTAGCTACATAGATCTCCTTCTCTTCATCGGAAAAAATTCCATATCTTAGTAATACATCAACTCGTGTACCTCCACCAAAATTTGATAGCTTGACTGAGACCGGCAGAAGTTCCCCGGGAGCAACTCGCGTTATCAATCCAGCATTATTGGTGTCGGCACGGACCCCGGCAGATTCCGAATTTACATCAAAAAGTGAGGATTCTGCCAACAATGTCCCGAGAGGAGCCAATGCTTCTGGAGGAACCGCCGGAAAAATATTTTTTTGTCCAGATTCCGTTTGCGCGCTGACGACAAGTTGCCCGGAAAATATCCCCGATAATAAGATGAAACAACCTATGAATGCAACTGTGTGGAAAATTTTCATACAATAATATAATACGTCCAGTTCCTGTTTATGGTTTCTTTTTAACTCCATTCAGGCTTCTCTCGGCGATTGAGACTGCTTCCGCCTCTGCCCTCTTCCGTCGTACAAGATACCGGATCAGTACTATCATAAGACCAAACAGAATGAGTAAAAAAACAATCCACGGCAGAAGGTTCTGTTGTTCTGCCAGAACCGGCTGTGAGCTCACGTCAAAAAGTGGAGGGGCTTCGCCAACGGCGGCTAGATCAGATGAGCCAACTTCTTCTCCTAGCAAGGGCACATTTTGTGGAGCATTTCCCGTCACGACAATAGACTGAATAGGAACATTTTGAACTGACCCGAGATTCTGATTGACCAATCCTCCATTGAAAACGACACTACCACGTGAACCACTCGAGCCACTCGAAACTCCCCCGCTATTGTTGTCCTGGGTTATTACGGTCTCAGATTCAGGTTGATCTGGAAGTGTACCATCTTGGTCACCATCTCCTGAAGGATCAGAGGGCGGTGTCGATGTGGAGGTCGGCGGCGTGGAAGTACTCGAAGTTGAAGTTCCAGTGATAACATCCTGATCAAGCTCAGTGGAAGGATCAGAAGAAGGAAGAGGTCCTGGAACACTTTCTTCGACATCAGCAGGGCTATCCTGATCATCATCAGTTGATGGATCAGAAGGTGGCGTAGAGGTTGAAGTCGGCGGCGTGGAAGTACTCGAAGTTGAAGTCCCAGTGATAACATCCTGATCAAGCTCAGTGGAAGGATCAGAAGAAGGAAAAATGTTCGAAATCAAATTAACAACATCTTGAAGTATCTCCAAACCAGGGTCGCTCTTAGGTAAAGAGCTTGATGCTACGACATCTTGTCCCAAGTCAGTATCCAGGGCGATACTTTGGGTAAATCCGTTCGCAGGCAGAAAAAACATTCCGACTATAATAATGAATATGTACGTGCATATATTTTTATAAGATGATTTCATGTTGAACATATTTTAATTTGTTTTGAATTGTATCCATAATGATGATAGTGAGATAAAAAGAAGTCAAAAACGATGTTCCTGCATAAACCGGAAAAATCTTTGAGATGACCTACTGGAGAAGCGTTACGTAACTTTGAAGAGAAGGAACTGATGTTACAATTATAACACATTATGGAGGAAGTAGTTGAAAACAACCCGTATTGTATGTCATAAATCGTATAAGAATAAAAAATGACGTGGGAAATGAGTGTCTTCCCCACGCCAATCCCTTGCGTCAAAGGTTGTCGTCATTCATTATTGGGAATCCTGATCGATCTCGAGACCCCCATTCGCCGCTGGAAGAACTCCTCTTACAGTAATTGGAAAGATTACAGTCTTAAGAGGGATGATTCCACTGTCAACAGAACGTGCCCCAGAGGCATCGACTCTGAAACTGAAGAATCCAGAACCAACATCAGTCCTCATCACGAACGAACTACCCTCTGACGCCGTTCCCATAGCGTTCCATGTCCCGAGAACACTGTTTGATAACAAAGTCATCGGAGATGAATTGGCTGGTCCTACCAAGGACACGAAAAAACTGTCTGATCTTGGTGTAGGAAAAATCCACAGTTTATTGTACGCCCGAGGTATCATTCCATCCGGATACACTCTTAGACTGAAACTCCGACTTATGGTCGAGCCTGTAAACAAGACGTACTTGTAGACGACAGTCACTGGCATATATCCGCCCGGCAATCCCGCGATCGCATTGTTGAGGATGGCCAATTCTTCTGGCACATTCACTGTCGCCCCAAATCTAGCCCCAATGAATATGAAAGTGTCCACAAGATCGGTTCCCGGGCCTGTGGTCTTGAGAACTCCGCCAACGTCTTTGCCTGCTCGACTTACGCTATAGGGCAGACCAGCTAATGATGCGGAGTTGTTATAGTTTGTGATTCCACATATAACTTCGTACGAGACACGGCTTTGGGAAACCTTGCCGTTGATGCCCGTCAATATCAGCAAACTGTATGGCCGATTTCCTCGGCGTGTTTGATTCGGTGGCAGAGGATTGAAAACCCCCCGATCGAAAAAATTGGTTGAGGGTACGCACATGTCGCTCACCTGGAAAACTGGTGATATTTCGCGATTGCTCGGACTTGCAGCTCGTGCGGCATTTGTGCTCGGGTAGCCAAAGGTGGCCAGTTCGCAGATAACTCCATCTCGCCATATGATGAATGGGGGCTCTGATGTGTCTACGGCGGCGGCCTGATATACCCTCACCATTACATCGATGGCCTCCTGTCCAAATACAGCAGAAGGAATGAATGATAGAACGGCGCTCAGACAGAGCACCGCAATAATTTCGCGGACCTTTTTCATGATATTTCGATGTTCTGTCGTTATGGAAATCGACATGCTCTGTGGCAGTCGACCCGCTCATTCCGGAAATAACCGAGAAGCGCTTCTAATCCGATGATAGTATATCTCAAATGTAACAGATTTGTAACATTACAATGTGTGGATAACCCACGATCATGCGAGCGGAGCCATAGTCGTATGACTATAACTGGAGATTGTCATCTACAGGTCAGAATATAGATTTGGCATGCCACACAGCTATATTATCTTTGGGTTAGGAGTTGTCTGAATGACTTTGTATGCTGTGACTGATGTGCTCAAAATACCAATTTAGAACCATGCCAGTCTTCAATCCCAAAGCAATCGCGATTTTAGAAATATGTTTTTTCCCCGGCAGACGTTTGCCTGTCTCGATCAAGGTAATGTAGCTACGAGAAACTCCCCACAATACGGAAAGCCCTCCAGCAGTCAGACCTTTTTTCTTTCTCTCTTTTTTCAGCTGTTCTCCAAATAATGTGGGCATGATATTGGGTTCGATTATAGAGGTATGCTCCCGATAAAGCAATGGTGGGTGAGGGACAAGATTGTAGAAACCAATTAGTCTTGCGCCTACCACCAAACCGTGCTACACTTCCCCCATGACTAGTTCGCCAGACCGGCGGACTTTTTTCAAAACTTAATAACAAATCAATAACAACTAAATATATGTTTGACCTTAAAGTAATAAATTCAGTCGTCCAGCAGCTCGAGGAAGAACGTGGCATTCCGCGCGAAAAGACTCTCGAAGCTATCGCCATGTCCCTGGCCACCGCCTACAAGAAAGAGTACGGCAAGAAGGGGCAGATTGTCCGCGCCTCATTCGATCAGAACACCGGCGGAGTGGAATTCTGGCAGGTGAAAGTCGTTGTTGACCGCAACCAAGTCATCATGGAGGGTGACGAGGAAGAGGAGATCGATCTCAAGGAAGCCAATGTTGATGACATCAAGATTCGCTTCAATCCGGAACAGCACATGCTCATCGAAGACGCCAAGAAGATCAAAAAGAACGCAGAGATCGGAGAAGAGCTCGTCTTCCCTCTGGAGATGAAGGCTGACTTCGGTCGCATTGCCGCCCAGACCGCCAAGCAGATCATCATTCAGAAGATCCGCGAGGCCGAGAAAGTCTCAGTCATGAGTGAATACGGCGCCAAGGAAGGCGAGATTGTCGCCGGCACCGTGGAACGCGTCGAGCGTGGCATCGTTCACATCAATATGGGTCGCGCGGTCGGAATGATTGCCTATGAAGAACAAATCCCGAGTGAGCGTTGGAAGACGGGCGACCGCATTCGCGCATATCTCTATGCCGTCGAGGAAACTCCGAAGGGCATCGTCCTCAAACTTTCCCGAGCTCATCCAAAATTCCTGGCAAAACTTTTTGAAACTGAAGCTCCAGAGATCGCTTCTGGTACAGTCGAAATCAAGGGCATTGCCCGCGAGGCCGGTTCTCGCTCAAAGATTGCCGTTGTCTCCCATGATCCACACATTGACCCCATTGGCTCCATGGTCGGTCAGCGCGGCGTCCGTGTCTCCACTGTCACCAGCGAATTGTCAGGAGAAAAGATTGACATTATTGAATGGAATGAGGATCCCGCCCTCTTTATTGAAGAAGCTCTCTCACCTGCCGAGGTTATTTCCATTGAATTGGACGAGAAAGCTCACCGTGCCATCGTCACGGTTACCGAAGATGAGCAGTCTCTGGCCATCGGCAAGGGTGGTCAGAATGTCCGTCTCGCTGCCAAACTCACCGGCTGGAAGATAGACATCAAGTCCGCCGGAGATGAAGGGGATGATGAAGGTGAGGAAAATGAAGAGGAAGTAGCCGCCGAATCAGTTGAAACAAAAAACGCTGAGACGGACGAAAAAGTCGAGAAGGTTCAAGCATCGAAAGAAGAGGTGAAGGAAACTTCTGCGAAAGAAAATAAAGAAAAAACTACTGAATAATCTAACACTCCAGCCGACCAAAGCTACAAAAATCCCAAAGCTAGCTTTGGGATTTTTGTTTGGGAGATATCTTCGCCTCAGTTTTTGGTAACCATGCTAAACCATCATCATTGTAAGCGTCTCCACCACCTGCCATTTTTACTTTCACCAAATTCACTATATTTTCTACAGGTATGACCACAGAACATCTCTGATCAATATTTTTATTCAAAAGATCCCTGACAAGTATAGGATTCTTGTCCTGATAACCAATAAGAAAACCAACAGTAGTGATGATTTCAATGGCGTAATTATCCAAAGCATATTCGACCGAATCTTGCAGACGGTATATGTTTGAATCGCGCCAAACAACTTTTACCAGCGGATATTTATTTTTGGTAATTTTTGTCTTCATAAAATTAAAGGGGGAGGAGCCTGAGACTCCTCCTTGATTGTTACTTGCCACGGATGCCGCTACCTCCACCCGAGGAGCCACCGTGACCTCCGGATTGACCACCAGAACCAGCATTGCCGTTTCCGTGACCGCCAGAACCATTCTCCGTAATCTTCATAAGATCAAGGAACTATTGTTGTTGCTATTATAACGAACCCTGGGAATCAAATACCCAGCGACTCTACCTCATTGAGGCAAATCATCTGCGGTCAGGCGGCACTTTAGGTTCGGTCTTGAATAGCCAAATCTGTGGCTCGTCATCCGAATCATCTCCACGAAGCTTCAGCTTCACTATTTTCTGACCATCACCGTCACAATTACCTTCAGGCATAGGAAGTTCTCCATTAGCGCCTCATATTCGTTATGAATACTATAGTTAGCGCTATCTATGGATATCATAGCCAATTACGAAAAAGAGTCAAGGGTTGCACAAACTTGACCTGTGGATAACTATAAGTAGCGCCAGTAACGCTAGAAATCAATCAAGTCCTTGACTCTTACGCCGAGCGCCTCGGCAAATTTTCTCAAACTGAAAATAGTGATGTTTTTCTCTCCTCTTTCAATCATACCGACATATGTCCTGTGCACTCCTACGATCTCACCGAATTCCTCCTGCGAAATATTTCTGTGTTCGCGAAGCCGGCGAATATTTTTCCCCAGAAACAAAAGAAATTGTCTATTCAGGTCCGTCATGATATCTAAACTATAACGCTTCTTTGAAAAAAGTGAAAGCGCCGCCCCGAGGATACTCGGTGGCGGCGCGACTATTAACGGGATGCTAGTTTGCTCTATCTTTCCAGAGCCTTCTCTACTTTGGACCAATAGCCGAGGGTACTTTGCTTCCTCCAGCCCATAGGTCCTCCATTCCATATGCGAGCCAAGTCTTCTAACGTTGGCTCTCTCCCCAGTGCTTTTCTGTTCGCATACCGTTCAAGGTATGTACGACAGACTTTCACTGACAGGGAGCGGTTACCGAGCATGTCTTCCGGACGGTGCTTGGTACCGAGGCGCTGATTCACATCTAGAACGCAGGGCTTGCGGATTTGCAGTGCCCCATACGCCTTTTCCTTCATATGTTTGTCACCGATCGCTTGGTCGTTTCCATGCGATTCCACTTCGATCAGAGCGGCGATCAGCCGGTTTACCGAAGGCGCCTTGCTAGCTGGGGCGCAGTTTGCGGTGACGTTCATTATTGCAACGAGCAGTACTACTACAAGTACTCTTTTCATATGTCAGCCTTTCTGCCGGCTTGAGGAACCGAGGATGACTATGAGTTAAGTATTATAGCACATTGTAACTCATTTTGTCAAGTTTTGTGACAAATAAGCCCAGCTCGTTGGATAGCGAAAAATGAACCTTGACAGATATAGCAATTTTGCTATACTCACTCCTAGGCGCCAAAGGAAGATACCTGCATATCTTGTCATGAATATCACCGGCAACAAAAATGCTGAATATATCATGGTTCGAACGTCCTAGAGAGTTTTTTGATTCACTAGATAACGAAAATCGTCACAAAATTCGTGAAGCGATCACTGCATTGAGTGATGAAAACTTTGAGCAAATATATTTAAAAGAAGTCAGGGGACCCATAAAAGAGTTGCGAGTAAGTTCCTACAGAGTTTTGTTTTGTATTGAATATTCAACTGTGTATATACTAACTGCATTCCAAAAGAAAACTGTAAAAACTCCCCGAAATGAAGTCAAGATGGCACAAAAACTATACGCCTTATTATTAAAGGAAATTAATAAAAAAATAATATGAAAATTATCGGCGATCACAAACTATATACGTGGGAAGAAGTGTTAGCAAAACACTTGAAATCTCCAGCTTTTCGCAAAGCACACGAGGAAAGCCTCATACGTCACAGCATGATCCGACAGATCCGCGAAGCACGCCAAGCCAAGAAGATGAGCCAAGCTACTCTCGCCAAGAAGGCTGGCATGCCCCAGTCTGTTATTGCCCGCCTCGAGAGCGGCCGACACTCATTTACACTCACTACCCTCTATCGCATCGCCAAGGTTTTCGGAAAGGAAGTCAGATTGGCGTAAAATAAAAATGGCGCTCCTTATGGGACACGCCATCGGGTTTTCCGCGATCCTTCTCGGCAGGACGTGAAACTTTCGTAAGTGAGGGCGTGGTTATTAACATGCTCCCAAAATCGAATGCGGATACGCCACAGTCTCAAATGGTTTATTGTTGCTACCAAGCCAGTGTACTTTTGACTATTGCAACAAGAGCTTTCATCCCCCTCTATCCAGCAAATAACCCTTACCGCAAGCCTACACAAAAAGATTTCTAACGTCAAGCAAATGAACACGCACCATAAAATGTCCTTTCCTTGCATAAACACAATTTTTACTCTATATTTGACCCATTGTAAAAATATTAGAAGTCCTTACTAAAATCAACGTCACACACCCATGTCCATCTACATCTGGTTCGCCCTTATCAGCTCGGGTCTCGCTCTCGGCTATGGCACATTTTTGATCTCTTCGATCATGAAGAAGCCGACAGGCAATGACAAAATGAAAGAAATTGCCGCTGCTATTCAAGCCGGTGCCAAAGCTTATTTGAACAGACAGTACAAAACCATCACCCTGATTGCCGTGGTCCTTTTCATCGTTCTCTGGTTGACTCTGGGCATTACTATTGCCGTCGGATTCATCGTCGGAGCCGTCTTGTCGGCACTCGCCGGCTACATCGGCATGAATGTTTCTGTCCGTTCCAACATCCGCACTACCGAAGCGGCTCGCAAAGGTCTCGGCGCGGCACTTTCACTGGCCTTCAATGGCGGAGCTGTCACCGGTCTTTTCGTTGTCGGTCTGGCACTTCTCGGTGTAACTGTGTTCTATACCATCACCCAAGACGTCTCCTCACTCGTCGGTCTGGCCTTTGGCGCTTCTCTCATTTCCGTCTTCGCTCGTCTCGGCGGAGGCATTTTCACCAAGGCCGCCGATGTCGGCACTGACCTTGTGGGAAAAGTTGAGGCCGGCATTCCGGAAGATGATCCGAGAAATCCCGGAGTCATCGCTGACAATGTTGGAGACAATGTTGGAGACTGCGCGGGCATGGCTGCGGACCTTTTTGAGACTTATGCCGTCACCACGATTGCCACTATGATGCTTGGCGCTTCCCTCTTCAAAGGATTTGATGGCGCACTAATGTACCCATTGGCTCTAGGCGGTATCGCCATCATCGCTTCCATTATCGGCACCTGGTTCGTCCGCATGAGTAAAACAAAGGAGGGCGTGACGCCAAATATCATGGGTGCCATGTACAAAGGCTTGACAGTTGCCGGCGTTCTGGCTGCCATCATCTTTTACCCTATTACTTCTTGGATCATGGGCGAAAATGGAACATATAGTGTCGCCAACCTCTTCGGTTGTACTCTTGTTGGTCTCATTGTTACTGCACTTTTAGTGGTGATCACCGAATACTACACTTCAACTAAATATGCTCCGGTAAAATCCATCGCCAACGCTTCAGTCTCCGGACATGGAACCAACATCATCCAAGGTCTAGCCATTTCAATGAAGGCAACCGCCTGGCCACTTCTCACTATTGTGGCTGGAATCCTAGCTGCCTATTATTTCGCCGGAATTTATGGAGTTGCTGTTGCAGCCATGTCTATGCTCTCGATGGCTGGGATTATCGTGGCCATTGATGCTTATGGACCCATCACCGATAACGCTGGTGGTATCGCTGAAATGGCACATCTTCCACAGGAAATCCGCGATGTGACCGACCCATTAGACGCAGTAGGAAATACAACAAAGGCCGTCACCAAGGGCTATGCCATCGGATCCGCCGGCTTGGCCGCTCTCGTTCTTTTCGCGGAATATACGCATCTCGTTCCGGACATGGCTTTTGATTTGAGCGACCCATTGATTATTGTCGGCCTGTTCATTGGCGGACTTCTGCCATATTACTTTGCCGCTCTCTCCATGGAAGCTGTTGGCAAGGCCGCTGGCAAAGTCGTTGAGGAAGTCCGTCGCCAATTCCGTGAGATCAAAGGTATCATGCAAGGAACCGCCAAGCCTGATTATGCCCGCTGTGTAGATATCGTGACTTCAGCTGCAATTAAAGAAATGATCATCCCAGCCCTCATCCCTGTTCTCGCTCCTATCCTGGTTGGTTTCATCCTTGGTCCAGTTGCTCTCGGCGGTCTCTTAGTCGGCTCAATAGTCACAGGTCTCTTCGTGGCCATCTCTATGACATCAGGTGGTGGCGCCTGGGACAATGCCAAAAAACATATTGAAGGTGGCGCCCATGGCGGCAAAGGCTCCGATGCCCACAAGGCTGCCGTTACAGGCGACACCGTCGGCGATCCGTACAAAGACACTGCCGGTCCGGCTATCAATCCGATGATCAAGATTTTGAACATCGTGGCGCTGTTGATCGTGGCGTTCTTGGTGTAGTGATTGGAAAAATTAAAAACACGCGAAAAAGTCGGCCAAGTTGGTCGGCTTTTTTGTTTTTGTTGACTAATGTATCTACTTATGATAAAACTGCATGTGTAGCAGTGAACTTTTGCAACAGAATAGGAAACTGAAATGAAAACTATGACAGTATGTCTGCCTCCGATCGGTGGTTGTCTCATTGCCGCAGAAAGCATGGCTAGTGCCAGTTCTGATGATTGGCAGCCACAAACCAAAGACCAAAGAAGATTCATCCGGGAATACTACATGAGAGCTAGAGGCGAGATCTGTGCTCTTCCAGAAATCGAGTCAGTAGCATCGGAAAGCGTCTCGACTATCAATGAATTCTTGGAGGAGCGGGGCTTTCAGATCAAACTGGAGGAGTTCAAGAAGAGCTCCAAAAGTTTCGGTGTCGCTAGCGTCTTCAAGCTTTTTCTCGAGTGGATTAAGCCGGGAAGGATTACTAGCATCAGGAACAGGATGTACCCTGCTGTCTATCTGGAGGCTGGTGTTTCTTTCTTCAGGTCAAAGCATTCCAATAACCCCATACTTTCAGTCAAGGCGAAGAATGGAGACATCGTGTCAATGACCATCCTCAGCGAACCACCAGTTGGGTTCGACTTGCTGGAGCTGATAGGTGTCATCTCAACTGAAATGAAGCCGGCTATGGAATTCGATGGAGCGATCTTCCCGATGATTGATTACAACAGGGAAATTGATATTTCCTGGATGGAAGGTATGAAACTGACAAGCTCCGCTGGACCATGGGTCATCGAGCAAGCTCTTCAGCAAACCAAGTTCAGGATGAACGAGCTCGGAGCCAAGGTCGAAAGTGCAGCCTCTATGGGAATACGTCTGCTGTGTTGCACACCATCTGATCCACCGTTGGTAATCGACAAGCCCTTCCTTCTGTGGGTCAATCGTTCCAGTTTCCATCACCCTTTGTTTGTTGGCTACTTCGCAGAGGAGAATTGGAAAAGGCCGGGAAAACTGTAGGTCGCTACAGTCATATTCTCCCCAACTCCCCAAACCCACCCGAATCAAGTATGGTGGGACTTTTTTATTCCTTGATCTCCGAATGTTCCGCCAGATACTTGTCCCTCACATAAATTCCCAGCGTCGGTGCTGTATCGTTGATGGTGCGACTCGGGTTGTTGTAGAGATAAATCTTTAGGAAACTCATATAATCCCTGTCAGCCAGAGAAAATACCGATTTTATCGCTGACAACTCAACATCATACTTGAATTTTGGGTTCTCGGAATCAATGAAATTGAAGAAATCATTTTTGTTTTGTTCAAATACCTCATCGAATCCAAGCTCTTTAATGAAATCATTGCCTTGGTCAGTCAGACTGATAGGGCTCAATGCCTTGAGATTGCCGGGATCAAATCGAAGATGATAACGAGTAAGGTAATCCGTGACGACTTTGAGGTTGTGCTTCACCTTCCCCATGTCCTCGGCGAGAGTATCGAGGACTTGTAGCTTGCGGCCTACGTAAATAAAGCCCGCTATCGTAGCTGGTACGCCTATCAGAGCGAAAATCGAGCTGATTGTCTGTAGAATTTCGTTATTCATGCCATAAGTTTATACCAAAAATAATTTTTGACTAGTTCCACGACATACAAAAGCATGATATAATTCATACTATCGTGAGCAATCACGGCTGTTTACCAATAAAAACATAACCATGAAAAAACACTACTACTTATATGCCATTGTTCTTCTGGCCATCATCGCCGTTCTGCCAGCAATCGTGCGCGCCGAAGAAGGAGCTAGCGATACGACAGTCGATTCGTCGACTTCGGCAAACGTTGACACTCGCCTCAAAACACCTCTTCCAATTCCAAAGCCCGGCATGTCAAATCCGGCAGCTCTTCGCGAACAGCTCCGCGTCAACGGCGAAAACGCTAGAAAGGAGCTGGAACTTAAGAACAAGAAGCTCCTCGAAAACAAGATCGCTTCTTCCACCAAGCCAAAAATTCTCGAGGTCCGCAAGGACATTCGCGATGATCGTCGTGAAGATGTCAGCGATATTCTCAAGGAAACTCGGGAGAACATCAGAGAGGCTTCCAGCACTATGGAACGCCGGGAAATCCGTAAAGATATGCGCTTAGACATATTTAAAGTCCGCAAAGAAGCGATTATCAAACAGCTCAATGTTTCGCTTCATAACTTGAAACAGATCCGTGAGCGCATCAACTCTCGTATTGAGAAATCCACTTCCGAAGGCAAAAATATGATAGAAGCCAAGAGACTTCTGATTATCGCTGATGAAAAAATAATCGTCGCCGGAAATGCAGTCAGAAAACTGGAATCCTATACACCCGTAGAATCAACCGACAGTGCCGCGGCCGCCACCGCTATTGACCTCATCAAACCTCGTGAATTCGGCAATGTCGCCATCATTGCCATCAAAGATGCCCACAAAGCCCTAGTTGATGTGGTCCGGGCCGTGGCCAAAGCCTTGGGTGTAGGCAATGCGACTACTACAAACACCATAAATAATTAATATTAATAAACAACAACCATGGATCCACTCACACCACAACAACCATTGTCGCCCGTAGCACCAACACCGTCTTCGACTACTGTCCAAACAAACAATCTACCTCAACACAAAAATACCGGGCTGATTGTCGCCATATTGATTATTGTCCTCATACTCGTCATTGGTGCTTTGTATCTCTTTGCTTCAAAGATCGATGAACAACAAGTCCCAGCCGATTCGACCATGGCGAACGAGACCACCGAGACCACAACAATCACCGAAACAACAACCATCAAATCAGTCACAAGCACAAATGACGATATAACATCCCTTGAAGCTGACCTCGAAGCTTCAACCCAAGGCCTGGATGATCAAAATTTTTAGGCGATAATTCAAATTTTCAGACAAAGAAAGCTCCCTTGCCGGGAGTTTTTCTTGCTTCAGACCAACTTTCCGTGTAGACTCATTTTCATGATTGAAACAACCAAATCATACGACTCAGCCATCGCTAAAAAGCTCGACAAATCCCGTGTGGAGATCACCGGTTCGGTTGCCGCAGCTGAATGGGGAAAATATCGCGCCGAAGCAATAAATCACATTAATGAATCAATCACGTTAGACGGATTTCGCAAAGGCAGGGTTCCAGAAAACATTCTCGTGGCCAAAGTTGGAGATATGGCAATCTTGGAAGAGATGGCTGAGTTGGCGCTGTCAAAAGCATACATTGATATTTTAATTACTGAAAAAATTGACGCCATAGGTAAGCCAGAGATCCGTGTTACCAAGCTAGCCAAAGATAATCCATTGGAATTTACGGCGACGACTTCAGTAGTACCTGAAATTGTTTTGCCTGATTACAAGAAAATTGCCGAAAAAGAAGCCGAGAAAGCCGATCCGAAAGATTTGAAGGTTTCTGAAAAAGATATTGATGAAGCAGTCTTGCGCGTTCGCAAACAGCATGCGTCTCACGAAGGACATAATCATGACAAGATGACGCCGGAGGAACATGACAAAGCTATTGAAGCTGCGATGCCGGGACTTACAGATGAATTCGTCAAGGGTTTGGGAGATTTTACCGATGTATCTGATTTCAAGAATAAGTTGTCGGACATGATTGCCGGACAGAAACGCGATCAGGCCATAGAAAAAACTCGCGTCCGGATCGCCGATGCTCTGGTCGAAGCAACTAAGATCGAATTGCCTGATGTGATGATCGAAAGCGAACTCAACCGGACCCAGTCGCAATTCTCCGCTGACATCGAACGGATGGGCGTGAAGCTGGAGGACTACATGAAGCACGCCAAGAAAACCATTGAGGAACTTCGTGCCGAGTGGAGACCTCATGCTGAAAAGAAAGCCAAGCTGCAATTGATCCTGAATGAGATCGCCAAGAAAGAAAATATCAAACCTGAAGTTCAGGAAATTGAAGAGGAAGTAAATCGCATCGTTGAACATTATAAAGACGCCGACCGTGAGCGTGCGGCTGTCTATGCGGAAACGGTGCTGACCAATGAGAAGGTGTTTGTTTTTCTTGAGTCGAACAAATAAAAAACATCTTTATTTGATTGAACTTTACCAAAAATAAACAATTTAATCAAAAACCTCATGAAATCCCACGCTAACTGAAATTGGCACGCGACTTACAGTAATATCTTCGCAAGGGTAACGACTACGGCAGTCTCAGACCGCAAAACTTGTTTTCCGAATGTAAATATGGGAATTTTATTGGCGTGAAACATCTCGATTTCTTTCGGCGACCAGCCGCCCTCCGGACCGATGAAGAGTACCGAGGTTCCACCTCGGATAGGCAGGGGTAATGGCTTACCTTCGGTATGGAATGCCACCGAGGTGGAACCTCGGGGAAGCCGCTGAACAGCTTCTTCCAGACTGATGATTACCTCAATCTCCGGCACAGTCCCCCGTCCTGACTGCTCACTAGCCTCCACCGCAATTTTCTTCAATCGTTCTTCATTTAAATTCTTTTTCTCGCTACGCTCGGCCATGATCGGGATTATTTTCGTCACGCCAAGTTCCGTGGCTTTTTCCACAATCCATTCAAAAGTATTTTTTTTACCACCGCCGCGCATAAAGTAACCTCACACGCAGGCATGAATCTGCTTAGCGTTTTTCTCCCGACATTGAAAGTGACTAATTTTTGGTCAGTTTGACCGAAGCTGGCAATGACACATTCATAATCAAAACCAGAACCATCAAACAGAATGACGCTCTCCCCCACTTTCATTCGAAACACGTGCAAAATCTGATTCGCCAATTCATCTGAATGAATAATAATCTCTTTCCGTGAGCCAATAATTTCGCTTATGTAGAAGCGGTAGAGACGCATGTTATAAGTTTCCAATTATCAATGCGGCCAATCGGCCCGAATCTGATCATTGCATCATTGGGTTTTAATCATTAATTACTTCTTCCCATTGACCACCTGATCAATAATTCCATATTTCTTGGCTTCTTCGGCATCCATGAAGAAATCCCGATCAACATCTTTATCAATCTTCGACAGTGACTGGCCAGTATTCTTGGCGAGAATTTTGTTGATGGTCGCGCGGGTCTTGATGATGTGCTTGGCGCTGATCTCTATATCCGAAGCCTGTCCTTCGGCGCCACCAAGCGGCTGATGAATCATAACTTCGGCGTTAGGCAGAGCTACGCGCTTGCCTTTTGTCCCAGCCGAAAGAATCAGGGCCGCACCAGAAGCGGCGATACCCACACAAACAGTGGAGATATCATTCTTGACATGATTCATCGTATCAATAATGGCTAAAGTTGAGGTCACTGAACCGCCAGGCGAGTTTATGTAGAGCTGAACTTCCTTCTTTGGATCTTCGGATTGCAGGAAAAGCAGCTGGGCAATGATCAGGTTGGCCATGTGGTCGTCGATGGGACCGCCCAGGAAAATAATATTTTCTTTGAGGAGGCGTGAGTAGATGTCATACGCGCGTTCGCCAAACGATGATTTTTCGATAACGGTTGGGATTAACATGGTTTTATATTTTTATTGAAAATAATTGCTCAAGCACTATAGCATGAAAGCATAATCTTGACAAATATAAAATCTTCTGTAGGATGATTTACAGAAACAAAAAGGTCTCCCAAAAAACAAAGGGAGAAAATAAACTATGAAGAACATTGCAATTCGACATTCGGTTGGCAGTTTCGCTGTTGGTCTGGTCGGCATTACCCTCGTTCTCTTTCTCACTGCCTCAAATCTGACGCAGGCGTTCGAGCTCGATCTGGTCAATCTACGAGCAGATTACACTGGAACGGTTAATAATCCCAGTAAGTACGGAAGCTTCTCGATAATAATAAGCCTGACGGCTACGGACATGGACGTATTTGTTCGAAAAGACTACAACATTTTCGACGGCTTATATAGCCACACCACCATACTCCTGAATGGTAATTACCATGTAACATCTCCGGCTGAAGGCTATCTAATTTCACCAGTGTCATATCCGAGCGATACATCGGATTGGTATTCGGTACCAGAAGGAGAAAGTCGAAACTTTCAATTCATATTACCCAATTTTGCCGCTCCACAAACTGGACTCTACTCTTGGGGCCTCGATGCTCTTAACCCGCTTGAGATAGCAGATGCACCAGGAGGGACTATTCAGGACTTTATCTTGGTAAATACGGAGAGATTCCGGACAGATCAACTCTACCTTATCCAAGTCGTACCGGAGCCAAGTGCAATCATCCTTTTTCTTTTGATTGGTTCAATATTCATGATCGGCAAGCGACTTTGAAATCACTGGTGTCATATCTCACGATATGGTGCCTTTTTTATATCTAGTAAAAGCAAAATGACAAGTCAACTTGCGCTCCGTCCAAATAAGTTATATCATACAATCGTTACCAATTTTTAAATTAACACCGCTTTTTAAGGAATTCTAGTGAAAAAACAACTTATGAACACCCTATTGAATCGAGTTACAACATCATACCCCGCAAACTTTCGGGCACAAGCTCATACGTTAATCTCACCATAGTTCTCGTCAAAGGCGGATCCACACCGCATATGTCATTAAAATTAGTTGCCCTCTTTCTATCCGTCGCCGGAGTCGTCGGAGTGGCTGTTGGTTACTATCTGCGACTGATCATCTCTCTTGGCAAAAAGGGATCCATGGAGCTTGAAATCAAGGAAATGCTTCTTGCCGCCAAAGAAGAGGCCAAGAAGATTACCGCGGACGCTGAAGTCAAAGCCACCAAAACCCTCAACGACGCGCGAGTAGAGATTAAAGAGAAAGAAGAAAAAATACATCAAATCGAGGATCGCCTCATCAAAAAAGAGGACCTACTCGACAAGCGCCAAACTGACATCGACAAAGAAGTCGAGATGATCAAGATCCGCGTAGCTGAAATCAAGACTATCCGCGAGAAAGCCGACAAACTCGAGCTTGATCGCCTAGCCGCACTTGAAAAAATCGCTCAGCTCTCTGCCAACGATGCCAAAGACCAACTCATGAAGATCGTGGAAAAGCGCAGCGAAGAAGATTTGCTCGTTCGTATGAATAAACTCGACACTCAAGGCGAAGACATGCTCAATAAGAAAGCGCAAGATATTCTCGCCATTTCTATTCAGCGCCTGGCGTCATCCGTTACGCAGGATATCATGTCCACTATGGTTGAAATTCCAAGCGATGATGTCAAGGGGAAAATTATCGGCAAGGAAGGTCGCAATATCAAAGCTTTTGAACGCGTCACCGGCGTTGAAGTCATGGTTGACGATACTCCAGGCGCCATCACCATTTCTTCATTTGATCCAGTGCGCCGTCATACTGCCGCCATCGCTTTGCGTGAACTCATCAAAGACGGCCGCATCCAGCCGGTAAAGATAGAATCTTTGGTTGAAAAGGCAAAACAGGATATAAACAAAACCATCAAAGAAAAAGGTGAGGCCGCCGCGTATGAATGTGGCGTGCTCGGATTGGATCCACGCATTCTACTCATTCTCGGTCGCCTCCATTTCCGCACCAGCTATGGCCAGAATGTTCTCCAACATTCCATGGAAATGGCTCATATAGCCGGGATGATTGCCGAAGAGCTCGGTGCCAATGTTCAAGTCGCCAAGGCTGGTGCTCTCCTTCACGATATAGGCAAAGCTCTTGACCACGAAGTCGCCGGCACTCATGTCGAGATTGGTCGCCGCATCTTGCAAAAATTTGGCGCTCCAGAAGAAGTCATCAAGGCCATGCAAGCTCATCATGAAGAATACCCTTACGAGACCATTGAATCTCGCATCGTCCAGACCGCGGACGCCATTTCCGGTGCTCGTCCCGGTGCCAGACGCGATAATATTGAAAACTACATCAAGCGTCTCGGCGACCTTGAGGCTCTGGCCAACTCATTCCCTGGCATCGAGAAGTCCTACGCTCTCCAAGCCGGACGCGAGATACGCATATTCGTGAAGCCCGAGGAAGTTGATGATCTAACTGCCAAAAATATGGCAAGAGAGATTGCCATGAAGATTGAAAAGGATCTCAAGTATCCTGGCGAGATCAAGGTGAATGTTATACGGGAGACGAGGACGATAGAGTTTGCGAGATAACCAGGTAAGTACAGAGCAATATTTATCAACATCTTGTCAACTTTTCCCACCCTATTGCTCAAAATACGGCTTACTATATAATTAGGGCCATGGTTATAGACTCGATCCGCTCCGCCCATCGAGGCAGCGGCGGGCCGAGACCACTTACAAGCGATTATTAATTAATATATACAACAATGAATAAAGCAGGAATTGTAGATGCAGTTCACGGAGTTCTCGGAGGAACCAAGGTTCAGGCCGAGCAAGCAGTTGAGACAGCTATCAATAGCATCGTTGACTCTCTCAAGAAGGGCGAAGAGGTCTCTATCGCCGGCCTCGGTATCTTCTCAGTCAAACAACGCGCAGCTCGCGACGCTCGCAACCCTCGCACTGGCGAAGCCATCAAGGTTCCAGCCATGAAGGTTCCAAAGTTCCGCGCCGCAAAGGCACTCAAGGACGCCGTAAAATAGCTCTATTTCTCTTCGGTTTCTCACCGAAACGCAAAGACCGCCTTAAGGGCGGTTTTTTGCTATTTCAACAAGTCATCGAGTTCACAGGATAATAGGGTGGACTTATTGAGGAGAATCTGTTCTTTCTGATTTAAACCGTCGGCGGTCATTCGGATTACTTTAGTAACAAGATTATCGCCAAGCACGATTTTGTTTGTTTTCTTGAAATACTTTTCAGTTTTCTGATAAAACAGAGTTGCAAACCGATTTAACCTATCTCGCTTACCGCCTATAATACTGGTGACAAACCCTATCTTCTCTTCAATGTTTCTATCAGGTTCAACGGGTAAAACATCATCACTAAATGCAACCAAATAGTCTTCAATTTTGTACATAACCCTAAACAACTTATCATCTTTAGTTTTGTAGAAATATTCAAAAGTGATGGCGGTTGTACTTGGCTCATCCTGATGAATTACAATCCTTTCTAAACCCACTACAGTCCGAATTTTGTAGTCATCAAGAAGTCGCAAGTAACTCTCACGCCAATTTTTGAGCCATCTTTCAATAAAGCCTCGATTTACAAACAGAGGTGATAGGTCCTGCTTAAGATTATCATCACTAACTTTGTTCATCTGAAGCGTAAGCCTATCGAAGATCATGCGTGGGTCTTTTACATCAATCTCCTTAGCTACGAGATAGCCCAGATCAGGCACAATCTTTTTGTTCATGTACCAAAGAAGATCATATATATCACGCCCTTTTTCTTCATATGTAGCAGAGCCGATACCGCGAGTTCCTCGGAGGAAAATAGCAGCCAGTTTGCTAGCCATGAGGGCTGACATGTTATAGGTCAGAATTACAAAAGAAAGCTGGTCCTGGTTTATTGGTCTACGTTCCGTCACAGTCTTCGGTGCCACAAAGTGATTGAGGTCTATCTTTACATGAACCTGTTTCGACGGGTGCCCAGAGCTTAACTCATCACCGACATGGAATTTGAGAAGTAATCCCCTGCCCGTGGTTATTTTAATTGTAAGGAAATCCGTTCCTGCGCCATAAGTGTTTTTGAAATAGTCTTCAATCTCTTTCTTCACCTCTTCCAAGAATTTCTCCGTTATAGAATGTGAAATTTCAAAGTCTAGATCAACCGACATTCGATCAAGACCATGAATGATACGGAGTGCGGAGCCTCCATACATAATCCATTTATTGTATTCAGGATGATGATAAATAAAATTGAGGACGTAGAACTGCAAATCCTCTTTAAGCGCGTTACGACGTGTTTCTACATCAATCTCACCATAAGAGGCAAGATCATCAAGTTTTCTTTTTAGAATTGTTTTAATCTGTTCACTCATTTTAGTTTGTTGACCATTGAATAAAATTTCGTCTGCTCTTCCTCTTCCATCTCTTCAAAATCTATCCTCAACTCTTTTATCATATCCTCAACGTTTCCGATCGAAACACCACGGAACTCATTGGTCTTAAAGTATAGCAAATCAAACAATGCTTTTGAGGGCGAGGCGATGAAAAATTTAAATTTCCCGTTTACTAGAGAAAAATTAGAAAAAAACTTTTTATCGATCGACTGATAAACAAAACTGCCGGCCTTTGTCTGGTAGTCTCTTTTAACTTTCTGCGTCACCGAAGTGACTCCGTAGATTGCTTCAGTAGTAAGATTGTAATACTGGAGCGCCGTCCACGAACTAACGTATGATGGCCTGCGAAGAATATTGGCAAGGTAAAATGAATAAGAAATATCATTCTTATTCTTATCGAAAAAATCAGATGAAACATAGAGCCCATTTTTTAGACGATAAATTTCTTTGCGCTTCAAGAAGCGGCTAATGTAGGTGTCAACCGTAGAATCCTCAAGCCCTAGATGCTTGCCAAGCTGGTACACAACATCTTTAGTAAAATGGGGTAAGGGTTTTAGCTGTTCGATAAGGTTATTCTTGTTTTTCATAATTATGACAAAAGTGTATCATATGTGAAATACAGAGTCAACAGCAATACACGCCTAGAAGTAAGGCTAAAAAATGGCATTGTGGTAAAAGAAAAGCCAGTTGCTGACGTGAAGTCAGCAACTGGTTGAGAAAAACCTTTGGAACAGCACTTCACTTTTTCCCAAACTTGTAAGTCAAACCGAGATAACACCTCACAAAATCTCGGTCATTGCGATACTGATAAGTTGTCGTCAGTGAGGATGACAGTGCGGGTGAGATTTTGCTTACAAACGGTAGAGGCAGAACAAGTCTAGGCCCAATACCCAAAGAATCCCTCCTTCCAGAACAGGAGACGATGTTCTCCGATTCGAGCCCGATTCGTGCCTGATACTTCCTCAATGAAATGGGTATATCCATCGCCAGCCAAGTATAGAGCCTCCTCCTCTCTTCACGAGGAAAATAGGCGATCTCGGCAGCGATGTTAACTTTGGGAACGGTCCTATCAAACAAGCGAATATCCAGAGCTGGGTCATTGAAGCCATCTTCAGTTCGTTTGTATCCACCCATTACTTCCAGCCAACTTCCCCTTTCACCGTATTGCCAGAGAGACCCGATAACGTTGAAGTTTGCAGTGTTATTGTCCTCTTCGGTGACGTCAGAAAAGATGGTCCAAGCCGCTATTCCGAAGCTTCCCAGACTGTTCGTGTGAAGACCGGTAAACTGGAGATGGATTGGAATTCGAAGCTGGAAGGCCAATGAGTCATCAGGCTTTTCGGCTGATTGAATACCGATTGCACCTAGAAACATAGCCGTTAAGAGACATGCTGAAGTTTTCATAATATTTGGTTTTAATTGGTTGACTGTCCGACAGGTATGTTATATTATGGTCTATGAGTGGCCAATACCACCATAGGGTGTCTATTACCACCACAATTTATGAATCAAAAAATACTTGAAGAGCTTGGTTTAAGCCCAAATGAAGCGCGGATATATGAATCTCTTATCGAAAGTGGTGAATCTTCCATCAGTGCTATAGCCGTGAACGCCAATATTCACCGCCGAAACGCTTATGATGTGATGCAACGATTGATCAACAAGGGTCTTTGTTTCCAGATTTTTTCCAAAGGAGAAAATACCTATAACGCCGTAGACCCTGACAAGCTGACGGAGCTCCTCGCGGAAAAACAGGAAAATTTGAGAAGCATCCTTCCTTTATTGAAAAAGAAATTCCAAGCAAGCATTGCTCCGGAGGAAGCGTACATTTATAGAGGTCTAGAAGGTCAGAGGAATATTTGGAGAGATGTGTTGCGTGTGGGCCAAGACAGTTACTTCATAGGCGCGAAGGGATCTTGGTTTGATCCCAATCTTGATGCGGGAAGAACGGCTTTTTTTAAGGAAGCAAACAGGAAAAAAATAAAATTCATTCAGCTTTTTGACAATGAAATAAAATCAGAAATGCCAAATTTTCCCAATCACTTCCCAGGAGACCTCAAGTATCGTTTTCTGCCAAAAAAATATTCGACCAATTCAGCTCTTCATATTTTTGGTGATTTTGTAGTTACTTATACAGGAGTCACTCTCGGTAAAACTGACAAAAATATCGTAATTTTCGTAATTCGAAGCAAAAATCTAGCCGAGAGCTACCGAACTTGGTTTTGGTATATGTGGGAACAGTCATCTGAAGGAAAGTAGAATACCTACCCCTCCACCAACTCCCCATTCACCATCTTCAAATACTTCGTTACTCCAACGGACGGATCAGCAGTCATCGGATCGTTATATTTGCGCGTGGCATAATTCACTGCCGCTTCCCCATTTGTGATGCGAATATTCTGTGGAACGATGCGGTCGCCGAGGAAAATATCGTTTGTGCTAATATATCCATTTGCTGAACTAATCACTGCCACGGCATAGAAGAAAATGCCGGTTCCCGAAGCTTCTTGATAGAGATTTGTTAAATTGAATTGGCATGATTTTTTATTTTTAATGACTAATTTGTGACCCATCCGCGTCTCGGACTGGCTGACGTAAGACATTGTAAGGCTATTTTGGTGAAACACCAAATAGAGTAGACCGCCGGATCGACATAGGGTCATATTTCTCGAGCACGCAATTGACTATTCACAAATTTGGTAATAGTATCCTTTCTAGGTGGACATCTATGAAAATAAAAAAACGTAAAAGTAAGAGCCACTTTGTGTGGCGTTCATTTCAGGAACTGACACTCTTGTCTTTGCGCCAAAAAATCGGGAAGTGGGTCGCGTGGGATAACCTTGGCCTTATCCAAAAAAAAGACGATCTGAAAATGTATGCGCCAGGCCTAATCAAAAAAGTTTCGAGTCGGCGCCAGGTCACTATCTATGTTCCTAGTATGATCATGGGCGGCGCAGAACACATCGTCGAACCAGCCGAGCTATTCACGGCTCCATAGCCGAAATGAATTCCTGGCGCCACGTCCTCAAGAAATTGGGGGCTGTTTTTATTGTCATTCTTATTCATCGGCATCGCCTTAGATCATTTGTGCGGGATGCGAGAATCGAACTCGCGTCTACACATTGGAAGTGTGTTATTCTGCCACTAAATTAATCCCGCATCGTGAGAATACGGTCAATCGTAGCAAGAATCTTTCGATGTAACAAGACTCCAAAATTTTTATTTCCGTTGCTTACTACTGTCATATGAGCAGTCCCGTATGGCAACACTCCAGCCCGGCTTTTCTTTTTATTCAGACGACGATCTACATACGATGTTTGAAATACTTTTTTACTCACATCAAGCTCTTTCATCCAATACGCGACGGCTTTCTCCGAATTCGTATCCGGATATACATGCAAACGTATGCGTATATTGTCAGCTTTGACACCAAAACATTTTTTAAGCCATGCAAGAGAAAATTTGATGATCCGCGGATCTGAATTCACAATTCGAGTAGTGTTAAATGCCTTACTACCTTCGCCGATATATATTCCTATCCCCAATAGGAAAACATCTCGGCTAGATAATTTTCCCACTGAATCCCCAGCGTATCTTTCAGCCTCCTCAATGGATCTAGCCTTGTCAGCTCTGCGAGTAAGGACAACTTGTTTTTGAGAATTAATTATACTATTTTTCGTGACGGAATTCGGGAAGAATCTTACATCTTTCAGCCATATACTAAGGGTGCTCTTTGCGACTTTTAATCGCCCTGAAATATAGGCGTAGGAATAACCCTGTTCACGAAGGAGCTTGCCCTTGATTTTCAGATCTTTTGAATACATACGAACAAAGTATATATTCTCAAATGCATTTTGTACAGTTTTCTACTTCCCCTACCCGTGATGAACTTTGTGGTCTTCTTCGACCACATCCTTGATCTCATCAACCTCATGCTTGAGTTCTTTGACCACTTTTTTTATGTCATTGAGAGTCGCTTCTTCTTCCTTGATCTCTTTGGTGGTTTTTTCATGAAGTTTTTTCTCCTTACGCAAACCACTAATCAATATCGTGTCGCCGATAAAGTAAGAAACGAAAAGTCCTGTGGCCAGAAGAATTCCAACGACAATAAGCAGATTGATCGGCTCATAAAAAAGGAAACCGAGTACTCCACCTTTGGCCTGCAACAAATCAGCCGTGTGCCAAACTCCGCGCCAAAACAGCACGATTGCCACACCACCAATAATTGTATAGAAGATTGGGGAACGACTCAAACGACCACGTATGTGATCCTCAAACTTATCGAAGAAATTAAAGATGGATCTGAACATTACTTTATGGATTAGGGATTATTCTCAGTTCATTGATCATAGGTCAATACTTATACTAACACATTCATAATTCACCACTTGTCGGAGCGCCGGGATTCGAACCCGGAGTCTTCTGTTCCCAAAACAGAAATGTTAGCCGTTACACCACGCTCCGCTATCTCGTGATTGACCTATCCTAGCACATACCTTCTACAAAATCACGTTTTTGAGCCATTTTACCCGAGCTCGGCGGGTTTTCTCGTTCATGTAGACGGAAAGTATATGAAATTGGAATTCTACGTCTAGTCCATACTTTTCTTCAGCCAAATAAGTTTCCACCATCCTGCGAATATGCCTAATTTTCAGGCCATGAACATTCTCTTCTGGTTTGTGTACGCTTGTAATCTTTATGTCGGAAATTTCCCTGGAAATGGCTCCGATAACTGCTGGACCACTAGAATTGCTGGAAAAATTATCCGTAACACTTTTTACCTCAAAAAAGTGAATGACATCGTCCTTTTGACCAATAATGTCTAGCTCTCCCCATTTTCTTGAATAATTTCGATCAAGGATAATGAAACCCTTCCTTTCAAGGAAGGTGCAGGCGACGTTTTCTCCTATATTCCCTTTTGTCCGCGTATGAATTACCATCGGAATATTAATCCCTCCTTAAATTTCAAATCTCAACACATTTGTCCTGACTTTTAAACTTAGTCCGCTAGAATAGCCCTATAAATAAGGATTAACTAAATCTGTGAATATATAAGACTCAAATTTCACGATTCTAAGCCATTTTTTCTGTCTTTTATACCCCTTATACACAGACTTGTCCCCATTTCTTGGTGCGGGTAGGGAGAATCGAACTCCCATCTCGTCCTTGGCAAGGACGCATTCTACCACTAAACTATACCCGCGATGAAAAGTGCAAAATGCTAAGTGCTAAGTGCTAAGTGTGAAGTACAAAATCAAGCACAAAGTTACTGTAAGCGAGAGTATAGCGTACATTCTAATAATTTACAAAAATATCAACATTACTGGCAGAACTTTTTTCGTAATACGACATCTCAAGCGCTTCATAAGCATATATGAAACACCTAATACAATCGAATTTATATTACGTTTGACATCAGAATTGCAGACCTGATATAGATCATTCAGGAATGATACCGGTCAAATCGATTGCTACCCAAAGAACATTGTCTACAGTAGCTGGACAAAAGGGTGTGATGCACATGAATCTTGGACGACTCCGTGAGGTAATCCGGCGTGGGTATCGTATCTCATTCAAAGAACTACTGGTGGAATGGTGCGCCCGGAGGGACTCGAACCCCCAACCCCTTGGTCCGAAGCCAAGTGCTCTATCCTTTGAGCCACGGGCGCGTATATTATTTTGTGCGAGCGTAACTTCTACATACTAGCTTAGTTAGCGGAAAATCCCAAGTTGTACTACAATACCTCTGCAATGCCTACTAAAATCGTAAAAAATAGCCCCATTCCCGGGGAGATTGTCGCCATTGTCGAGACATTGGAAAAAGCGGGTTTTCAGGCATTTTTGGTGGGCGGGTGTGTCCGTGATCTGTTTCTAGGGAGAATTCCAAAGGACTGGGACGTGACCACCAACGCCACACCGGAGCAAATCCAGGGACTTTTCGTGAAAACCGTCTATGAAAATGTCTTCGGAACCGTCGTCGTGATCAATGAAGTCACGGAAGACCTGACTCTGCGGAATGTCGAGGTGACACCATATCGTCTCGAGTCGAATTACTCTGACCGTCGTCATCCAGACAAGGTAAAGTTCAGCGACAGGATAGAGAACGACCTCCAGCGTCGAGATTTCACGGTCAACGCCGTGGCAGTGTCTCTTTCGAATGGAGCTATAAAGGACATAATTGACCTGTATAGTGGTTTTGCGGACATAAAGGACAAAACTATCAGAACTGTTGGAAGAGCCCAAGACCGATTTAATGAAGATGCTCTACGGATGATCAGAGCCGTCCGATTCGCGGTTGAACTTGGTTTCACAATCGAAAAGGACACATTTTCAGCTATAAAATCGCTTAGCCAGACTATAAAGGAAATCTCCATTGAGCGAATCCGCGAAGAACTCGTGAAAATAATCATGTCTCCTGCTCCGAAACTTGGAATTGAACTCCTTCAAGAAACTGGTTTATTAAAATATTTCATACCTGAATTAGAGTCCGGAATTGGAGTACAACAGAACCAAGCCCATGTTTTCACGGTCTGGGAACACCTTTTGCGCTCTCTACAGCACGCCGCAGACAGCAATTGGGGCCTAGAAATAAGGCTTTCTGCCCTATTTCATGACATATCTAAACCCCAAACTAAGGGTGTTTCACAAGAAACAAAACAGCCTACTTTCTATGGGCATGAGATAGTTGGTTCACGTGAAACACGTAAAATACTTCAAAGAATGAAATTTTCACGTGAAATAACAGAAAAAGTGACTAAACTTGTACGTTGGCATATGTTTTTTGCGGATACTGAGATGATTACACTTTCAGCTGTTAGACGAATGATTGTGAATGTAGGCAAAGATAACATCTGGGACCTGATGAACGTTCGTATTTGTGACCGAATAGGTACTGGAAGGCCTAAGGCCGACCCATACCGACTCCGTAAGTACAAATCTATGGTTGAAGAGGCTCTCCGAGATCCAGTCTCGGTAGGTATGTTAAAGATTGATGGCAAGAGAATCATGGAGATAGGTGAAATCTCGGCCGGACCGAAGGTTGGGTTAATTCTGAATGCCCTCATGGAAGAAGTGCTTGATAACCCAAAGTTAAATACCATAAAATATTTGGAAGAAAAATCCAGGAAGCTTTTTACATTACCTGAAAATGAACTCATCAAGTTGGCAGAAAAAGGAAGAGAGAAGAGAGAAGAGGTTGATGAGGAAAATCTCAAAGAGATTAGAAAGAAACATTTTGTGCAGTAAAACAGAGTGTTGAAGGACATTTAGTCCGGCAAAATACCTTGTCCTATATGTATTTCTCAAAGACCTGGTTATCCACAATTATGTCCTTTACAGAAACTTATAAAGGACATACAATATTTGTAGACTCGTTTGTTATCCGAGGTGATCGCAGAAAAATGATACGAAAAATTTCTGGGGAGTTTGTGTAATGGGAATATCAGAATAAGTTTTAGTATCATTTTCCTGCGATCAAAACAAACATTTGATCCTTAAAACTCAGGGTAGGCTTCACACTTAGAAGCGCGAAGAAATTTTTGCGGCCAATAGTTGCTAGGAATATGACGGTGTACTTGTCTCAAACACAATTACGCCTCCTTTGGGAGAGCACTTTCTTTAAGATACAGTGCACACCGTCAACTTAGGAATCATCAGGACGCACCAGATTCACCATTTGAATCTGCCGGGTCTGTGGACCCAAGCTCTTTCATTCTTCGCGACTTCACTAGTAGCCGCGTTGACACTTTTTCCATCTGAAATTGCTGCTTAACGCGGCTTTTCTTTACACCAGATTTTCCCGAATTTTACATATTACGGCTCAACCACAACGTAAAACTACCCAATGATTTTGGGTAGTTTCTAGATGGATTGGAGTAACGCGACAGAGTTTGGGATTTAGACAACTAGATTTCAAAAAACTACAAGGTAAGAATGAGATAGCGACATAATTGAAAAATTACAACTCAACCATCACTGGACAATGATCCGAACCCATCACTTCATCCAAAATTTCTGCTTTTTTGATCTTATCTTTCAAGGTTTTTGAAACGAGAATGTAATCAATCCTCCAGCCAATATTACGCCCACGAGCATTGGACCAATTTGACCACCAGGTATAGAAACCATTGCCTTTTTTGAACATCCTGAAAGTGTCGATGAAACCGGCGTCAACCATATTATCAAAACCTTCTCGTTCCTCTCTAGTAAATCCCTTGAGACCTTCATTTTCTTTGGGTCGAGCGAGGTCATCAGGCGTATGGGCCACATTGAGATCGCCGCAAAAAATAACGGGCTTGCCATGTGGTGAGCCTATAGAACTATTTGACTCAAGTTCCTTGCAATAGGCCAGGAATGCAGGATCCCATCGTTTATGGCGAAGGGGAATTCGACTCAAATCCTCTTTGGCATTGGGAGTGTAGACAGTGACTACATAGAAATCAGCGAATTCCGCGGCAATCACCCTGCCTTCGGTACGTGGGTCTCCATATTCATCGGCCGCCAGACCAAATTTGGCGCAAATTTTGTCCGGAAGACCATTAATTACCGTCATTGGTTTTATCTTTGTGAAAATAGCCGTACCAGAGTAGCCATTTTTTACGGCCGAGTTCCAATATTCTTCATATTCAGGTAGATCAATCACGGCTTGACCTTGCTCAGCCTTGGTTTCTTGCAAACAGAGAATATCGGGCTGATATTTTTTGATGAATGGCAAAAATTCATCTTTCTTGATGACTGCACGGATGCCGTTGACATTCCAGGAGATGAGGCGCATGGGGATAGTATGAAGGAAAGAGGGAAATAAGGGAAGAGGGAAAAATTTCCAAACGCCAAGGTTCCAGCTCAAAAAACTACCTCCTCTTCCCATGAAACTGCTGGTGGACTTTCTTTAGTTGAGTATCCGTCAAATGAGTATAAATCTGCGTCGTATTGATATTAGCATGCCCTAGGAGCATCTGAACTGAGCGAATATCGGCACCACTACCTAGAAGGTCGGTAGCATAGCAATGACGAATAGTGTGGGGAGTAACTTTCTTGGAAATCCCGGCCTTGATGGCATATTTCTTGACAATACGTTCAACAGAACGAGTGGTGAGAGGGGTATCGCCGACATCCAGGTCACTTTTTTTATTCTTGGGATTTGCCTTCTTCACGCGTTCACTAATCTCTACGAAAAGAGCCTCGCCCATATCAGTGCGCTTTTCCAAATATTTCTTGAGGGCTTTTTTTGCCTCAAGTGAAAGAAAGACCACTCGAACTTTATCGCCTTTGCCACGAACGGAGAATTCATCGGCATTGAAATCAATATCTCGAGATAGGGAACAGAGTTCGGCTACACGTAATCCTGTTGAAAAAAGTGTTTCCAACATGGCGCGATCTCGCAAAGAAGCAAGGTCATCACCATCAGGAGCATTCAACAATCGTTTCAGTTCTTCGGCTGTTATGACATCGATCTGTCGCTGACCGACTTTGGCAAGCTCAATCATGTCCGGAGGTAAGGATTTGATTTGGCGCTTGCCTAGATATTTCAAAAATAGGCGCAGGGCAATCAGATGATAATTTTGAGTATTCTTTTTGAGTGTCTGGATGCCAGTGGGGCTCTTGAAACCAGGCTGACGATTTAACCACAGACGAAACTCGCGGACTTTATCGGTAGTGATGTCTTCGGGCATCTTGATCTTGGAAAAATTGAGGAATTTGGAAAGGAAAAAATCATAGTTTCGCACTGTTTTTACCGACCGGCCGCGTTCGATCTCGATATATTCCAAAAACTGCTGTTTGAGGTCTCGGATATTGTACGACATGGGTACATTGTAGCATGGAGAAGTGAAAGGGAATCACTTACGAGAGATTCTGCATATTTTTCGCGATGTATATGAAAAATATAGCTTAAAATAAAAGTATTAATAATTCAAAAGCCCAAAAGCTTTAGAACCCTAAAAAAGCAATCCTTGAAGCCACTTGGATTGAGTCAGTCGATTGAGTCTGGATAAGTACAAAATTTCAATCAATACTTCATGAAAAAGCCCGGCCTGTGAACCTTATGGGGACACTGGTCGGGCTGAATTCTTTATGTTAAACGACATTTTTAATCGCCTTGCGCCCTCTCCCTATTCATGCTATGATGTTCCAACGATGTTAACTACGCGACAAAAAATCAAAATCATCAAGGAAACAGCGGTTCACGCCAAGGACACCGGCTCTGCCGAGGTTCAGGTCGCTTTGCTTTCCAAAAGGATTACCGAACTGAGCGACCATCTCAAGAAGCACAAGAAAGACAACCATTCCCGCCGCGGACTTCTCGGTATGGTCGCCGATCGCCAGACTCACCTCGTTTATTTGAAGAAAAACCACCCTCGTCGTTATTCTAGTATCATCAAGAAGTTGGACCTCAAGAAATAGTTAAAAGTGTGAAGTGCAAAGTTGAGTTGCATTTTCAGTTTATGCGATATGGACTTTTCAATGTCTTCTTTAGCGTGTACACTTGTGTATAGTTCTTTCCATTAACAATCTTTTAATACGTTGCTTAATCTATTTTAAATGTAACTTTGCGCTTTCGAATCAGCAGATTCGTCTAATAGGTCAATTTTACATTTCTCATCTATTTTCATGTCAATAATCAAACACAAAGAACAACGCGTCGGCATTTTCATTGACGCGCAAAATCTCTATCATAGCGCCAAAAACCTCTATCACTCCAAAGTCAATTTTGGGGCAATCGTCAAAGACGCCATGGATGGCCGCAAGCTCGTCCGCGCCGTCGCCTATGTCATCGCCACCGAATCTGGCGAAGAAAACGCCTTTTTCGACGCACTCACCAAAATGGGTATTGAAACCAAAGTCAAAGACCTGCAGATCTTCAGTTCCGGAGCCAAAAAGGCCGACTGGGATGTTGGGCTAGCTATTGACGCAGTCAAATTGTCGCCAAAACTAGATTCGGTCATCCTCATTACCGGCGACGGCGATTTTTGCCCACTTGTTGAATATCTGCAGATGAATCAGGGCTGTCAGGTAGAGGTGGCTTCATTCGGCAAATCTACTTCAGCAAAACTCATCGAGGTCGCGGACCATTTTATGGATTTGGATGAGAGTTCGAGCAAATATTTGCTGAGGACGGGAGGGAGGAGGTAGGAGAAGGTGTTTACAACTTGTTAACAACTGAAAAATACGGGCGCTCGGTCCGTATTTTTCATAAAACATAGCATTGCGAAATAAAAAATAGTGTCACGGAAGTTCCCAAGAATTTTTTGGGTGATACAATTGGGGGATGGAAAATACCAAGATTGTATTATTTAGGGGGATTGGGATACGTAGAATCATTCACAACGACGAATGGTGGTTTTCTATTGTCGACATAATCAAATCTCTTACAGAAAGTGAAAACCCGCGTGTTTATTGGAATGCAATGAAAACAAGGGTTAAATTGGAAGATGGAATTGAACTGTCTACAATTTGTAGACAGTTGAAACTTGAAGCTCCCGACGGTAAAATGCGAGAAACTGACTGCGCCAATACCTAAGCCATGTTTCGTATTGTTCAATCCATACCATCTCCCAAGGTAGAATCGATCAAACGTTGGCTAGCAAGAGTCGGCTACGAACGTATCCAAGATATTGAAGACCCTGAATTGGCAACCAAACGCACCCGCGCCTTATATGTATCAAAAGGCTACAGCGACTCTTGGATAGAAAAGCGC
Organism: Candidatus Taylorbacteria bacterium RIFCSPHIGHO2_12_FULL_45_16; assembly: GCA_001821055.1. Lineage (GTDB taxonomy): Bacteria > Patescibacteriota > Minisyncoccia > Phycocordibacterales > PALSA-1337 > C7867-002. The sequence goes on along the minus strand of MHRT01000001.1, from coordinate 57,426 downwards.
ATGCGAGGCATAGTTATCCGTGAAGAATTAACAAACGAACGGAAGAACCGCGGCGCACAAGAGGCAAAAGACTACGAAATCTTGACTGCCGAAATTTCCAAGGCAACATTCGGCGTTACTCCAAGAGAATACAAAGAATTGAAGGGGTTGGAACGAGAAAATCTCCGCGACCACATGGATGATTTTGAACTCATATTCAACATGCTCGGTGAACGCGCAACCACAGAGATTCATCGCACCGAAGACTCAAAGGGTCTACCTAAATTGAAATCTGACGCCAAAGCAGGCGGTGACATTGCCGGTGGAGCACGGAAGAAGCTTGAGGAAAGACTAGGAAGATCGGTGGTTTCGAAGGGGAATTATTTGAAGAACGTAGAGAATAAAAAACTGAATGGGAAACGATCTTAATTTTACATTTATAGATGAATAAAAACTTGAATAACAAAAAAGTTGTCAGTATCGATCGCAAAATAATGGGTAAATGGAAAACAGTGATTGATTTTACGAAGATCCGAAAAGGTGGAGTTCCTATCGATGAGGTGATCAAGGCGTTGAAGAGGGTAAAATAAAAACCGCGCGCCTCTGTTTTTGCAAAGGAGCGCGGGGTGCAAGCGACAGATTCAAACCAGAAGGCCCAAACTATTTTTCACATTGATGTTGTAGCCAGGACTGAAAAAACGTTCGAGCAAATGCCAGTAGATAATCGGCATCTGACCTCGAATATTCTGAACCCACGGCACAAAGAGATTCTGGTGGCCATCGTGAACAACCGATTGCCAGAGAAAAACTCTTTTAGCTTTGAACTCATACCAACAATACTCATAAGCCGCAATTGACACGCCGTCAGGAAAATTGAGGCACCGACTGATTAGTGACATCTTTTTGAGATGCTCGAAAAATTCAAAGCCGGGAACAATTTCCTTTTCAACAAAATACTCAGAAAAACAAGTGACCCTTCCAAGATCAAGTTTTGGCCTAGCAACTTGTTGAAGCTCTGGAAATACCCAAGCGACAGCCCATTCTGGAATCCGTATTGGCGGTCTATAGACCATCGACCGGTCAGCACTTAAAATAACTGTTGGGATGATAATTTCAGCATTCATTGTAAAAAATTCAGATTTGTTTGATTTATACCTGAATATTAATATATAAGCAACCAGTGGAAAAACCCAAAAAACCATGCTACAGTACCTCCGCTGTCCACCCAGCACTTTACAAGTTAACTCGCCCCCGGATAGGCAGATTTGAAACGCCGCAAGGCACTCGCTGTTGCGCGATTCATTCAAAGCTGAAATCTTGGGGCGAATTCCGAGGTCGAACCTTGGACAAACACTATGAACAAAAAAGAATACTCGCTTGAAGTCGGCGGCAAGACATTGACCGCAGAGTTCAACGACCTTGCAGATCAGGCCAACGGCTCGGTCATGCTTCGCTATGGTAATACCACCGTCCTAGCCACTGCCGTGATGGGCGATTTGAAAGATGGAGACTTCTTCCCATTGACCGTTGATTATGAAGAAAGGTTTTACGCCACCGGTAAAATCCTCGGTTCGCGATTCATCCGCAGAGAGGGCCGGCCATCAACAGAAGCAATTCTATCTGGAAGGATCGTCGATCGTACTATTCGCCCATTATTCAACCAAAAAATCCGCAATGAGGTGCAGGTTATTATAACAACACTTTCAATAGACCAAGACGACCCCGACGTGGTTTCCGTCATCGCCGCTTCGCTTGCTTTGGGCGTCTCTGATATCCCGTGGAATGGACCTGTTTCCGCAGTGCGCGTCGGCAAAAACGGAGATTGGCTAATCAATCCGGACTTCAAAGCTCGCGAAGAGGCGGGTGTCGTCATGGAAATGGTAGCCTGCGGCAAAGATAACATGATAAATATGATAGAAGTGGCTAGCAAAGAAGTTGATGAGACGATTATGAATGAAGCTCTGACTCGCGCGTCAACAGAAATCGAGAAGGTCCAGGTCTGGCAGGATAAAATTATTTCTGAAATCGGTAAACCTAAGGTGATGGTGACATTGCCTGAGCCGACTCCTGGAACGCAGGAACTCTTTGATACCGAGGTGGAACCTCGGCTAAAGCAGTATGTCATAGGCAACCAACCTGGCCATGAAAGAATTGACGAAATCAAAGGTGTGTGGACCAAATTGTTCACAGAGAAAATGCCAGAGGGAAATATCGGCATGGCACAAGAAATATTTGAGGAAGCGGTCAATGATTTGCTTCATGACGAGGCGATCAGGAACGACAAACGCGCGGATGGACGCGGTATGGATGAAGTTCGTCCGCTATTCGCCAAGGCTGGGGGAATTTCGCCTATTCTCCATGGATCAGGCATATTTTATCGCGGCGGCACGCATATTCTTTCCGCTCTCACGCTCGGCAGTCCTGGCGACGCGCAAGTAATTGATGGTCTGATTGTCCAAGAAAAAAAGCGTTTTATGCACCATTACAATTTCCCACCATTCTCAACCGGTGAAACCGGCCGCGTCGGCAGTACCAACCGCCGAATGATCGGCCACGGCGCTCTGGCGGAAAAAGCGTTGACCGCGGTCATCCCTGACAAAGACAAATTCCCATATACAATCCGCCTCGTTTCTGAAGCCATGGCTTCAAACGGCTCCACCTCCATGGGTTCGGTTTGCGGTTCAACACTGGCGCTCATGGACGGTGGCGTTCCGATCAAAGCGCCGGTGGCTGGGATTGCCTCTGGCTTGATGATGAAAGAAAAAGCAAGGAAGCAAGGAAGCAAGGAAGCAAGGAAGGGGGCAGTTGAAAATTACGATTATAAAGTTTTGACCGATATACAAGGACCTGAAGACCATCATGGCGACATGGACTTCAAGGTTGCCGGGACACGACAAGGTATTACAGCGGTTCAGATGGATGTAAAAGTTGGAGGGATTCCACTCGGAATACTGGTTGAGGCATTTGAAAAAGCGAAAGTCGCCCGTTTCAAGATTTTGGATGTCATAGAAAAAGAAATTCCAGCTCCGCGCGAAAAGATTTCACCAAATGCTCCGGAAATCTTCGTAATGAAGATCAAACCCGAACAAATCGGCCTAGTCATCGGTACCGGTGGCAAGACTATAAACGAAATTCGCGATGTGACTCATGTGGATGACATCACCATTGAAGATGACGGTTCAATATTCATTACCGGTAAAAACGAGACCGCCGCTAAAGCCAGAGAAATTATCTTCAATATGACACGCGAATACATGCCAGGAGAAAAATACGACGGGGAGGTTGTGCGCCTCATGGACTTTGGCGCTTTTGTGAAGATCGGTCCGAATGCCGAAGGCCTAGTCCATGTCTCCGAAATCGCACCATTCCGAGTTGAACGCGTAGAAACTTACCTCAAAGAAGGCGACAAAGTCCCTGTTATGGTCAAAGAAGTTGATGACAAGGGTCGTTTAAATCTTTCAATCAAGTCCGCAAATCCTGATTTCTTCACCAAGAAGGAAGAAATGCCCAAGCCAATGGGTGATCACGGACATAGAAAGGACTTCAAGAAGAGGTACTAGTAAGCTATAATGTTAGACGATGGATCTACAAGATCTTCAACCAAATAATTCCAAACCGCCCGACGAACCAGCGGTCGGTAATGGTAGCGGAAATTCAGCCGAACATATTTTTGACATTTCAGAAGACAGTATTTCTCCCATATCAAGCGAAGATTTCATCAAACAAACACCGGCACCGCAAAAATCACCGGCACCGCAACCGAAAACTGAACTGCTGGACCAGAAAATCGGCACATTTGATCCAAGCCCTTTTGCTCCGGCCACACAAGTCGCCGGCGTTCAGCAATATCGGGGGTTTGTGAAACCAGAGACAGCCAATGTCGCCGCGCCAAAAGACTTTTCTGCAAAACAAACTCCCAGTCTCATCCCAATTCCCACTCAAAAACCAGAAGCACAACCCACCCAATTTGCCAAAGTCCCTGAAATCCCTCAACAAAACAGACAAATACCGGAAGCCACACCTCAAAATATAGCCAAACCCGTACGCACTTACGAAAGTGACGTTGCCGAAGTAATGTCACACAAAAAAATATCAACTGCTTCCATTGCCATAGCCGAAAGTCAAAAACAACAGGGAAGCGAAATAATCAGCGACGAGGTCCCGAGTCATATTGGAAGAAAAATCACGATGACCATTGTTGGTCTGCTGTTACTTGTTGGCGGAGCGTATGGCGCATATTATCTCTACAGCAATAGCGCCTTGGCCCCGATAATTCCGGCCGTTCAACCGCAAAAAGCGACCCCTGGTTTCATTCCATCTGTAGACCAAATCGTTATAACGATAGACAACCAAAATCCGATGTCAATTCGTCGACATATCTTGAATGAAATCAGTGGAATACGAACACCAGACACGATCATTGAATTCATCATCACCAAAAAAGACGCGACTGGATCCCTCAGCCGCGTTTCAGCGCCCGACATAATCAAAACATTTGAAATCAACGCTCCTGATATTTTGTCTCGATCACTGGCTGAGAGTTGGATGTTCGGAGTATACAACGATATAAATAACAATAAGAATATTTTTATTGTGGGTACGACAAATTTCTTCCAGAATGCTTTTGCCGGCATGTTGCAATGGGAAAGAGTGATGGCCGATGACCTTAGACAATACTTGTACTCTGACACGATAGTCGGCATATCCAACAACCCAACTCCGATTTCGACAACAACTAACAATATGCTCATCGGCATTGATTCTATATTGCCGTTAGCAGGCACGGCGACGGCCACAAACACCAGCATCTTGATACTCGCCACATCAACAAATACCACAGGGTCTTCAACTGTGGAGATCGTTGAGCCGCTTAGACAATACCTGACTATCAGAGGAAGATTTGAGGACCGCATCATCAAAAACAAAGATGTGCGTGCTTTCCGCGCCGATACTGGAGAGATTTTGTTCCTGTATTCATTCATAGACAATACCCATCTGGTTTTTACCAAAAAAGAATCAACCCTGATTGAAATACTAAACAAGCTTGAAAAACAATCTTTTATAAGATAGGATATGCCCATGAATATAAAAATGATCGAACAGGCAAAAAAGAAACTGCTCTCGGAAAAAACCGACCTGGAAAGTCAGCTGGGAGGTATCGGTCACCGTGACCCATCAAGCGCCGGCGGTTGGGAAGCCACGACTGGCAGTATGGAGATAGACGCAGCCGACGAAAATGAGGTGGCAGATAAGCTTGAGGAGCTGGAAGACAACACGGGTATTGTCGACCAGCTCGAGAAACAGCTAACGGAAGTCTCCGCGGCTCTTGAACGCATAGAAAAAGGGACGTACGGCATATGTGAAATTTGCGGAAAACCGATTGAGGAAGACCGCCTTCTGGCCAATCCTTCAGCTAGAATCTCAATCAAACACACGCATCCTTAATTTATTTACCATCACGCTTGAAAATATTCGTGTAAATTGGACCTGAAAAGACAACTCCAGCAAAACTTTATCGCTTCTTCAGCGTTTCTTTATCGCTCTCTGATATTGTTTGGGTATGGCGATAACAAAAACTTATAGCGCTCAACTTATCGGCTTGCGCATGGAAATCATAACCATTGAGATAGACATCTCCAATGGTCTTCATTCATTTTCCATCGTCGGACTTGGCGATCGTGCCATTGATGAAGCCAAGGACCGGATATCGGCCGCGATAAAAAATAGTGGGTATATATCGCCAAAACAAAAAAATCAAAAAGTAACTATATCTTTGGCCCCGGCCGATATGCGCAAAGAGGGACCTTCGTTCGATTTGGCCATGGCGTTGGCCTATGTCTCGGCCGCCGAACATCTAGAACTTGACGCCGAGAGAAAACTGTTCCTGGGAGAATTATCACTTGACGGAAGTGTGCGCAAAGTCAGCGGCATTCTGCCCATTTTGTGTCAAGCGAAAAAGCATGGATTCACCACGGCGTTTATACCAAGAGACAACAGTACCGAGGCTTCACTGGTGCAAGATATGACATTGTATGCCATCTCTTCTATGCGTGACATCATAGATCATTGCGTGCACGCGAAGCATCTCAAGCCATTAATTCACGCGGTCATACCGGAAAATGAAGAAACTCAAACATATGAGCCGGACATGGCACACATACGTGGCAATGAGACTGCCAAACGAGGTCTCGAAATAGCGATGGCAGGAGCGCATAATATTATTATGTGCGGACCTCCGGGTACCGGAAAAACAATGCTGGCCAAAAGTGCGCGTTCAATACTTCCAAGACTCTCATACGAACAAGCCGTAGAAGTCACTGGTATACATTCAGCCGCTCGAATGCTCGGATCAGAACTCATAACACATCCTCCGTTTCGCGCGCCGCATCATACCGCTTCATATCCATCAATCATCGGGGGTGGCAGTTTTCCAAAACCAGGGGAAATAACACTGGCTCACCGTGGCGTGTTGTATTTGGATGAGTTGCCCGAATTTGATCGGGATGTATTGGAAGCTCTCAGACAACCGCTTGAAGATAGGATCATCACCATATCTCGCGCACGCGGCACGCTCACATTCCCAGCACAATGCATGCTGATAGCCTCCATGAATCCGTGCCCATGCGGGCTCGGCAAAGACGCCGGATGCACCTGTTCGGAGAGAGTCATAGCTTGCTATAGGCAACGCCTTTCAAAACCAATAATGGACCGCATTGACATTTGGATTTCTGTGGCAAAAATTGATTATAATCGTTTGGCGGCTTCTCATTACGAGGCGGAGCGGTCGGAGACGATTCGCTCCCGAATTATTTCGGCCCGAACGCGCCAAGTAAACCGCTTTCACGCGCATGACAGGCATATATACTACAACAGTGAAATGGGTGCCGAAGATATTGAAAAATATGTGCAAATTGATGAATCCGCCCGAAATATCCTTAGAATATCAGCTGAGAAATTAAGCCTGTCTGGCAGAGCGTTCCATCGAGTCATCAAAGTCGCTCAAACTATCGCCGATTTGGCTGGCAAAGATTGCGTTGAAAAAGAATTCGTGCTCGAAGCACTTCAATACCGTGAAAATATCTGAGAGGTGGATCTATTTTTCGCTTGTTCAGAATGGATTTTTCGCTCCGCGAATCTCAAAATGCAGATGTGGTCCAGTTACTTTGCCGGTCGCTCCCATAAAGGCAATCCTTTGATTTTGTTCCACATATTGACCGACCTTAACAAGATTTTTGGAGAGATGGCTATACAAAGTTTGGGTTCCATTGTCATGCGAGATGATAACCAAATTCCCGTACCCGCCATTCCAACCACCGCTTATGCTGACAAGAACTTTTCCGGCGGCTGAAGCATATATCGGCGTACCGACAGGACTTGCGATGTCTATGCCATTATATCCATGAAGTCCTTGGGTTTTTACGCCGCCCTGAACCGGACGAATATAGTAATTTCCGTAATCGGGACCGTTTGTGTTGTGCGCGGGATTATTCTTAACTACGCCTTTAGTTGGAACAACTATTTGTAATTCTGCGTCGGGAATAATGATGTTTTGTCCGACAATGAGAGTGGAATTTAAAGAAAGATCATTATATCGAAGTATTTCATCAACATCAGCCTTGTATTTCAACGCGATACCTTTGATCGTGTCTCCTTTTTGAAGGGTATAATTTATCCCGGTGACCGGCAGAATTATCAAGTCCTGACCGACACGAAGAGCTGATGCGCGACTTATATTGTTGGCCCACATGACTGTATTGACAGAAACACCAAACATCTTTGCGATGCCCGAAATCGTATCTCCATCACGCACTGTATACGAACTAATTTGAGTGCTTGTCGTATCTTCAACGGCTTCAGATAAGACAGCATCGGCCACAAGTGTATTACCCACGACGGGAGAAACTCCTGATGGCTTTTCCGGATTTGGATCATAGCTAACCGCCGAATGAAGGAGCGCCAAATTTCGCGAATCGGAGTAGATTTGGTTTTGGATGACCTTGGCGGAAACACGACCACCGCCAAACATAGTTTGCATGTACGAAATAAGACCGGCGTGAGCGGTCTTTGAATACATCAATATTCCAATCACAAATAACAGAAAAGCCGCTGTCCAAATAACGAGACGCTTGGAAGCAGTTGAGTATTTTGTTGTTGATAGGGACGGAAATTGCATAACATATATCTCACTTCTGCAAGTCAACCATGGCAGTCTGTCCTTCGCGCGGTGCCCCCAGTTATAAAGCATAAGTGGCTCTGTAAAGCCACATTAGCACATATACCAGTTAGGGTACTTATCCAGAGTAGCAGGTAGAGAAGCATTGTCAATAACAGATATACACAGTCACAAAACTTGCTCTAATGTCAAGTAATGTGACAAAAAGTATGAATATTCAAACCAATAATTAAACTGACTAAGGATAAATTTGTAACAATTATGGGTCCATCTTGAGTTTTTCTGATACACTAACCAAATGACAACCCTCAACAAAGCTCAGCAACAGGCAGTCAATACCCTAGAAGGACCAGTTTTGATCGTCGCTGGGGCAGGATCGGGAAAAACCAAGGTTATTACTTATCGTATTCTCAATTTGATCAGAAAAGGCGTATCCCCATCCAATATTTTGGCTATAACCTTCACCAACAAAGCGGCAAAAGAAATGCGGGACCGAATCGAGAACCTGCTCACCGAAGACGTGAGTCTGAATCTACCTATCTCAATACGAGAGCGTCCTTTTGTGAGTACCTTTCACGCTTTGGGTGTGCATATTATTCGAGAAAACGCGGCTATACTTGGCCTGACCAAACATTTCACTATTTTCGACCGTTCCGACTCTCGTCGAGCGATAAAACAAGCCATGCAAGAGTGTTCCATTGACCCAAAACAATTCGATCCTGGAACAATACTCAACATGATTTCGCGAGCCAAGGGAGATAATATCAGTCGACTCGAGTATTTTGATGCGACAAAAAGTTACATGGAGGAATTGGCAGCTCAAATTTGGGAAAAATATGAGATAATTTTGACAAAAGAAAAGGCTTTGGATTTTGATGACCTCCTCTCAGAAACTGTCGCACTGCTTGCCAAAAATGAACCCCTTCGAAAACATTATCAAAACATCTGGAAATATATCCACGTAGACGAATATCAGGATACAAATAAGGTTCAGTATGTAATCACAAAATTATTGGCCGGAACGCACAAAAATATTTGCGTGGTCGGCGACGTGGATCAGAATATTTACAGTTGGCGCGGGGCAACAATCGAGAATATCTTGAATTTTGAGAAAGATTATCCCGAAACAGCCATCATTGCTCTGGAAAAAAATTATCGTTCGACAAAAACCATCCTGGCCGCGGCAAATAGCGTAATCGAGAAGAATTTGTTGCGAAAAAAGAAAACACTGTACACTGACAACATTGATGGGGAAAAAATTGGACTTAATGCTTCGTATACGGAACTTGATGAGGCGCGAAATATCGCCGACACTGCGCGTGATTTGATTGAAAAAGGGATACCGCCACGGAATATCGCGGTCCTATATCGCGCGAATTTTCAATCACGGGCCATTGAAGAAGCATTCATTAAGAAAAACATCCCCTATCAACTAGTCGGCGTGAGATTCTTCGAGCGGAAAGAGATCAAGGATGTTCTGTCGTATATTCGCGCAGCTTTGAACAGGGAATCTTGGGGTGATGTCGGCCGAATCATCAATGTACCAGCACGTGGAATAGGCAAAGCGACGGTTGCCAAGATCATGTCTGAAAGACCGGAACTGCTGCCGCCGACCATGAAAATCAAAATTGATGGTTTTTGGAAACTCCTTGATGATATCCAACTGGAAATCCGGCAAAAGAAACCATCAGAAGTGGTAAAATTCGTCATCAAAGAAACTGGAATGGAACAATTACTTATGAGTGGCGACGCGGAGGATGAAGAACGCCTGCTTAACATCAGGGAATTGGTGACCGTCGCGGCGCAGTATGATGAGGAAAAACAAAGTCCGACCTTAAGGTCGGACTTTGTTTTCCCTGGCATCGAGAAATTTCTTGAAAATGCCGCGCTTGCCAGCGACCAGGACGATCTGGTAAAGGATCGGGATGCAGTAAAACTCATGACTGTCCACGCCTCAAAAGGCCTTGAATTTGACCAAGTTTTCATCGCCGGATTGGAGCAGGACCTCTTTCCTTTCAAACACCTTGATGATGCTGGAATTAGCTCAGCGGAGGCCGAGGAAGAGCGACGCCTATTCTACGTGGCATTGACGCGCGCTCGAAACAAGGTACATTTGAGTCATACCCTGATTCGCACAGTCTATGGGGCGCAAAGAGTAAATACCCCTTCGGAATTTATCTCTGACATTGGACAAGATTTGATAGAAGAACAAGCTCCTCCGGAAAAACCAACTGGAGCAAAAGCGTTATTTATTGATTTTTAGGGATGTAGGCTACTTGTGCTATCTCATAAATCAACTACTATAATTAATGAAATTATTCGCAAAAAAATCTCTGGGGCAACATTTTTTGAACTCTACGCATGTGTTGAGGCAGATTATTTTGGCCGCGCACATACAAAAAGGGGAGTCAGTACTTGAAATTGGACCCGGCACTGGAGTTTTGACGCGCGCATTATTGGATGCCGGAGCAAATGTCATAGCAATTGAAAAAGATTCTCGAGCCGTCGGTATGTTGGAGCAAGATTTTTTCAATGAAATAAAAAGTGGAACATTAAAAATCATTGAAGGGGATGTGTTGGATCCGAATATATTAAAAACTAAAATCAAATCCGATCAATTATCCGAAAATAGTTCATCTGAAAATCCTGAATCATCAAATGATTCAATCATTAAACCTTCACACTCGGGATCATTAAATTGCTTAATTTTGGAATCATCCAAATATGCACTCGTCGCCAATATTCCTTATTACATCACTGGAGCAATTTTAGAAAAGTTTCTCGAATATGAACCGAGACCAAATCGAATGGTTCTATTGGTCCAAAAAGAGGTTGCTCAAAGGATCGTTGCTAGAGATGATAAAGAAAGTGTACTATCCATATCAGTAAAAGCTTTTGGGACACCGAAAATAATTGCCGAGGTTCCGCCGGGAGCATTCACTCCACCACCCACAGTCGATTCGGCAATTCTTTCAATTGAGAATATTTCAGACAACCTTTTCCGCGCGAAAAATTTCCCCGATGTCTCAAAAGACCTTGATATTCCTAGATTTTTCAGACTAGTGAAAACCAGTTTCGCTCACAAAAGAAAGTTCTTGGCCCGAAATTTGGAAGTGATTTTTGGTCAAATGGGGATTGAAGCTATCTGGAAAAAACTGGGACTGGATCCAAAAATAAGAGCAGAGGATCTGAAAGTGGAACAGTGGCTTGAGATTGCCGGATACAATTCATTAAACTAGAAAAAGCTGTGTAATTATGGAAATTACAGACTTGAGCCATGCATGAGAATAGGTAACCCTGCACCATAAGGGACAGTCCCTAGAACACAAGGGACTGGGACGGCGGCAGTCAATCCTAGCAACCATTGGCCTGGATGTGGGGGTATGTAAGACAAAAATGGCAACTCACCTGTAAGCCACATAAACGGCACAACTCCCGTCAGTGGCGTCAGAACATACACTAACAAACCAGTATTGCATGGCTGAATCATGGTAACCACTCCACCAAAAGGAAGAGGGGCAGCGGCATAAGTATTAGTCAAGGAAGCAAGTAAAAATGTAGCGACCAATATAATAACTAAAGTTTGTTTTTTCATATTGATACTAATACTAACATGTATTTTATATGCGTAGTATCCACAGACCTGAATATAAAAAGCTCAACCTGCGTCAAGAGCCACTGTCCACAGAAAACACAGCGTATAAAGCATTTCTACTATATAATTATGTCGTATGTCCCTATCTTACCGGCACAAACAGACGGCTATCATTTTCATAATATGTATTCTGGGAGTTGGAGTCGCTGGATATGCCGCGTACGGCGATTCATTGTGGAATAACACGGCCATAAATAACGCTCCGAACGGGGTGGTCAGTGCTACGCCCACAGAGCTAGTTTCCGAGACGAATTCCAATGATTGGAAAGAACAATTTTTGACCCAAAAAATCAACGAGAACAAATCATCGGATATCACCGCCGTGACTTCCAATGAACCGGTTGAACCGGAAACCGTCACCGGCCAGTTCGGCAAGAAATTTTTTGAACAGTATTTATTTCTCAAGCAGAACAATCTATCCGAAAATCCCGAAGCAATAAAAGCGCTTATTGACCAAACCACAGAAAATGTCGTATCGGCGGCGCCATTGCCACGTTCATATGATGTTCGTGAAATAGTATTGTCGACAGAAACAGACGCATCGGCCGAGCGAGCCTATGCAAACAACATTGGCAGGTTAATTTTGACATATACGCCACGAGAAGACGCCGCCTCAATCGCAAATCAAGCGCTCGAACAGAATGACAAATTCGCCGCCAAAAAAATAGAAGATGTCACAGTCTCATATGACACATTGTTAGCGCAATTGCTTGCTACTAGAACTCCCAAAAACCTAGCCCCGCATCATGTTGAATTGATCAATGCTGTCAGTGCTATGTCATTCGTTTCCAATGGAATGAGTAAAGTATTTAGCGACCCAATTCAAGGAATGGTTGCAATGGCACTCTACGAGCAATCCGTTGGTCGGCTAAGAAGTGCACTCCTAGATCTAAAATTTGTATTCGCACAGCAAGACATGCAATTTTCATCTCAAGAGCCAGCCATAGTTTTTTCTATAATCAAATAACATGAATATTCACTCCATCCGCATTCGTATAATCACACTCACCATACTCATCGCCATCCTAGTGTCACCACTTGGTTTTATTCCAAACAAAAAAGCCCAGGCACTGGCCGTTCCAAATACCTGTGCACTATTCGATTTTTACTGCATCATGGACAACTGGAAAGAATTTGTCGGTAATCGTCTAGCAGTCCTCATCACCAATCAGATCATCCAACGCATGACTGCCAGTATTGTGAATTGGATAAATACCGGTTTTCAAGGTAGTCCGGCTTTTCTGACCAATCCCGAAGGATTTTTCCTTGATGTCGCTGATCAGATTACCGGCGAACTTATAGATAAAACAGGCGCGTTGTCACAACTTTGTTCGCCGTTCAGCTTCGATATTCGCCTGAATATCGCTTTGAATCAATCAAGCTCGTATAACAAACGATACGAATGTACCTTAAGCAGAGTCATTGGCAATACGCAAAATGCCATCGCGACTGCGGGACAAAACAGCGGGATCAATCTGTATGGTGACGCGGACGGTGCTACTTTGGGCAATTTTATAAACGGCGATTTCTCTCAAGGTGGCTGGGAAGGCTTTTTGGCCTATACGATTGAACCGCAAAACAATCCAATCGGGGCATATTTGTTGGCGAATTCCGATCTTCAGAGTCGGATTGCCGAAAAACAAGACTCCGTCAACAGCGACCTCAACCGCGGGCAGGGATTCCTTTCTTGGCCAAAATGTACAGATGTGACAAGTGGTTATCTTTCGGCCACCGAAGATGAACTTGGCCCAAAGTTCGGCCTTAACACATCGGATATCAGAAATCTTCAGCAAACCGGCACCGGTGCTACAGGCTACACGGCTCTCGGCAAAGGTACAAGTATAAAAAAGACCGTGGACAAGGACAACAAAGTAAAGTACGAAAGTTGTGAAGTTCAAACTCCCGGGTCAGTCATCGCCAGCACGTTATTCAATCAGGCGGATACCGGCCGAGAAAAACTAGTCAGCGTCAAAACCATCAGCGACAGCATTGATGCGATCACCGGGGCCTTGGTAAATCAGATGTTGACCCAAGGACTGGCAGCCTTGAGCAATCGAGGATCGGGTGTCGGTGGAAATTCCCAGTCATACCTAACCCAATTGTACGATGAATCATACAATCAAAATAGTTTTGAGGTGGTTTCGGCGCGGGATCGTTCGTTGAGTACCTCAAATTCCGTGATTACTATTGCAGAGAACAACATCACCGCGTATAACCGTTCATTGGCACTTCTCAATGACACAAAAAACAGATATCTGACTGCCAGTGTATGTTTCGTCAACAAGATAAATCAGCTACAAAACTTTGATACCGTCCGCCGATCATACGGAGAAAAAATGACCCAAGGTATAAGTCTCGTGATTACTAGGAATATAGATCCGCTTATTGCTTCAACAACAGAAAAGAAAATTTCCACACAAAACCAACTGAATATGTATAAGAACTCGACTTCAGGAACTACCAATTCATATATTCCAGGACTAACTGGTAGCGACATTACTGCCGGCTTCTCACGTTTGGAAATGGCGGTCAATAATACAACCCAAACTACCCAATCCGTTCTCGAGGATTCAAACAATATAGAACAAAGATCCCAGTCAATCGAAGAAACCGTCAAGGATCTGAACAGAGACGCCCAGATCTTCCAGAATAGGTGCAACCAATTCCCCAACCTAATCATCCAGCCCGAAACCTTCAAAAATAATCTCTTGAGTTCATACTGACAAATCACATGTTGAAATCATATATTAAAAAAATCAGATTGATTGATATACCGCTGATAATATCTCGTATTTTTACTTGGAAATACATAAGTCATTTCACCATTGTTATGCTGGTCATCGTGGTTGCTTCGACGCAAACGACACATGCGATAGAACTATTTGGGATCAGCAGTATCTGGGACTTTTTTGCTCAAGCCGCGGCATTCATTGTCAACATAATTTTATCAATAGCCTCGTGGTTCGTGGCGCTTACCGGTACACTCCTCAATGTCTCGATCAATCTGACAATGCATATCAAAGATTTCGTTGATAGTACTCCCGCCATATATACTGTTTGGAAGGCCATCCGCGATATTACCGGCATGTTCATCATATTTGCTCTTTTATACGCGTCCATCCGTATGATTTTAGGTCAAGACGCAAAGCTAAGTGGTGTCATAAAAAACATCGTCATCGCCGGTGTATTGATCAACTTTAGCTTTTTTATAACCGCGCTTTTGATCGACACTTCGAATGTTGTTTCACTGCAGCTATATAAAGCGATCACTCCTGGGCAACCGGATATTGGTGCCATAATTCAAGGAAAACAAGGTGCAACAGGCACACTTGCTCAGGCTGGTACATTGCCAACCATAGTAAATACTTTGTTCAAAGATGGTGGGCTATCAGCAATTTTCATGCAATCACTGCAAATACAAACAGCTTTTCATCCTGACAACCTAAACCTTACTGGCAATGAAAGTTCAACTGGAATGACGCCATTTCGGATCGTGCTCATCGGCATCACTGGCGTTGTCATAATGGTAACAGCTGGTTTGAGTTTCCTCTTTGCCGCCTTGGCTTTCGTTGTACGTTTAGTTCTTCTCCTCTTACTGCTCGCCTTTTCGCCTGTTTGGTGTGCGGCGGCGGTTGTCCCGCAATTGCAGGAATATTCAAAAGAATACTGGAAAATATTAATCGCCCAACTCACCTTCATGCCGGCATACTTATTATTGATGTATGTTGCGCTCAAAATAATAACCGGCAGTAGTTTATTCAATACCGGAGCCTACGGCACCTTATGGCAAGGAACAGGCACGACTGGAATCATGCCAACGGAATTCGTTTCATTCGCCATCAATGCCGTTCTCATTATCTTCATGCTCAATGTCCCCCTCGTGGCGGCAATCAAACTTGGAGCGAGTACAGGTGGTCTACTTGATGGCAAAAAGATGGGTGCTGATGTGTTATGGAAGAAGGTGGGTAGTTGGGGCGGAAGGAATACTCTTGGAATGGCCGCAAATCGTATTAACGAAAGTTCAGCAGCTCGAAGATTTTATGGGAATAACCCAAACCTCGGCTTGGCAGTTTCAAAAGGACTTTCAAATGTTAGCGGAGCTGGATTTGGTGACAAAAAAGGAAGTTATGATGCAGTATTGAAGCAGAGGAAGAAGGATATTGGGGGTCAGCATAAACGAATTGAATCCATAAATAACAGTGATTATGCGACTGAAGCAGAGAGGGAAGTTGCGAGTGCTCAAGCAAAAGATTATGCTACAAAATTCCGCGAGAACTTACCGCGTAGATCAATAATGACCCTTCTTATGAAAGATCGCGCTAATACCGAAACTGCGTTCAGTTTGAAAGATGAGGCGGATCTCCAAAAGAATAGAGATGAAAAAGACGGGATTTTGAATTCAAACAACTATAAATATCTGCTTAGACGTGAGGCTGAAGGAGGGGCTACTGTAACTGACGCAGAAAAAGCTGAACTCGAACAATTACGAAGAAAGATAGCAGACCTGGATGCTGCAATCAAACGTGGTTCTGGAAAAAAGAAAGATAAAGAATATGAAAAAATTGGCAAAAGAATTGGCCGAAGCAAGCAAGGATGATGCTGAGGATAAACCAAAGGAAGATAAAGACGCATCAAAAACAACATGAGGCAATTTACTTCAGAAGAAATAAAAGCACAGTTCGATAAATTACCTGTTAATGTTCAACAGGCAGTGACTTCGCCTGAAATCCACGAGAAAATCGAGATTGTAGGAAAAAAATATGGTCTCATGATCGATCAGCTGGGCGAGCTTGTTGATGAAATAGGATTGGTTTTACTTGGACTTCATAAATCTTCTGATTTTGTTGACCAAATTTCTAAACGGCTTAATATTTCTGGTAAAGCTGCGCTAACCATTTCCCAAGAGGTAAATCATGAGGTCTTTGATTCTATAAAAGAATACCTTCGGGAAACCGAGGATGGTATTCAAACCACTGTTCCAGAATCTAGGCCTGAAGAAAACCAAATTTCCACCCTCTCTTCTCTAGAACGTCTCGGCGGCTTTAGTGTTGAAAAAGAGGTTCCGGAAACGGAAAATAATAGGGTGACCGCGGCGGATAGAGGGGAAATACTGGCGGGGTTGGAAAATCCACCAGCAAGTGTTCCGACTCAGGCGGGGATCCCTCCGGCAAGAGTTACACCATCTAGGGCAAATCCACCGGCAAATCTACCGACAGATGGAAGATCAGCACAGATGCCTGAAGCCGTGGTAGCTCCACAAGTGCCGAAAATTGCGGTGGCGAAAACAACTTCCGGGGGGACACCCGAGAACCACACAGAGCCACTGGTAGATTACTTGTTAGGCAATGCGAGCGGGCAGTCAGCGCAAAAAGTCACCGTTCAAGCTCCAAAAGTGGCAGGGGGAACTAGTGGTACACCAACACCAAAAGCTATGGGTAATGATCCATATAGGGAAGCGATCAAGTAAATATTTGAGCTGGACCTATCCTCGTTTAAGTCAAAAGTACGCTATAATCGCTTCGCTCATATAGCAACTGCATTCAGATCTTATGAAAGCCCTCATCCGAGGACGGCTCCGCTCGCAGCTACATTTGCTCGCGGGTTGCTCGCTTTCATAAATCCTCACTTGTCGCTATAATATCCAGTGATGCGATTCCAGGTTCCCCAATTCATTGAGGTTGAAGACAAAATATTCGGACCGCTTACCTTGAAGCAGTTCATTTATCTTGCTGGCGGAGGAGGACTTTCTTTCATGGTGTATGTGTTCCTGAACAGCATAACCCTCGCCATCGTGCCTATTATCCTCATCATGGCCGTATCCGCCGCTTTTGCTTTCTACAAAGTAAATAACAAACCATTTGTTCATGTCGTTGAATCAGCTTTCAAATACTATCTTGGTGGTAAACTTTACATCTGGAGAAAAGCCGAAAAACAAAGCCCGCAAAATACCGCCACGGCCGTCAAAGACGCCGAAAATTACGCTTCCGTCATGGTGCCGAAAATTTCCGACAGCAAACTGAAGGACCTGACATGGAGTCTGGATATAAAAGAGAGCATGTATTCAAATAAAAACCAAAAATAATGGCTCCAAAACAATCAACAACTCAAGACTTCATTCCTATTCAAGAAATCCGCGACGGCGTAATCATTTTGAAAAACGGAGGCATGCGTGCCATCATTTTGGCATCTTCCCTCAACTTCGCCCTCAAATCCCAAGATGAACAAAGTTCCATTTTGATGCAATTCCAGAATTTCGTGAACTCGCTTGATTTTTCCATACAAATCTTCGTCCAATCAAAAAAACTTGATATCAGACCATATATCGCCCTTCTTGAGGATAGGTACAAAGAACAAACCACCGAGCTCATGAAAATACAGGTTCGCGAATACATAGAATTCATCAAAACATTCGTCGAAAGCACCAACATCATGTCCAAAAGTTTCTTTGTGGTTATACCATACGATCCGCCAATCATCGGCGGTAAAAATCCACTTTCTAGCATGTTTGGAGGCAAAAAGAGCGCCACAGACAAAACTGCTACGGCCGACACGCAATTCCAAGAGTACAGAAGCCAACTCGAGCAAAGGGTGGCTGTTGTAGAGCAAGGTTTGGTGCGTTGTGGGGTTCGAGCGGCGGAACTTGGTACCGAAGAAGTGGTAGAATTGTTCTACAAACTCTTCAATCCAGGAGAAACGGAGAAACCGATACAGATCACCTGATTGTCACCCCTGCGAAGGCAGGGGTCCAGAATTACTAACACTTAGTTTGTGATTCTGGATTCCGGCCTTCGCCGGAATGACAACATGAATACGCAGAACCAACACAAAATCAACATGTCATTCTTAAACAAATTATTTGGACGAAAAGATGAGCAATCACCGATTGTTTCTATTTTACCTGAAGAGATCTATCAAGCCGGCGTTTTGGAATTGAAAGATGTTATTTCTCCGTCAGCTCTAAAAATTAGCCCAAAGGATCTCAATTTGGGAGAAAAAATAGGCCGAACTCTCTTTGTAATCTCATATCCACGCTTCCTTGACGAAAGCTGGTTTGCCCCTATCATCAATCTAGACAAGATTTTTAATATTTCAATATTCATACATCCCGTCGAAACGGCAAAAATCCTCCGCCATTTCCAAAAGAAAGTCGCCGAAGTCCAAAGCCAGATTTCTCGCAGGGAAGACAAGGGGCTGGTCCGTGATCCGGCATTGGATACGGCTTATCAAGATCTGGAACAGCTCCGTGATCAACTGATGCAGGCGCAGGAACACCTTTTTGATGTCGGTGTTTATATCACTTTGTTTGCCGACTCGGAAGGTGAGCTTGATAAGTTGGAATCTGAAATCAAATCAATCCTTGAATCAAAACTTATTTACGTTAAACCCGCGCTGTTTCAGCAAGAACAAGGCTTCAAATCCGTCATCCCCATCGCCGATGATCAGCTCGGGGTGCATTCCAAGCTCAACTCTTCGCCCCTTTCATCACTTTTCCCATTCGTCTCATTTGACCTTACTTCAGATAAAGGAATCTTGTACGGCATAAATCGTCACAATTCGTCCCTGGTACTTTTTGATAGATTTTCGTTGGAAAACTACAATTCGGTCACTTTTGCCACTGCCGGCGCCGGAAAATCTTATGCCACCAAGCTGGAAATTCTGCGCACGCTGATGTTTGACACTGATGTAATCGTTATCGATCCAGAAAAAGAATACGAGTATATGGCCGAAGCCACGGGAGGGAAATATTTCAATATCTCACTCAATTCCGAACACCATATAAATCCATTTGACTTGCCGATCGCCCGTGAAGACGAATCAGCTGCTGACGTCCTTCGATCAAATATCATCAACTTGGTCGGTCTTTTCCGAATTATGTTGGGTGGTCTTACCCAAGAAGAAGATGCCATCGTTGATCGGGCCATCAGTGAAACCTACGCTTTGAAAGATATCACTCCCGAATCGGATTTCCGGACTGTTGAACCGCCACTTCTGTCCGATTTTGAACTGGTTCTGGCCGGAATGGAGGGGGGGGATTCACTGGTTCAGCGCTTGAGTAAATACACCAAAGGAACCTGGGCTGGTTTCATCAATCGTCCTTCAAATGTGGATATAAATAAAAAATTCGTGGTTTTTTCACTCCGCGACATGGAAGACGAGCTCAAACCGGTGGCCATGTATATAGTCACTCACTATATCTGGAATGCCATCCGCAAGAACCTCAAGAAGCGTTTGTTGGTCATAGATGAGGCGTGGTGGATGATGAAATCAGAAGACACGGCTTCGTTCCTCTTCGGTTTGGCAAAGCGCGGTCGCAAATATTTCCTCGGCTTGGCCACAATCACCCAAGATGTTGACGACTTTTTGAACTCGCCTTATGGCCTGCCGATAGTGACAAACTCTTCAATACAAATCCTTTTGAAACAATCCCCAAGCGTGATCGATCATATCCAAAAAACATTTAACCTGACGGATGAGGAAAAATATCTCTTGTTGGAGTCTGACGTGGGAGAGGGAATATTCTTCGTGGGATTGAAGCACGTGGCCATCAAGATACACGGATCGTATACCGAGGATCAGATTATCACGACAAACCCTGCTCAAGTGCTGGCTATTCAAGATGCAAAGAAACAGTTAGAAGCGGCAGGGTAGTTTAGTTATAATATATCCATGGAGCAGACTAAAAAAAAGAGTAGTATGCGTTGGGTTGTTTTGTATGGATTTGCAATAATAGTTGACATTGTGCAAATTCTCATTGATTTAACTGGAATAGGTATTGCTATAAGTGAGGCCATGGAAGTTGTTACCGGACCTGCCTTGATCGGGCTTTTTTCTTTGTTTAAGATTCCAATTATTACAAAACCAAAAAGGATTGCTTCACTGCTTGGACTGGCTCTTGGCGATGCGATCACCGGCGGAATAGCACCTTTTTGGGTTGTTGATGTCTGGTATATTCATAGTGATGTAAAGAAAGAAGAGGCCGCCGAACAAGCAAGACAAGAACGAGAAATGATGTTGGGTAACACAATTCGACAACCACTTTACAGAGATGGCATACGCCAATCAACTTCATCTCAGACACAAATAGGTAATTCTAGGATAAACAAGGACGGTATACGCGCGTCAAGTGGCGGTTTGACACGTTAATCTATTTCTTTATCCCCGAATCAGCCAAGAGACGCGAGAATTTTATCATGGTAAAATAAAGTTAATGAAATCTCGTTTCTTTATGATTTTTAGACTTTCTAATCTTCTTTGCTTTTTGTTTATCTTTGCTTTTTGTCTCCTTGCCCTCCGTAGCCTTGGCGGAGGAGGGTTTACTCTAACAGCCTTCGCCCAAATACCCATATCCAGTAGTGGTCTGGAGCTCTCCGCCTCAACCAACAATCCAGTCCCAAATCAGAAAATTACAGTTACCGCCCGCAGTTATAGCATTGACATCAATAGCGCCAAAATATCTTGGACAGTCAACGGAAAAGTCACCCAAAATGCCGTGGGTGCCACGACTATTGAAATAACCGCGCCTGCCATAGGCAAAAAAATAACCTTGGAAGTCGTGGCGACCACTCCGGAGGGCAGAATGGTAGGGTCCTCTCTGGTACTTGGTTCCGGATCTATTGATCTTATATTGGAAACCGATGGATACGTCCCGCCTTTTTTCAAAGGTAAAGTAGCCCCGGTATATCAAAATTCGATCAAAATCATCGCCATTCCTCATCTAGCCAATGTCTCTGGCGTAGAATATGACCCCAAAACTCTTATTTATGAATGGAAAAAGAATAGCCGTGTCGTAGAAAATCAGAGTGGATACGGCAAACAATCCATCACTCTAGTAGGAGACATTGTGCCTCGGCCTTATGATATCAGCGTGACCATCTGGCCACGCGATGATAGTTCCAGCGCCCAAGTGTATTCCGAAGTCAGCGTCGGCAATCCATACATAACTTTTTACGTGGATGATCCGTTGTACGGGAAGTTGTTTAATATCGCACTACAAGGATCAATCCGAATAGGTACACAAAAAGAAGTTACCGTGTTGGCCGTACCTTTTGGTTTCAGTGGGGTGGGCAATTCGCTTGGTAATAATGATTTGTCGTGGGCATGGGCAATCAACAATCTTAGTCGGGCAGAATTATCATCAAACAGATCAGTCATCTTGCGCGCGCCAGAAGGTTCGTCTGGATCCTCCAATATACAGCTGAACATCAAAAATACTGATAAAATACTCCAGGGTTCAACGGCTGGTTTTTCTGCGATATTTTCCAACAAGACAGCTTCAATAGATGAAACTGCAACGTTCTAATTTTTTATGTTATTTATGAATTCTACATCACATACAAAAAAAATAGGGGGGTTATTTGTCTTTATCGTGTGCGCACTATTCATGTCATTTCTTTTGATAAATGTCTCACTGGCACAAGCACAAACACCTGACAAATACACCCTTCTTGAAGCCTTGCCATGTATAGAAAGTCCAGAAACCGTAGACGGAAACGGTAACAAAATCCCCGCGGTTACTTGCTCTGAATCACAAATCAGAGAAATTGATTTCCAAGGATATGTCCAGTATATGTTCAACTTATTGATTGCCTTGGCCGCCGTGGCCGCGGTCTTCATGATCGTTTGGGGAGGATTTGAGTACATGAGTTCTGATTCATTCCTTGGAAAAAAAGACGGGTTGAAAAAATTACAAAATGCCATTTCCGGCTTGTTACTAGTCTTGTGTTCATATCTAATTTTGAAGACTATTGATCCGAGGTTGGTGGCTATACCTACAAATCTGGTTGAGCCGATAATCATACAATGTGCAGATAATCCAGATATATCGATCGGTGATCCTGGGTGTAAGAGTGGAGATATTGGTAGTTTCTTTAATGAGCTTACAGCTGAGTTAGAAAAATACCAGGTTAAAATTCAAGGTATAGCAGAAAAACAAAAACAAACTCAGGCCATTGTCTCTGATTTAAAAAAACAACAAGATGCATTACTGGCCCAATTACATAATTATAAGATTGGTGACCCTGAATTTGACGAATTAGTTGCAGAAATAAAAAATAAAGATTATGAAATTGCAAAGGAAAAAGCTAACTTGGTAGTTAATGCAACAAAATTGTCTCTGGCGGCCCAATCAAAACAAACTTTTATTGATCTCGAAAATAACGATACTACAAAAAATCTATCCGGAATAAATATGGTGTTTGATAAACAAAAAGAAGTAATAAACAAAATAAGAGATGATGGAAATAGTCAACTAACAAAAATAAACCAATTGGAAGAAATTTATAATCACGGTGGTATTAATGATCAGGCAAATTATTACGAATCTGTTCTTGAGCTAAATAGAAGTGATACAATTGTCGGAAATACAACATTTGGACTTTTTTCAAAAAATACTGCCTATGTGGGTAGTAGCGCAGTATTCTTGGGAAGCGGCGAGGTTTTTGAAAAAAAAGAGCTTGAATCAAGGCTCGCCAAATATATTGGTACAGCAGAACAAATGATGGGTAATGTCAAAGACCCAGAGTTACAAAAAGATCTGCAAAAAAGACTAAAAAATAGTCGAGATTTAATAAATGCAAAGTTTTCAGTCCGGGAAAATAACAAATGAAAAAACTCCTCCTCACACTCTTCATCCTCCTCATTATAGCCGGCGTGGCTTACTGGTATTTTTTCATGCGTGTAGGAACTGATGTTGTACTTGAACCAGAGACACCTCAATCTGGCTTCGTTCCAATCAATAGGCCTGGGGGAGGTCTTGTGACGGGGACAGAGGGAACTGTCCCGGGTGATAACCGAGGTTCCACCTCGGCAACTCCTGGCACACAGCTCAAAATTCCTACCCTACGACTTTTGAGCAATACTCCGGCGGGTGGATATGGCGCCAGTACTACCGGGGCGGTAAATGCCAAGCCAGCCAGCACGACAACGGCTATCCGCTGGGTTGATAGAGGTAGAGGAAATGTGTATGAAGCGCGTGGAAATACCTTGGATATAGTAACGTTATCAAACACGGTCGTGCCGAAATTGTACGAAAGCTCCTGGAACAAGAATCTGACTGGATTTATCGCCTTCGGACTTGATGATGGTGATGGTTTTGACCGAGGTGGAACCTCGGGTGGTGTGTACGCTGAGCTAAAGGCCCGAATCGTGCCAAAAATTGCCACGAGCACTACATCACCGGTCTCCCAAACAACTGGTGCCACTCTCACACCATACGAACTAAAAGGCAAGAGTTTACCGGAAAATATTATCGCTTACGCAAGTTCACCAAAGAGAGATCGTATATTCTTTCTTATAAACGAAAACGGTGCTGGCTCGGGCTATACAGCCAAATTTGACGGGTCCAGTGTGGTCAAAATATTTTCCACGCCCATAACCCAAGTTAATGTTGAGTGGCCGTCAGAAAATGTGATTGCCATTACTACAAAAGGCGCCGCCGATTCGAGTGGTTTTCTATATTTTATTGACCCAAAAACTGGCATTTGGAAAAAAATACTTGGTCCCCTACCGGGATTAAGCACAAAAGTAAGCACCGACGCCAAGCGTGTATTTTTATCAATGGCCGGCAATGCCAATAATATTATTTCCAGTATTTTCAATATTTCCGAAGGGAAGGGGATTGATGCCATCGTCCGCACCTTGGCTGACAAATGCGTCTGGGGCAACTTCTACAAAGAAATGGTCTATTGCGCCGCACCCTCACAACCCATTGCTGGCACATACCCGGACGATTGGTACGTTGGCAGAGTTTCATTTGTTGACAAAATTTGGGGAATAAACGCCATTACCGGAGAAATTGATCTTGTCTCTTCAATTGTGGATACCTCAGACCGTGTGATTGACGCTTTCAATCTCGGTTTGGACGAAAAAGATAGTTTTCTTATCTTTATGAACAAAAACGACCTGTCTTTATGGTCGCTGGATCTGGTTTCAATTAACAATTAAACGCGCGACAAACCTCTTTCTAATATACAACTCCTGACCTAGAGTAAAAAGAGTGCTAACTGTCCAGTAAATAGCAATGATTGAAGCCGCTTGAGGAAACTGTGCTGGAATGATCCAATAAACCGAAGCAAAAGCGAGTATTGGCAAGAAAAACTTCATTTGTTTGGTCATTGAAGCCATCATGTCGGGATTCATAAGTCCTTTCGTGTTTGAGGTGCCGGCAATGATTGCTGGTTTTTGAGAGGCAAGAGAGTAGTGAAGTTGAAAAAACTGCGCTACACCAGTGATAAGAGCCAAAATCAGGCTTTTTTCGGTCAAATCAATGAGACCAAGAAACTGTATTTTGTTTGTTATGTCGGGCATTGAAATAAAGTTGTATAAAAAATCTGGATTTATAGAAGGAATAACTTTATAAAACACTGAAATGAGAGCTAGAAGTATGGGGAGTTGAATAATAAGCAGTAAAATACCGGAAAATGGCTTGACGCCTTTGGCTTTGTAAAGGGCCATAATCTTGAGTGTTTGAGTCTGACGATCATTGGCGTATTCTGTCTTTATTTTGTTGGCCTCGGGCTCAATTTCTTTCATTCTGACCTGTGTCAGAATTGAAGATTTCGAAAGAGGAAATAGAATCAATTTTACGATAATTGTGAAAATAATGACCGCAACACCAACATCTGTCCATGGAAATATGTCCATTATTCCAACAAGACCGTTATATAGAGGCAAAAATATGAATGTGTGATACATGAGTTCAATCGTAAATTAAAAACCCTCGGCGAGTAAGAATATAGAGACAATATTACCCTAAAAGCCCAGCTTTCACAAAGAGAGTTTTAATGTTGTTTTCTATATCGACCAGTTTTGCGTTTGTCGTCGCCTGTTTGGCGAACAGTGCGATGTGTGTACCGGGAATTATTTCTCTTATAAGTGTTTTGGTTGCGTTATAAACTTTTCGACGAACGGCGTTGCGAGTTGTAGACATTTTGATTGTCTTCTTTGGGGCAATGGCCGCTATCCGTGTATCTGTCTGTCCGCTAAATACCCTCATCAAAAAAAGGGAAGAGTGGGATATTTTTCCTTTTTTCATGACAGAGTCTAGTTGTTCCGTGGAAAGTCTTCGGGAGCGAGAGAGCATATTGAAATTATAATTAGACAGCAACACGCTTGCGGCCTTTTGAGCGACGGCGCGCAAGTGTTTTTCGTCCAGCGGTTGTTTTCATTCGAACACGAAATCCGTGCGACTTGGCGCGCTTGCGTTTATTTGGTTTGTATGTGAATGACATGATTAATATACTATTACATATTCTAGTTCTGCTATCAAGTCAGGAGGTGTTGTGTGTTTTTTGTATTTATACTTTATCCACACCTTATCACCATATTTTTTTACTCTCCACAAGTTTGCAAAATTATAAACAGGTATATACTTACTGGTACCTAATTACTATCAATGAACGATCACAGCAAAATGTGGCAAACTGCCCTAATAGAAATTGAAAGTGCGGTATCCCAAGCAAATTTTTCTACCTGGTTCAAAGATATCCGCATTCTGCGTGAAGATGAAGGTACCATATACCTCGGTGTTCCCAACTCATTTACCCACGAATGGCTCCAAAAAAAGTTCCACAGTTCAATTTTACGCATTTTAAGGCAGATGAATGAGCATGTACGAGCGCTTGAATATGTCATTGTGCGAGAAGATGGTAAAAGTGGCCAAAATACACGAAAAGAACAGTCTCAGGCTCCGACTATCGCCATGCCGTTACAGGATTTCTACATCAACAAGGAAGACAACTTAAATCCTAGATACACTTTTGAGAGCCTTGTGGTGGGACCTTTTAATGAGTTGGCTCACGCCGCTTCACAAATGGTTGTAAAGAGTCCGGGCCAAGTATACAACCCTCTCTTCATTTATGGACAAACTGGTCGTGGCAAAACACACATAATTCAAGCTGTGGGAAATGAGATAAAAAAGCTTCATCCCGATAAAAAAATATTTTATTTAACATCTGAGCGTTTTGGTTCAGAATTGTTTTCCGCTATTCAAGAGGGAAAGGTTCAAGCTTTTAAAGACAAATACCGTAAATATGACGTCATTATCATGGATGATATCCAATTTTTCGCGAACAAAGAAAAGTTTCAAGAGGAACTTTTCCATTTCTTCAATACATTCTATGACACTGCTCGCCAATTGGTCTTTTCTGGAGATAAACATCCCAACACCATCCCCGGCCTTGAAGACCGCCTGCGTGGCCGATTCTCCATGGGAATGATTGTTGATATTCCGGAACCCGACCAAGAATCTCGAGTGATGATTGTGCGTAGTAAGTGCCGGCCACACAAAATAACTCTTTCTGATGAGGTGGTTGAGTGTATCGCGACATCAATCAACGACAATATCCGTGAAATTGAGGGTATAATCAATATTATTGCCTGCCAAATACAACTAAAAAACAAAGAGTTGAACCTCAACGAGATTCGCAATATTCTCAAAAACAACTTAAAACCAAAAAAGATGGTGTCGGTTAAGGATGTGGTGAAAATAGTTTCTGAGTTTTATAATATAGACGAAGAAAGTATATACAACAAAACTAGACGCAAGGAGGTAGTGAGACCTCGTCAAGTAGTTATGTATATATTAAGGGAAGATTTTGGTATTTCTTTTCCGTCAATTGGGGAAAAGTTGGGTGGAAGAGACCACACGACAGTTATTCACTCATACGAAAAAATGCGTGAAGAAATAAAAACTAACCAATTACTGTCGCAAGAGATAACCCAAGTAAGAACTATGTTATAGGCGTGGATAACTATGTGAATAATTTGTATACAACTATTGGTTTATTTGTTGGTAAGTTTGTTAGTAAAATACAATCACAAACTTATTAGAAAACAAAACCAGTAAAAAACAGTTGTGGGTGTGGTTTAAAGACAGATTTCAACATATCAACAGGTTTAATAATAAATTTGTTTGGGTTTAAAAAATAAAATTATTCATTATGAAAATAGAATTGGGGTTTAAAAAAATAAAAGAAGTAATTGTTTTACTTGAAAAGGTAGCAAATAAACACCAAACACTTCCAGTATTATCTTGTATATTATTTGATGTGGTTAAAAATGGGGTTATCCTTAGAGCAACAAATTTGGATATTGGGGTGGAAATTTTTGTTCCAGCAAAATCTGATGTAATTGGGACGTTTGCTGTTCCAGCTAAAACACTTTCCTTATTTATATCCCAAACACAAGATCAAAACCAATCAGTGGTTATAGAATTTATTTCTGGAAATCTACATATAAAAACAAACAAATCAAAAGGTGTTATTAAGACTGTTCCAGTAGAAGATTTTCCTAGTATTCCAAAACTTAAAGACTGCCAAGAATATCAAATTTCCCCTGAAGATTTTACCCAAGGTCTCACTGCTGTTTTTTATAGTGCTTCAATATCCAATGTAAAACCCGAACTTTCTAGTGTGTATATATATAAAGACAATGAAAACCTAACATTTGTTGCCACAGACTCATTTAGATTATCTGAAAAGAAGATAAAAACCCCAACAACCAACAAATTAAATGATATTCTTATCCCATTCAAAAACATACCTGATATTATAAGAGTCCTTGGGTACCTCACCTCTTCGATGAAAGTTTGCGCCAACAAAAATCTCATCTCATTTGAAAACAATGGCATATACATTGTTTCGAGGATAATCGACGGGGTTTTTCCAGATTACAGACAAATTATCCCAAAATCATTCACTACAGAAGTTGTTGCTCTTAAACAAGATATTCTAAACGCCCTCAAAATATCAAATATTTTTTCCGACAAATTTAATCAGGTTCACATGAAGATTGAGCCACGGACCAAACTACTAGAAATACAAACCAAAAACAGCGATATTGGCGAAAACCAAACACATATTGATGCTGCCCTAACAGGTGAGGCTATGGAAATCAATTTCAACTACAAATACCTCATTGATGGATTTCAATCTATAAACACAGACAGTGTTACACTTCAATTTAACGGACTCAACAAGCCGGTTGTCATAAAACCAGTATCAGGCGAGCAAAACTTCTTGTATTTGGTGATGCCAATGAACCGGTAATCTTTTATTCATGTTGAACATAAGCCAATTTTTCAAAAAAATAAAAGGTAAATATTCCAAACAAATATTTATTCGGTCGATTGTGTCCGAAACCATACAAAAACATATCGGAATAGTCATCCCTGTGGACACGATCTCTTTTTCCGGTAGAAATGTTGTTATTAACGGTATTTCACAGACGGCGAGATCGCAGATTTTCATAAAAAAACAAACAATACTTCAAGAGATAAATTTGAAACAAAACAACGAGATCATTTCTGATATAAGGTAACCTTAGGGCACGCAAACACATTTTCCACAGGAAACATAAAAAGGGTTTTTAACAAAACCAGACGTTATAGTACCGAAAAAGTCGTCGAGGCGGTTGTTTTGTTGAATACACTGTCATATAAGGTAACTGAAATTGTATTGTTTTCAATGAGACCGCCGACATCGGCAGGAAAGAAAGATATATTCAAAGGATTTTTTTCCGAAGTCAAGACATATTTTCCATTGAGATAGACTTCAGTTTTTTGCGGTGGGTATGAAGTTGTCGCTTGGAGTCTGATCAATAGCATATCGTGAGACTTGATTGTTGAGCCGGCCAACGGAGAGATGAATGATATTCTTGGCGCTTTATCTGGCGTATGCACATCGTCAAGTTGATTTGGAACGACCGGCACGGAAACTTCTTTAAAATTGGGATGGGTTTTTTGATAATCATCAAACCATTTTCGGACACCATACTCCCAATAATCATATTGAGAATCTTGTTTTGGATCCACAAACAGTGCGCCACGAGGGTTATCTTTGTTTATCCACTGAAGAATAGTATGTACATTATTAAAAACGACCTCTTTTTTTGTTTCTGTTGGAGTATATTCAGTTGCCAGCTTACCAGATACGCTGTCTTTCCAATATGAAACTCCACCCATCCACACTCCTCGAAGCACAGGCTTGCTGTCTGTGGGCGGTGGTGGCGGGGTCCGAAAGTTTTCTGGTGGAAAATTTTTCGCAACTTGAGACATGAATGCTCCCCAAACAGGGGCGATGATGAGTCCGGCGACGTTATGTTGCATTGGAGTGTTGTCATTTTTACCGGCCCATGCTCCGACGACGAGATTTGGAGTGTATCCGATGGTCCAGACATCGCGGTAATCATTGGTTGTGCCAGTTTTGATAGCTACTTGTCTGCCGACACTTTCTCCTATAGGTTTGAGACTGTCCATGCGTATATTTTCATCGGACAAGATGTTTGAAATCTGCCGAGCGATTTCGGGCTCAAGGGCCAACGTGGCGATTGGTGAATCGGAGACGCTTTCCAGAATAGTTCCTTTGCTATCTTCAACACGTAGGATTGATCTGTGTGGATTGCGTAATCCGTCATTAGCAAAAACACCATAAGCGCTTGTCAGCTCCAAGAGAGAAACCTCTCCGCCACCAAGCACGAGAGTTAGGCCGTATCTGTTTGGATCATTGAGTTCCGTAATACCCATATCTTCGGCTGTCTGCAACGAGTCTCCGATTCCGGCCAAATACAAAGTCTTGACGGCTGGTATATTTCTCGAGTGCGCAAGAGCTTCGCGCATAGTCATTGGGCCTGGGAAAAGGTTGTCATACTCATCAGGGGAATAGCATATTTTTTCCTGGTCATCAGACTCATTTTTTGGTTTACCTTCAACTGTACATTGAGTTGAGAACTCGGTTTTGACGTCAAATAAAGCGGTTTCTGGGGTGTATCCTTTTTTAAAGGCGGTTGCATAGACAAATGGCTTGAATGTCGAACCTGGCTGGCGGCGCGCCAAAGTTATGTTGAAATTACCATCAATCTCTGTGCTGAAATAATCACGAGAACCAACCATTGTTAATATGTCACCAGTTTTAGGATCTATGGCGACCATTGCCGTGTTACTTGCGTTAAAGTTTGACTCCAATGATGGTGAAAACTTATCCACAACCTCTTCGGCCTTTTGTTGCAAATCAAAATCAAGTGTGGTGATTATCCGAAGGCCGCCGCTCGTGATCATTTCCTCGCCATATTTTTGCGTTATGGCGTCTTTGACATACATGACAAAATGCGGCGCGCGTATGGAGGAATCATTTTTTGTCAAAAACTGCACTTTTTCTCCCAAAGCAGAATCATACTCGATTTGGGAAATTTTACCCAAATCTTTCATGCGCTTTAGCACGATTTTTTGACGAATATCTAGAGCCTCGCGGTGTGTTCCATACGGAGAATAATATGTCGGTGCTTGCGGAATAGCCGCCAAGTATGCTGCTTGTGCCAAAGAAATATCCTTTGCCGGTCGCCCGAAGAAGGCCCGGCTAGCTTCTTCTATGCCGAAAATCGTGCCGCCGTAAGAAGTGTCGTTAAGGTATGTTTCCAATATCTGCTGTTTTGACATAACTCGTGTCAACTTCACGGCAATAACCCACTCTTTGATTTTGCGAGTTATGGTTTTGTCTTTTGTTAGAAGGGAGTTTTTCACTACCTGTTGTGTGATCGTTGACGCCCCTTGACCATATCCGCCACTTGCCAGATTTGCCAAGACCGCACGAATGATTGAGGTCGGCTCGATGCCGATATTTGTGTAAAAATTTGAATCTTCTATCGCTATCGTTGCGTCTTGTACGAAAGTGGATATTTGTTCCAAGGGAATAGCAGTCCTTTTTGCGTCTTTGCCTGTATCATAGAGCAAAATAGTTCCGGTGCGGTCGTATATTTTTGTTGACTCAATAACCTTTCGGTTTTGAAACGAAGTCAAGTCAGGCATTTTCAAGGTCGCGACCCACAACGCGGCAAAACCGACCACGATGAAACAAATTGAAATTCCCAAAACAAAAAGTGTTTTTACATAGTGATGGGCTCTCTTTTTTCCGCGGTGCGACATGGGTATTATTATAGCGTATTATGTGTGATAGTAGCACAAAATATCCAGCCCCGTGTTATCAAAATGATTAAAGGTATAATATTATTATGACCACTCGAATTATTGGAATTGACCCAGGATATGGCCGGCTTGGTATTGCGGTGCTTGAAAAACCGGCAAAAGGAAAAGAAACAGTGCTTTATTCGAATTGTTTCCAGACATCTCCAAAAGACACTATATATGAACGGTTTGGCGAGATAAGCACGGAAATGGCTAGGGTGCTCGATGTCTACAAACCGGACGGTCTTGCCGTTGAAACATTATTCATTACTAAAAATCAAAAGACAGCCATGAGAGTAGCAGAAGCGAAGGGGGTTATTTTGTCGGAAGCAATCAAAAGAAATATACCGATATTTGAATACACGCCCATGCAAATCAAAGTCGCCGTCACCAGCGATGGTAATAGTGGTAAAGATCGTATTTTGAAGATGGTCCGAATGCTTGTGCCTTTGCCTGACAAAAAACTTATTGACGACGAATATGACGCCATCGCCGTGGCGCTTACTCATAGCGCGTACCTGCGGTAAATTATCCACAGCTGTTTGTCATTGCCAAAATTATATATCTTTGTTACAAATGTCTGCATAGAAATTAAAGTTAAAATTTATGGCAACAATAACAAAGGCTCGCCTAAAAACAAAGAAACTTCTGCCAGCTTCGGATACGCACACCAAAGAAACAGAACAAGAACCCGTTCTTGAGATAAAATCAGGTAAAAGTAAAAAACCGATTGAAATCGAAGAGTCGGAGGCAATTATTGGTGTTGAGGAAAAGATTGAAGAAGATCCGCTGGTCGCCCCCGTAGAGGAGGATGATTCGGCTGATGAAATCAGTTTGGATGGAGAAGAGATCAATCCGTTTGGTGATCGTTGGGAAGAATAAGGACGGGTAGCATACAACACACATATTCACTCACTCTGCGTTTGTAAACACCGCCTGGACTTCATCATTTTCCTCCAATTTCTCCACAAGTTTTGTAAGTAATTCAATGTCCGCATCTTCAAGCGACATGGTGGTAGTGGCATTCCATGTGGCGTGGTCTTTTTTGAAAGCCCACGAGGCACTGCCGGGTGAGGCCAGCTCGAACCCATGTGTCGCGAGAATATGTTTTATCTCTTGCGCGGCTTTGTTCTTATTATCGGTAAGCGCCTCGATTAAGATTGCTATACCACCGGGACCATAGGTCTCATAAATGATGGATTCCATGGTCGCAGAATTGTCAGTAGTTGCTTTCTTGATTGCCCGATCGATGGTGTCGTTTGGCATATTCTCCCCACGAGCTTTTTCTATGGCAGCTGCCAGTCCTGGAGATGAAAGATTCCCGTGGGCTTTTTTGGCCTCAACCGTAATCAAGCGGACGAGTTTGCCAAAATGCTTGCTCTTTTGAGCGTCATTTTTGGCTTTGATATGTTTGATCTTCGAGTATTTGTTATGGCCGGACATGATTATTTCTGTGTTATATTACACTAATGTATCTCAATTATAAGTAAAAAACAAACACCTTGACAGCCAGTATTAATTATTTATGGGACTTTTCAGGAGAGATTTTTTGTTCTACAATAATCTGTAGATTATGAAAGCACACGCTACAGACAAGATTGTGGGGCGACCGACCCCTGAACAACTGCAAAGAATGAAAGAAATCGCCTGTCGAGTCAAAGAGTTGGTTAAACTGCTCGGAATTCCACGAAGTCGACCACCTCCTATCCAACAGCATCATTTCTAGCTGATGCATTCGACCTCTCAGTAAGTGACCAAGGGTTGAGTGGATAATCACAAGCCGGAGAGTTTCTCCGGCCATTTTATAACAACCTCTCCGCACCCTTCTCACCCATATGCTTATACGCCTTGTCAGTCGCGGTCCTTCCGCGCGGCGTGCGTTCGAGCAGTCCAAGTTGAATCAAATATGGTTCGTAAACTTCTTCGATAGTCGCCTGTTCTTCAGAAAGGGCGGCGGCAATAGTATTTAGTCCGACTGGTCCACCACCAAATTTTCCGATAATCACTTTCAGAATCTCACGGTCTGCGGAAGTAAGACCAATAATATCAACACCGAGCATGCTTAATGCCTTCTCAACAACTTCTTTGGTTAGAGTCGTCTTGTTGATCTGGGCATAATCACGACAGCGCTTCAAATGATAGTTGGCCGTGCGCGGGGTGAATCGAGAACGAACGGCTATTTCCTTGATTGCGTCGGGATGAATTTCAATATCTAGAATTTTTGCGGAACGCTTAATAATCTCCGCGATTTCATTGTCGGAATAAAACTCCAGCTTAAAAACACCGCCGGAGAAGCGCGATCTCAAAGGCGAGGAAATCATGGCTATTCTTGTCGTGGCGGCGATGAGAGTGAATGGGGGAAGATCGAGCTGGATAGTTCTTGCTGAAGGACCTTTTCCTATGATAATATCCAATGTCCCCGACTCCATGGCAGGGTAGAGGACTTCCTCGATAGCCTTGTTGAGGCGATGAATTTCGTCAATAAAAAGAATATCTCCAGCCGAAAGGTTGGTGACTATTGAAGCCAAATCGCCAACCTTGAGAATAGCTGGCCCGGAAGTAACTTTCATTTGAGCCCCCGTTTCCTTGGCTATGAGGTGCGCCAAAGTGGTCTTGCCAAGTCCGGGCGGACCATAGAAAAGGATGTGTTCGGGTGGGTGTTTGCGCTCTTGGGCGGCCGTAAGGAGTATGTGCAGATTGTCCTTGATGTTTTTTTGGCCAATGTATTCATTCCAACGGACAGGTCTAAGGGTTTGGTCGAGAAAACCAGCATCCTTGTCTTCAATAGGGGAGTTTTGTGGGGGTATTGACATTTTAATGTAGGTATGATAAGATACTCTCGTATCGTTTCTCTATCGAGCTTGTGAACCTCTAAGCAATGGCCTTCCCAGGTTTGGGTATAGTGCTAAGGACATATTGGTTGCATAACTTCGGTCATGCGTACTGGCATTATCCTCGGGACTCTACCTCGCTTTCGTCATCACGACGAGAGATATTGCTTAGAGATTCTCTAGCTTGAATTACTCAAAATACTTGAGCTCCATCCAATATGTAGGGTAGCGCTATTCACAGCCAAAAAGCAACTGACAAGCACGATTTTTGTGTGTTTTAATGATTAGTGAGTCAGTTGGCTGTGTTCTTTGGCGGTCGTTCGAAGGGTATTTTGGACTTTACTCAACTCGTTTCTCAATCTAGAAACTTCTAGTTTTAATTTTGGTATTGTTACTCTATGTTCATTTAATTTGTGATTAATTTCTGAAACTTCAGTCTCTCTTTTTTTAAGCTCCTCATCTTTTTCGCGCAATTCATTGGTCTTTTCCCTCAACTCTTCATTGAGCTGTCTCAATGTTTGGTCTAAATTTATTTGTTGCATGATAGTTTTTATTATTCTTAATTCATGATTCTTCTAATTCACAATTCA
Source organism: Candidatus Taylorbacteria bacterium RIFCSPHIGHO2_12_FULL_45_16 (assembly GCA_001821055.1). Lineage (GTDB taxonomy): Bacteria > Patescibacteriota > Minisyncoccia > Phycocordibacterales > PALSA-1337 > C7867-002. Next base: position 22,244 of record MHRT01000001.1, on the reverse strand, counting down.
CCTTTTAATCAGTCAACGAAATAACGCGTCTCAATTCATCAAGTGAAGTAATGCCACTCAAAATTTTGAGCACCCCATCTTGTTTCATGGTCAAAATTCCTTGTCCTTGTGCCGCAATCCAGATTTCACGTTCGCTTGGATTCATTTCCACGGCGTCCTCTATTTTTTTGTCGCTCAAAATCGCTTCATAAATGCCAACCCGACCTTTATAGCCGGTATTATTGCATTTGTCGCATCCCATGGCTACGAACATTTTGGCGCGTTCGGCCGGAATGAGTGATTTGTCTTCGATGGTAACAACAGTGTCCTCGATTTCTTTTCGGTCAGAACCTTCGACGGGGATTTCTTTTTTGCAAACTGAACAAAGTTTGCGCACCAAACGCTGAGCCATGGCCACGCGAATCGCCGAAGTCAGGACTTTTGAGTTGACGCCAAGGTCTATCAGGCGGGGGAATGTGCCGGCGGCGTCATTGGTATGCAGGGTAGAGAAGACCAAGTGTCCGGTCAAAGCGGAATTGATGGCGATGTCAGCAGTCTCATTGTCGCGGATTTCACCGATCATGATGACATCTGGATCTTGTCGCACGGTTGCGCGCAAACCTTCGGCAAACGTATAGCCCTTTTCATTGACTTGAGTTTGAACGATACCGGGCAAATGATATTCAATCGGATCTTCAATAGTGACGACTTTTATTTTGGGATTATGTATCTTCTTCAAAAATGAATACAAGGTTGTTGTCTTTCCTGAACCAGTCGGGCCGGTAGTCAATATCATGCCGTCGGGACGGTCTATTTCCTTTAGGAGAATGCCAAGCAATTTCTGATTGATGCCCAGAGATTCCAATGGCACATTGATTGATTTTGGATTGAGAAGACGCATGACAATGGATTCGTTATACGCGCCGGGAAGTATAGACGTGCGGACTTCAATGTCGCCAATGGGGAGGCGGATGCTGAACCGTCCGTCTTGAGAATCTCTTTTAACATTCAGCTTCATTCCTGAAATAAGTTTGATTCTGGAAAGAATAAGTCCAAAGGTCTCATTGTCAAAACGGGTGACCTCTTGAAGAACACCATCCAGGCGATAACGCAACTGGACGTGTTTTTCTTCAGGTTCAAGATGAATATCCGAGGCGTCTATAGCAAGCGCACCGGCTACGATGGTCTCCAAAAGACGCGAAATACGATAGCTTTTTTTTGCTGCCATGGTATTTTCCAATATTGAAATAATAGTAGGGAGACTTTTTGCTTTTTCAATAATAGCAGAGATCTCTTCATTGGAAATTTCAAGCGAGCCGGCCTTACTTTCGTATGCAAAAGAAAGGTCTTTATACATTTTCCAGGCCTTTTCCAGACTTTGGGTGGAGGTTATGTATAACTCCACTTGATAGCCTTTTGTGGTTAGATCGGCGCATACGGCAGTAACTTTTTCGTCTTGGGGATTACGGGCGGCAACTTTTATTTTTTTGTTAATTAGCGCGAAAGCGGCGGTTTTGCTGGCGAGGGCGGTTTCTTCGGATATCAGCCGAAGGGCATCGGTGTTCACGGGAGTGCCTATGAGATTGACATACTCAATGGCGTATTTGGCGGAGAGGATTTGAATGAGATCCTCTTCTTCTTTGTGGAGAAGTTCGTTAAGTTTCCGATTTTTCTTGTCTTCGTCAAATTGGATCATGTTGTTAGTGATTATTATACATGAAGCGGCAAATGATTTCTTGCCAAGAGAATTAAGATAACGCATACAGCACCAAATCAAAAAACTTGTTTTGGTGCGAAAAAAGTTGACTTTTAGCAGATGGGTGTGTTATAATCTCGACTGAAAGGTAAAGGATTTGAGAAATGAATTCTCGGATTCAAAAGCAGTTTTATGAAAAAAGTCGGACTGTTAGTTCTGATTGTCTTGACGGCAACAATCAATGTGTCTGCCCAACAAGACACAACTTATGCTGGGGTTACCTACCCACCGGGGGTAAAAGTGACGGTTGTTTATGCGGGGGAGGTGGATCCTTCGCATGGTGAAGCGGCCGCGATTGCCGTGGGGGCGTTAAGGACTGGAAATTGCCCAACCACTTCGGCATCCTGCACACCCTTAATGGGTGTCCAACAACCACAACCCGAAAAGGTAATTGTGGTGGAAAAGCGTCCGAACTGGTTTGTCCGGACATTTGGCGGGTTGTGTCGGGCAACTGTTGTTGTTGACGCAGGTTTCAGTCCGTATAGATACGGATCTTATTGGGTTCCAAACAATCAGGCGTATGAAGACCGTTATTACCATAATAACGTTTTCATATGGGGTAGGGGGCTAGGGTATAATCAGAGCTACATTCCCTCGTACAGGTCCGGACCTTATCCACCAGTTAGGTTCATTCCAAACGCACCAAGGGGTCATCCCGTGACCCCATATCCCCATCGTTATGGTAACGGACAGCGAAGAAGTGGCCGTCATTAATTCTGATTCGAAGACTTCAAGTCGCACCTCGCTGGGTGTGACTTTTTTATGCCGAGGTTCCACCTCGGTGTGATATTATACTCACATGTCATCACATCTTTCTCGTTCCGTTGAAGAAACTGGTGTCATTGCCAAGGAAATACTTGATTACATTTCCGGCAATAAAAATTCCATGGCTTCCAGGGAAGCCACAGTCATTGGCCTCTCCGGCCATCTTGGTTCCGGAAAAACCGTCTTTGTAAAAGCTATGGCGAAACATTTAGGCTTGGCGGAAGAGATTACCAGCCCGACTTTTGTGCTCATGAAAATCTACGATCTTCCAAATCTCGAGGTCCGACCTCCAGATTTAGCCACGCGCTGGAAAAAGCTGGTGCACATAGATGCATATCGTCTTGAATCAGCAAAAGAGGTTGAGGCTTTAAATTTTGAAAAAGTTATTGCCGACAAAGACAACCTCGTCATGATTGAGTGGTCGGAAAATATTGCAGACGCTCTCAAAGGGCTTTCCAATTATTCCGGCATTACTTTTGCCACTGGCGATGCTGACTCGGAGAGGATTATTACTTTGAATAAAGATGGAAATGAGAATTTCCAATAGTGTACAATGCACACATGGCCAAGCCAAAGACATCTCAAACTAGACGCTTGATACTCCTTGATGCTCACGCTATTTTGCATCGGGCATACCACGCCTTGCCTGACTTCGCCACGACGCGTGGCGAGCCTACTGGGGCTCTATACGGCCTTTCGGCCATGCTTATTGGTATTATTGAAAACTTAAAGCCCGACTACGTTGTCGCTTGTTACGATGTCAAAGGACCAACGTATCGTCATGAGGTATATAAAGAATATAAGGCTCAACGCAAGGCTGCCGATGATGATTTGATCACCCAAATGGGGCGGTCGCGGGATATTTTTACAGCGCTTGATATCCCAATATATGACGAACAAGGATTTGAAGCCGATGATATGTTGGGGACGATCGTGGAGCAGGTCACAAACAAGATTCAAGATTCAAGATTCAAGATTCAAGAAAAGTCTCGTAATAAAATCCGAAAACACCTGAATTCTAGCCGGAGTCTGTCGTTAGCTATGAATAAGGTCGGAAGTGACAACAAACTCGAAATCATCATCGCCTCTGGAGACATGGACACCCTTCAACTAGTCAGGGGTGAGGAAGTGAAGGTATACACCTTCAAAAAGGGGATCAAAGACACTATTATGTATGATGAAAAAGCAGTCAAAGATCGTTTTGGTTTTGGACCCGAGCTGGTCGCTGATTACAAAGGCCTTCGCGGAGATCCGTCAGATAACATTATCGGGGTCAAAGGTATTGGTGAAAAAACGGCGACTATTCTTATTACGACATTCGGCACAATCGAGGACATATATCGAGAATTGGAAGCTGGCCATGAGGGAAAATTCATAAAAGCCGGCATAACGCCACGCATCATTCAGTTACTCAAAGACAATAAAGAAGAGGCCGAATTTAGTAAGATGTTAGCCACTATCCGTCGTGATGCTCCGATTACATTTACATTGCCGGAGAAGACCTTCAAGGAAAGTCTGGATATAAAGAAGGTGACCAAGTTGTGGATGGAGTTGGAGTTCAGGACGCTGGTTCAAAGATTACAAAAAGTCGTAGGAATTTCAAGCGGCACCAGTTCTGCACACAATGTTGTCATCCCCGCGAAGGCGGGGATCCAGAATGACAAACTCGGTAAGGAGAAAAACTCTGGGCAACCACAAACTGGGACTGCACAGCATTTAGCAATTTCAACCGATTCGGCGGTTCTGGATTCCCGCCTTCGCGGGGATGACACAAATGGAACCTCTCTTTTTTCGCAGCCGGGCGACAGGGATGATTTCAACCAAACCGCCGTCGCTCTGTGGCTAGTCAATTCCAATCTGACCAACCCGACCCTTGATGACATGCTCAATTTCACCAACACTGACTCCTATGAAGAGGCCAAGAAAATTATTTTTACCGAGCTTGATAAAAGAAACCTCAGGAAAATCTACACTTCCATTGAGTTGCCACTTATTCCCATAACCGAAAAAATGGAAAAACGTGGCATCAAGATAGACGATATCGTTCTCAAAGATCTTTCACATAAATACCACGCCGAGGCCAATCGTTTGGAAAAAGAAATCTGGAAACAGGCCGGCCTAGAGTTCAATATAAGCTCACCAAAGCAACTTGGCGAGGTGCTTTTTGACAAGCTCAATTTGACAGCCAAGAATATGAAGAAAACAACTGGCGGAGCGCGATCCACTCGTGAATCCGAATTGGAAAAGCTACGGGATTTGCACCCGATTGTGCCGATGATTTTTGAATACCGTGAACTAACGAAATTACTTTCTACTTACATTGATGCTATACCGCCTTTGCTTGACGAAAATAAGCGCCTGCATTCACACTTGGTTTCCGCCGGTTCCACGACGGGTCGGATGGCTTCCATCAACCCAAATTTGCAGAATATTCCCATAAGATCGGATCTTGGCAAGGCTATTCGTCACGCGTTTGTGGCCGAAAAAGGATTCAAACTTTGCGGTTTTGATTATTCGCAGATGGAATTGCGAATCGCGGCGTTTCTTTCTGGTGACGAAAAAATGATTGAGATTTTCAAGGGAGGAGAGGATGTTCATGCGTCAGTCGCGTCTTTCGTTTTTGGGGTTTCGTTGAACAAAGTCACCTCGGATATGCGTCGCCAGGCCAAAGCCATCAATTTCGGCATGATCTATGGCATGGGCGTGACCGCTTTGCAAAAAAGTATTGGTACAAACCGAGCCGAAGCTCAAAAATTTTATAATAATTACTTCAAGACATTTTCAACCTTGGCCAATTACCTGGGTCAAGTAAAGTCCGAAACGGCACGTAAGGGCTACACAGAGACGTTTTATGGCCGTCGGCGCTATTTTGAAGGCATAAACTCAAAGATACCTTTCATCAAAGCCGCCGCTGAACGAACCGCCATCAACGCGCCAATCCAAGGGACCGGAGCGGATATGATCAAGATTGCCATGATTGATATTGATCATTACATTACCGAAAACAAGTTGGAAAATGAGGTGTTCGCCCTACTTCAAGTTCATGATGAGTTGGTCTATGAGATCCGCCAAAGTCTAGCCGAAAAAGTCTCCAAAGATATTAAGAAAATCATGGAATCAGTCATGAGTGAGCAAGACACGAAGGGTGTGATATTAAAGGCTGAAAGTGCCATAGGGAATACGTGGGGGGAACTCAAGTAAGTTTACAGTTAGTATATACGAATGATTAACTGATGATTAAAAACTTTAGATTGTAAATTTCCATGCTCTACATTTTTCACGGCACTAATATTCAGACAGGGGTTCAAAAAGCATCTGCTCTGCTCGCTTCTCTGCGTTCAAAAAAGCCGGACGCTTCATATATCAAAATCGAGGCCGGCAACTGGACGCCATCGATTGTTGAGGAACATTTGGGAGGACAAGGACTTTTTTCCAATAAATACATCATTTTTCTTGATCGGGTGACGGAAAACACCGAAGCCAAAGAACAGTTGATTGATATTATTTCGGCGATGCAAGAATCAACTAATATTTTCGTCGTGCTTGAAGGTAAGTTGAACATTGAATTGATCAAGGCGTTTGAGAAACACGCGGAGAAAGTCATAGAAGTCAAAAAGTCGGAAAATCTGAAAGTCGGAAAATCTGAAGAATTCAATATTTTCGCGCTGGCTGATGCGGTGGGGCAGAGAGATTCATTCAGAGCCTGGTCTTTGTATCGCCAAGCTATTGATAGGGGCATTGAGTCGGAAAGTATAGTCGGCACGATTTTTTGGCAGTTGAAATCAATGACTGTTGCCGTCAGTGGCAATAGTGCCAACGAGACGGGATTGAGTCCATTTGTCTATTCAAAAGCAAAAAAATCGTCAGGCAATTACTCTACTGATGAGCTGAATGATCTAACGAAAAAATTCATTACTTTGTATCATGATGGCCATAGAGGCAAGGTGAATATGGAGTTGGGGGTGGAGAAGGTGCTGTTGGAGTTGCGGTAAGTAATCTTACTTTCTGCGAAATTGTGCGCCCACTTGGATTCGAACCAAGGACCCACTCCTTAAAAGGGAGTTGCTCTACCAGGCTGAGCTATGGGCGCGATATCTATATGAACAACGATCACGGGTAAATTACAGCATACTAGCACTTTGACCATCTAGTCAAATCTACGAAGTGTGCATGATAGGCTCGCGTGCTTCGCGTTGTCCACATTCTAAAGAGGCAAATCAAAAGCGAACCAACCAGACCCGAGGAAGATAACCGCGATTGCAATGATCAACAAAAGGAGATAGTAGTTTATACCGTCGGTAAGGAAAGCGCGATCACGAATCTTGTACCCGATCTTGATTACCAGAATAATCACGTTGATCAATGCCGCCAGTTGGGTAAAGAGGCCGATGATGAGAAACAGGGCAACTAGGATTTCTACAGCACCGTATATAGTACTGTTGCTTCCCGAACTTTTGCCTCGCTGTCGCATTTTCTTGTATCCAAAATAAGCCAAAGTAATGCCGAGTATGAGGCGTAGTATGAGAGGCGCGATTTGTTCATAAGTGAACAAATATGGAAATAGTGAAGGCATAGAAGATAAATTATGTTGTAATAATGATATTATAACAGAAAATAATACAAGAATAATCAATGACTCATTGGTCATTACTATATGTTTTATGTCTAAAATCAAAGATATACGCATTTTCCTGGACAATATCCGCAGTACCCACAATGTCGGGTCTATATTCCGTACAGCTGAAACGATAGGTATTTCCAAGATATATTGTGTCGGCACTACGCCGACGCCCATTGACCGTTTTGGGCGCAAACGGGCAGATATCTCCAAAGTTGCGCTTGGCGGAGAAAATATTGTTCTGTGGGAATATATCTCGGCTTCAAAAATTCTCCCGCTTATCAGAAAACTCAAAAAAGAGAAATTCCAGATAATTTCAATTGAACAAGACTCAAAATCTATTGATTACAAAAAAGTTCAGGTGAAGAGAAAAGCGGTCATTATTCTCGGCAACGAGGTTGGCGGCATCTCAAAAACTCTCCTCAAACTTTCTGACATTATCGTCGAGATTCCATTATTGGGCAAAAAAGAGTCTTTGAATGTGTCTGTTGCGGCCGGCATCGCGTTATTTCGTCTGCTTGATTATTGACGCGCCATCTATCATGCGTTTATTCACCAATTTCTGATGCATATCGCAAAAATGCGCGCTCCGACCGCCGAGTAACATCCTGTTAATGATTCCACCACATCCTTTTTTGTCACATCGCATTCCCGTACGTTGATAGGCGTGATGTGTTTCATGAAATGACCCTTTTTCTCCCAGGACATTCCTATAGTCGGAGGTTGAATCTCCACCGAGATCAACTCCTTTTGATAGGGTGGTTTTGATCGCTTTGAACAATTGTTTCCATTTTAGTCTATCAATTCTCCCGACTTTTTCCGACGGATGTATGCCTGAGTGCCAAAGCGATTCGTCAGCGTAAATATTTCCAATACCAGCAATAATTCTCTGGTCCGTAAGAACTTGTTTTATTTTCCCATTGGGTTTCAGATTGAGGCGCGCCGCAAAGGCGGGGAAGTCAAAGGATTTTTCCAATGGTTCTGGACCAATATGTTTAATATGGTCCGATTCAAGCATATTTTCCGCGTCAATTATAGTGACTTTAGCGAACTTTCTGACGTCAGAAAGCGCGAGCTGTTTCCCATTTGAAAAACTAATGACAAAATGCACGTGTCTGTTGAACGGATCTTTTAACGACTTGGGTTCAACTACAACCCAAGGATCTTTTTTGTTTGACGGATCGAAATGATATGTTCCATACAAAAGATGGCCGGTCATCTTCATGTGGATGAGGAGAATTTTTTCATTTCGTGCTGGCTTCGATTTTTTGGATAGATGTGCGAATCGGGGAGAAGACAAGGTGTAAATGAGGATATTTTTCGCTCGTCGTTTTACAGCAGTTATTTTTGCACCAATGAGTTCTTTTTTCAGATGTTTGAAATATGAGGGGTCTTTAATCGTTTTTGATCCTTTAAAATACGGACTGTTGTAATTTGACCATACATCGGCGATTTTCAATCCGACGACATGTTTTTGCAGGCCGTTGACGGTTGTTTGGACTTCGGGAAGTTCGGGCATAGCTTAAGTAGAATGGAAAACAAGTCATTTTGCAAGCGTGTCCACAAAAAGAGGGAACAGAACGAGTCGGCGCTCAGCAATCAAAACAGACTTTGTTCCGCCTTTTGGCGCTTCGTCTGCTATAATATCGGCATGCGGCACTACATTGCACTTGCTCTTTTGGTGACTATTTTCACTGCACCGTGGTTGGCCACGACTTTTCCCGAACAGGCCGATTATGTTTTTGCCTGGATGAAATATGTTGGCGATCAAGTTGCAGCCGTAGTCGCGCATAATCCGCGGACAATAGATGAACTTCAGAAAAAGTACGCGTCTTCCACGCCACGCAAGCCGCACAAAATTCGTGTGCTTATCGTGCCTGGACATGAACCGGACTATGGTGGAGCCGAATTTGGCGTTTTGAAAGAACGCGACATGACCATAGAACTCGGCGAACAGTTGGCGCTTTTTTTGAGCGCCAATGAAAAATATGAGGTTATCATGTCACGCACGAAACAAGAATGGAGCCCAGTATTCGCCGAATATTTTGACCGTGAGCTTGATGATATCATTGTCTGGCAGAAAGCCCACAAAGAAGAATCTCTGCGACGCGTTGTGACTAATCAGACATCGTCTTCTCCAAAGGTTTACCATAATTCCGCTCCAGACAGTGTCGCTTATCGTTTGTATGGTCTTACCAAATGGTCAAACGAAAATGCCGTGGATATCGCCATTCACATTCATTTTAATGATTATCCTGGACACGGACGCATTCCGGGGAAATATGCCGGATTTGCCATATATACTCCCGAAGCCCAATACGCCAACAGTACGACTACGCGAGCCCTGTCGGAAACCATGTTCAAGCGTCTAAGTAAATATAACCCAGTGAGCAATCTGCCGGTTGAATCGGACGGCATTATTGAGGAGCGCGAGCTGATAGCCATCGGCGCGAACAACACGGCGGACGCGGCAAGTGCCCTGATTGAATATGGCTATATGTATGAGCCGCAATTTCTTAATATAGATACGCGAGGATTGGCCATCAAAGACTTGGCATTTCAAACATATCTTGGCTTGGAAGACTTTTTCAACCCGCGAGGTGTGCGTTCGTTGGCGGCGACTTATGACACATTGGTCTTGCCGTATATATGGCGACGCATCTTACCAGAGACATCACGGGAATTGCGCGACATATACGCTCTTCAGACGGCTCTCCAAGTTGAAGGCGTGTATCCTCCTCAAGGCAAAGATCAATATGATTGTCCACGCACAGGGAAGATAGGTCCATGCACAAAGTCGTCAGTTGAAGTTTTTCAGAAAAAATATGGAATTGAGGAAAATGGTGTGGGAGAAAAAACGATCGGGGAATTGAACCGACTCTATTCTGGTAGGTCATTATAATATTATATTCTAAGAATAAGTTTTCCGTCGTTCCAATAATTTTTCCAACTCCTCGCGCGTCACTCGCGCGTCACTCCATGGTATCTTTGAAGCTTTCGGTCCCATAATATAGGGGTCGGTTCCTTTTCCGGTAATAAGTACCGAGTCTCCAGTGCGGGCGTGTTCCAAGGCGTGGGCGATGGCGGCGCGACGATCCATGATGATGGTCGGATTTTGTGAAGTGACGCCCTTTGCCACATCCTCAACGATTTTTTTCGGGTCTTCATCATAAGGGTCTTCATCGGTCAAAATGATCTCGTCGCAATAGGTGTCGGCGATCTTGCCCATGACAGCGCGTTTGCTGGTATCGCGGCCGCCGCCGGTGCCGCCAAGGACGCAAATAAGGCGTGTTGACTGGAAAACTTGGTAGAGCTTTTCAAGCGAGTCGGCTGTGTGAGCGTAATCCACTATTACGCTGAAGTCCTGTTTAATCCCGGAAGTTTCGACAGAAGCGGATCCAACATTTATTTTCTGGACTCGGCCAGGAATGCCGTTAAATTTTTCTATAGCTCGGATTACTTCATCAGCTGTTATATTTTGACTGCGGGCCACGGTCGCTGCCGCCAAAATGTTGTATAAGTTGAACAATCCTGATAATCGTGAGACCACCTTCCGGCCTTTGTAGTTGAATTCTAAACCCTCTTTTTTTATGGTGTATGGTTCAGCGTCGCGAAGACCATAAGTCATTTTTTGGTCAGCCTGACACTCGGCGAAGCGGTAACTTTCTCTGTCGTCCGCATTAGTGATGAAGGTGCGATTTTTTTTGCCGGAATGTTTCATGTTGCGGGCTATGGATAATTTTGAATTGATGTAGTTCTCATATGACCCATGTGCCTCGATATGTTCAGGAGAAACATTTGTCAAAATCAACGCGTCTAGTTCAATGAAACGATGTCGATGAAGCAGAGCACCTTGGGATGTCATCTCTATAATCATGTAGACACAACCATTGTTTACGGCTTTTCTGATGAGTTTCTGTATGGCGAATCTGCCTGGCATGCTCATTTTAAACAGATTTTCCGAAGAAATATCTCCGACCTTGAAGCGGATGGTATTTGAAAGAGCGGTTTTGTAGCCAGCTTCTTCTAGGATGGCGTTAAGTATTTCCACAGTCGAACTTTTACCCTTGGTGCCGGTTACGCCGATGACTTTGATTTTGCGCGAAGGAAAGCGGTACCAGAGCGCCGCCAAAAATGCCAAGGTCCAGTGGTAGGCCGGCTGAAAGAAGCTGAAAAATTTGGCGGGGACTTTCGTGCGTATTTTGACGAGGATGGTGTCTAGCATGTGGGTGAGGTCCGACCTCCAGATTAAGCCATATTATGGCTTATTTTAAGAGATTTGCAATTATCCCAACACCTTGAGTGCCGCTTTGACCTTCTTTCCTGTATCCTCAATCTTTGGATCTATTTTTTTCAATGCCTCACGAGCCTCATCGGCATCATACCCGAGGGCCCGCAGAGCCTCAATGGCATCCATATCGCTTGACATCCCAGCGGACATTTCGGAAGTGCTTTTCATTCCTCCTAACTTATCTTTCAATTCCAAGACAATCTTTTCCGCTGTCTTGCGCCCGATGCCGGAAACTTTTACCAAATGAGCGACTGAACCACTTCGGATGGAGTTGGTTAGTGTGTCAACGGAAACAAGTGACAAGATATTGAGCGCGCCTTTTGGACCAATACCAGAGATACTTATGAGCAATTCAAAGAAACTTTTTTCCTTGGGGGAAGGGAAGCCATAGAGATCAAGGGCATCTTCGCGCACGGCGAGGTGGGTCCAGAGCGTGGTCTCACTGCCGATCTTCAGGGAATGCAGGGTATCTTCGGTGACATAGACTTTGTAGCCAATGCCGTGAATATCTATGACGCAAAAATGATTGCCGGTTTCGATGATGGGACCACGGAGGATGGAGATCATGGAGATAGTATATAGTAAATAGTAATTAGTAACTAGTAATTAGAAAATCACACTATTCAGCCTCTAAATTACTAGTTACTTCATACTGTTTACTTTTTCTCTATGTCGTGTTAACTTAGTCTCTACATACAACGACTATGCCTATTACCTCATCAGCTCACAAAGCTCTCCACGCTTCCGAAAACAAGCGTGTCTTCAATCTCCGCCGCAAGTCGGCCATCGAAAAGCAGCTCAAGGAGTTCCGTAAACTCGTAGCTACAAAAAATAAGACCGAAGCTACCAAGCTTGTTCCAACTATTTATCAGGCGCTTGATAAAGCGGTCAAAACCCACTACCTCAAGGCCAATACCGCCTCACGTACCAAATCTCGCGTGATGGCGGCACTGAAAAAATTAATGTAATTCTGCCCTCATCGTTCAATGGATAGGACGCAAGATTGCGGATCTTGCAATGTAGGTTCGATTCCTACTGAGGGCACTGAAATGATCGATTCTTACACTTCCTTCACCTTAAACACCTCCTTTCCTCGATATACCGCCTTATCCCCCAACTCCTCCTCAATTCGGAGAAGCTGATTGTATTTGGCCACGCGATCTGTTCTTGAAAGCGACCCTGTTTTTATTTGTCCAGTACCTGTCCCAACCACGAAATCAGCGATGGTCGTATCTTCGGTCTCTCCTGAACGGTGTGAAATTATCGAGGTATATCCAGCTTTCTTGGCTAGATTGATCGTGTCTATAGTTTCCGAGACCGTGCCGATTTGGTTGAGTTTAATTAGGATAGAGTTACCAACTTTCTCTTTGATACCATGTGTCAGCCTCTCAATATTCGTCACGAACAAATCGTCACCGACTATTTGTACTTTATCTCCCAGTTTTTCCGTTAGAAGTTTGTAACCAGCCCAATCATCTTCGGCTAGACCGTCTTCGATGGAAGCAATCGGATATTTACCGCACCAATCTACATAAAAGGTGATTATTTCCTCCGAAGTCAGCGATCGGTTCTCACGGGCCAGATGGTATTTTCCATTCTTATACAATTCCGTAGCCGCCACATCCAGTGCCAACATAATATCCGTACCCGCATTGTATCCTGCTTTCTTCACAGCTTCCAAAATTATTTCTATAGCCGCTTCATTTGAGGGCAGGGAAGGAGCAAAGCCGCCCTCGTCGCCCACGGTTGTCGCCAAACCTTTGTCATGAAGGATTTTTTTCAAGGCCTGGAATATTTCGGCTCCGGCTCGCAGAGCTTCACTAAAGGAATTCATTCCTACTGGCATAATCATAAATTCCTGGAAGTCAGTGGATTTTTCGGCGTGTTTGCCGCCATTAAGAATGTTCATCATCGGTACCGGCAACTGTATTGTGTTGCCTGTCTTGGCGATTTTGTTGAAATAAATATACAAAGATTCATTTGAACTTACGGCAGAAGCTCGGGCAAAAGCCAGAGAAACTCCCAAAATCGCGTTGGCGCCAAGTTTGCCTTTGTCCGTCGTACCATCAATGGCAATCATCGTCTCATCAAGGCTTTGTTGATCAAATTCTTTTTCATTCCCAATAAGCGCTTGCGCGATAATCTTATTGATATTGTTAACTGCATTTTGGACTCCTTTGCCGACATAACGGGTTCCACCATCGCGTAGTTCGATTGCTTCATGACTGCCGGTTGAAGCGCCACTCGGTACAGATGCTCGGCCGAAACTTTTGTCCATCAGAGTTAGATCAACTTCTACCGTCGGATTTCCCCTGGAATCAAGAATTTCCCGTGCCTGTATTTTCGTGATTTTCATCTTGGAATATCTTTAACTTGTGATTATCGGAATTCACTTCCTTTCGGAAATGGTAAATTTTTTAAAAATGTTCACCTGCTGGAACGTTATCAAAAACCGAGGCGTTCCAGAACATGTTTGAGTAACGGTTCTCGATGCATTGTCTCGGCGATATACGTCAGCATGACTTCGCGTACTCGTTCGGGGTCAACACCATCAATATAGATGATGATATAAGGCATAAAGAGCTTGCGTGACTTGATGATGAGTTTTGGGGGCAATTCATCGTGCGGTATCCAAAATGATTCAAGCGTCAGAAATGGGTAGAGGACATTGTTGGCGATGATGCCACGGTCGTTGATTTTGTAAGTGATGATTTGGGCCGGACTGGAGGCGTGCAAAACCAGGGCCACGGCCGCCACGATGACGAATAGACCACTAATGACATTGCCAAAAATAAAGGCCACGGCGGCCACTGCTAGAGTGATAATGCCAACTGACCAATACCAGTCGCTGTTTTTCTCGGTGTAGAGATGTTCCGGCGCGTTCCAAGTGATGAGAGCTTCGGTTGCCATGAGGATATTATAGCATGATGATTTACTCACAATTTGAAAAATTGTGTATAATAGTTTTGCGGGGAGCTTGGGACGATGTCCGAATAGCTTTAAGTTTAGCATTTTAAGTTAGGCATGTATTCGAGGACTTTTATCGCTATAACGAACCGACATAAGCCAGACCAAAAGTAAAAACAGCCGTGAATATAATTGTTGGGACGAGCGCTTTGAAAAAGGAAATCTGATAGTCACTTACGTTTTCACCAAACTTTTTTGGAAATGAAAAAGCTAACAGGTTGAATATTATTCCTATGATAAAGCAAATTTGAGAAAATGTGGCAAGAAAGACAAAAACTATTCCCTCGACGCGACCGACATTAAGTAAATAGGGCACATCTGATGATTTAACCAAGAAATCATTGAGTACCGGAAAATGTCCTACTTTATAAAAAATATAAAGACCAACCAAAATAAATGCAAATTTCACTATCTGCGCTAGCCAGCTATTCCATTGATGGATAAACGATTGAGGATTTTGAAAAAAAGCTAAAAATAATATAAACACAAATGGCAGGATCAGAAAAGGAAGCAGTTGAGCTGCCCTTTCAGAGAAGAATTGGATGGCGAAGAATGCGTCAACACATGCAAAGATAACGTACTTAATTCTCGATATCTTCATTAAGGCTTGTAGAACAAAACGATCGCTCCGATAACAACCCAGATCAAGAACATAATAATTGAAATATTATTAGCTTGTTTTGCCTTGGTAGGATAATCATGCCTCCACATAAAATACATGACCGCGCCCGCAATTACTGGGTTCAGTATGCTAAATAGCCAAGCCAATGTCTTTTGTGTTCCGGTCAAACCATCGTTGCTAATAAATTGGGCTTTCTCTTCTGCTCGTGTACTGGATTTTGCGCCAATGATAGTCCCGATAAGAGCAAAAATGATTATTGTTAACCAGAACATAAACCACGATACATACACCGTTAGTAAACCCGAGATAAAACCTATAAGTATTCCGACAAAAAACCCTTTTACTGCTCCGGCGATATTTAACTTTCTCGGAGTAGATGAAATGTTTTGTGATTCCGGTTGCATAAAATTTTAATATTTATTAATGATGATATTCTACAACAAAATACGTTGTTTATGAATACCCTAAGGTTCCAAAAAACGGTGATATAAAACAGATGCGGATGGGGTGAGATTCGAACTCACGGTCCCCTTGCGAGGACGACAGTTTTCAAGACTGTTGCTTTAGACCACTCAGCCACCCATCCTTTATATTGTCAATAGTTAACACATTAAGTTGATTGAAAATTGGAGGACAACTATTAAATGAGGATTGACTTAGGAAATCCTCCCACATTTTGCCCTTATTTTCAACTTGGAGTACACTTGAATCATGAGAATTCTCGGCATAGACTATGGCACCAAGCGCATTGGCGTGGCAGTTTCGGATGAATCAGGCAAATTTGCCTTGCCGGTGGTGGTGGTCAAGAACAGTGATGTGGCTTTGAAAGAAGTTATTGAGATCGCCCGCCAGCATGAGGCCAAGGAAATCGTGGTAGGGGAGTCGCGAAATTATAAACAACAGCCCAATGCTATTTTTGCAGAAGCGGATGCATTCAAAAAAAAACTGGAGAAAGCGGGATTCGCAGTTTATTTGGAATTGGAGTTTATGACCAGCGTTCAAGCCGAACGATTTCAGGGAAAAAATGAAATGAGTGACGCTAGCGCGGCGGCTTTAATTCTACAGAGTTATTTGGACAGGACAAGAAATGACCAATGATACAATAACCAAACTTTGTCACGAGATTAATCATCGAAGACTTGATTGTCTTATTCACCCCCATGCTTGAATTCCTCCACACACTTCTCGAACCGAAGACACTCATCATGACTCTAGGCACGCTTGGCGTCATCGCGATTATTTTTATTGAAACTGGATTATTTTTTGGTTTCTTTTTCCCCGGAGACTCGCTCTTGTTTACCGCCGGATTTCTGGCCTCACAGGGTTATGTCTCATTGGCTGGTTTATTGATCGGGACATTCTTGGCTGCGGTTATAGGTGATAGCTTTGGTTACACTTTTGGCAAAAAAGTCGGTCCGACACTGTTTTCCCGTGAAGATTCGGTTATTTTTAACAAAAAACACATCGCTCGAGCCCAACATTTTTATGAAAAGCATGGCAAAAAAACCATTATTTTGGCGCGCTTTATGCCGATAATTCGGACTTTTGCTCCGATTGTAGCTGGGATTGGCAATATGAGATATCGGACATTCGCCACTTTTAATATAATTGGCGCCTTCGTCTGGACTTGGGGAATGCTCTGGCTTGGTTATGGTCTCGGCGAACTTATCCCAAATCCCGACAAGTATGTTATTCCCGTAATAATTGTCATCATACTTTTATCTGCCACTCCGACACTCTTTCAAATTCTGAAACGAGACGTGGATTAGCAAACTTCATTAGCCCGTGAGAGTGCGGTATAATGTTTCCATGAGACCGAGTTCATTATTTTTCAAGTTGTTTCCACCCCCAGTATTTCTTGTCATGCCTCATGCCGGCTTGGATGTTTCCGATGATGCCATTCGGTGCATTGAATATCATCAAACATGGAATGGCCTGATTATTTCAAAGTTTGCCACACAGGAATTGTCTCCCGGCCTTATCGACGGTGGGGATATCAAAGATGAAAAGGCATTCGTGTCAATATTGAGGACATTCGCACACACGAACGCTCTCGGATATGTCAAAGTCTCGCTTCCTGAAGAAAAAGCCTATCTATTTCAGACCGAGGTACCTAGCGCAAACTTCAGTTCTATCGCGCAGAACATTGAATTCAAACTCGACCAGAATGTCCCTTTGTCTGCGGCAGACGCGTTATTTCAGTTTGACCTTATGCCCAAAGCTGTTTCCGGAGAAGTGTTGCGCACGAGCGTATCGGTGGTTCCACGCACTTATGTGGAGAAGTATATTTCGCTGTTGCGGCAGGCGGATGTATTACCGGTGGCGTTTGAGGTTACTCCAAAATCAATTGTGGCCGCCTGCACGCCTCGCTATGAGCCCGGGACGCGTCTTATTGTGCATATCATGAAAAAGAAAACGGGTCTCTATATAGTTTCGGAAGGAGTAGTTTGTTTTACGTCAACGATTGGATGGGGAAGCGATGAATTGTCCGCGTCCGAAAAAGCCACTAGTCCGGATATGCTCACGACAGAAATCAATCGAGTGTATTCATATTGGCTAACGAGATCCGATATACATGTCGGTATATCGGAGATTGTGGTAGTCGGATCACGAGCGGAAGCCTGCGAACATCTTCTTCACACTCATGGTGGGGAAGCATTATCACATAGCGTGTTGCCGGATGTCTGGCGCAATGCTTTCAATATAAACACCTATGTTCCGCCCATTACTCATTCCGAGTCTTTTGCATACGCGATTGCCGCCGGCCTTGCTCTCTAATTATATGTGAAATGAGACATAACTTTCTTCCAGCTAAAGAACAAAACGCATTCAAACGGGTGTATCACATTCATGTGGCAATAGTCGCGCTTTTTCTAGCATCGGTTGTTGTGTTAATCGGTCTCGGCTCGCTTTTTCCCGTGTTTATTTCAGTCTATATCGAGGAGCGTATGCAATTGGACACTATTGCTTCGCTTAAAGAAAGCAAAGACACGAACGAATCAACACGCATTCAAAAAGAACTGCAGGTGGATGGGGCCAGAATGATGATTCTTTCCCAAATCACCAAAACGGTTCGTCCGTCCGATATTATCGCCCGCATGATCGGCGTACGCGGCTCGGTGCGCATTTCTTCAATCGTATTGAACGATGTCTCCACGAGTACTGCGACAATCGTAATGCAAGGGGTGGCTCCGACACGCGAGGCGTTAGTTTTGTTCAAAACACAGTTGGAAGCGTTGAGCCCGGGAAACAAGGTTGATTTGCCCATTTCAGGTTTTGCTCGTAGCAGAGATTTGCCATTTGCGATCAAAATTAATCATATACTGCCATGAAACATCATCATAGTCACATAGCGCTTCTCATGGTTGCGCTCTCAATAACAATATTTATTTTTGCCCTTTACGGGTATATGCATTATGCTGTGGGAGTATCGCTTGATCGCGCGCTTGTAGCTCGCGAGGCGGTCAAGAATGAACAAGTATACAAAAATCAAAGACAAGGTCTGACATCTCTGTACAACGATACCATCAAGGATAGAGCCGCGCTTCCTTTGTTATTCGTCGCCGATGATCAAAAGGTCGAATTTATTGAAAAAATTGAGTCTTTTGGAGATACGACAAATGCGAGAGTAATATTATCTGGTATTGTCGCCGATGATTTGGCTACAAGTCCAGTTGGCACACTCGGACGTATCAGTATCCGCGTAGACGCAGTCGGCAGTTGGGCATCGATTATGCGCGTCCTCAAGATGGCGGAAACATTGCCGTACAAGTCATCGGTAAGCGGCGTTCGCGTGGATCTTTCGGGAGATTCTCCTGATGCCAAGGAAGTGAAAAGGGAATGGCGTGTCACATTTGTTCTGGATACCGCGTCTATCCGTCGGGTGATTTAAATTATATGAACATGAAATTATTTTTCAAACATACCAAGACGGTACCTAGATCACGACGACCTCAGGATTCTTTTATGCATCGCGCGTCACATGATCCATATCTTGGCTGGTCGGTGCTGGTCATTGGTGCCGTTATTTTCGGAGGAGTGGTGATCGGCGTCGGCCTCTTGACATATATCAAAGTACAAAACCGGTTGACTGATCCGATGTCGACGAATGTCAATGCTCGTCAAGTACTGTTTGATGACAAACTGATGTCCGAAATCCTAGAGGTTTTTAGTATACGTGCCGAAGAGTATGCGAGCTTAAAAAAAGGATATAGCGGGGTGGCGGATCCATCATTATAATGCTAATTTGTGTGCACCCCCTCGTAGTTCAATGGATAGAACAGCGGACTTCTAAGCCGTTGATGGAGGTTCGATTCCTCCCGAGGGGACTGATAGCCTGTGGATTACGCTATTTATTTACCGAGAAAGGGGAGGTATAATACGCAATGGTCATCACATTATAAATTAGTAGTAATTTTATAGAATATTATGGCAAAAACATCAGCCGTTGTTCTCGGCGCAATCTTAGTTATCGTCGGAATCTGGGGTTTGTTTTCAAACACAGCCGTCGGTTTTGTTGCCGCTGACTATTTGAGCAGTATTATTCACATTATCGTTGGTCTCGTATTGTTGCTCGTCGCTTCAAAGCCGTCCGTTGGCATGGCTTTGAAGACTGTTGGTATCATATACGTCATCTTTGCCATTCTTGGTTTCGTCCAAGGAGATACGGTTTTGTTCGGCGCATTTGTCACCGACATGACAACCAACGTCTTTTATCTCATCGTTGGTCTAGTGATCGCTATTCTCGGTTTTTCTTCAAAAAATGCCGGTGTGTCGGCTCCACAAATGTAATAGTTTCCCATATCAGGCAAAACAAAATCACCATGAGTTTAATGAATGGTGATTTTGTTTTGCCTGTGTGCCGCTTCGAATTTTATTGAGTTTTGCGGTGAGATTATACGCTGATGTGCGTACTCATTCTACCCGAAATCTCGGCCCCTAGGGTAGTCATACAGGTAGTCATTCGCCCTACCTCCGAATGACTACCCTGCGTTGCTGAAACCGCCCATCATTCCTAGCTTTTCTGACCTCGCCTCCCTCAATTTACAAACCCGACTTCACTCCGGTTTACCCCTTCACGCACCCCTTCACTCGCTTGGTCGCGGCTTGAAGGGGTAGCTAGGACAATTTAGCCAATCACCATGAGGCTTTCCTGACTTTGACGCTCCCAATTTCTTACCCCGACTTCACTCCGCTACGCCCCCATTCCACGCTTGTGCTGTTTCCCACAATATCCGCCTTCGGCGGATTGGCT
>MHRT01000001.1:0-1961 GCA_001821055.1 Candidatus Taylorbacteria bacterium RIFCSPHIGHO2_12_FULL_45_16 | reverse complement strand
CCGGAATTCCTCCCCTTAAAATAATTAAGCTCAAGGCCGCATGGCCGAGAGACATTATTGATTTTTTAAATATTTTTTAATTCGTTCGCGGTCCTCATTTTCCTTTTCACCCTTAAAATAAATTTCGATAAACTCAACTTTTGATATAGCAACATGGTATGCATAAATAACACGAATACCGCTTGCTGATCCTCGGCCCTTGAGAGCCTTGCAGGCAAACTTCTTGATTTTGCAAACTAGTATGGTTTCGTTACAAAAATCGGGAATTGGAAAAACACTTCTATTATTCGTGTTTTTAAGATGATAGAGTTCTATCGCGCTGCGCTTGGCGGTTTCTAAATCTTCCTCAAGCGTTGGGAACTTCTTGAGGAGTCGTTTGAGATCTTTTTGAAAGACATCAGTTGCGTTATATTCAATCTTCGTCGGTGTTGCCATATTCGCGTACTGATGTTTCGGACGTACGGTAGAAAACCGATTCGTAGTCAAGCGGCTTGCTGTTCTCTGCGCTTATCCACGGCACATCTTTATGTGATAAATTGGATAGCTGGGTTGCTGTTAAATCAGAAAGTCGCTGCAACTCCCAATCAATGTGTTCCTGTTCTTTTCCGTTCAAGATACTTAGATCCGGCTCAACTTCGGGATTTACCAAATATTTAGTTTGTGGGTACTGATAAAACTTACTTTTAATAATCTCCACTTCGCCGTTTTTCACCATATCGCCGATTAGGTCTTCAAATAAAAGTGGAGTAGGCCCTCGGTGATTTTTAAGGTACACCAAGCCCATCAGTTGATCTTCGTATTTTTCGTAGTAATCAAAATCAATAAAGTAGAGTAGTTTATACAATACCGTCATGCCAATGTTTGGCTTCCCGCCAACTTTTTTCAAAATATAAAGCAAAACCTGACGAAACTTATCTGCTTTTTGTTGAGGGATGCTGATGCGAATTTCTTCCCCAGCTTCTCGCTTTTGCTTCTTTTTCCCCTCAATCTTTACAATTGTTTTCGTATCTTCTCTACCCTCTAAAAAACCCTCAAATGAAATATCGAAAACCTCCGCCAGTTTTTTGGCTTCAGTAATTGTTAAGTCTCGCTCACCTTGTTCAATCTGCATATAAGTTGGGCGGGAAATTTTAAGCGTGGACGCCAAAAACTCCTGCGACAGATTACGTTTTTTGCGTTGTTCTTGAATGAATTTAGCAAGCATGATTTTAAGTTGATGGTTTGGTAATTTTTCCGACCTTTTTCTCTAATCTTTGGATCATATCCCAAACTAAACTGTCATATTCTTTGTAAATGCGTAGTACCTTACTCTCGACCACTTCAGTATCTTCTGATAATAAATTATGGATATATTCATTCCGCTTCGCCTTAAATTGCTCAAGCTTTTTGAATTCCTCTGTATTAATTGCTCCGAGTAAATAAAGGTCGTTGATTGCATTATCGTAGCCGTACCACTTACTTCTCTTTCCTCTCAATGCACTTAAGTTAGCTTTACCATCCAATAACTTCAAGCCATAACTCACAAGCACTCCTTCCAATAAAGCGGTTTGCAACAGAAACGCTTCAATGTGCCTTGTTTCTTTTCCTTTTCGCCTCCTTGTCCGGCTATGTGCACCTGCCCGAATATAAAGACGTTTGATATCCTCTATGCTCGCTGAAGTTTTTGACTTCGCGGACATAGTTTATTTGTCTTTGTTCTTTGGCGGTTTGTACTCGCGGATTTCTCTGCGCTCAAGGCTTTCAGCAGCTTCCTTGCTCGGTGTTGTCTTATACTGAAACCGCGTGCCTCCTTCAAACTCGCCTTTGTGCTCCGCAATCCGGTCATCTAAGCGGCCGCCTTTTGCCTTGCCGATGTAAAGGACATCTCCCTCGGCGTTCTTAATGCGATACACGCCCGGCTTATCGCCCGGAACCTTTTCAATGTTTCCCTTCGTGATCGTTCTCACGGGGCTAAATTTCTT